>JACRDC010000032.1 GCA_016218705.1 Desulfarculus sp.
GGCCATCTGCGTCTTCATCGTCAAGGCCATCAGCGGCGTCTCCGAGACGGTGATCTACAAAGGCGCCTTGCCGTTCATTCTCAGCCTCTTCTTGTGCGCGGTGCTGCTCTTCCTTTTCCCCGGCCTGGCCACATGGCTGCCCAGTCTGTTCATGAGCTAGCCAGCGGCCAGGCCTTCAGGAGTCACAGATGCTTGCGGAACTCTACGGCGAGGAACATCACATCTTCCGCGAAAGCTTCCGCAGGTTCGTGGCCCGGGAGGTTACCCCCCACGCCGCGGCCTGGGAAGAGGCCCGGCAGGTGCCCCGGGATCTGTGGCTCAAGATGGGCCAGGAGGGCTTTCTCTGCCCCTGGGTGCCCGAGGAGCACGGCGGCCTGGGCCTGGACTTCTTGTACTCGCTGATCATCAACGAGGAGCTGATAAGGGGCGATGGCTTCGGGGTGGGCGTGCCCCTGCACAGCGACGTGGCCAGCCCCTACCTGGCCTCCTACGGCACGCCCCAGGCCAAGGAGCGCTGGCTGCCCGGCTGCGTCAGCGGCGAGGTGATAACCGCCGTGGGCTTCAGCGAGCCCGGGGCGGGCAGCGACCTGGCGGCCATCCGGGCCACGGCGCTGAAAGACGGCGGCCATTACGTCATCAACGGCCAGAAGACCTTCATCACCAATGGCTTCGTCGCCGACCTGGTGGTGGTGGCCTGCAAGACCGACCCGGCGGCCGGGTACAGCGGCATCAGCCTCATCCTGGTGGACAAGGACGCGCCGGGCTTCGCGCGCGGCCAGAAGCTCCACAAGATGGGCGGCCACATGCAGGACACCGCCGAGCTGTTCTTCGAGGACTGCCGGGTGCCGGCCTGGCACCTCCTGGGCCATGAGGGCCAGGGCTTCAAATACATGATGGAGAAGCTCCAGCAGGAACGCCTGGAGGTCTGCATCAAGTGCCAGGTCATGGCCGAGGAGTGCCTCAAGGAGGGACTGAACTACGCCAAGACCCGCCAGGTCTTCGGCCAGCCCGTGGGCCTGCACCAGGCCAACGCCTTCCGCCTGGCCGAGATGGCCACCGAGGTGGAGATGGGGCGCGTCTTCCTGGAGGCCCTGATCGCCGCCCACCTGGCCGGCCAGGACGTGGTGCAGCGGGTCTCCATGGGCAAGTACTGGCTGGGGGAGATGGTCAACCGCGTGGCCTATCAGGCCCTGCAACTGCACGGCGGCTACGGCTACATGGAGGAATACCGCATCTGCCGCCTGTACCGTGACGTGCGCGCCTTGAGCATCTTCGCCGGCACCAGCGAGATCATGAAGCTAATCATCAGCCGCAACCTGGGCCTGCGCGGCTAAGCCCCACCGGCGTGGTCCCGGCCTGATGGCCGGCCAGCCGCCGCAAGGTCCTTGGAAAGGCGGCGCCCCTTGCCTCATAGTAGGGGGCATGGCCAACGCCCTCGCCAACCCTAGCGCCCCCGCCGCCGGCCCGGCCTTCGCCCCGGGCTGGCTGGGCTGGTCCATGTGGGGCCTGGGGGCGCTGTTGTACCTGCTGGGCTTCTTCCAGCGGGTGGCCCCGGCGGTGCTCACCCGCGAGCTGATGAGCGACTTCGGCCTGGCCGCCGCCTCCCTGGGCCATCTCTCGGCCCTGTACTTCTACGCCTACGTGGCCTTGCAGATACCCATGGGCCTGTTGGCCGACGCCTGGGGACCGCGCCGGCTCCTCAGCCTGGGCGCCCTGGGGGCCGGCGCCGGCTCCCTGCTCTTCGCCGCCGCGCCGGGGCTGTTCTGGGCCGGGCTGGGGCGCCTGTTGGTGGGGGCCTCGGTGGCTGTGGGCTGGGTGGCCCTCTTGAAGCTGGCCCTGCACTGGTTCGCGCCCAGCCGCTACGCCCTGGCCTCGGGCCTGGCCCTGATGGTGGGCATCGCCGGGGCCTTAAGCGCGGGCGTGCCCCTGCGCCTTATGACCGACGCCCTGGGCTGGCGTCCAGTGATGCTGGTCATGGGCCTCATCACCTTGGCCATGGCCGTGGCCATCTGGCTGTGGGTGCGCGACGACCCCAGCCAGCGGGGCTTTCGCAGCCACGCCCACCCCGAGGTGCGGGGGCCGGCGCGCTCCGGCGGGGTGCTGCGCGGCCTGGCGGAGGTCTGGGCCCAGCGCAACCTGCGGCTCTTGTTCGCCGCCCCCGGGGGCATGGTGGGGCCGGTTTTCGCCTTCTCCGGCCTGTGGGGCGTGCCCTTCCTGCAGGTGGCCTACGGTCTGTCGCCCACCCTGAGCGCCGGGCTCTGCTCCCTGCTCATGCTGGGGTGGGCGGTGGGCGGCCCGGTGCTGGGCGGGCTCTCCGACCGCATCCGGCGGCGCAAGCCCCTGTACCTGGGCGGCGCCCTGGCGGCCAGCCTGGGCTGGAGCCTGGTGGCCTATTGCCCGTGGCTGCCGCTATGGCTTTTGGCCGCCAGCCTGGCGCTGATTGGCTTCGCCACGGGGGGCATGATAATCGGCTTCGCCTTTGCCAAGGAGTCGGTGCCCCCGCGCCTGGCCGGCACCGCCAGCGGGGTGGTGAACATGGGCGTGATGCTGGGGCCCACCATCCTGCAACCGGCCATCGGCTTGGTGCTGGACGCCTTGTGGGACGGCGGCCTTCAAGGCGGCGTGCGTCAGTACCAGTTGGCCGCCTTCCAGGCCGGCTTCAGCCTGATCGTCCTGTGGTCGCTCTTGTGCTCGCTCCTGCTGGCCCTGACCCGGGAGACCCACTGTAAGCAGACCCAGGAGTGATACCAACTCATACGCATTTCTGATCAGACGCATAGTTTTTTCGGCATATTTCCCCTGGGTACAACCCTTACAGTTTGGGGCTGCTGCACGGTGAGACATAAATATCGCTGAATATACAGTTGGTAGCCCGTGAAACACATCCTGGGTGACACAGCGGCCGATGCGGGCCATGGACGGCCCGCCTAATTGCGAGCCTTTTTAGGCGAGCAATTAGGCGGGCTTGGCAAAACCGCGTTTTTGCCAAGCCGATGCTGCACGGGGCAGGACGCCCCGTGAAGCACTCTCAGTTAGGCGGCCCAAGAAAACCTAAGCGGCTTCTTTTTGTGTCCCGCTCCGCCGCCCGGCCATACTGGCTTTGCCGATGCGGGTGCCGGCGCGGGGTGGACTCTCCGCCTGGGCGTGGGCAGGGGCCGCAGGGCCCCCCTATCCCCTCCCGGGTGGATCATAGCAGCCCCCTGCCGGTGCCCTAATACCAAGTTGCGATCAAACGAGTAGTTTGATCGCAACTTGGCATGCGGGCCATGGATGGCCCGCCTGGCGCGTAAGCGCCAGGGAGGTCGGGCAAAAACACTCTTTTGCCCGGCCGATCAGCAATCAAAGCCATGGATGGCTTTGATTGCATATTGATATGAGAATGGCCGGGCTAAGAGCGGGACACGGGGTTTGGGCGGCCAAAAACCAAAGCCCGCCGGCCAGAGGATGCCCGGATCAAGAGCCAACACCTAAAACTATATGATGGTTGTTAAAATGGTATCAGGGCGCTATGACGGCCTGGGCATTGCCCATGACCACGCCCCTGGCGGTGCTCACCCTGAGCAGCCAGCGCTCCGTGGTTTGCCAGCCCTCCACGGTCAGGTCGTCGCCGGGACAGACCGGGGCCACGAAGCGCCCGCTGATTTCCCGAAGGCGCGCCACCTGGCCGGCCAGCACTTGGTCCACGAGGATGCGCGTGGCAAAGCCGAAGGTGCACAGGCCGTGCAGAATGGGCCGCTCGAAGCCGCCGGCCCGGGCCGCCGCCGGGTCCAGGTGCAGTGGGTTGGGGTCGCCGCAGAGACGGTACAGGGCGGCCTGGTTCTCGGCCACCCGCTGGGTGAAGGCCAGGTCCGGCGGACGCCCCGCCGGCAGGGGATAGGCCGGCGCCTGGGGTCCGGGGTCGCCGCCGAAACCGCCGGCGCCCACGTAGAAGATGCCCCAGCGGCCCTGGTAGATGGGTGTGCCGTCCTCCAGGCCGCCGGTTATCTCGATCTGGTAGAGGGCGCCCTTGCCCTTGTCGTGGATGGCCGTGACCACGCCCTCCTGCACCAGGCGGCCCTGGGGCGGGAAGGGATTGAACAAGCGCAAGCTCTGCTCGCCGTGCAAAAACAGCGGCCACTGTACCTCGCCCGGCGAGGGGAAGACCCGCGCGGCGCAGACCACGGCGAAGCTGGGCAGCACCCGTAGCCCGCCGGGGGTGGTCTCCAGGATGTAGGGCAGATCGCCGGCCCCGGCCCCCACGGCCAGGGCGTAGAGCGACACCTCCCGCCAAGTGTACTCGAAGACCTGGGGGCCGCGCTTTTTACCGATCACGCTAAGGTCCGCCTTGGGCATGATGATCGTCCTCCGCGACGCTTACCGGGCGGGGCCGGGCATGGGCCGGGCGGCCACCGCCACAAGCACCGGCGTGGCTAAGTAATCGCCATACCGGCACAATGATAGCCTGGCGTTAATTAGTTTATACGTTGGCCACATCCTCATGGCCATTCATGGCATGCCAGACTGATTACAGCGATTATTTCGGCAGATAGTTAGATAATTTTTGCACAAATAAAAGCCTCACACCATTTACCACAAAAATAACGAAGGCTGACTTGATTAGCCCTTGACGACCGCGGCGGTCTTGCATAATGTACCGGCTGTGGGACAACGTTTAGCGAAACACGACGCCATGCTTTTTAAATACAGTTATTACCATATTATATGGCTTAATGCCAAGCTATTAGACAGGCTAGGGGGTCCCTCCGGCCACAAGCAACCTTTTTAAGGGCGAGAGAGACATGAAAACCGACTACCAGACCGTGAAAGTCGAGATCAAGGACGGCGTGGCGGTGCTGCGCATGGACAACCCGCCGGTCAACCAGATGTCCCAGAACTTCATGGGCGAGCTGGACCAGGCCATGCGCGCGGCCCTGGCCGAGGCCGAGGTCAAGGCCATCATCCTTACCGGCACCGGCAAGAACTTCGTGGCCGGCGGCGACGTCACCCAGATGCTGCCCGTGACCGACAAGGCCTACTTCGTGGAGCGGCTGATGTGGGTGCACAGCCTGTTCAACGCCATGGAGCAGGGCACCAAGCCGGTCATCGCCGCCCTGAACGGCAACTGCCTGGGCGGCGGCCTGGAGATGGCCATGGCCTGCCACTACCGGGTGGCCGCCCAGGGCATCAACCTGGGCCTGCCCGAGGTCAAGCTGGGGCTCATCCCCGGCTCGGCCGGCACCCAGAGGCTGCCCCGGCTCATCGGCCTGCCCGACGCCCTGGAGTACATGACCACGGGCAACTTCATGAAGGCCGAGAAGGGCTGGTCCCTGGGGCTGGTTGACGAGCTGGCCCCGGCCGAGCAACTCATGGACACCGCGTTCATGGCCGTGGCCAAGTTCCTGGGGGGCGAGCTGACCCACAAGACCCGCCTGGCCAGCCGCCGGTTTGACCGCCTGCCCAGCGCCGCCGAGAAGAAGGCGCTGATGGACTTCGTCAAGGCCGGCATGGCCAAGAAGGCCAGGGGATACATCGCGCCCTTCAAGATCGTGGAAGCGGTGGACAAGGGCCTGTCCATGGACTTCGCGGCCGACATCGCCCGCGAGGCCGACCTCTTCGGCGACTGCGTGGTCTCCGACGTGGCCAAGAACCTCATCAGCACCTTCTTGAACGAGCGGGCCGCCGGACGCCTGCCGCGCATCAAGGGCCTCACCCCAGCCCAACCCAAGAAGGTGGCCATGCTGGGCGGCGGCGTGATGGGCTCCTCCATCGTGCACCTCTTGCTGGCCGGCGGCTTCGAGGCCGTGCTCTGGGAGATCAACGAGGAGGCCCTGGCCAAGGCCCTGGCCGCCGTCAAGAAGACCTTCGCCTACAAGATCAAGGTGGGCAAGCTCAAGCCCGGGCAGCTTGAGCAGCTAATGGCCGCCAAGCTGACCACCACCACCAAGCTCAGCGACCTGAAGGACGTGGACCTGGTCATCGAGGCCGTCCTGGAGAACATGCAGGTCAAGCAGGACATCTGGAAGCAGTTGGAAGGCATCTGCCGGCCCGACGTCATCTTCGGCACCAACACCTCGGCTTTGCCCATCACGGAGATGGCGTCGGTGCTGGCCGACCCCGGCCGCATGATCGGCCTGCACTTCTTCAACCCCGCCGAGCGCATGCCCCTGTTGGAGATCATCTGCGCCCAGAAGACCTCCGACCAGACCCTGGCCACCAGCGTGGCCTTTGGCCGAGCCATCAAGAAGGTGCCGGTGGTGGTCAACGACGGGCCGGGGTTCTATGTATCGCGCCAGTTGGGCGGGCTCATGGGCGGCTCGGCGTTCCTCTTGGCCGACGGCGTGGACGGCATGGCCATCGAGAAGGCCATGACCGACTTCGGCCTGCCCATGGGGCCGGCCACCCTGGCTGACCTGACCGGCATTGACATCAACTACCACGTGGGCAACACCTTCGCCCGCCGCCTGGGCGCGCGCTACCAGGTTCACCCCCTGACCGAGGCCATCTACAACCTGGGCGACTACGGCCGCAAGACCGGGCGCGGCTACTTCGACTACTCCGGCCCCAAGCCGGTGCCCAACCCCCGGGTGGCCGAGGTGGTGGCGGGCTACCTCAAGGAGCACGGCGTGGCCCCGCGCCAGGCCGACGCCCAGGAGATCGTGGACCTGATGCTGGCCTGCGGCATCAACGAGGCGGCCCTGATGATGGAGCAGGGCATCTGCGACCGCCCGGCGGACATGGACCTGGCCATGATAACCGGCACCGGCTTCCCGCCCTACCGGGGGGGCATCCTGCGTTACGCCGACAAGTGGGGGATCAAGAACGTCTACGCCAAGCTTCAGGAGCTGGAGAAGAAGTACGGCCCGCGCTTCGCCCCCGCCGGGCTCATCAAGGACATGGCCGAGCAGGGCAAGACCTTCTACCAGCCCTATTGAGCGAGGGTCCTCATGGCCAAATACCACAGCCGGCGCGGTCTGAAGTCCCTGCCGCGCCAGGCGCGCAACGCCTCGGGTCCATGCCCGCCGCCGCGGTCCCGGGACCACGGCCAGGAGGGCTTAGACCCGAGGCCCGGCACCACCCGGCGCCTGGCCGGCGGGACGGCGGGCCTGCCTGGGGAAGGGCCAGCGCGCTACCGTGACCCCGGGCGAGGACCTCTTCGCCGGCAAGCGGCCTAATACCGGAGGGAAGAGCCATGGTGAACGGCCCGACCAAGATGGAGGCCCGCAAGGAACAGATCCTGGCGGCCGCCGAGCGCACCTTCGCGCAGAAGGGCTTCCACGAGTCCACCATCGCCGAGATTGCCAAGGAGTCCAAGGTCTCCGAGGGCACCATCTACGAGTACTTCTCCTCCAAGGAGGGACTCTTGTTCAGCATCCCCGAGGCCTTCACCCGCAAGGTCCGGGACCAGAACCGCTTCCACCTCCAGCTCATCCGGGGCGCGGCCAACCGCCTGCGGGCCATCATCTACCTGTATTTGCACACCTGGCAGGAGCACCCCGACTACGCGGTCATCAACCTGCTCATCCTCAAGGGCAACCAAAACTTCCGCAAGACCGAGGGCTACCGCCTGGTGCGCGAGGGCTTCCAGGAGATCACCCGCACCATTGAGGAGGGCATCGCCGAGGGCGAGTTCATCTCCAGCGGCAACCCTTATGTCATCCGCTCGGTGCTCATGGGGGCCGTGGACCACGTGACCATCAACTGGCTGCACTCAGACCGCAAGCGCAACCTGGTGGACCTGGTGGACCCCATCATGGACCTGGTCATGGGCGGTCTGGTCAGGCGCGACGACACCCCCGGCGGGCAGGCCCTCCGCTGGGACCGCTGGCGGCCAGCCCAGCCCCCAGGGCCGCCCCACACGGAATAGGACAGGCCCAGGCGGCCGCCGGCCGCCTCGCCATAGTATTTTCAGCTAACCAAGCTTTGGAGAATTGCCATGCAAGAAGTAGTCATCACCGGTTATCTGCGCACCGCCCAGTCCCGCTGCCGGCCCAATGACCCTGGCCGCGACTGGCTGCACGCCTTGCGCGCCGACGAGCTTTTGGCCAAGGTGCTGCCCGAGCTGGTCAAGCGCAGCGGCGTCAAACCCGAGGAGATTGACGATTTCATCGTGGGCTGCGCCACCGGCGTGGGCGAGCAGTGGACCTACGGCGGCCGCAACCCCCTCTTCCTGGCCAACCTGCCCGAGACCATCGCCGCCAAGTTCGTGGACCAGCAGTGCGGGTCGGCCATGGCCGGCATCCACATCGGCTACATGGAGATCGCCACCGGCAACGCCGACGTGGTCATGATCGGCGGCATGGAGCACATGACCCGGGTGCCAATGGGCGGCACCACCAAGGACCGCGGCCTGGCGGGCTACAACCTGTCCCTGTTCCTCGACCCCAAATACAAGCACTGGGACATGATGACCTCCGTGAACATGGGGCTGACCGCCGAGAAGCTCCTGGTCAAGAGCGGCCTGACCAAGGCCGATATGGACGCCTGGGCCGTGCGCTCCCACCAGTTGGCGGCCAAGGCCCAGGCCGAGGGCTTCTTCGCCGACGAGATACTGCCCATCGAGGCCCCCCAGGCCGACGGCAGCGTCATGACCGTGGTCAAGGACCAGGCCGTGCGCGGCGAGACCACCCTGGAAGACCTGGCCAAGCTCAAGCCCGCCTTCAAGAAGGACGGCCAAGTCACCGCCGGCGTATCCTCGCCCTTGAACGCCGCCGGCACCGGCTTGATGCTCATGTCCAAGCGAATGGCCAAGGAAAAGGGCCTCAAGCCCCTGGCCACCATCCGCGCCATCGGTTTCGTGGGCGTGGACCCCACCATCATGGGCCACGGCCCAGTGCCGGCCAGCCTGAAGGCCCTCAAGATGCTGGGCATGAAGCCCTCGGACATTGACTACTGGGAGATCAACGAGGCCTTCGCCATCGTGGCGCTAAGTTGCATCAAGGAGCTGGGCCTCAACCCCGACACGGTCAACGTCATGGGCGGCGGTCTGGCCATCGGCCATCCCCTGGGCGCCACCGGCAACCGCCTGGTGGGCACCCTTGCCCGCATCCTCAACCAGAAGGGCGCCCGCTGGGGCTGCGCCAACGCCTGCGTGGGCGGCGGCCAGGGCGTGGCCACCATCATCGAAAGGGAAGACTACTAGGCCGGGCCTATACCAAGTTGCGATCAAACGAGTAGTTTGATCGCAACTTGGCATGCGGGCCATGGATCCACCCCAAGCAAACTGCGTTTGCTTGGGGACCCCGGGGAATGGCCCGCCGGGCGCGAAAGCGCCCGGGAGGCCGGGCAAAACCACGTTTTTGCCCGCTCGAGGGCAAATCAAAGAACCATGGATGGCTTTGATTGCATATTGGTATCAGGGCAAAGCCTTCCCCGGCAAGCCCCAGCGTCAGCCCCTTGGGCCACGGCCCGGGGGTTTGGCTATTGCCTCTCCGTGCACCGCCCCCCGCGCCGCTGCCATCCAGGCCTCGCGCCGGCCAGCGGTCTACCGCCTAGAACCTCACTTCCCCCACGGTTATCACGTCCTTGGCCTGCTTGAGGCGCAGGGTGATGGACTGACGCCGTTCCTGGGGGCGGCCGTAGTTGGTGTACACGTCCACCTGTAGGGTCACCGGCCCGCGCAGGTAGGGGCCGCGGCTGCCATAGTAGTTGGCCTGGAGCAGATAGACGCCGGGCATGGCCTTCTTGACCATATACTCCTCGGGGCCGTAGCCCTCGGTGATGTCCCGGGAGATGTGGCCGCCGATGGTGGTCAGTTGATGCTGGTAAAAGCACTTTTCGCCCGAGGGCTCGCTGACCCACAGGTCCATGTCGGCCAGGTCGCTATCCCAGGTGAGCACCACGCGCACGTCCACGTCCAAAAGCTGCACCAGGCGGGGGTCAATGCCCAGACCCTCCACCCCGGCCTGGCGGGCCAGGGGGATGAGCCGGTTCAGCTCGGTGAGCGCAATCAGCTCGATCTCCCGGAAACGGTCCCACTCCTGGGTCACCACCTGGTACAGCAGCTCGATGGCCCGCTTGTACTGCTTGAGCCCGGCCAGCACCAGTGCCAGGTCGCGGTGGGACTGGGGCTCCTCGGGGCGCAGTCTCAAGACCTCCTCGAAGGCCAGGCGGGCCGCCTCCAGGTGCCCGGCCTGGGCCAGGCGATGGGCCATGGTGCGCAACAGGGCCGGGTCCTCCAAGCGCAGCTCGGCCACGTTGGACAGCACCCTTAGGCCCAGTTCCTCCTGCTTGTGCTGAAAGAAGAAGTCGGCGCAGTCCAGGTAGAACCCGGCGGCCTGGCCGTGCTCTTGGCGCAGACTTAAATAGGCCTGGTACCGCTGGTCAGGGGCGGCCTTCTTGAGTTGGGCCAGGTAGGGCGTGTCCGGGTCCCAGGGCTTGAGGCTTATGGTGGCCTGGGGGGCCGGGGCCGCCTCGTCCTCGCCACCGCCTCCGCCACCTCCGGCCCTCTTGGCCATCTTGCGCGAAACGGCCATCTCCGGCGCCGGGGAGGGCGCGGCCATGGGCGGCGGGGCCAGGGCCTCGCGCGGGGCCTGGGCGCCCACGGCCTGGTCGCGGGCCGCCGTGGGAGACTGGGGCTTGGGCGGCTGGTAGCGGAAGCCGGGGGGATACTGGAAGTCCTTTTGCCACCACTGCACCCGCTTCTGCCACAGGCCCAAAATCCAGTCCAGCTTGTCGCGCTTCTTGTCCTGGGCCAGGGCCTCCAAGCGCCCCGCCTCCACGAAATACTGGCGCCGCATCTCGGGCAGGGACTGGGGTGGCGGCACCCGGTGGCGCACGTACTGCGCCAGGTTCTCCAGCACCAACAGCGAGGTGCCGGGAGTCACCAGGCCGAACTCCTGGCCCAGGCGAGTCATGTCCTTTTGCCGGCGCCCGCCGGCCAGCGACAGGTCATCCAGCTTCTTCTGTGCCCAGGCCAGGGCCAACAGCCGGCCCTCGCTGGCCTCCTGGTCCTTGCTCAACTTAAACACGGCCTGCCCCAGCACCCGGCCCTGGCGTCCGTAGCTGAGCGTCACCGTGGCCTCTTCCGCGAGGAGCTTGCCGCCCAGGCTGAAGAGCCCGGCCACGGGCTGCCCGGCCCTGGGCAGCACCTCGGACACCGCGCCGTCGGGGGCCTCCAGGGACAAGAAGGTCAGGGGCGGGGCGGCCAGGGCCTTGAGCACCGTCTCCTGGTCCAGGGTGGCCAGGTTGAAGTACTGGCCGCCGCTCTGCTGGGCCACCTGGCGCAGGAGCGCGTGGTGGGCCGTGGCCTGGCTGCTGAAGGCCTGCACCGGGACGGCGAAGGCCCTGGGCTCCTCCTGGCCGAAGGTGGATAGCCCGTCGCTGAAGAGCAGGTACAGGTCCGGCGGTCCGGCCTGGGCTTCCGGCGGCAGGGCGCCCATCTGGGTGCCGCCGTCGTAGTCCACGGCCCCCAGGGCGGCCATCAGTTCGGCGCTGTCGCCGTCCTTGAGCACATAGCGCCTGGCGGGCTCGGCCTGGTGCCTGAAGAGCACCAAGTCCACCTCCAGGCTGGGGGCCTTGAGCTGGGCCAGGTAGGCCTTCAGCAGGCCTAATTCCCGGGGCAGGCCGGCCGTGGCCCGGGAGGCCGAGGCGTCCCACAAAATGGCGACGCGCCGGGGGGGCGGCGGTGGGTTCTCCAGGGCTGGGGCGGCTGGGAAGTCGTACAGGCAGAAGTAGTGCTGGCCGTCGGGGGCCTTCTCCACCACGGCCCGGGGGCGCTCCACCTGGGGCAGGGCGATGACCAGGTCATGCTTGAGGGCCTGGCCCGCCAGGGTGGTCTCGGCCACGAAGCTGTCTCGCCAACGGGCGAAGTTGAAGTTGGCCAGGCTGCCGGATTTAACCTGGGGCGTGGCCAGGGGCTTGACCACCTCCACCCGCAGCGAGAAATGCTCCACCGGCTGGGGGAAGCGCAGGGGCAGGTGATAGCTGGCTCCGCCTTGCTCCACCGTCAATCGCGACAGGTAGCGCACCATCAGCGTGCGCGCCCCCATGGGCGGAATGGGGAAGACCCGGGTGCGGAAGTTGTTGCCCCCCACCATCTCCACCAGGCCGGGGTCCACGCCCTGGCGCGCCTCCTTCTCGAAGACTTGGCGGCCTTGGTCCTTCTCCACCACCACGCCGTCCACCAGGCGGCCGCCCACGTCCAGGGCGTAGCCACTGACCGTGGCGCCCTCGGGCAGGGGGAAATCCAGGTCGCCGGCCAGCACCAGGGGGTTGGGGTTGTGGAAGGTGATGGTGAGGCGGGTCTCGGCCAAAAAGCCCATGATGCGGGCCTGGGCCTCCACCCGGGTGATGGCCAGGGGCTGGGATCGCTCCTGCACCCGCACCACCAGGGCCGGCCCCCCGGCCTCCTGGGCACTGGCCGCGCCGGCCCATGGGGCCAGGCCCAGTGCCAGCCAGCAGAGCAGATTGCGTGCCATGGCGTGCATGCTCGCCTCCCTTAGGTTTTTCCAGCCCCCCCGGGTCCGCCCACAGCCGAGGGCGGGCGGCATTGCCTTAAGTGTAAAGGCATCCCCTGCCCGGCTCCAAGCCAATCTTGGTCCTGGCCGGCGGCCGTCCCTACTGGCCGGGGCGCTAAAAAGCATCGCCCCGGGCGGTAAAATTAATTACAATGGGCCTGCCTGCCGAATCCCGCCCCAGGCGGCGGACCATCACAGGCGCGAGGAGCGGGCATGGGTTTCGGACGGCATATCCTGGTGGCCCTCTTGTGCGGTCTGTTGTGGGCGGCACCGGTGGCGGCCGGCCTGCAAGAGGAGATTGCCGCCGCCGTGGCCGCCCGCGACCGCCACGACTACCCCACGGCCACCAGGATACTCACCAGGCTTATCCGCCAGGATAAACTGCCCAAGCAGGCCCTGGGCTCGGTGTACGGCATGCGGGGGGTCTTCTGGCAGGAGCAACGCGAATACTACCGGGCCATCGCCGATTTCACCCGGGCCACCCAGCTCATCCCCGAGCAGGGCGAGCCCTACAACAACCTGGCCTGGATTTTCGCCACCTGTAGCGACCCCGATTTCCGCAACGCGGAACTCGCCTTGAAAAACGCGCTCAAGGCCGTGGAGTTGCTGAAGGAAAGCCCCGACAGCCTGGATACCCTGGCCGCGGCCCATGCCGAGGCTGGGCGCTTTGAAGAGGCCGTCCAAGTCATGGAGCGGGTGGTGGCCTGGTGCGAGAAGCAGGGCGAACCCACCCGCCTGGAAGTGGCCCGCCAGCATTTGGCCGCCTTTCGCCAGGGCCAGCCCTGGCGGGACCAGCTCCGCCGGCCCTGAGCATCAACCTCCCCCTGGATAGAAGAGTCCATGTCGCGCAGCATGTTGGGATATGTGGTGCTGTTGGCCCTGGCCTGGCTGTGCAGCGGCAACCGCCGCCGGGTTCCCTGGCGCATCGTGGCCGCCGGCACCCTGTTGCAGTTGGCCATCGCCCTGGCCATGTTCAAGATCAGCTTCTTCCGGGGCTTCTTCTTGGCGCTGAACCAGGCGGCCTTGGCCTTGGAGGAGGCCACCCTGGCCGGCACCAGCTTTGTCTTTGGCTACCTGGGCGGGGCCCCCCTGCCCTTCAGCGAGCCCTCGCCGGGCGCGGGCTATGTCTTCGCCTTCCGCGCCCTGCCCATGATTATCGTGGTGGGTGGCCTGGCCGCCCTCTTGTACCACTGGCGGGTCATACCCGTGGTGGTGCGCGGTTTCTCCTTCGTGCTGCGCAAGACCATGGGCATCGGCGGCGCCCTGGGGGTGGGGGCCTCGGCCACCATCTTCCTGGGCGTGCTGGAAGGCCCCCTGGTCATACGGCCCTATCTGTCCCTGCTGACCCGTAGCGAGATGTTCTCCCTGATGACCTGCGGCCTGGCCTGCATCGCCGGCACGGTGCTGGTGGTCTACGCCGGTCTGCTGCGCGAGGTGATCCCGGATTCCCTGGGGCACATCCTCACCGCCTCCATCATCCACGCCCCGGCGGCCCTGGTGGTGGCGGCCCTGATGGTGCCCGAGGAAAAGGAACCCACCATGGGCGATCAACTGCCGCCCTCCCCCGCCTCGGGCAGCATGGACGCCGTCACCCGGGGCACCAGCGACGGCCTGCACCTGTTCCTGGCCGTGGTGGCCATGATCGTTTCGCTGCTGGCCCTGGTCAAGCTTTGCAACATCATCCTGGCCTGGCTGCCGGAGATGGCCGGCGCGGCGCTATCACTGGAGCGCATGTTCGGCTGGGTCATGGCCCCTGTGGTCTGGCTGATGGGCGTGCCCTGGGCCGAGGCCCACGTTGCCGGCCAACTCATGGGCACCAAGACCATGCTCAACGAGTTCATCGCCTACATCCAGATGTCCAAGCTGCCGGCCGAGGCCCTGTCGCCCAAAAGCGACCTCATCATGACCTACGCCATGTGCGGCTTCGCCAACTTCGGCAGCCTGGGCATCCTGCTGGGTGGCCTGGCCAGCCTGGTGCCCGAGCGCCGTGGCGAGTTGGCCAGCCTGGGGTTACGGGCCATGCTGGGCGGCACCCTGGCCTCCTGCCTCACCGGCGCCATCGTGGGCATGATCTACTAACCCGCCTCACCGCGAGGAGCCATGGCGTCCAAGCACTGGCAACCGCCTTGCCCCGGCCCAAGCTGAAAACCTGGCTCAGCCTGGCCATCAGCCTGGCCTGCCTGGCCTACGTGCTGCGCGAGCTGGACTTCGGGCGGCTGTGGGAACTGGCCCGCCAGGTCAATCCACTCTACGTGGCCTGGATCAACGTCCTCTTCGCCTTGTGCATGGCCGTGCGCACCCGGCGCTGGCAGGTGCTGATGCGCCCGGTGGTGAAGGCGCCCTTCGCGCCGCTGTTTTCGGCCAACCTCATCGGTTTCATGGCCAACAACATCCTGCCCGCCCGCGTGGGCGAGCTGGTGCGGGGCTGGGCCGGCTCTCGCCTGGCTGGCCTGCCGGTCTCCGCGGCCCTGGGCACCATCGTGGTGGAGCGCCTGTTGGACGTGACGGTGCTGTTGGGCTTTCTGCTGGTGATGCTCTTGTTCCTGGACCCTGGCGGCCGCGCCGAGGGCATCGGCGTGGAGTACCTGCACGCCGCCGGTTGGAGCCTCTTGACCGGCTACCTCATCGCCCTGGCGGTGATGGCGGCGTTGGTGGCCTGGCCACGGGCAGCGATCAGCCTAGGCGTCAAGTTGGCCGCTAAGGGCAGCGCCAGGCTGGGTGAGCGGGTAGAGTCCCTGCTGGTCTCCTTCACCCAGGGCCTGGCCACCCTGGGCCAGGGCCGGGCCTTGCTCCATCTGCTGGGGCTGTCGGTGTTGGTGCGGGTGCCCATCCTGGGCATGCACTATTTCTTTCTGCCAGCCGTGGGGCTGCCCCAAAGCCTCTTCCTGGCGGCCATGGCCACCCTGGGGCACCTGACGGCCCTGACCATCCCCGCCGGCCCGGGCTACCTGGGCACCTACCAACTGGGGGTGTTCTGGGCGCTGCTCCTGGCCGGGGCGCCCCGGGAACCAGCCCTGGCCTACACCGTCATCTTCTGGGCCGCCCAGTACTTCCCCATCGTGCTGGCCGGCCTGGTGGAAACCTGGCGCCACGGCCTGGCCCTGTCCAGCCTGAGCCGCCAGGGCCGGGAACTGGCCCGACGAGGACCGGATGCCTGACCGCCACGAGTCTTGGGCGGAGAGAAGAGTAGGAGTTGGGGAAAGGGTAGTAGCTTCCCAACGAGGGTCAGCGGCAAGGCGCGCGGTCGAGTGCCTCGACTCCTTTTTACGCATTTCGGTTCGGACGTATAGTTTTGCAGCAGGTTTCCTCTGGATACAACCCTTACAGTTTCGGCTGTGTTAGCAACGCAATAGTGTCCCCTTCAATTGCAAAGCTAAAATGTCCCCTTCATGGGAGACATAATAAGCATGAGCCAATCGGAGAGGGGACGGCACCACGCCTTGCGGATGGTGCTTGAGGGCAGGATCAGCCTGA
>JACRDC010000033.1 GCA_016218705.1 Desulfarculus sp.
CAGGCTGATCCTGCCCTCAAGCACCATCCGCAAGGCGTGGTGCCGTCCCCTCTCCGATTGGCTCATGCTAATTATGTCTCCCATGAAGGGGACATTTTAGCTTTGCAATTGAAGGGGACACTATTGCGTTGCTAACACACCCAGACGGTCGGCGATTGACGGCTGGCGGCCCGGCGAAGTACCATTTCACCCAAGGGATCGCGCGGCCCGGCCGGCGCGCCGGGCATTCCCCTGGGTGGTGGCCGGCCATCAGGTTTGGGCAAGGGAGGCCTGGATGCAGAAGTGGGAGTACATGTCGGTCTGGGTGGACAGGAACTGGGAGGTCAAGTCCATCGTGGGCTATGAGGAAAAAAGGGACACCCTGCCTTTTCTGAATGAGTTCCTCAACATCATCGGCCTGGTGGGCTGGGAGTTGGTGGCGGTGGTGCCGGTGGAGGTGGGGCACCGCCTGTTTTTCAAGCGGCCCAAGCCCTAGCCCGGCCCCCCGGTTTCTTCGGCCTGGCCGCCAAGCTTGGCGGGGGTGTTTGCCGGCCCCCGCGCGGCTGGCCTGGCACCCCTCATTGCGCAGTTGCCAAAAAATCATCAATAGCTGTAAGATAGCTTCGGGGGGCCTTGTTTGCGTGGTTCCAGGCCCTCCCTAGCGCCTGCCCCCGCTTGACAAGGAGCCGTCATGCGACTTAGCCTGCGCAACCGCTTTTTGATTCCCACTTTGTTGCTCATCTTTATATGCATGGGCACCGCCACCCTGGTTTCCTTCCTCAACACCAAGCAGGCCCTGGAAGAGGCCGTGGCCGGCCAGATACAGCAGCAGGCCGCCTCCATCGCCAACCAGGTGGCCGCCTGGGTCAAGGAGCGGCGCTTCAACGTGCGCCAGTGGAGCCAGGACCCCATGATGCGCTGGGCCACGGTGGTGGCCACGGACAAGGACATCCTGGCCAACACCAACAAGCACCTGGACCACCTCAAGAGCGAGACGCCCTATTACGAGCTGATAATGGTGACCAACCCCCAGGGCCTGGTCACCGCCGCCTCCGATCCCAGCGTGGCCAACAAGGCCAACCTGGCTGACCGCGATTACTTCAAGCAGGCCATGCAGGGCCAGTTGGTGGTTTCGCCGGCTTACAAGAGCTCATCCTCGGGGCGGCCCGTGGTCACCGTGGCCTGCCCCATCATGGACAACGAGACCAAGGAGGGGGTGCTGGCGGCGGTGGTGGACATCTCCCTGCTGGCGGCCGAGGTGGTTGACCCGGTCAAGGTGGGCCAAGGCGGCTATGCCTTCCTGACCAACAAGGAGGGCCTGTCCCTGGCCCATCCCGACAAGACCAAGGTGCTGAGCCTGGATTTGTCCAAGCTGGACTTTGGGCAGCGCATGCTGGCGGCCAAGGAGGGGATGCTGTCCTACACCTTCGAGGGCGTGGAAAAGATGGCCGCCTTCCGCCAGGAGAAGGAACTGGGCTGGCTGGTGGTGGTAACCGCCAATCATGGCGACCTCATGGCCCCGGCCCGAAGGCTGGGCTACCTCAACGTGCTGATCGCCCTGGCGGCCCTGGCCCTGGCCGGCCTGGTGATGTTCCTGGTGGCCCGCGGCATCGTGCGCCCCATCAACATCTGCATTGACGCCCTGGCCGAGGGCGCGGGCCAGGTGGCCGACGCCTCCAGCCAGGTCTCCAACACCAGCCAAGCCCTGGCCGAGGGCACGGGCGCCCAGGCCTCGTCCCTGGAAGAGAGCACTGCCTCCCTGGAGGAGCTTTCGGCCATGACCCGGCAGAACGCAGACCACGCCCAGCAGGCCAAGACCCTGGTGGGGGAGACCTCCCAGGCGGTGGGCGAGGCCAACCAGAGCCTGGATAAGCTCAGCCAGGCCATGGAGCGCATCAGCGCCGCCAGCGCCCAGACAGCCAAGATCATCAAGACCATTGACGAGATCGCCTTCCAGACCAATTTGCTGGCCTTGAACGCCGCCGTGGAGGCGGCCCGGGCGGGCGAGGCCGGGGCCGGGTTCGCCGTGGTGGCCGACGAGGTGCGCAACCTGGCCATGCGCGCGGCCCAGGCCGCCCAGAACACCACCGACCTGATCGAGGAGAACATCCAGAACGTCAAGGCCGGGGCCGAGCTGCTGACGGTGACCAGCCAGGCCTTCGCCGGGGTGGAGGGGCGGGCGGCCAACGCCCAGGGCCTCATCTCCGAGATCGCCGCCGCCTCCAGCGAGCAGGCCCAGGGCATCGAGCAGCTCAACCAGGCCATGGCCAGCATGGACAAGGTCACCCAGGCCAACGCCGCCAGTTCCGAGGAGTCGGCGGCGGCGGCCGAGGAGCTCTCGGCCCAGTCGCACACCATGCGCGGATACGTGGCGCGGTTGGGGGAGCTGGTGGGGCGCGGCGGCGCGGCCGGGGGGCCGGGCGCGGCGGCCGCCGGAGGCAAGCCGCCCTCGGCCTTGCCCGCGCCGGAAAGTCAGGAGTTCTAGGCCGCCAGTGCGCGGGAGCCAGACGGGGGCCTGGCCTGGGCGCGCGGGATACCGCCGTTAAAGACAAAAGCATGGGCGGGGCTTACCCCCGCCCGTCTTGATTTAGCCAGCCACCGTGCTGGCCATCAAACGGCCAGGGTCGGCCGGCCGGCGAAGAAGTCCACCACGAAATTGATGTGTTGCAGCATGCCCTCGAAGGCGGCCTGGGTGTCGTGGCCCTTGATGGCCCCCAGCACCTTCTCGTGCTGGGCGATAACCGCCCGGATGTTGGCCGGCGACTCGTAGAGGTGGGCCAGGTTCTCGCGTATGCCGAAGCGCAACAGGTCGTAAAGGTGCTTCATGATGTGTATCTGCACCGGGTTCTTGCTGGCGTAGGCGATGCACATATGGAAGTGGGCGTCCTCCTCGAAGGCCAGCCCGCCCTTTTCCACCTTTTCGCGCATGGCCTTCAGGCTTTTCTCGATAAGGCGGATGTCCTCCTCGCTGGCCCGGCGGGCGGCCAGGGCGGCGGCGTTGCACTCCAGGCCCAGGCGCACCTCCAACAGCTCCACCAGGGAGGCCTCGTGGCCGTCCAGGAGGAGCTTGAGGGGGTTGTTGTCCTGGTCGGAGCGGGGCTGGCGCACGAAGGTGCCCTGTCCCTGGCGGTGCTCCAAGAGTCCGCGGTCAACCAGCTTGTTGATGGCCGCGCGCACCGTGGGCCGGCTGACGCCCATGGATTGGGCCAGCTCGCGCTCGGGCAGTATCTGCTGCCCCGGCTTGAGTTGGCCGCGAAAGATCAGGTCCCTGAGCTGCTCGAAGACCTGGTCCGAGATCTTCTTGGGTCTCACGACTTCAAAAATGGCTGGCCCTCTTTTCCGCCGGCGTCCGCTGGGTGCCCGCCGGGGGTGCACCGGGGTCAGCCGGCCTTGCCACCCGGCCCCAGGGCCTGGGCGTAGACCTCGATGACGTGCCGCACCGCGATGGCCTGCCCGTCCTGGGACAGGGCGTCGCTGATCTGGGCCATGCAGGCCGGGCAGGAGGTGGCCACGGCCTGGCAGCCGCTGGCCTTGATGTTCTCCAGCTTGCGCCGGCCGATGGCCGCCGACTGCTCATAGTGCAACAAGTTGAAGCTGCCGCCCATGCCGCAGCACCAGTCAGCCTCGGCCATCTCCACCAGGCGCTGGCCGGCGCTGGCCGCCAGGAGCCGGCGGGGCTGGGTAGCCACGCCCAGGGACTTCTTGAGGTGGCAGGGGTCATGGTAGGTGATGGCCCGCCCCTCATGGTCCTCCGGGGAAATGGTATTACCCACTAACAGCTTATCCACCAAGAACTGGCTGATGTCAATGGTCTTTCGGCTGAGGTGCTCCACCTGGTCCCTTTGGGCGGGGCTCAGCCCCTGGGCCATCAGCGGCCAGAGCTTCTTGATGGCGCTGGTGCAGGTGGCGCAGGCGGTGACCAGGTAGTCGAAGCCGCCGGGGCGCAGGCGGACCAGGTTGTGGGTGAGCATTTGCTCGAAGGCCCGGCTGTCGCCGGCGGAGAGCGCCGGCATGCCGCAGCAGGCCTGGGCCGGCGGGATGCACAGGCCCACGCCGTGGTGGGCCAGGGCCTTGACCACCGCCTGCCCCACCTGGGGGTAGAGCTTGTCCACCAGGCAGCCCACGAAGAAGGCCACCCGGGGTTTTCCCGGCGCGGGGTGAGTGTCCATCTCGGGGACCAGGGCGTGAAAGGGCTGGCTGGCCAGGCGCCGGTAGTGGCGCTCACCCAAAGGCGAGGCCAGGCGGGCGCAGGAGGTGCCCAGGAGCTCGCTGGCCGGCCGCCCCAGCACCCCTTGCAGGCGAGCGGCCAGGCTGGCCAGCAGGTTGAACAGGGCCGGCCGAGTCAAAAGCCCCCGGAAGACGAGCTTCTTGGCCGGGGAGAGCCCCTGGTAGCCGGCCAGGACCGCCCGGGCCTTGAGGAAGATGTCCAGGGACTTGACGCCGCTGGGGCAACTCACCGCGCAGGAGCCGCACAAGAGGCACTTGTTCAGGCGCTCCCGCACGGCCCCTGGGTCCTTGAGCATCTCCTTGGCCAGGCCGTCCAACAGGGCCAGCTTGCCCCGGGCCACGTCGGCCTCGCGGCCGGTCTGGGCGTAGAGGGGGCAGACCGACTGGCACAGGCCGCAGCGCATGCAGACCACCAACTGGTCTTCCAGCTCCCCCAGCAGGCGGGCCAATTCGCGGGGATCGGCCATGGGCTCTAGCCTCCGATGATCTTGCCGGGGTTGAGGATGCCCTTGGGGTCCAGGGCCTTTTTGAGCCGCCGCGACCACTCCACGCTGGCGCGGCTGGTCTCCATCTCCAAAAAGCGCGACTTGGCCAGGCCGATGCCGTGCTCGCCCGAGAGGGTGCCGCCCAGTTCCAGGGCCTTCTTGAAGATGGCCTCCACGGCGGCCTCCACGCGTTGCCATTCCTGGTGGTCGCGCTTGTCGCAGCAGATGGTGGGGTGCAGGTTGCCGTCGCCGGCATGGCCAAAGGTGCCGATGGTCAGATTGTGGGTGCGGGCGATGCTGTTCAGGGCGGCGATCATGGCCGGTATCTGGCTGCGGGGCACCGTGGCGTCCTCCAGCACCGTGGTGGGCTTGAGCTTGGCCAGGGCCGAGAGCGCCGCGCGCCGGGCCTCCCAGACCCTGTCGCGTTGGGCGGCGTCGGTGGCCACCTCCAGGCGGACCGCGCCCTGTTGGCGGCATATCTCCTCCACGTGGGCCGCCTCCTCGGCCACCTGGGCCGGGTGGCCGTCCACCTCGATCAACAGCAGGGCCGCCGCCTGGGTGGGCAGGCCGGCGTGGCTGTAGTCCTCCACGGCGCGGATGGTGAAGCGGTCCAGGAACTCCAGGGTGGCGGGCACGATGTGGGCGGCGATGATGGCCGCCACGCTTTGGGAGGCCTTGTCCACATCGTCGTAGACGGCCATCATGGCCCGGGCGGCCAAAGGCGGGGGCACCAGCTTGAGGGTAATCTCGCTGACGACCCCCAGGGTGCCCTCGGAGCCCACCATCAGCCCGGCCAGGTTGTAGCCGGTGACGCATTTGACGGTCTTGGCGCCGGTTTTCACCAGGCCGCCCTCCACGTCGTAGTAACTTAGACCCATGACGTAGTCGCGGGTGACGCCGTATTTGAGGCCGCGCAGGCCGCCGGCGTTCTCGGCCACGTTGCCGCCCAGGGTGGAGACGGCCTGACTGCCGGGGTCCGGGGGGTAGAAGAGCTTCTGGCCGGCCACGGCGGCGGCGAACTTGGCGGTTATCACCCCCGGCTGCACGCGGGCGTACATGTCGGCGGAGTTGATCTCCAGGATGCGGTTAAGGGCGTTGGTCAGCACCACCACGCCGCCAGCCGCCGGGATGGTGCCGCCCGAGAGGTTGGTGCCCGAGCCGCGCACGGTCAGGGGCAGGCCGTGCTCGTTGCACAGCCTGACCAGGCCGCCCAGTTGCTCCACGGTGAGGGGGCGGACGGCCAGGGCGGGCAGGGCGGGCTCCAGCACCGCGGCGTCGTAGGAGTAGGTGTGCAGGTCGGCCGGGGCGGTGAAGAGGTTGTCGGCGCCGGCCAGGTCCTCGAATTGCTTCAGCAGGGCGGGGGGGATCATGGCGTCTCCTTGGGGAGGGGGCCTTCATACCAATATGCAATCACAGCCATCCATGGCTTTGATTGCTGATCGGCCGGGCAAAAGAGTGACTCCACCCCACAAAGCTAGCGCTTTGTGGGGACCCCGGTTTTTGCCCGGCCTCCCGGGCGCTTTCGCGCCCGGCGGGCCATTCCCCGGGGGCCCCAAGCAAACGCAGTTTGCTTGGGGTGGATCCATGGCCCGCATACCAAGTTGCGATCAACTACTCGTTTGATCGCAACTTGGTGTCAGGGGCGGAAGGCGCTAAAGGTAACAAAATCAAACCAAAATCAAATAGGACCAATAAAGGGCCTCTCTGATATATAGTGCATATTATAGAGAAAAAAATAATTGTGCAATCGAAAAAATTGGCTTGACATCCAAAAACCGCCTACTATATGTTATTTGGTACGACCAATGAGGCGGCCAGTTGCCAATCTCGTCTGCCCCTGCCCAACCGCCCCAGTGATCCCGGCCGCTGGCCGCCCTACCCACCTGGGGCGGCCACGGCCCGCCCTGTGCAACCAGGAACCCATGCCCCCCTAACCCGCGAGGTGAGCGATGATTTGGCAACAGGTATACAATCCACTCAACAGCGTGACCCTATCCACGTTTTTCGCCGCCATCCCGGTGGTGGTCCTCTTGGGGACGCTGGCCGTCTTCCACATGAAGGCCCATTGGTCGGCCCTGCTGGGCCTGGCCTCGGCCCTGGTGGTGGCCATCTTCGTCTTCAACATGCCCGCGGACATGGCCTTGGCCACGGCCGGCTACGGGGCCCTGTTCGGCCTGTTGCCCATCGGCTGGATCATCCTGCACGTCATTTTCCTGTATAGACTGACCAAGGAAAAAGGCTGGTTCGACATCCTGCAGAACAGCCTGACCGGCGTCACCCAGGACAGCCGCCTGCAACTGGTGCTCATCGCCTTCTGCTTCGGCGCCTTCTTCGAGGGCGCCGCCGGCTTCGGCACCCCGGTGGCGGTCACGGCGGCCATCCTCATCGGCCTGGGCTTCCCGCCCTTGCAGGCCTCGGGCCTGGCGCTCATCGCCAACACCGCGCCGGTGGCCTTCGGCGCCCTGGGCATCCCCATCACCACCCTGGCCGCCGTCACCAAGCTGGACGAGATGCAACTGAGCATGATGGCCGGCCGCCAATTGCCCTTCTTCTCGGTGTTGGTTCCCTTCTGGCTGGTCTGGGCCTACGCCGGCTTCAAGGGCATCAAGGACGTCTGGCCCGCCATACTGATGGCCGGACTGACCTTCGCCATCCCCCAGTTCCTGGTTTCCAACCTGCACGGCCCCTCCCTGGTGGACATCGTCGCCTCCCTGGTCTCCATGGCCTGCCTGACCCTGTTCCTGCTCAAGTGGAAGCCCAAGAACGTCTGGGGCCTGAACGGACACGACGCCTGCCTGGACGCCCGGGGCAATTGCAGCCACAGCCGCGCCGAGGTCATCAAGGCCTGGATCCCCTGGGCCATCCTGAGCGTGCTGGTCTTCCTGTGGGGCCTGCCCGAGGTCAAGAGCTTCTTGAACGGCCTGTCCTGCCCCAAGTTCAACATCCCCTTCCTGCACAATCTCATCGAGCGCGTGCCGCCGGTGGTGGCCCATCCCGAGAAGGAAAAGGCCATCTACGTGCTCAACTGGTTGTCGGCCACGGGCACGGGCATCCTCATCTCGGCCGTCATCTCCGGCTTCGTCATGGGCTACTCGGTCAAGGGCCTGGCCAAGGCCTACTGGGAGACCATCAAGACGGTGCGCTTCTCCCTGCTGACCATCGCCGCCATGCTGGCCCTGGGCTTCACCACCCGCTACTCGGGCCTGGACGCCACCCTGGGTCTCACCTGCGCCATGACCGGCTGGCTCTATCCCTTCTTCGGCACCATGCTGGGCTGGCTGGGCGTGGCGCTCACCGGCTCCGACACCTCCTCCAACGTGCTCTTCGGCGGCCTGCAGCGCATCACCGCCGAGCAGATCGGCCTGAGCCCGGTGCTCATGGCCTCGGCCAACTCCACCGGCGGCGTCATGGGCAAGATGATAGACGCCCAGAGCATCGTGGTGGCCTCCACCGCCACCCAGCAGTACGGCAAGGAGGGCGAGATCCTGCGCTACGTCTTCTGGCACAGTATCGCCCTGGCCTCCCTGGTGGGCGTGCTGGTCTTCCTGCAGGCCTACGTCTGGCCCTTCACCCTGATGGTGGTGAAGTAACCCCGGCCCGCCGCCCCGTGCTAGCCTAGAAACAGGCTGGCATGGGGCCGGCGGTCAGCCAGCCCGATGTCTCCTCCGGCGCCCCGAACCATCGCGGGGCGCCGCCTCCCAACTCCCCTCCTCAACCTGGGGCGCGGGGAAGCATTCCCTCCCCGCGCCCCTGGGGGCCAACCCATGGACTACGAGCTTTTCAAGACCAGGGCCGAAGGCGTCAGCGCCGAGGTGCACCGCCTGCCGGACAAGGCCGCGGCCCTGTCTTTCATCCTGGATTTTATCAAGACCAATGGCGTGGCCGACAGCCCCGGGGCCTTTGCCTTGTGGGCGCCGTGCCCCTTTCTGGAGGGCCTGGACCAGGCGGAACTGGCCCGCCAGGCGCCGGGCTTAAGCTTCGAGGTCACCAAGGAAAGGGCCGCCCAGACCCTGGTGGGCATCAATCAGGTTTCCTGGGGCCTGGCCAACACCGGCACCATCGCCGGCGACGCCACGGCCATCGCTGATCGTCTGGTCAGCACGCTGTCCTGGATACACCTGGCCATATTGCCCTTGTCCGGCATTCTGCCCGACCTGCCGGCGCTCATCGAGCGTGTGGACCCGGCGGCCATGGCCTACCTGGCCCTCGTCACCGGCCCCAGCCGCACCGCCGACATCGAGCGGGTGCTGACCATTGGCGTGCACGGCCCCGAGCGCCTGGTCATCGTCTGCGTGGACGATCTTGAGGAGGTGGCCCGGTGAGCCAGGACTTCAAGCAGCAGATAAAAACCGCCATCGAGAACCCCAACCTTACCGGCGCCCTGGGCCGCTTCTCCGAGGCCTATGCCGTCAGCCGGGCCAAGGCCTATGAGGGCATTGACTTCCAGGCCCTGCGCCAGCGCATCGCGGCCATCAAGGGCGAGGCCGCCGGCAAGCTGGAGGAGCTGGCCGAGCGCTTCACACGCCAGGCCACGGCCAAGGGGGCCAAGGTCTTCCGCACCAGCCAGCCCGAGGAGGTGCGGGCCTACATCCTCAACCTGGCCGCCGCCAAGGGGCTCAAGCGGGTGGTCAAGTCCAAGTCCATGGCCTCCGAGGAGATTCACCTCAACCAGGCCCTGAGCCAGGCCGGCCTGGAGGTCAAGGAGACCGACCTGGGCGAATGGATCATCCAACTGGCCGGGCAGCGCCCCAGCCACATGGTCATGCCGGCCATCCACCTGACCAAGGAGGAGGTGGCCGAGATTTTCAGCAAGGAAGTGCACGAGCGCCTGGCCAGCGACATCCCCCGCCTGGTCAAGGTGGCCCGCCGTGAGCTTCGGCAAAAATTCCTGGAGGCTGACCTCGGCATCAGCGGGGCCAACATCGCCGTGGCCGAGACCGGCACCCTGGTCATCATGACCAACGAGGGCAACGCCCGCCTGGTGACTTCCCTGCCCCAGACCCACGTGGCCATCGTGGGCCTGGAGAAGCTCATCGAGCGCTTCGAGGACATCGCGCCCATCCTCACCGCCCTGCCCAAGAGCGCCACCAGCCAGCTTTTAACCAGCTACGTGACCATGATAACCGGCCCGGTGCCCAACACCGACGGCTCCCCCAAGGACCTGCACATCATCCTCTTGGACAGCCACCGCACGGAGATGGCCAGCGACCCGGTCTTCAAGCAGGCCTTGCAGTGCATCCGCTGCGCCTCCTGCCTCAATGTCTGCCCGGTCTTCCGCCTGGTGGGCGGCCACGTCTTCGGCGACGTGTACACCGGCGGCATTGGCACCATCCTCACGGCCTGGTTCGATCAGCTCAAGAGGACCGAGGACATCCAGGGCCTGTGCATCGGCTGCGGCAACTGCAAGGAGGTCTGCCCGGCCTGCATAGACATCCCCGAGCTGATAATGGAGCTGCGCCGCCGCCTGGACAAGGAAAGGCCGCGCTCCCTGGGCCAGAAGGCGGCCTACGCCGTGGTGAACAACCGCCGCCTGTTCCACGGCCTGTTGCGCGCCGCCTCCCTGGCGAGCAAACCCTTGGCCAAGGACGGCTTCATACGCCATCTGCCCCAGTTCCTGGGCGGCGACCTGGCCGGCTTCCGCAGCCTGCCGGCCATCGCCGCCGAACCCCTGCGCGACCTCCTGCCCCGGCTCAGGCAGACCCCGGGGCGGCAAAAGGCCGTGCTCTACGCCGGCTGCCTGATTGACTTCGCCTACCCCCGGGTGGGCCAGGCCGTGATGGAGGTGCTGAACCGGGCGGGCATCGAGGTGGTCTTCCCCCAGGGGCAGACCTGTTGCGGTGCCCCGGCCCGCTACGCCGGGGCCGTGGAGGTGGCGGCCAAAAACGCCCGGGACAACATCGAGGCCCTACTGGCTACCCCCGCCGACTACGTGGTCAGCGCCTGCCCCACCTGCACCGTGGCCCTCAAGGAGACCTTCGGCCAGGACCTGGCGGCCCAGGGCTGGGGCGATTGGCTGGACCGGGCCCGCGAGCTGGCCGCCAAGACCTGGGACTTCAGCAGCCTGGTCAAGCGCCTGGTGGCCGAGGGGCGTCTGGCCCTGCCCGCCGCCCTGGGCCTGGAGCCCTACACCTACCACGATTCCTGCCACCTGAAGCGCAGCCTGGGCGTCCAGGAGGAGCCCCGGCAACTGCTCATCCAGGCCGGCTACCCCTTGCGGGAGATGTTCGAAAGCGACATGTGCTGCGGCATGGGCGGCTCCTATGCCCTCAAGTTCCCCGAGATCGCCCGGCCCATGCTGGAGCGCAAGCTATCCAACATCGCCCAGAGCGGGGCGCCCGTGGTGGCCATGGACTGCCCCGGCTGCCTCATGCAGATTCAGGGCGGCCTGGACAAGCAGGAAAGCCCGGTCAGGGCGCGGCACACCGCCGAGCTCTTGGCCCAAGCCCTGCGGGAGCGTAGTTAAATTCTAGCCGCCGGCTGGGGCAGTGAAGGTTGACCCGGCCAGCCGGCCATGTCCATCATGGGAGTAGTGTATAGAGCCGACCCAACCCCATCCGGAGGGATTTGTCATGGCCCGC
The DNA here is from genome assembly GCA_016218705.1 of Desulfarculus sp. GTDB lineage: Bacteria > Desulfobacterota > Desulfarculia > Desulfarculales > Desulfarculaceae > JACRDC01. The sequence continues at coordinate 11,270 of JACRDC010000033.1, forward strand.
GCCAGGCAGATGAGCATCCGCACCCGCATTCTGGCCCTGCCCTTGCTGTTCCTGGTGGGGGTCCTGTTGTTGCAGGGGGCCAATTACTTCCTGGACAGGCGCATCAGGGACGCCGTGCTGTTCCCCGAGTTCGAGGCCCAGGTGCTGGCCGGCCACCAGAACGCCCTCAAGGCCCTGGTGGAGGCCGAGGCCCTGAGCCTGGGCCAGGCCGTCAAGGGCGTGGAGGACAAGGCCCAACGCTTCGCCCTAATCGAGAAACTCACCGACCCTCAGCGTTTCTTCGAGGACAAGTCAGGCTACTTCTTCGCCTACGACCTCAAGGGCACGCGCGTCAACGTGCCCGTGAACAAGGCCGGCAATGGCAAGAACTTCCTGGACCTCAAGGACCAGAAGGGCAACAGCTTCATCGCCGAGATGGTGCAGAAGTCCCAGGCCGGCGGCGGCTTCGTGGAGTACTACTTCGATAAGCCCGGCAAGGGCGTGCAGCCCAAGCTGAGCTACGTCAAGCTCATACCTGGCACTGACCTCTTCGTGGGCACCGGGGTCTACATTGACAACGTGGTGGAGGAGCGCGAGGGTCTGCGCGCCAAGCTGGACCAGAAGAATTCCGAGTACAACGCCTACAAGCTGGCCATCGTGCTGGCCGTCTTCGCCCTGGTGCTGCTCATGTCGCTGTTCATCACCCGCGCCATCACCAGGGCCATCAACCGGGTCATCGCCGGGCTGACCGACTCCTCGGGCCAGGTGGCCACCTCCTCCAGCCACGTCTCATCCACCAGCCAGCAACTGGCCGAGGGCTCCTCGCGCCAGGCGGCGGCCCTGGAGGAAAGCGCCGCCGCCCTGGAGGAGATGTCTTCCATGACCAGCACCAACGCCGGCCACGCCCGCCAGGCCGACGGTCTCATGGGCCAGGCCCGCCAGGTGGTGCGGGAGGCCAACACGGCCATGGGGGCGCTGACCGGGGCCATGCAGGAGATTTCCGAGGCCAGCCAGCAGACCTCCAAGATCATCAAGACCATTGACGAGATCGCCTTCCAGACCAACCTGCTGGCGCTGAACGCCGCCGTGGAGGCCGCCCGCGCGGGAGAGGCCGGGGCCGGCTTCGCCGTGGTGGCCGGCGAGGTGCGCAACCTGGCCATGCGGGCCGCCGAGGCGGCCAAGAACACCGCCCAGCTCATCGAGGGCACGGTGCAGAAGATCAAGGAGGGCTCCGACCTGGTGGACCGGACCGCCCAGGCCTTTGGCCAGGTGGCCCAGAGCACCAACAAGGTGGGCGACCTGGTGGGCGAGATCGCCTCGGCCTCCTCGGAGCAGGCCCAGGGCATCGAGCAGGTGAGCAAGGCGGTGGCGGCCATGGACCAAGTCACCCAGCAGAACGCCGCCCACGCCCAGGAATCCGCCGCCTCCTCGGAGCAGATGAACGCCCAGGCCAAGCGCCTGCACGAGTTGGTGGGCGACCTGGTGGCCCTGGCCGGGTCGAGGTCGAGTGCCTCGACCCCCATAACGGGCCGGTTGCGGCTGCCGTTCAAGCAGGCCTGACGGCTCCCGTGGAGGGGCCATGGCCAAACTCGGGCGGGGATAACCCCCGCCCCTACGTCAAGAAATATCTTAAGTTACAACATCTTAATGTAGGGGCGGGGTTTATCCCCGCCCGAGTTTTCCTCCTTGGCGTGGCCCGCTAATCCTACTCCTGCTCGAAGAGCACTTGGTGCAGGATGGGCACCGCCTTGGGTATGTCGGCGTCGTCCACCACCATGGAGAAGTTGATGCTGCCCATGCCCAGGCTGACCATGTCCACCCGGGCCCCGGCCTGGGCCATGGCCTTGAGTATCTCCGCGCCCTGACCGCCGCGCTGGGCCAGGTTGCGCCCAACCACCACCAAGACCGTCTTGCCGGCACGCACCTGGCACTCGCCGAACTCCTCCAGGTCGGGTATGGCCCTTTTCACCAGGTCCAGGCGGTCGCTGGTCAGCGAGACGCTGATCTCCGAGGTGGAGATCATGTCCACCACCACGTCGTGGCGGGCCAGGACCTGGAAGACCTTGGCCAGGAAGCCGGCCTGTTGCAGCATGCCTGTGGAGCTGATGGTCAGCACCACCTGGTTTTCCTTGTAGGCGATGGAGGTCACCGACTGGGGCTCGGCCTCGCCCTGGCGGTCAATGACCGTGCCGGGGTGGCCGGGGTGGTTGGTGTTGAGCACCCGCACCGGGATGCCCCGCTCCATGGCCGGCAGCAGGGTGGAGGGGTGCAGCACCCGGCCGCCGAAGTGGGCCAGCTCGGCGGCCTCGTCAAAACGCATCAGGGGAATGTTGCGCGCGCCCGGCACCACGCTGGGGTCGGCGGTCATGACCCCGTCGGTGTCGGTCCATATCTCCACCTCCTCGGCCCCCAGGGCGGCCCCCACCAGGGTGGCGGTGAGGTCGCTGCCGTTGCGCCCCACGGTGGTGATGTCGCCCTGCTCGGTCTGGCCCACGAAGCCGGTGACAATGGGCACCACGTCGGGCGGCACCAGCTCGGCAAAGGCCTGGCGCATGCGCTGGTCGTAGTCGGCCAGCGGCCGGGCGCAGCCGAAGTTGGCATCGGTGATGAAGCCCAGGTCCCAGACGTCGTAGGCCTGGCTCTTGAGCCCCTGGCGGGTGAAGAAGTCGGCGATGCAGCGCACGGCCATGCGCTCGCCAAAGCTGGCGATGTGGTCCAGGCTGCGGGGCGATAGCTCGCGCACCAGGCCGATGCCGCGCAAGAGGTCACTCAGGTCCTGGTACAGGCCGCTGAGGATCTCCGGCGGGCAGCCCAACTCCTGGGCGATCTCCGACTGGAAGTCTATGACGTCGGGCAGGGAGAACTGGCGGTTGGCCGCGGCCTTGGCGGCGTTGATGAGATTGTCGGTCATGCCCTTGTGGGCCGAGCTGACCACGATGGGCCGCCGGGGCAGCCGGCTCTGCACGATCTCCATCACCTTGGCGATTTGTTGCCGGTTGGCCACCGAACTGCCGCCGAACTTCATCACGATCATGGCTGGTCCTCGCCTGCGGGGTGCTTGATTAAGGGCCGTCACAATATACCCAGGAATTATCGTCTATGGGCGGCCCTGTCAAGGGCCAGCCCGGCGCCGGGAAGGACGCCGGCACGAGGTTGACAAGGGCCAGGCTTTGCGGCCAACATGCCAGCCAGGGGGGTGCGCCCGGCGGCCCCTGGCCGTACAATAGCATGCACGGTTATTGACCCCGAAAAAGGAGCCCAGGGTTATGTCCACGGCCGAGCCAGTATTTTCCAACTTCATCCGCAGCATCATTGACGAGGACATGGCAAACGGCAAATGGGCCGGCCGGGTGGCCACCCGTTTTCCGCCCGAGCCCAACGGCTATCTGCACATCGGCCACGCCAAGAGCATCTGCCTCAACTTCGGGTTGGCCAATGAGTACGGCGGCACCTGCAACCTGCGCTTCGATGACACCAATCCCAGCAAGGAAGACGTGGAGTACGTTGACTCCATCATGGACACCGTGCGCTGGCTGGGCTTCGACTGGCAGGACCGCCTGTACTACGCCTCCGACTACTTCGAGAAGCTCTACCAGTACGCCGAGGCGCTGATCCAAAAGGGCCTGGCCTACGTGGACGACTCCACGCCCGAGGAAATCCGGGCCGCCCGGGGCACGCTGACCGAGCCCGGCCAGCACAGCCCCTATCGCGGCCGCCCCACCCAGGAGAACCTGGACCTGTTTCGCCGCATGCGCGCCGGCGAGTTCCCCGACGGCAGCCGGGTGCTGCGCGCCAAGATAGACATGGCCTCGCCCAACATCAACCTGCGCGACCCCACCATCTACCGCATCAAGCACGTGCACCACCACCGCACCGGCGACCAGTGGTGCATCTACCCCATGTACGACTATACCCACTGCATCAGCGACGCCCTGGAGGGCATAACCCACTCCATCTGCACGCTGGAGTTCGAGGACCACCGCCCGCTCTACGACTGGTGCCTGGACCAGTTGCCCGTGCCCTGCCATCCCCAGCAGATCGAGTTCGCCCGGCTCAACCTGGAATACACCCTCATGAGCAAGCGCAAGCTCCTCTTGCTGGTGCAGGAGGGGCACGTGGCCGGCTGGGACGACCCCCGCATGCCCACCCTGGTGGGCCTGCGCCGCCGGGGCTACACCCCGGGGGCCATCCGCGCCTTCTGCGAGCGCATCGGCGTGGCCAAGCGCGACAGCCTCATCCCCATGGAGCTTCTGGAAAAGGCCGTGCGCGACGACCTTAACCTCACCGCCCGCCGGGTCATGGCCGTGCTGGACCCCATCAAGGTGGTGATTGACAACTACCCCGAGGGCCAGGTGGAGCACTTCGAGGCGCCCTACTTCCCCGACGACCCGCCGGCCATGGGCAACCGGCCGGTGCCCTTTGGCCGCGAGCTGTACATCGAGCGCGAGGACTTCATGGAGGAGCCGCCCAAGAAGTTCTGGCGCCTGGCGCCGGGGCGCGAGGTGCGCCTGCGCTGGGCCTACTTTGTCACCTGCACCCACGTGGTCAAGGACGACCAGGGTCGCATCACCGAGGTCCACTGCACCTACGACCCGGCCACCAAGGGCGGCGACGCCCCCGACGGCCGCAAGGTCAAGGGCACCATCCACTGGGTCTCGGCGGCGCAATCGCTCTTGGCCACGGTGCGCCTCTATGACCGCCTGTTCACGCATGCCAACCCGGCGGCCGACAAGGAGCACGACTGGCGCCAGCTTATCAACCCCGAGTCGCTGAAGACCCTGACCTGGGCGCGCCTGGAGCCCAGCCTCGCCAGCGCCCAGCCCGGCGAGATGTTCCAGTTCGAGCGCAAGGGCTTCTTCTGCGCCGACCTGGAGGAGCACGCCGCCGGCAAGCCGGTCTTCAACCGCACCGTGACCCTGCGCGACACCTGGCAGAAGATCGTGGCCGCCGACAAGGGCAAGTAGCCCGCCCCGACCCATCACGCCCTCAGGGGAGCCGGCCTTCGGGGCTGGCTCCCTTTTTTTAGCGCCCAGGGGCCGGCTTGACCAATACCCTGCCGCCTGGCCTGCCCCCGCCGGGGTAACGCCTGTCCGCCAGGGCATATTTTGCCCCGGGCCGGCGGGAAAACGATTAATTTTTCCGGGGCATTAAAGATTGGGTTAAGGGCTGCCGATCAGTATCCGTAGGAGCATCACCTCGGAGCAGCCATGGCCCCCGACCTACCACAGCGCATAGAGCGTCTGCCCTCGCTGCCCACGGTGCTGTCCAACCTCCTGGCCGCCCTGGACAACGAAACCACCTCCACCCAGGACATCGAGCACATCCTGGAGCAGGACCAGTCCACCACCAGCAAGCTTTTGTCCGTGGCCAACTCGGCCTACTACGGCCTGCGCCACCAGGTGACCAGCATCAGCCGGGCGGTGATGGTCCTGGGCCTGGAGGAGGTGCGCTCCATCTGCCTGGGCACGGTGCTGGCCTCCATGCTGGGACCGCGGGCCTTTGCCGACGAGGAATCGGCCCGCCAGTTGTGGCGCCACTCCCTGGCCACCCAGCAGGCGGCCCGGCTCTTGGCCGAGAGAAGCGGAGCGGTTAACAAGTCGGTGGCCCTCACCGCCGGGCTCCTGCACGACCTGGGCTGGGTGGTGCTGATGGCCTACCGCCCTGAGTTGTGGGAGCGCCTGCGCCAGACGGTGGACCAGGAGGGGCTGACCCTGGAGCAGGCCGAGGCCCGCCTGGGCTTCAGCCACCAGGAGGCCGGCCTGGCCCTGGCCAAGCACTGGGACCTGCCCCCGCTCCTGGCGCGGGTCATGGGCCATCACCACCTGCCCCGGGCCAGCCTGCCCCACGCCGCCGAGGTGGGGCTGACGCATCTGGCCGACGGCCTGGCCGGCGAGCTGGGGCAAGGCCCCTGGGCCTGGCCGGCGCCGGGGGCCTGCCCCGATTGGCTGCTGGGGGTCTTGGGCCTGGACCAAGGGCGCCTGGAGGCCTGCCGCCGGGAAATGCTGGCCAAGGCCGGTGATTTGGAGGCCCTGTGGAGCGTGTTGCTGGATGGATAAGCCCGCCCCACCCATAGGTACGGGGCTCGACCCCGCCGGCCAGCGCTGGGCGCGGCGCCTGGCCCAGACCCAGGCCGCCCGCGACGAGTTGGTGCGCCTGCTGGGGCTGTTGCGCATTCTGGGGGGCATCGCCACCGGCTCCGACAGCCTGGAAGGCGGGGCCCAGGCCATTGCCCGGCACCTGGTCAATTATCTGGGCCTGGAGTATTGCGGCTTCTACGTGCGCCTGGACGGCGCCGAGACGCTCACGGCCAGCCATGGCCAGCCGCCCTCGCCGGCCATCGCCGCCCTGCTGGAGGAAAAGATAAGGGCCGGCGCCACCTTCTCGGGCTGGCTGGGCCAGGACCACGGCCAGGGCCAGTTGGCCTGCCTGCCGTTGTTGGGCACCAGCGGGCGCCTGGGCGGGCTGGCCATGGTGCTGGGGCAGGGGCTGGCCCCCCGCCAGCGCCGGCACCTGGCCATGGTGGCCGAGGCCGTGGCCCCGGTGCTGGAGAACTTCATCCTGCGGGGCCGCTTGCAGGAGTTCAACCACAGCCTGCGCCAGGAGTCGCGGCGCAACGCACTCACCCTGGCCGAGCTGGACCAGGCCCACCAGGAGACCGAGGCCTGCCTGAGCGGGCTCTTGGCCCACGACCCGGAGCCCTTGTTCATCCTGGACAGCCGGGGGCGGCTCTTGCGCTGCAACCCGGCCCTGGAGGGGCTCCTGGGCTGGTCCCGGGACCACCTGCTGGGCCGCCGCCTGGCCGAGTTCTTTGCCCAGCCCCAGGACTGGGAGCAGATCAGCCGCAGCCTGGACGAGGGCCTGCCGGCCGTGGACTGCCAGTTGCCCCTGGTGGTGCAGTGCGGCACCCGGGTGCCGGCGCGCCTGTGCCTGTGGGCCTTCTTCCGGGGCCAGCAGGCCGCCGGCACCCTGGGCCGCCTGAGCCCAGTACCGGCCACGGGCCCTCGGGAAGGCGGGGTACTGTTGCCCGAGGAACTCGAGGCCCTGGCCCTGCACTGCGGCGAGGTGGGCAACCAGGTCAACAACCTGCTGGCCGCCCTGCGCGCCCACCTGCAACTGGCCCTGTTGCGGCAGGACCTCAGCCCGCCCCTGCGCCAGCGCCTGGAGATACTGGAGCTCTTGGCCGAGGACAGCAAGGGCGTCACCCGCCAGGTGCGGCAGTTGGCGGAGCACCTGGACCATCTCTGCCGCCAGACCTCGGACCAGGCCCAGCTTTGGCCCGCCCCTCCCCTGACCCCAACCCGCCGCTAGCGAGCAAGCCCTGATTTCTTGACAACCACCCGGCCTCTCATGGCCCCGTCAGGGTCATCGAAGCCTGGGCCATTGGTCTTTGTCCGCTGGGTTACAGCGGGGGCCGCCCGCCACGGCCAAAACGGCAGCGCCAGCCGGCCCCCTTGGTCCGGCCCGGGGAGCGGATGGGCCATCTTTGTTGCGCGCTGGGATTTGGTATGGTGCTAAACTAGGCCCTGTCCGGCCTAATGGGGGCAGGCCGGCGCGAACCCGCGGAGGTCCTATTAATGGATGCCAAGCTCAGGCGGGTGCCGGTGCATGTGGTCTCCGACTCCACCGGCTTCGCCACCGAGAAGATGATAAGCCAGGTACTGGCCCAGTTTCGCAAGGACATCGAGCCGGTGCTGGAACGGCGGGCCTTTGTCAAGGACTCGCGGCAACTGCTGCGCATCCTGGACCAGGCCGACTCGGTGGGCGGGGTGCTGATCTATTCCTTGCTGAACCGGCGGCTCTTGGAGGTGATGCAGCGGGAGACCCCCCGGCCCCACCTGGAGATCATTGACCTCCTGGGTCCCCTGATCGAGCGTCTGGCCCAGGTGCTGGACGCCCGCCCCAGCCTGGAGCCGGTGATGACGGCGGTGAGGCTGGAGGACGAATCCATGCGCCTGGCCCAGGCCATTGACTTCACCCTGCGTCATGACGACGGGCAGAACATCGAGACCCTGGGCCTGGCCGACGTGGTGATCCTGGGGGTGTCGCGGGTCTCCAAGACCCCCACCAGCCTGTATCTGTCCTGCAACCACGGGCTCAAGGTGGCCAACGTGCCCATCGTGCAGGGCATGGAGCCGCCGGCCAAGCTCTTCACTTTAAGGCGGCCCACCATGGTGGGGCTGACCATCGAGGCCGAGAAGCTGGCCATGATTCGGCAGAAGCGCTTCAAGGACAGCAACCTGGCGGGCTACTGGGAGTTGTCCCACGTGCGCCGCGAGCTGACCTACTGCCACGAGATCTTCGCGCGTATCGGCATGCTGCGCATCGTTGACGTGACCAACCGCTCCATCGAGGACGTGGCCAAGCTCATCCCCTGGCCGGGCACCACCCCCTTCCAACCAGCGTTCCCCAAACAGACCGCCGAGGCCCGGGTGCACACCAGGGTGGCCCGGCCCCAAGCCCGCAGCCGGCGTTCGCGGAAAAAGTAGCCGCGCCCCGGCTGGGCCAGGGCGCGCGCGCCTAGGGCTAGTCGTTGCGGGGCTGGGGCGGACGCTGACCCTCGGGGGAGGCTGGCTTGCCCTCCTGGGGCGCCCGCTTGATCTCCTGGGGCGGGTGCTTGGCCTCGGCGGCCTGCAGCTCGGCCAGGTGCTGGCGGTACTTGGCGTTGGTGGGCTCCAACTGCACGGCCTTGTCCACGTCGGAGATGGCCCGGGCCACCAGGCCCTTGGCCAGCAGGATGAAGCTGCGGTTGAAGTAGGCGCTGGCCAGATGGGGCGACAGGGCGATTACCCGGTCCAGGTCAATGAGCGCGTCGTCCAGGCGGCCCAGCTTGAAGAGCGCGAAGGCGCGGTTGTAATAGGCCTCGGCAAAGCCGGGCACCAGCTTTACGGCCTGGCTGTAGTCCTCGACGGCCTGCTCGCTGTTGCCCAGATCGTCATGGGCATTGCCGCGGTTGTTAAGGGCCACGGCGCGGTTCTCGGGCGACAGGCGGCCCGATTCCAGGGCGTGGGTGAAGCGTTTGATGGCGCCGGTCTGGTCGCCCCGGCCGCGGGCCGCCAGGCCCGAGGCCACGTCGTCCAGGGCGGCGCTCTCCTCCAGGTCGTCCAGGGCCCCGGCCCAGGCCGGCCCAGCGGTCAGGGCCAGCAGAAGGGCCAGCAGCAGGGCCAGCGGTATCAGCCCCCGCCGGGGGTGGCCGCTAGTTGGCACTGGCCATCCGGGACTTTAGGTAGGTCAGGCGCTGCTGGAAGTCCTGGTCGTCGGGCTCCAGTTGGGCCGCCTTTTCCATGTCGGCGTAGGCCTCGGCGATCATGCCCTTGCGCTCGTAGGCGTGGGAGCGGTTGAAGTAGGGGGCGTCGTAGCGGGGGTTGAGCTGGATGGCCTTGCTGAAGTCCTTGATGGCCTTGTCGGTAGCGCCCTTGTCATCGTAGGCGCTGCCGCGGTTGTTGTAGGCTATGGCCAGGTTCTCCTTGGACAGCTTGCCGGAGTCAATGGCCACGCTGAAGTGCTTGATGGCCCCGTCCAGGTCGCCCTTCTCGGCGGCGCGGTTGCCGGCCAGGATGGCGGCGGCGGGCGAGGGGGCCGCGGCCCAGGCCGGGACGCAGAAGACCGTCAGCAGAAGGCAGGCCAGGGCGATCCCAATCAGTTTGCTAGGTGCCATTGGTCTTATCGTTCTCCCCACGTAAGCAGTATGTCGCCAAACCCGGCCCCAGGGCGCGGGTTGTTGTCTCATCTGGCCTGATCGGACGGGGCCTCGGCCGGGGCCTCGCCGGGGGCGCCGGGCGCCTCGGCGGGCGCGGCCTCGCCGGCTGGCGCGGGGGCCAGCGGCGCGGCCTCGCCGGCCGGCGCGGGGGCCAGGGTGCCGCCGTTGGCGGCATTCATGGCCTCCACGAAGAGGTCAACGTAGTTGACCACCAGGCGGCGCACGCTCTGCAATTCCTTGGCGCCCACGCTCACCACGCCGGTCATGCCCCAGGTCTCGGCCGGCACCAGCACCTTGGCGTCGCGGGTCAGCCGCACGTGCTGCTCCAGGTGCACGGCGATGCTGATGGCGTAGAGCTCCATGTCGGTGCGCTTCTGGTCTATGAAGCGCACATAGAGGTGGGGCTGGCCGGGCGCCTGGAAGCGCTCGGCCCGGCTGAGCACCCGGATGCCGGCCTGCTTGAGCCTGGCCTCCACGTCGGCCTGCAGGTCGGCTTTCCTCAGCCCGTCGCGTTCGGCCTCGGGCGAGATGCCGGTCACCACCACCAGGACCCCCTTGATGCCCCTGAGGGTCTGGCGGGCGCTCTGGCCCACGTCGGCCAGGGCCGGCGCGGCCCCGGCCACGCACAGCAGCATGGTCAGGATGAGGGCGGCCAAAGCTTTGCGCATGCCTTGAGATGCCTTTCTGGGCCACCAAGGCCCCGGCCGGCCCGCGGCCTGGGCCATGGAGGGTGCTGGCGGGGCTGGCCCCGCGGCCCTGGGGGGCACGGCGCCGGTCCGCGCGTTTCGCCTACTTATTTGGCAGACAGCCGGCCTTCGCGCAAGGGGTAATGTGCGTCCCCGGCGGTTTACGCCGACTCCAACTGCCGGCTCCACTGCAAGGCCTTGAGGTACAGATCGGGCAGGGCCTCCTCGGCCAGGCCCAGGCTGGCCAGGATTTGGGCGCTCTGGTCCCAGTCGCCCCGCTCGTAGGCCGCGATGAGCCGGTATATCTGCCCCAACCGGCCGGGCTTGCCGGCCAGGGCGGCCTTGACGTCGCGGTCTATGGGCATCTGCCCCAGTATCTCCTCCAGGGGCTGGTCCAGCAGGGCGTCAATGTGGGAGAACAGCCCCATGAGGAAGAGGTGGGAGGCCCGCTCGGGCAGGCCCACCAGGGGGGCCAGGGACTCGCCGAACTTGGCGCGCACGATACTTGACACCAAGAGCTCGTCGGGCTTGTCCTGGCCCAGGTGGGTCAGCGCCACCAGGGAGGCCCACTTCTGCACGTTGTCCTCGCCCAAGAGGGTCAGGGCCTGGCGGATGGACTTGACCTCGCCCAACAGGCCGAAGCCCACCGAGTTGATATAGCGCAGCAGCTTGTAGGACAGGGAGACGTCCTGGCTGATGATCTTCTCCACGCGGGGAAAGTCCAGGTCGGGCTTGTTGATCTCCTGCAGCATGCGCAGGTAGGTCAGCTTGAAGCCGGGCACGTCGCGGCCGCTGACCACCACCGGCTTGCTGAAGAAATAGCCCTGGAAGTAGGTGAAGCCCATGGCCAGGGTGCGCTCGAAATCCTCCTGGGTCTCCACCTTCTCGGCCAGCAGGCGGACCCCGAAAGGCGACAGGCGCTGCACCTGCAAGGCCAACTCCGGCATGGGCGTGGCCAGGATGTCCAACTTGACCACCCTGGCCAGCTTGAGCAGGGGATCGAAGCGGGGGTGATAGACAAAGTCGTCCAGCACCAGGAAGTACCCCGCCTGGCACAGCGTCTGGCAGGCGGCCACCACCTCGGCGTCGGGCTCCACGGTCTCCAGAATTTCGATGGCCAGCCACTGCTTGGGTAAAAGCCGGGCATAGGGCCCCAGCAGGAAATCCCGCGTGAAATTGACGAAGGCCCGCTTGCCCCGGGTGGTGGCCTGGCTGTCGAAGACCAGGAAGCTGTCGCTGATTACCCGGGAGGTGGCGTGCTCGCCATCGTCGGCGTCGAAGTAGTTCTGCACCCCGGAGCGAAAGAGCAGTTCATAGGCCACCACCCGTTTGCGTCGGTCGAAGATGGGCTGGCGCGCCATGTAGACCTGCATGGATGCTCCTGGTTGCGGGGGGGCCGGGCTCGCGGCAAGGAAGCCGGCAGAAAAATGATAGCACAACAATGCCGTGAAGGAACAGCGGGTTGACCATGGAGCCCTGCCATGGCCGCCGGGCAAAACCATTGATATTAGCTATTTGACGCATAGGTAAATTCAAAATATGTTGGGTGGCCAAGTAGGCAACCAAACCAAATGTATACCGGGCCTAAGAGCCCAAGGAGCCGATCATGAGCGAAGTTAGCAATAAATACAAGGATATGTGGGAGCGCCTGGAACTGGACCTGCCGGCCCATGACCAGTTGTTGGGGGTGCTGGGCCAGTTTTACAACGACATCTACCTGAGCCAGCAGGGCCGCCTAATGGGCATGGAGTATCTGGACTTTGTGCTGAGCGAGGTGCACGGCCTGCGCATCCAGGAGCTTATGGAGGCCAAGGCCCAGGGCCGCAAGGTGGTGGGCACCTTCTGCGTCTTCGTGCCCGAGGAATTGGTGCTGGCCGCTGGCGCGGTCTGCGTCGGGCTGTGCGCCGGCGCCGAGGCCGGCTACCCCCAGGCCGAGGCCTATCTGCCCCGCAACACCTGCGCCCTCATCAAGAGCTTCTTTGGCTTCCGCCTGGCCGGGCTGTGCCCCTTCACCAACGCCAGCGACCTGATCGTGGGCGAGACCACCTGCGACGGAAAGAAAAAGGCCTATGAGATATTCGGCGAAATGGCGCCCCTGTACGTCATGGAGGTGCCCCAGACCAAGGGGCGGGCGGCCCGGGAGCTGTTCAAGGCCGAGGTGCTTAAATTCAAGCAAAAGATGGAAGAAATCAGCGGCCAGGCCATCACCGCCCAGGCCCTGGGCCAAGCCATCAGGCTGGTCAACCGCAAGCGCCGGGTCTTACAACGCCTGACCAAGCTGCGCGCCGCCGAGCCCAGCCCCATAAGTGGACGCGATGCCTTACTAATCAACCAGGTGGCCTTCTACGACGACCCCGAGCGCTTCTGCGGGGCCATCGAGAAACTCTGCGATGAGATGGAGGGGCGGGTGCAGGCCGGCCAGGGCGTGACTCCCCCCGGCGCCAAGCGCCTGCTCATGAGCGGCTGCCCCATGGCGGTGCCCAACTGGAAGCTGCCCTTTGTGGTGGAGGGCGCCGGCGCGGTGATCGTGGGCGAGGAGTCTTGCATTGGCACCCGCTCCACCCGCGAGCTGGTGGACGAGACCGCCATTGACCTGCCGGCCATGATCGAGGCCCTGGTGGACCGCTACATGAAGATAGACTGCGCCTGTTTCACGCCCAACGGCGAGCGCTTGGACAACATTGTCAAGCTGGCGCGGGAGCTTGGGGCCGACGGCGTGGTGCACTATGCCCTGCAATTCTGCCAGCCCTACGGCATCGAGGCCCAGCGGGTCAGGCAACGCCTGCAACAAGAGGGCATACCCCTACTGCGCATAGAAACCGACTACTCCATGGAGGACGTGGAGCTTTTGAAGAATAGGGTGGAGGCCTTCGTGGAGATGCTGGGATAGCCTTAAAGTAAAAACATTATCACAATGGTCCCCGGGGAGCGCCCTGGGGACCATTGCCTTTCCGGGGGTGAACGGTTTTGCCTCGCCACTCGCCCAAGGGTCGTCACGTTGGCCATGGCTCGAGGGCGCGGGTGTGTTTGTGCGTCTTTTCTCATGCATTTAGGGGCGGCCACGGGTTGCGGGCTTGACGGGTGCGCTATACTAAAATCAACGGAGGCCTTGAACAAAGGCTCAAGTTGGTCAGCCCGGGGACCGAAAAGTAGATTAAGGACACCGAATGAGTCTGCCTGCGCGAGAACAGCCATGGACACACATCACGAACCCCACGACCCCGCCCCCCCCGCCCCGGCGGGCATGACCCCTCACGTCCCGGCACACCGGCCAGAACCGCCCGTGCTCACCAAGCCAGCCCGGATTGGCCTGTGGCGGGGCCTGTTCCTAGGCCAGTGGACCAAGCAGTGGGTCTTCAACCACTTCGAGGCCGTCTTCGCTGGTGACCCCCAGAAGGTGGCCCTGGCCAAGGCCGCCTGGCTGACCCGGCGCGGCCAACAATGGCACAACTGGGGCGGCTATCTGCGTGCCCAGGCCTACCTGGCCGAGGCCATGGCGGTCAAGGATGACTACCTGCCGGCCTATGTGGCCCTGGTGGCTGTGTACCGCGACACCGCCGTGGGCACCGGCGCCATCGGCCTGTTGTGGAAGTCCAAGGAACTCCTGGAGTCCCTGCCCAAGCGCGTGCGCCTGTTGGGCAGCGAGGTGGGGTTGGACCAGTGCGGCGGGGCGGCCCATGCCCAGTGGGCCGAGCTGATGCTGATCTTGCGCCAGCGTGACGAGGCCGAGAACCACTTCCTGCTGGCCTTGCAGTGCCACCGGCGGGCCCAGTCCCTGGGCCAGGACCTGCGCGCCTTCTTGCAGGAGGCCGGCTGCTGGGTCAGCCCCGGCTTCGAGGCCTACGTGCGGGGCCGCCTGGCCGGCCTGAGCGCCGTGGCCGTCTAGAGCCTCTGTCTAATCGCCCAAGCCAAGGCCCCCGGTCGCGCTGACCGGGGGCCTCTTTTTTCGCCTTACTGATTCATATCAATTTCACGACAACCATATGGTTATCAGGTAAAAGGCAAAACGCGGGCGGGGATAAACCCCGCCCTACATCAAGAAAAGCCGTTTATACCAATTTAATGACAATCATACAGTATTGGGTTGTTGCCCCTTGATCCGGGCATCCTCTGGCCGGCGAGCTTTGGTTTTCTGGCCGCCCAAGCCCCGTGTCCCGCTCTTAGCCCGGCCATTCCTAGGGCACCGGCAGGGGGCTGCTATGATCCAACCCGGCAA
>JACRDC010000036.1 GCA_016218705.1 Desulfarculus sp.
CAAAATGCGCCTCTAAAAACCGCATCTTCCGAACCTCCTGCAACAGCTCTGTCCGCCTCATCGGGGCACCTCCATGGACCCCAACTCAAACCGGACAACTCATGTGCTACAAGTCCGGACAGTTTATGTGTCAGCTACAATTCCTGAAAAAGGGCTGGACAGCGGCCCCGCCAGTGCGCATACTTGAATCATGGGAGGCGGACGAGTCGAGTTCCGATCCGAGTTCCGATCCGAGTCCAGATCCGAGTTCCGATCCGTGTAACCGAGTCGTCTAGCGTTTCGGAGCAAGGCGATGGCCGCCGCGGTCGCAGAGGAAGAGGCGGCGGCCCCACCCCAACCACCAAACCTATAACCGCCTCCCCTAGGCCGGGCCCCCGTGGGTCCGGCCTTCAATTTTGCCCCGGTGCCCGGGCGGGCCTTAACGGGTCGGATGGGGCTTTTGCCCTGGCGGGGGCCACCGGCTCCCGTGGTCTGGCTGATTGGGCCGGGAGGTTGCCCCGGTTCCCGGGTGGTGGAGGGTGAGGGGGTAACGCCATGAAAGGCCAGGCCGTGTTGATCTGGGGCCTGCTGTGGTCCCTGCTGGGCTGCGCCGGCGGCCAGGACGGATTGGATCGGTCCTCGCGGGTAAGCCTGACCGTGGGCCAGGTCTGGGAACTGGCCCTGCCCGCCAATCCCACCACCGGTTATGCCTGGACCCTGGCCCAGCCGCCCGACGGCGCGGTGCTGGCCCTGGAATCCCAGGACTTCCACCCCGCCCGCCGGGCCACCCCGGACCTGGTGGGGGCTGGCGGCACGCAGGTCTTTTTGTTTCGGGCGGTGGGTCCTGGGGCGACCCAGTTGGAGGCGGTCTACGCCCGGCCCTGGGAAAGGGACCAGCCCCCGGCCCTGCGCCAGCGCCACGCCGTGAGCGTGCGTTGAGGCCGGCCCGGGAAAGGCCGGACGGGCGGTCAGATACGGCCGGCGGGGAGCGGGCAGTCCGGGGGGGGGAAGCGGGTGAAACGCTTGCCGAGGATGAGCCAGATCATGCGCAGGCCCAGCTTGAAGGCCACGAAGTGGTTGCCGGTCACCGAACTGACGCCTACCCGCTCCTTGTAGTTCAGCGGAATCTGCACGTTCTTGAGCCCGGCCCGGATGGTGGCCATCATCATCTCCGGGCCGAAGTAGTTGGCCTTGATGCGGCAGGTGGCCAGCACCAGGTCCCGGGCCTGGCGGTTGAGCAGGCGGTAGGTGCAGCCCACGTCGGAGAGCGAGCAGGAACCGTAGAGCACCTCCATGAGCTTGGCCACGCTCCAGTTGCCGAAGCGTAGAAACCAGCCCATGTTGGCCCCCTCCCAGATCAGGTCGTTCATGGTGCGCGAGCCGTAGACCACGTCGAAGTCGCGGCTGTACTCCAACAGCTTGAAGATGTCGCGCTCCAAGAAGGTACCATCAGGCTCGCAGACCGCCACCAGGTCGCCCTTGGCCTCCCTGAGGCCGCGCATGATGGCCGCGCCGTAACCCTGGTCGCTCTCCAGCACCTCGCGGGCCGCCGTGCCGGCCACCTCCTGGGAGGTACCCTCCTTGGCGTTGTTGTTGACCACGATGATCTCGTCCAGCGCGCCCAGGGCCGCGAAGTTGTTGATGACCTCGCGGATGGAGTCCTTCTCGTTGTAGGTGGGCAGCACCAGCGAGACGCTTTGGCCGTGATACATGTCAGCTCCTGTGGGCCACGATGAGCATCTGCCTGGCCAGAAGGGGCACCTTCAGCCCCAGGTAGAGGCGGGTCAGCCAGTAGGACTTGGGCAGGCGGCTCTTGATGGTCAGCGGCAGGTAGCGCGCCCGCCGGCACTCAATGTCCCAACCCTGGGAGAGCAAGAGCCCGCACAGGGACTCGTCGCTGAACACGCTGACGTGGGTGTAGTCGTCAAAATATTCGCGAAAGCACAGCCGGTAGTTGGGCTGGATCAAAATGAGCCGGCCCCCGCGTTTGAGCACCCGCCCGGCCTCGCCCAGCACCTGGATGACCGCCGGCCGCTCTAGGTGCTCCAACAGGTTGCTGGCGAAGACCACGTCCAGCGACTGGTCTTCCAAAAAGCCCAGTTCCCCGGCCTGGCCGGGGTGGAACTCCACCTCCGGGGCCAGGTGGGGTGCCACCTGGGGCAAGAGGTCCACGGCGACCTTGCGGCTGGCGCGCACCTGATTGATGAAATCGCCGTAGCCGCAGCCCAGCTCCAACACCGCCCCGCCCGGGGCGATGAAGCGTTTCTCCAGATCATTGACGATGGCCCGCCAGACCTTGACCCGGCCGGGGTCGTAGGTGAAGCGGGCCTCAAGATAATCCGCCATGGGCCTGACCGCCTTGCAGGGAGCAGGATAGCGCCGCCTACGGCGCCTAGACTCTACCGGGAATCACTCCTGGCGTCAAGCATTGGATTATGCGGGCTTATTTTGCCAGGCCCCCGGGCACCCGCCGGGTGGGGTCCAGGCGCACCAGCCTGAAGGGCCGGTGCTCGCCGTCCTGGGGTATGTCATCCATTTGGTTGCGGGGCCTGGGCACCGTCACCACCTCGCCCGTCAGGGCCGGGGCGCTGAAGCTGCGCTCCAGGAAGAAGTCGTATAGCTCTTTTTGCAGATACACCACCGGCTTCGAGGCGCCGATCACCAGATGGCGGGGCGAGGGCCGGTCGGGGGTGTGCAACAGCCAGTCGCTGTGAAAGCGCTCGCGAAAATCGGGGGGCAGCTCCCAGGCCTTGAGGAACCCCGGGTACAGGCCGTCCAGGAACCACAGCAGGCGGGCGCTGGGCTTGCTGTGGCGCTCGTCCCGCACGGCCTGGTAGAGCGAGTCCACGTGGCGGCCCTCCCAGAAAAAGCCGTCCGGCTTGACCTGGCCCCGGAAGTTGCCGATGTAGCCGGCCTCGGTGCGGTTGTAAAGGGACAACTCGTAGAAGCCAGGGGTGCGGGCCTCGCCGATTTTTTGCCCCAGTTCCAGGGAGGCCTGGCGCACGGTATGGGTGACGTCGCTGAAGTAGCTCCAGGCAAAGCGCAGGTTCACCGGCAGCAATAGCAGCCCCGCCAGGCCAAGGGCCAAAAGCGCCGCCCGGAGCTTGAGGCGCAGGATGAGCCAGTACAGCAAGGCCCCCAGCAACAAGAGTCCGGCCATGGGCCAGAACATTTGGGCGGCCTGGCCAAAGGGCAGGGGGTGGACCAGGCGGCCGGCCAACAAGTAGAAGACATAGGCAAAGACCAGCCAGGCCAGGGGGCCGGGGCGGGGGGGCAGGTCCCAGGAGCGCCAGGCGCGGGCGGCGTGTGCCAGCTTGAGCAGGCCCAGGTACCCCAGGGGCATCAGGGCGTAGTAGCGGTGCCAGCTCATGTCGTACATGATGCACTGAAAGAAGAACAGGCCCGCGCCGGCCATGAGGGCCAGGTCCAGGTCGCCGTGCCCGCCCCGGCGGCGCAGGGCCAAGAGCAGCACCCAGGCCAGCAGGCCGAAGACCCAGGCCGAGTGCAGGGAAAGCACCCCGTGCCCGGCCGCGAGGCTGCCCTTTTGTCCCAGCAGGTCCAGCACGTGCCCGGCCAACTCCCGGATGTGGGCCGGCGGCAAGAGCCGGCCGCTGGTGCCGAACATGCGCCAGGAGAAGTACATGGCCCCGTCAAGGTGGGGGATGATCCAAAATAGGGCCGCCAGGCCCAGCACCAGCCCCAGGCCCAGGTGGGTCCAGCCCAGGGCGGGGGCATCGCCGCAGGCCAGGCCTTGCCAGCCGTGTTTAAGCCAGGTGGCGTGGACAAACCCCAGGGCCGCCACCAGGGGCAACAGGTTGCGCAGGAGCATCAGCCCCTGGCCGGGGCTGGCGGCCAGGGCCTTGGCCCCCAAGAGGCCCCACAGCCCCAGGTTGAGGGCCAGCCACCAGAACAGGCCCCAGCGCCCCCGCTCCTGCCCCCCCCGCCAGGCCCGCCAGGCGCTGAGCCCCAGGCCGGCATCCAGGTACAGCAGGGGCAACAGCGGCCACAGCAGGAGTCCCAGGTTGAAGGAGCGGTCGCTGCCCAAGAGGCTGGCGTCCAGGAACAGGTACAGGGTGGGGGCGTAGAGCAACAGCCAGCGCGCCCAGGGCCGCCCGGGCGCGTCAGGGGCAACCGCGCCCGGGTAGGCAGGCGCCGGCGCCTGCCCCAGCCGCCAGCGCAGGTGCAGATAGACATAGGGGAACAAGGGCCACAGAAAGGCCGAGAGCTTGTAGCAGAAGGCCAGGCCGCAGAAGGCCCCGGCCAGCAGGTGGCGGGCACGGGTCTGCCCGTCGCGGGCGGTGACCATGAGGAACAGCGACAGGGCGATAAGCCCGGTCTGGGGCGAGTCAACGGCCCCGGTGCGCGACATCTCGTTCATGGCCGGCAGGAGCGACACCAACAGCAGGCTCAAGACCAGATAGCTGGTCTTTTTGTACTCCCGCCACACCAGATAACAGATGAGGCCCTTGCTCAGGGCCATGAAGAAGAAGGCGTGGGCGCGCAGGCCGGTGAGCGTCAGGCCGAAGACCTCGAAGCCCAGCCAGACCAGGAAGGAGTGCAGGGGCACCAGGAAGATGGGCCGCCAGTCGTCCAGGCCGGGCCGGAACCACGCGCCGTGCAGGTACTTGACCCGGGCGGAGTGGGCAAAGGCCATCTCGTCGCCCAGGGAGGTGCCGTTGATTTGAAAGGGCAGACGGTCGGCCTCCAGCAGGGCGAAGTTGTAGGCCAGGCCGGTCAGGAACAGGGCCAGGGCCAGCCAAAGGGGCCAGCGGTGGGGCCGGGCGGCGGCGGAGGGGATGGGCTGGGGGTCTTCCATGGGCTGGTTCAGCGGCCCAGGGCCAGGTCCAGGATGCGGCGGCAGCGCTGGGTCCAACTGAAGGGCCGCACCTGGCGCCAGGCGCCCTCGGCCAGGGCACCAGCCAGGCCGGGGTCCTCCAGCACCCGGGCGATGGCCTGGGCAAAGGCCTGGGTGTCACCGGGTGGGACCAAGAGGCCGCTCTGCCCGTGATGGAGCACCTTGGCCACCGTGGGCACCCCGGTGGCCACGATGGGCCGGCGGGCGGCCATGTACTCGAAGAGCTTCAGCGGGCTGGTGGTGTGGATGTCCATCACCGTGTGCTTGTGGTCCAGGCGGTAGGGCAACAGCAAACAGGAGGCGGCCTTGAGGTAGCCCGGCAGGACCGCGTTGGGCACGAAGCCGGTGAAGCGCACGTTACTGGCCCCCCGCTGGCGGCACCAGCCCTCCCAGTGCCGGCGGTCGGCCTTGGTGCCGCCCACCAGCAGGAAGGTGAGGTTAGCCTGGCCGGCCAGGGCCTGGGCCGCCTCCAGGAGCACCTCGATGCCCTTGTCCGGGTAGAGGTGGCCGGCGTAGACGGCGTAGCGCCCGTCCGGGTCCAGGCCCAGTTCGCGCCGCCAATGGGCCGGGTCGTCCTCGATCAAAAAGCGCTCCAGGTCCACCCCGTCCTCCAGCACCAAGAGCTTGTCCTCTGGCACACCCCGGCGGGCGTGTTCTTGGGCGATGTCGGCGTGGATGGTGACCAGCCCCCGGAAGGCCGCCAGACCAGCCACCTGGTGGATGCCGGCCAGGTGGGGGTTGTCATAGTTGGTGGTGTGGGTCTCCACCACCGTGGGGATGCCGGCCCGGGCCGTGAGCACCGGGGTGAGGTAGGAGCGGGCGTAGACCAGGTCCAGGCCCCGCGCGCCGGCCAACTCGGCGGCCCGCTGGGCAAAGGCGGGGTCGTTCTGGGTCTGGCTGTTGAAGAAGGCCCGGGGCGAGGGCGGCAGCCAGGTGACCTCCAGGGGATGGCGGATGCCGTAGTGGGCGGCCAGGTCCCTGTGGCGCCAGCGGTTGAGGGTGGCCCCCAGGCTGTTGGCCGTGACCACCAGGGTCTGGTGCCCCAGGGCGGCCATGCCCTGGGCGGTCTTCATGACGCTGAAGCTGTGCGCCCACAGGGAAGGGATGTCGGCGTCGCTGAAGACCCCCACCTTCACCGGGGCTGGCCCCCGCGTCCCTGGGGCCTCAGTCCCACAGCACGTCCTCCTCCTGGATGACGCTGTCGGTGGCCAGGAAGCGCTTGGCCCGGCGGCCCAGCACCTCGTCCAGGCGGGCCGCCGGCAGGCCGGTGCCGGGCTTCTTGACCCCCACCAGGGCCGGGGTGAACACCGCGCCGGCGGGGATGTCGGTCACGGCCACCAGGCTTTTCTCGAAGACCCGCTTCATCTCGCCGAAGCGGGCCGCGTCGGACTTGTCCACCGGATGGGCCAGCATGGTCTCGATGGCCCGCACCCCCTCCACCAACCCCTTGAATTCTGCCGGCTCCAGGGAGTGGGGGGCGTCGGAGCCGTACATCAGGCGGCTGAAGGTGAAGTGCCGCTCGATGACGCTGGCCCCCATGGTCACGGCGGCCAGGGAGGCGTGGATGGTCAGGGTGTGGTCGCTTAGCCCCACGGGCAGGCCGTAGCGGGCATGCATCTCGGCCAGCACGTTGAGACCCACCTGCTCGTAGGGGCAGGGGTACTCGGAGGTGCATTGCAGCACCACCAGGTCGTCGTGCTGGCGGCGCACGGTCTCCACGGCCTGGTCCAGCTCCTGCCAACTGCTCATGCCCGAGGAGAGCAAGAGCGGCTTCTTTGTCTTGGCCAGGGCGGTGAGCAGGGGCAGGTTGGTCACCTCGCCCGAGGCCACCTTGTAGCGGGCCACGCCCACGGCCTCCAGCAGGTCCACCGCCTGCCGGGAAAAGGGCGAGGAGAGGAACTCCACCCCCCGCTCGGCGCAGCGGGCCTTGAGTTCGCACCACTGCTCCAGGCCGAAGCCGGTGCGCTCAAAGTACTGGTAGCGCGGCTCGCCGGTGAAGAAGCCGGGCATGGGCGCGTCGCGGGTGGTCTCGGCCTCGGCGATGTGGGTCTGGAACTTCACCGCGTCGGCCCCGCAGGCGCTGGCCGCGTCAATCAGCCGCTTGGCGTTGCCCAGGCTGCCGTCGTGCACCGAGCCCACCTCGGCGATGATGAAGACCTTTTGCCCCATGCCTGCCCCCGCGCTTGGGTTGTACTATGGCCAAGCTGTAGTTATCATGAAGAGCCCGGCTTGTCCATCGGGGTCCCCAGGCAACCCCCAGATTGCCTGGGGTGAATCATCTGCCCCAGCCACCCGGAGGCGCCCTTGCCACCCCTGGTCTCGGTCTTGTTGAGCGTGTACAACGGCCAGGACTACCTGGCCCAGGCCTTGGATTCGCTCCTGGGCCAGACGCTAACGGACCTGGAGATACTGGCCGTGGACGACGGCTCCACGGACCACACCTGGCCGCTCCTGCAAGACTACGCCCGCCGCGACCAGCGCCTGCGCCTCATGCAAAACCCCGCCAACCTGGGGCTGACCCGCTCTCTCAACCGCGGCCTGGGTGAGGCCCGGGGGCGCTACCTGGCCCGCCAGGACGTGGACGACCTCTCGGAGCCCCAGCGCCTGGAGGCGCAGGTGGCCTTCCTGGAGCAAAACCCCAAGGTGGTCATTCTGGGCAGCGACATCCGGGTGGTGGACCAGGCCGGCCGGCCCACGGGCGAGATCGGCTTCCGCCCGCGCTCCGACGCCGGCATTCGGCGTTACATGTTATTGAACAACGCCTTCTTTCACTCCACGGTGACGCTGCGCCGCCAGGCGCTGGTTGACCACGGCCTGGCCTACGACGAGACCCTGGCCTATGCCCAGGATTTTGACCTGTGGTCTAGGCTACTTGAGCACGGCCAGGGCGCCAACCTGCCCCAGCCCTGGTTGCGCTTTCGCCGCCACGGCGGCCAGCTATCGGAGACGGCCTGGCAGGCCCAGCAGGCGGTGGCCGACCAGGTGGCGATGGCCAATCTGGCCCGCCAGGGCCTGGCCGGCCGCCTGAGCCAGCGGGATATCTACCTGCTGCGGCGGGTGGCCCTGGGGCCGGGGGCCTTGAGCGGCCGCGAGCGCCTGGAGCAGCTAGAGGCCCTGCGCCGTTTTGGCGCCCTGCCGCCGCCGCCCGGGGCCGGCCAGGACCCCGGCCCGCGCCAAATGGAGCGGGAGCTGTGGTCCCACCTGCGGCGCCAGGTGCTGCGCCTGCCCCGGGGCCTGGACGACCTCAAGGCCCAGGCCGCCATCCTGGCCGCCGACCCCGCCGGGGCCGTGGCCGGCCTGGCCGCGCGCCTCAAGGAGCGCCTCAGTGGAAGGCGGGGGCCGGGGGTGCTATGATGGCGGCGGTTATTGGCTCCCCTTTGCGGTTACTTACTTAATCCGGCCCACGGAGAAGCCCCGCCGTGTCCACGCCCTCGCCGACGCCCCGGCGCCTGCACCCCGAGCACTGGCTGATCCTGGCCGTGGTGGCGGCCATCATGTCCTTAAGCCTGGGCTGGGGCCTGCCCGGCCAGGGGCGCCTGGAGTTGCTCAACTGGGGCCAGCCGCCCACCCCCCAGGAGCTGTCGCGCGTCTTCAGCGCCCGCGAGGCCTATTACCAGACCCTGGACACCCTACAGGCCCAGGCTGGCCGCCTGGTGCTCCAGGGCCAGCCCGCCCCCCTGGGCGACCCGGTCAACCTGACCGCGGTGCTCAATCAGGCCGAGAAGGACACCGCCTGGCGGGCCTACATCCTGGGCAGCGCCGCCGTGGACGAGCGCTACGCCTTCAGCGTGCTCTCGCGCATGAACCCCGCCACCTGGGACTTCAACCCCCGACGCCACAACTACGGCGGCTCCTTCATCTATCCCCTGGGGGGCCTGCTTTTTCTGCAAAAGGCCCTGGGGCTAATGCACATCACCCCCGAGCTGGCCTATTACGTGGAGCACCCCGGGCAGGTGGCCCGCATGTACCGCACCGGCCGGCTCATGAGCGTGCTCTCCCTCCTGGGCGGCCTGCTCTTGCTGGGGCTCTTGGGCAACCGCCTGGGAGGGCGGGCCGCCGCCACCCTGGCCATGCTGGCCTATGGCTGCTCCTCGGTGGGGTTTTGGCAGGCCCTGGTGACCAAGCCCCACCTCTACGCCGCCTGCTTCAGCTTCCTGGGCCTGTACCTGCTGGTGCGCTTCCAGGAGGAGGAGCGCCTAACCCTGCTCATCCTGAGCGCCGCGGCCTGCGGCTGGGCCATGGGCGCCTCCCTGCCCGCCGGCGCCCTGGGCTTGGCCTATCCCATCCTGCTATACGCCCCCGGTGGCTGGCGCTGGCTAAGGCACACCTGCCTGGCCGGCTTGGTCATGCTGGCCGTGTACCTCCTCACCAACCCCTACGTGTTGATCAGCCCCGAGACCTTCGCCTACACCCTGACCCTGCACAGCTCGGGCCAGGGCTTCGGCTACGGGGTCTTCGGCCTGCTCAAGATGCAGGAATACCTGCACGACATCTTCTTCAGGGCCTACGCCTTCCCCCTGGGCCTCTTGGGCGGGTTGTGCGCCCTGGGCCTGGCCATGTGGGGCCAGGGGCTAGTGCGCCGCCTGGCCCTGTTGTTCATCGCCCTGACCCTCCTGGCGGGCGGCACCGTGGCCACCCCGCGCATCACCCTGTTCACCGGCCCCCTCTTGTGCCTGCTGGCCGGCCTGGGCCTGGGGCGCTGGCTGGTGGACGCGGCCTGGCTGGCGCGGCCAGCGCGGGCCGCCGTGCTGGGGGCGCTGATGCTGCCCGGGCTGTTCACCCTGGGGCTCATGGCCCACGACGCCATCTGGGACCAGGACTGGCGGGCGCCCACCCGGCAGTGGGTGGAATCGGCTGGACTCACCCCCCAGACCAGCCTGGGGGCCTTTGGCCGGCCCGACCCCATTAACCTGCCGCCCTTTCCCTTCCTGCGCAACCGCCTGGTGGACCTCTTCCAATACAAGGACGCCGCCCAGGCCCCGGACTACGTGATCCTGGGCAACTTCCAGGGCGACCCCTCTTTATGGAAAACCCACCCCCTGGCCGGCCAGTACCGCCTGGTGGCCACCCTGGGCTACCGCCCCTCCTGGGAGTGGCTGGCCGGCTGGCGCCACCCCAGCGAGCCCCGCTTGGCCGCCTGGGTCTATAAGCGCCAGGATTAGCCCAACCGGCAAGCCGGCCGTGGACCTCGTCTCCGAGGTCCTCTTTACAGCAAGCAACTTAGGTGGGATATTGGGGAAACTATTCTGGGGAGCGATGCGTGAATTCCCTGTTGATGCGCAAGATTGACCGTTGGGCGGGCGTGCCCCTGTGCTGGCTGTGCACTCTGGCCATGGGGGCCTGGGCCTGGCTGCGCCCCCGGCCCCGCCCGGCCGGGCCGCCCCGGCGCATCGTGGTCATCGAGCTGGCTGAGATCGGCGGCCTGGTGGTGGCCTACCCCGCCCTGGCCCATCTGCGGCGGCGCTTCCCCCAGGCGGAGGTGTACTTCCTCACCTTTGCCGGCGGCCAGGGCATCCTGGATCTGATGGGCCTCATCGGCCGCGAGCGGCAGATCATCATCCGCCCCGAGGGCCTCTTGACCTTCCTCGCGGACACCTGGGCGGCCATCCGGCGCATGCGCCAGCTTGAAATTGACGCCACCATCAACCTGGAGACCTTCGCCCGCTTCAGCACCCTCTTGGCCCTGCTGAGCGGCGCCGCCCGCCGGGCCGGGTTTGACCGCTTCCACGACGAGGGGCGCTACCTGGGCGGGCTCATCACCCACCAGGTGATCTACAACCCCCACCACCACGCCGCCCAGACCTTCCTGACCCTGGTGGAGGCCCTGGCCGAGGAGCCAGACGCCGAGCCCCGGGCCAAGGTGAGCCTGGAGGGCTTGAGCCTGGACCTGCCGCGCATCGAGACCACGCCCGCCGCCGCCCAGACCATCGAGGACAAGCTCCAGGCCCTGTACCCCGGCGTGACCCCCGCCACCCGCCTGGTGCTCATCAACCCCAATGCCAGCGACCTGGTGCCGGTGCGGCGCTGGCCCGACCACTACTTCATGCACCTGGTGCAGGGCCTCCTGGAGGACCCCGGCCTGCTGGTGGTGCTCACCGGCACCGCGCCCGAGCGCCCAGCCGCCGAGGTGCTGCGCCTGGCCCTGGACAGCCCCCGGGTGCTCAACCTGGCCGGGGCCACCACCCTGCCCGAACTCATAGACCTGTACAACCGCGCCAGTCTGCTCATCACCAACGACTCCGGCCCGGCCCACTTCGCCTCGCTCACCAGCCTGGCCGTGCTGGTGCTCTTCGGCCCCGAAACCCCACGCATCTACGGCCCCCTGGGGCCGGGGGTGCGGGTGCTCTACCGTGGCCTGGCCTGCTCCCCCTGCGTCTCGGCCTACAACCAGAAGCTCTCGCCCTGCAACGACAACCGCTGCCTCAAGCAGATCACCCCCGCCGAGGTGCTGGAAAAGGCCCGCGAGATACTGGGCCGCGAGCCGCGGCGGGCGTAGACGGGCCAGGAGGCGCTGTCGCCCAAGGCCGGCGCCGCCGGCTCCCGGTGAAGGCCTAACCACTAGAAACAGATGTCAATGCGACGCGGCAATCCACCCTACCGATCTTGCCGGGTGGCGCGGACAATTCATTGTCCAGGCCGCGCAGCGGCAAGAGGTTTACAGGAATCACTGGCTGACTACCTGCCGCTGCCCTACTGCGGGCGGGGCAAGAAACCTCTTGAGCCTTCGGCACCCGGACAACAGCAAGCCGTTGTCCGGGCCACCCGCCGCGCTTTAACCTCGCCTGCCCCTCGCCGGCCAAGGGGCCTCGATTTGTTGGCTTCACCAAGTCCCGTGTCCCGCTCCTTAGCCCGGCCATTCTTAATCGCCCGGATGGCGGCTGCGCCATTACGCGCGGCCCAAGCGGCGTGGGGCCGTGGCGCGCGCAGGAGCCTCAAAGGCTACGCCGCCTCGGTGGGGCTTACGTAGCGCGAGGGCGCGGTATGGCCGGGCGTGGGAGCGGGGCATAAAAAGAAACCGCTGGGGTTTTCTCTTGCCTTGCCTTGGGCGCGGGCAGGCCCGCAACCGGCAGTTGCCGGGAGGAAGCATAAAACCAAGCGGTTCTTTTTTGTGCCCCGCCCAGCCGCCCGGCCATACCAGGCCCCCCGGTGCATGGGCACCACCGCGAGGGCATGGTCTTGGGGGCCAGAACGCGGGCGAGCCTGGAACGCGGCAGGGGCTTGGGCATAATGGCCAGGCCTTGCGGCGGTGATTAAGAATGGCCGGGCTAAGGGCAGGGCACGGGGCTGGTTGCGGCCAGGAAGAAGGGAACAAGACCAGCGCGGGCCTTGCCAGGGCGGCGCGGCGTGGGTTAGCCTCGGGGGCGGGGAAGAGCATCAGGGAAAGGGGGGAGCATGGCCAACCCGGAGCATCTGGCGGTATTGCAGCAGGGCGTGGAGGCGTGGGACAGGTGGCGGGCTGAACACCCGGATATAATGCCTGATTTAGGCAAAGCGGAACTAAGCGGGGCGAACCTCGGCGAGGCGAATCTCAACGGGGCGAACCTCGCTGGGGCCGATCTCCGCTATGCGGACTTGAGCTGGGCAACCCTTCATTCGGCGGACCTCGGTGGGGCCGACCTCCGCAGGGTGGACCTCGGCTGGGCAAACCTTTTCAGAGCTAACCTCGTCGGGGCCAACCTCGTCGGGGCGAGCCTCAACAGTACGCCCCTTGATGGTACGGACCTGTCGGGAGCAAGCATTGGCTACACCCTATTAGGAAACGTAGACCTGAGCCAGGTGAAGGGCCTGGAAAAAGTTGAACACCAAGGCCCCTCCTCTATCGGCCTCGACACCATCTACCGCTCTCGCGGCAAAATCCCCGAATCCTTCCTGCGCGGGGCCGGTGTGCCCGAGGAATTCATCGTCTACATGCGCTCGTTGGTGAACAACCCCATCGAATACTACTCCTGCTTCATCAGCTATTCGCCCCGGGACAAGGAATTAGCCCAGCGCCTTTACGCCGACTTGAAAGCCGCCAATGTGCGCTGCTGGTTCGCGCCCCATTACATGGCCATCGGCGACGACATTCTGGACCGCATTGACGAAACCATACGCCACCGGGACAAGCTGCTGCTTATCCTTTCCCGTAATTTCATCAACAGTACTCGGGTGGAGAATGAAGTGGAGACGGCCCTAGAGGAGGAAACCAGGCGCAGCAAGGTCGTGCTGTTCCCCATCCGGCTGGACGATGCAGTTATGACCACCGATAAAGCTTGGGCCGCTCACCTGCGCCGCACCCGCCACATCGGCGACTTCACCCGCTGGAAGGACCACGACGCCTACAAGAAGGCCCTTGACCGCCTGCTGCGCGACCTCAAGGTCTCGGCCCAGGTTGGTTAGCGGCGGCCCGTCCACCGAGAAGTGCTCGTCGCTGAGCAGCCCCTGCCTTCGGGCCAAACCTACCACCTCGGCAAAGAAGCAGCCGGCCACCTCATGGGCCAGCAGCCGCTCCCGGTTCTTGGAAAAGGTGCTGTGGTCCAGGCCCTCGCCGACCATGTCCATATCCAGGAACCAGCGAAAAAGAAGGTTGTAGCCGAGCTGCTCACAAAACAGCCGTTCGCTGCGCACCGAGTTGAGCGCCATCAGCAAAAGCGACTTCAGAGGCCGCTCAGGAGGAATGGAAGGGCGCTCCACTCGGCTGTACATCTGGTCAAACACCGGCGACAGGCCCTTGATACCAAGTTGCGGTCAACCGAGTAGTTTGATCGCAACTTGGTATGCGGGTCATGTATCCACCCCAAGCAAACTGCGTTTGCTTGGGGACCCCGGGGAATGGCCCGCCTGGCCCGTTAGCGCCCGGGAGGCCGGGCAAAAACCGGGGTCCCCACAAAGCGCTAGCTTTGTGGGGTGGAGTCACTCTTTTGCCCGGCCGATCAGCAATCAAAGCCATGGATGGCTTTGATTGCATATTGGTATGAGTGCCCCGCCGGCCAGTTTCTTGATCCGGCGCAGGGGATGGTCAGGAGGAACCAACTGGTCAGGGGAGATCAGGCACACCATCGTGGCTTGCTTGGCATCCTCTCCTCGCATGGCCACCTCCGGTCGGGGTGTATCGCTGGCTTCACCCTAAAGCCCAGTTGCAATGCTGTCCAGCCTAAAACCAGTGTTTTTCAACAGCCTGCTAAGCGCTTATACCTTCGCCTCCCTGGCCGGCCTCACGCCAATAACTCAGCCACCTCGCTCACGGCCTCGATGACCCGGTCCACCTCGGCCTCGGTGATGCCGGGGAAGAGCGGCAGGGTGAGGGTGGAGTCGCCGATGCGCTCGGCCACCGGGAAGTCGCCTGGTTTGTAGCCGAAGCGCTGGCGGTAGTAGCTGAGCAGATGGATGGCCCGGTAGTTCACCGACACGCCGATGCCCCGGGCCTGCAACTCGCTCAAGAAGCGGTCGCGCTCCTTCACCCAGATGGTGAAGAGATGGCGCGCGCTCTTGGCTCCCTCGGGCACCCGGGGAAAGTCCACCCCGGGCAGGGCCGCGAAGGCCTCCTCGTAGCGCCGGCAGACCTCCTGGCGGCGTGCCCACATCTGTTCGATGCGCTTCAGTTGGGGTGAGAGCATGGCCGCCAGCAGGTCGGGCAGATTGGCCTTGCGCCCCAGTTCCAGCATGTCCCAGTGCTGAAAGCCGCCCACGTAGCGGTCGGCGGCGCCCTTGCTCATGCCGTGCATGCGCAGGCACTTCAAGCGCTCGGCCAGGGCCGGGTCGCCCACGGCCACCGCCCCGCCCTCGGCGCAGGTTATGTTCTTGGTGGCGTAGAAGCTGTAGCAGGCGGCCTCGGCCAGGCCGGCGGAGCCCAGGCCGTCGCGGCGGCTTTCGATGGCGTGGGCGCAGTCGCTGACGATCTTGAGGCCGTGGCGGTCGGCGATGTCCCTCAAGGCGCGCATGTCGCACATGGTGCCGTAGAGGTGCACCGGCAGAATAGCCTTGCTGCGCGGCGTCACCGCCGCCTCCACCCGTCCGGCGTCCAGGTTGCCGGTCAAGGGCTCCACGTCCACCAGCACCGGGGTGGCCCCCAGCTCCAGGCAGACGTTGGCCGTGGCGATGAAGGTCATGGGCGTGGTGATGACCTCGTCGCCGGGGCCGATGTTGAGCGCCATCAGGGCCAGCTCCAGGGCGGCGGTGCCGGTGGAGACGGTTACGGCCTTGGCGGCGCCCAGGTAGGAGGCGAACTCCTGCTCGAAGCGGGCGCAGGCCCCGCCGGTGGTTATGAACAGCCCCTCCAGCACCTCCAGGCAGGCCGCCTTTTCCTCCGGTCCCAGGCCGTGCCTGAAGAAATCCACCTTGTCCATCGCACCGCCCGCCTTCCGGCCGGCGCCGCCGGCCCGCTGATGATTTGGCCAACCTTATCCCGACTGGCCGGCGGGAGCAAGCCCGACGGCCGCCCCCGGCGGGATTGGGTTTGCCGGCGGCGCGCTTTTCGGTTACAGATACAGCCATGGACCACCACCCCGCCATACCCGGCCCGGACGGCGGCGGCCAGGGAACCTGGCTGCACCGCTGGTTTTGGCGCCTGCTCCTGGCGGCGGTGCTGCTGCGCCTGCTCTTGGGCGTGGGCATCTTCCTGTGGAGCCAGCAAGCCAACCCCCGACAGCCCGTGGAGGCCATGGCCCAGCGCCTCATGGCCCCCGACGGCCTGGGCTACCACATCGGCGCCGTCAAGGTGGATGGATACTGGTCCGATCCCAACCCCGACAAGGTGCTGCGCCACGAGCACATGGTGGCCCGCTTCTCGGTGCTGGTGGGGGCGCTCTATCACCTCACCTGGCCGCAGCCCCTGGTGATGACCCTGCTCAACTGCCTGTGCTACCTGGGCGTGGGCCTCCTGGCCCGGGACCTGGGGCGGCGGCTGGGCCAGCCGCCGGCGCGGGCCGCCGGGCTGGCGCTCTTGATTTGCCTGTGGCCGTCCTCCCTGGCCTGGTCGGCCCTGCCCATGAAGGACAGCCCCAGCCTCTTCCTGATCTTCGCCCTGCTGAGCCTGACGCTCTACCTGGCGCGCTCGGCCGGCCAGCCCTGGGGCCGGCGCCTGTGGGCCGCCGCCGGCTTCCTGGTCTGCGCGGCGCTCATGGTCTACACGCGCTTTTACTTCGGCTATGTGGTGCTGGCCCTGAGCGCCCTGCCGCTCCTGGCCCGCCTGTGGCCCTGGGCCGCCGCCGGTCCCCGCCCGGCCTGGTCCAGCTTGGCCCTGACCTTGGCCCTGGGGATACTGGCCTTCGCGCTCACCAAGCCCTGGCACCAGGAATACTTCGTGTACTTCGAACGGGGCGAGATCCTGCCCCGCAGCCAGTTCGAGGCCAAGAGCCGCAAGGATGAAGTCTACAAGGAGTTTGCCCGGCGGGCCGAGTTGGACCCCGGCTTCGTGGCCCCCCAGCCCCCGCCGCCCCCCGTGCCGCCCCAGGGCCTGACGGGGCTGTGGGAGGAACTGAACACCTACCGCCAGCGCTTCCAGCGCTTCGCCGGCCGTTCCCTGGCCCCTGACGCCGATGCCTCCCCGCTGGGTGGGCTGGCGCGGGCCCTGCGCGACAGCCTGCTCTTCCCCTATCCCTGGCAGCGCTGGCCGGCCAATGAGCGCTGGACGGCCTTCAACCTGGCGGTCTCGGCCCAGGGGGTCTTGTGGTACGCCCTCTTGCTAGGCATTCTGCCGGGGGTGGCGGCCCAGGCGCGCCGCCGGCCCGACATCGCCCTGCCCCTGGCCCTGTGGGGGTTGGGGCTGGGGCTGCTCTTGGCCTTCGTGGTACTCAACCGGGGCACCCTGTTCCGTCTGCGCGACATGGCCATGATGCCCCTGGTGCTGTTCTGGGGCCTGGGCTGGCCCTGGCGGCGGAGGCAGTCCCCGCCGGCCGCCCCAGATAACCCCTAGCCGCGCCGGCTGACCGGCGGGCGGCCAGGCCCGGCCTTGCATTTTGGCCGTGGACTTGGCATCTTGGATTAACGGTGCCGCCTGGCCGGGAACGGCGGGGACCATCAACCACCGGGAGTGCTCCCATGGCCGACAAGGACTTCATGCTCTCCACCGAGCAGGTGCGCATGTGGGTGGAGCAGGGCGGCAACTGGTGCCCCTTCTGCCAGAGCGAGAACCTTAGCTACCTGGGCACCAGCCGCAGCCTCAACGCCCTGACCACCGTGGAATATTCCTGCGTGAGCTGCCGCAACAAGCACTTCGCCATCTACCAGGGCGACACCCTGGTGGACCTGACCCACGACCAGGTGAATTTCCACCACCGCCGCTGGTAGGGCCGGGGCCCACCAACCCCCACTGTTTGGGCTGGCCTTCAGGTAAAATGTAAGCACAATTAGTTTCCTCGGGGCCTGGCTGCCCAGGGGCGGCGCCGCCGGCCTCGTCGTTTCCTCGCCCGCCCCAAAAAGGGGTTGTCATGCCAAACCATCGCCGTGCGATTTCCCAGCGGACGCCGTGGCTGGCCCTGGCCACGGCCCTTCTGGCCCTGCTGCTCCTGGCCGGCTGCGCGGGGGTCTATGTGGACCCGGGGGCCTCGCCGGCCCGGGTGCGGGTGCAACTGGACATGACGCCGGACCGCTCGCTCCTGCCCGTGGACGGCGGGGAGGCCAGCCGCGTCACCTCCTGGGAATGGGGCCTGTACCTGGTGGCCAGCGACGGACGGCTGCTGCCCCTGGCCCCTGAGTCCAAGGAGCGGCTGCGCGGCATACCCGCCGAGCGTCTGGTGATGGACACGGTCTTTTTGGTGCCGGCCGGCCGCCAGCGCCTGCGCCTCTTGGTGGAGGGCTACGTCCTGGTGCGCCTGCGCATGGGGGCCACGCCCTACGACGTGGCCCTGTTGCAGGAGGACCTGGAGCTGGACCTGGCCCCGGGCCAGGAGGTGACCATCAGCCGCGCCAAGACGGGGCGCTAGCGCCCCTGGGCCTTCAGCGCAGGGCGCCGCCCCCGGGGCGCGAGGCTGGGGGGGCCGCCTTCCAGGAAGCTCTTGGTGACCATGCACAGGTGGTAGCCGGTGGCGGCCAGGCCCATGGCCTGGGCCAGGCGGGCTGGCCCGCTCAAGGACGCCCGGGCCAACAAGGCCCAGAAGCTCAAGCGCCCCCGCTCCCGAAAGCCCAGGCGCCACAGGATGCGCGCCGCGGCGGCCAGCTCCTCCAGGTGTAGGGCGGGGCGGGGCCGCTGGCGGCGCCCCAGGGCCGTGCCCTGGCGCCGCAAAAACTTCAGCACTCGCCGGTAATAGGCCCGCGGCTCGTAGAGCCGGTCCAAGACGTAGCGGTAGCCCTCCAGCAACTTGGCCGCGCCCATCTTGGGCACGAAGTTGAGCGCCCCCTCGTCCATGGCGTTGTTGCCGCTGGTCAGGCCCAGCAGGCGGTCCTGGTTGCGCATGCGCTCCCACAGGCGGGTGCCCGGGGCCAGGGACAACAGGCCCACCATGGCCGTGGGAATGGCCGCTTCCTTGATGAAGCGCACCTGGTCCTTGAAGATGCTGGGCGGGTCGGCGTCGAAGCCCACGATGAAGCCGCCCATCACCTCCAGGCCGTAGCCCTGGATGGTGCGCACGTCGGCCAACAGGTCGCGCCCCTGGTTCTGGTGCTTGTGGCACTCCTGCAGGGAGGAGGCCGAGGGCGTCTCCAGGCCCAGGAAGACCGCCGTGAAGTTGGCCTGGGCCATGAGGGCCAGCATCTGGGGGTCGTCGGCCAGGTTGACACTGGCCTGGGTGAGGAAGTTGAAGGGACGGCGCCGCTGTTGCTGCCAGCCGGCCATCAGCCCCAACAGCTCCCGGGCGCGGGCGCGTTGGCCGATGAAGTTGTCGTCCACCATCATCACCGTGCCCCGCCAGCCCAGTTGGTACAGGCGCTCCAACTCGGCCAGGACCTGCCCCGGGGCCTTGAAGCGCGGCCGCCGGCCAAACAGGGCCACCACGTCGCAGAAGTCGCAGTCAAAGGGGCAGCCCCGCGAGAACTGCACCAACAGGGTGCGGTAGTTGGACAGGTCTATAAGCTCCCAACTGGGTATGGGCGTAAGCCCCAGGTCGGGGTAGCCCTGGGCCTGGTACAGGGGCTGGGGCCTGCCGGCCTCCAGGTCGGCCAAAAAGCGGGGCAGGACCTCCTCGGCCTCGCCGGCGATGACGTGGTCCACGCCCTCAAGCTCCTGGTGCAGGCGGGTGAACAGCGGCCCGCCGCCCACCACCCGCCGCCGCAATCGCCGACAGCGCTCCAGCACCTCCTGGGTGGCGTCCTTTTGCAGCACCATGGCGCTGACCAGGACCAGGTCGGCCCACAAGAGGTCCTGGTCGTCCAGGGGCCCCACGTTCATGTCCACCACCTTCTTGGCCCAGGCGGCGGGCAACATGGCCGCCACGGTAAGAAGGCCCAGGGGCGGCGAGGCGGCCTTGAGGCGGGCGAAGGGCAGGGAATGGCGAAAGCTCCAGAAGGTCTCGGGGCAGGGGGGATAGACCAGCAGGGCATTCATGTCTCCTACTCCTGGCAAAGGATTAGGAACCATGCCCCGACAGCACAAGCGGGAGATGAGCAGGCGCGCGAAGGGCGGTGTGGAGATCTAAGCTGAGTTTAGCCCCTCCCCGGCGGCAAAAGCAAGGGGGTGACCGGCCCCCTCGCCGGTAAAAATGGGGCGGGGGCCTCCCCGTGCGGAGGCCCCCGTCTGGTGGTGCGCGAACTTGCGCGGTCAGCCTAGAAGCCTTGGAAGTCCTCGGCTTGGTCCTTCTGGCCCTTGGTCCCCCGCCAGGCCTGGAGCGCCGGGGCGGGCAGGGCCTGGCGCCCCCGCAACAGGCGCCGGCCGCCGGCGGGTCTGGCCGCCTCCTGGCCCGCGCCGGCCACCAGGGTGACCAAGTCGCCCACGAAGCCCCGCATGGTGGCGGCCTGGGCGGTCAACTCCTCGGAGGCGGCGGCGGATTCCTCGGCGTTGGCCGCGTTCTGCTGGGTGACGCGGTCCATCTCCACGGCGGCCTTGTTCACCTGGCCGATGCCCTGGGCCTGCTCGGCGGACGCCGCGGCGATCTCGCCCACCAGGTCAACCACCTTGCCGCTGCTCTTGGCCACCTCGGCGAAGGCCTCATTGGTGCGCGCCACCAACTGCTCGCCTTCCTTGGTCTTCTTGATGGTGCCTTCGATGAGGCTGGCGGTGTTCTTGGCCGCCTCGGCGGCGCGCATGGCCAGGTTGCGCACCTCGTCGGCCACCACGGCGAACCCGGCCCCGGCCTCTCCGGCGCGGGCGGCCTCCACGGCGGCGTTCAAGGCCAGCAGGTTGGTCTGGAAGGCGATCTCGTCAATGGTCTTGATGATCTTGCCGGTCTGCTCGCCGGCCTGGCTTATCTCGGCCATGGCCTGGGTGAGTTTGGTCATGGCCAGGTTGGCCTTGGCAACCTCGCTGTTGCCATCCACGGCCAGTTGGTTGGCCTGGGCCGCGTTTTCGGCGTTGGTCTTGGTCATGGAGGAAAGTTCCTCCAGGGCCGAGGCTGTCTCCTCCAGGGAGGCGGCCTGCTGGCTGGCCCCCTCGGCCAGGGACTGGCCCGCGCGTGAAACCTCGCCCGCCGCCGAGGCCACCTGCTTGGCGCCCTCGTCCAGGCCCTTGATGATGCGTTGCACCGGGTTGGTCACCGAGCGCACCACCAGGAAGAGCAGAGTCAGTATGGACAGTGCCCCAGCCAGGGACAGGGCCAGGTTGACCATGGTGATGTGGTTGGCCTGGGCGAACACCTCGCCGACTGGGGCCGAGATGGCCACCGTCCACTCCACGCTCCGGCAGGGCTCCAGCATCACCAGTTGGTCCTGGCCCTGGGCCTGGTAGGCCACCAGCCCGCTCTTCTGGGCGCGCCACTGGCGCCCCCAGTCCTGCTCATCCAGCTTGAGCTTCAGGATCAGCGACTTGTCCCGGTGGGCGAAGATTGTGCCCGTGTTGTCGTAGAGGGTCATATATCCCGATTGCGCCACCCGCACCCCTTCCACGAACCTCTGGCTGAACTTGGTCAGGTCGGGCACGCCGAAGATCACCCCCAGCACCTTGCCGCCCTCCTTGATGGGCGCGGCCACGGCAAAGGCCGGCTGGCCGGTGGTGCGGGCCAGGTAGACCTCGGAGACGTTGACTTGGCCCTGCATGGCCTTCTGGAAGTACTGACGGTCGGGCACCTTGATCTTGCCCACCGAATCGGGGATGGAGGAGGCGCGCACCTCGCCCTGGACGTTGGCGATGTTGATGTAGGAAAAACCGGCCAGGGCTTGCACCTGCTCCAGAAGTTCATTGTTGGCCGTCTTGCGCGTTGCCTCGTTGTCGTTCTTCAGCACCTCGGTGAATTCCCCCCGGCCCGCCGAGACCAGCATCAAGCCCTTGGCGTCCTCGATCCACAGGTCGATCAGCTCGGCCTTGGAGCGGGCCAGTTGCTGCAATCCCTCGTTGGTGGCGCTGGTCAGGGCCTGGCGGGTGTAGTGGTAGGTCAGCCCGGCGATGAGGCCCAGGACCAGCACCACCAATAGGCCGGTGGGACCCAGGATGCGCAGGCGCAGGCTATAACGCGAACTCCTTGTTTCCCCCCGCGATAACGTCGCCATGTCTAGCCCTCCGGATTTGGGAATGAAGCCGGGCGCGGCGGTGGCCGGCGCCGGCTAGCAGGCTTGTTGGGTTTCCCAGGAGCGGTCGTACTTCTCGATCATGCGGCCCACCACGGCGGCGATCATCTGGGGGGCCTCGGGACGTTGCAGAGAGGTGAGGTAGCGGGCGCGCAGGCGATGGGCCTGGGCCAGGGTGGCCGGCTGCTCGTCGGGCAAGACCAGCACCAGGGGGATGCCTTGCAGCAGGGGGGCCACATCCAACAGACGGGCCAGGTCCTCCCCCGAGGGGGCCAGGGCCAGGCATAGCAGGCACTGGGGGCGGGGTTGTTGCAGGCGCGGCCCCAGGTCGGCGGCGTTCTTGAGCACCTCTACCTGGGGATGGCAGGGCAGGTTGTTCACCACGGCCAGCAGGCGCGAGTTGATCTCTGCTTCTCCGGGCAGGCAGCAAAGTAGCAGCATGGCCTGTTCTCCAGCTTGTCACCGACTCTGCCACTTGCGTAAAGCAAAGCCGGTGCCAGCGGGGTTGGCCAGGTCATTGGCAATGATGACACATGGTTGCATGGCTGACCTCTCATGGACGCTTCGTCCGGCGCCCCCCAGGGTCAGGCCGGGGCGCACGACTGTCCGCCGCCAGAGGACACCTGGGGCGGGCGGGGTGGCTAGGAGCCTGTCGGAGTAATACGCAGACAGGTCTCCTACGCGGGCCATGGACGGCCAAGAGGAGAAAGCCAGGGATGGCTTTCTCCGACACACACCTAGGCGTCCTCGGCGGAAAGGTCTTGCAGCGAAACCTGTTTGAACAGCGTCAGATTGTGCTTTTTGAGCAGGGCGTAGAGGTGGCCGCGGGAAACCCCCGCCATCTGGCAGGCGCTGTGGATGTCGCCGCCGCTATACCGCACCAGGCTGTACAGATACTGCCGCTCGGCCTGGTTGGCCAGGGATTCCTTGAAGTCCTTGAGGGAGGGCAGACCGCCCGGATCAGCCGGGTCCGCCGCCTCTTGCCGGGACGGGGGGGTGGGGGCGGCCGGGGCCGCCGCCAAGCCGGCCTGGGGTGGTGGAGGCGCGGAGACGCCCGGGGAGGCGCCAGCGGACTTGCCGCCCACGGCCCGGCGGGCCAGCTTGGCCCGGAAATAGGCAGGCAGGTGGAAGACCGAGATTTCCTCCTGACCGGCGGCCGCCCCCACGGCGCTCTCCAGGACGTTGACCAGCTCGCGCACGTTGCCGGGCCAGTGGTAGCGCCCCAGGGTCTCCAGCACCCCGGGGGCCAGGCATTTGGGGGGCAGCCCGGCCCGCTGGCAGATGCGCTCCAGGTGGTGGGCCGCCAGTTCCCCCAGGTCGTCCAGACGCTCGCGCAGGGGCGGCAGCTCGATGACCAGGGACTTGAGCCTGAACATCAGGTCCTGGCGAAAGGTGCCCTCGGCCACCATGCGCTCCAGGTCGCGGTTGGTGGCGGCGATGAGGCGAAAATCGCTCTGCTGCTCCCGCCGGCTGCCCAGGGGGCGGAAGCGCTTTTCTTGCAGGCAGCGCAGGAAGGACTTCTGCACGCTGGGGGGCAGCTCGCCCACCTCGTCCAGAAATAGAGTGCCGCCGTCGGCCTGGCCCAACAGCCCCTCCTGGGGCAGGTTGGCGCCGGTGAAGGCCCCACGCTCGTGGCCGAACAACAGGCTCTCCACCAGGTTCTCGGGTAGGCAGCCGCAGTCCACCACCACGAAGGGGTGGGCGCGGCGGGGGCCATTGTCGTGGATTACCCAGGCCACCAGTTCCTTGCCGGTGCCGGTCTCGCCGGTGATAAGCACGTTGGCCAGGCTGGCCGCGGCCTGGGCGGTGACCTCCAGACAGGCCCGCATGGCCGGGCTGGAGCCCACCAGGTCGCGGCGGTCCAGGGCCGGCAGGGAGCGCCCCGCCCGCCGTTGGCGCCGAAACTCCAGGGCCTGTTGCAGGGTCAGCTTGATCTCCTGGGTGGAGGCCGGTTTCTCCAGGTAGTCCCAGGCGCCGTTGTTGATGGCCAACTCGGCCCCGTCGGGGTCGCCGTGGCCGGTGAGGATGATGATCTCGGGCTCGGAGGGGCTCCACTTCAGCGCCGGCAGGCTCTCCAGGCCGCTGCCGTCGGGCAACTGCACGTCCAACAGCACCAGGTCCAGCGGGCACTCGGCGGCCAGGGCCTGGGCCTGGGCCAGGTCCGGGGCCAGGAGGGCCTGGTGCCCCAACTTGGCCACCAGGGCGGCCAGGGTCTCCCGGATGAGCGGATCATCGTCCACGATCAAGATGACGGACACGGCCGCTGCCTTTCGCTGGGAGTCGTTACTTACGAAAATACCACATGGACGGGACGGGACATAAGGCCCTTGTGAATTCCTAGGCGCCGGGAGGGGGCAGGCCGCCGGCCAGGGCGCGCTGCACCGCCGTGGCCAGGCGCGCCTTGGAATAGGGCTTGTTGATGACCTCGGCGATGCCCAACTCCTGGATTTCTTGATCCAGGCTGGGCTCCATGAAGCCGGTGCAGAGGATGATGGGCACCTGCGAGGGCAGGGAGCGGATGTGCCGGGCCAGCGTGAGGCCTGTCATCTCGGGCATGGCCTGGTCGGTTACCACGGCGTCGAAGGTCCCGGGGTCGGCCTGGAAGGCCCGCCAGGCCAGGGCGCCGTTGGCGTGGGGAATGACCACGTAGCCCAGGCGGCCCAGCATGTGCCGTCCCAGGGCCAGGACCTCGGGCTCGTCGTCCACCAAAAGGACGCGGCCCGAGCCCCGGCTGGCGGGCTGGCTGTCGGTGGTGGGGGCCGCGGCCGCCGCCTGCGGGGCCACGGGCAGGATTATTTGAAAGGTGGCGCCCCTCCCCGGCTGGCTGTGCACGGTTATGGCCCCGCCCAGGGCCTGCACCAGGCCGTGCACCACGGCCAGGCCCAGGCCGCTACCCTCGCCGGGGGCCTTGGTGGTGAAGTAGGGCTCGAAGACGCGTTCGCGGGTGGCCTGGTCCATGCCCCGGCCGGTGTCGCTCACGCTCAGGCTGAAGTACCTGCCCGGGGTCAGGTCCAACGTCCTGGCGTCCTCCTCCAGGCCCACCTCGGTCAGCTCCACGCGCAGGGTGCCGCCATCCTGTCCCATGGCGTGGGCGGCGTTGGCGCAGAGGTTCATGAGCATCTGGTGCAGCTCGGTGGGGTCGGCCAGCAGGCATGATCCTCCGGAGACCAGGCGCTGCTCTATCTTGATGTTGGCCGGCAGAGTGGATTTGAGCAGCTTGAGGGTCTCCTTCCAGATGACGGCCGGGTCCACGGCCAGGGGCTGGCGTCCGCGCTGGCGGCTGAAAGCCAGTATTTGCTTGACCAGTCCCTTGCCGCGCTGGCAGGCGCTCAGGATGCGCCCCAGCATCTCGGCCTGGGGCCCCTGGGCTGGGGCCTCGTCGCGGGCCATGTCGGCGTTGCCCATGATGATGGCCAGGATGTTGTTGAAGTCGTGGGCGACGCCGCCGGCCAGGGTGCCCACGGCCTCCATCTTTTGGGCCTGGCGCAGACGCGCCTCCAACTCGGCCTTTTCGCGGGCCAGGCGCTTGGCCTCGGTGATGTCCAGCAGCATGAAGACCAGCCCGGCGGAGGGGTCGCCGGGTTCCAGGGGGGCGCATTTGACGAGCACGTCCATCAGGGAGCCGTCCTTGTGCACCATTTGGGTCTCCACCGAGGCCACCCCCTGACCGCGGATACCCTCATCTATCAGCCGCCCCACGCGCTCGTATTCCTCCTGGCTGGGGTAGCCCTGGCGGGAGGCCAGGCCGATCAGTTCGTTGGTCAGGCCGTAGCCGCTCATCTCGGCCAGGCGCTCGTTGGCCCAGAGCAGGCGTCTACCGGGGAAGCTGATCATCCCGATGCCGGCGGGCGAGGCCCGGTAAATGCCCCGCAGGGTGGCCTCGCTCTGACGAATGGCCTCCTCGGCCTCCTTGCGCTGGGTGATGTCGTTGAACAGCACCGCCACCTGGTCCGGCTCGCCCTGGAAGGCCCGCACCTCGAAGACACGGTGGACGCCGCCATGGAGGTAGGCCACCTGGTCGTCCTGCCACAGGCCCCCCTGGCTGGCCACCTCCCGGAAGCGCGCCGGCGCCGGCCCGGCGGTCAGACCGGGGAAGGCCTCCTCGATGCCACGGCCCAGGAGCTGGCGGTGGTCCAGGCCCGTGATGGCGTCGGCGGCCGGGTTGGCCTCGCTCAAGATCAGGCGCCCGCCGGGCAACAACTGATAGAGATGCAACCCCAGCGGCGAGGACTGGGCCAGGCGCCGGAACTTGGCCTCGGACAGCCTGAGCGACTCCTCGCGCTGACGCACGGACTGGGCCATGTGTTGCAGGTCGCCGGCCAGGGCCTGGAACTCGCGGATGCTGGAGCCTGGCCAATGCTCCACCTCCTGGCCCAAGGCGATGCGGCGGGCGCCCTCGGCCACGGTCTCGAAGCGGCCGGCCAGGCGGCGGCTGAGCCACACCGCCGCCGCCAGGCCGGCCAGCAGGGTCAGGGCCAGGGCCGTGGCGAAGATGCCCAGGATGGCCAGGAGGGGCTGATAGGCCTCCTTGGCGGGCAGGGCCACCAGCACGTACCAATCCATGCTGGGGGCCTTGACCAGGCTGCCGATCATGGCCACGCCATTGAAATCCAGGCCGCCCACGGCCGGGCCGCCGCCGGCCAGGCCCTGGCGCACCAGGGGGACGTCGCTCACGTTGAGTTGCTGGGCGGTGTGGCGTCCCTCCTGGTCGGCGATGACCTGGCCCCGGCGGTCCAGCACCAATAGCAATTGCCGGGGCACCGTGGCCATGTGCTGGAGGTGGCGGCTGAGGTTGTCCAGGCGCAGTTCGCCGATGACCGTGTGCCGGCCCGAGGGCACCCCCAGGGCCACCGACAGGCCTCCGCCCACCACGGATAGAAAGGTGTCGGACCACACCGGGCCGCCGTGCTCCTTGATCTGCCGGAAAAGGCTGTTGCGCGACATGTCCATGCCCAGGAGGTCCTTCTGCTGGGCATGGTCCTGGCCTCCCAGGGCCACCGCCCTGACCCGGCCCTCGGCCCCGGTTACGTAGATGGCCCGCAAGGCCCCACCCTCGCGTACCTGGGTGTCCAGTATCTGTTGGAGGTGCCCGCCCTCCTGCTCCTCGAAGTAGAGCACGGCGGCCAGGTCCCGCACGCTGGCCAGGGAGGCGCTCAGGTAGGTGTCCACCTGGGAGGCCACGGCCCTGGCCAGTTGACCCTGCCGGGCCTCGATCTCCGACTTGACCTGGGGCGGCAGCCACAGGGCGCCCAACCCCGCCGCCACCACAAAGGGCAACAGGGCCACCAGGACAGTCTGCAGGGTAAGTATCAGACGCAGGGGGCGCGCGGCCATGGGGCTCACTCCAGGGTCAGGTAGCGGCCATCCTTGACCATGGTTATGAAGGTGGCCCGGTCGGCGTCGCCATTCTGGTCCACGCTGATGACCTGCTGCACACCCTGGAAGGTCTTTTGCGCGATTATGGCCTGCTTGAGGGACTGGCCG
Organism: Desulfarculus sp.; assembly: GCA_016218705.1. GTDB lineage: Bacteria > Desulfobacterota > Desulfarculia > Desulfarculales > Desulfarculaceae > JACRDC01. The sequence continues at coordinate 26,888 of JACRDC010000036.1, forward strand.
GGCTGGCGCAGCTCCAGGCCCTTGAGGACCACCTGGGCGGCGTCATAGCCGGCCAGGCCGGCGAAACCGGGCTCCTGGCCGAAGCGGGCGCGGTAGGCCGCCTCGAAGTCCAGATAGCGCCTGGAGGTGTTGTTGCGGTCGAGAAACTGGGCCACCACCACGCCGTCGGCGGCGGCCCCTGCCAGTTCCACGAAGCGCTCGGTGGAGGCCCACTCCGACATGGCGATGGCCACCGCCCCGTCCAGCTTGCGCACCTGCTGGCAGATCAGGGCCGCGTCCACGGCGTTGGAGATTATCACCACCAGGTCGGGCCGGGCCGCCAGCAATTCCGTCACCGTCTCCAGAAAGGCGGCCTCGTTGCTGGAACGGAAGGCGCGGGTCAGCACCACGCGGCCGCCCAGTTCCTCGAAGGACTGGCGGAAGTCATGCAGCCAGCTTTCGCTGTAGGCGGCGTTGCCCACGTCGTAGATGGCCGCCGCCCGGGCCTGCCCCAGTTTCTGGCGATGGTAACGGGCGCTTTTGCTGGCGTATTGGTAGGTGGTGGAGATCACGCGCAGGAAGTTGTCGTCGCGGCCGGTCAATAGGGTGGTGGTCACGGTGGGGCTGACCATGACCACCGGCCCCTTCTCCAACAGGGGCAGGGTGTCCATGGCCACGCGGCTGGTCATGGGGCCGATGATGGCCTCCACCCCCAGTTCCAACAGCTCCGTGAGCGCCCGCCGGGACTGCTCGCTCTCCTGGCCGTCATCGCGCACGATCAGCTCCACCGTGCGGCCTCCCAGGCCGCCAGCGGCGTTCTTTTGCTCCACGGCCAGCATGGCGCCGTTGCGGCCGGCCACGCCCAGGTCGGCCACCCGGCCGCTCAGCCCCCCCAGGAAGCCCAGGCGCAGGGGCGGGGCGGGTCCGCAGGCGGCCGATAGCGCCATCAGCGCCGCCAGGCCCCAGCAGGCAAGCACGGACATGCGTGGCATGGCCAATCTCCCGGGTGTGGCGTCCTCTAGAAGAGACCACGCGCCTGGCCCGCCACGCGATGGCCAGGGGCGGGCCAGGCGGGGGCCGGCGGCTCGGGGCATTTAGTTAAGTATGCCCCAGCCGGGCCGTGGGGCGCAAATACCGCCGCGTCAATCCCGCTGGCCCCCAGGCCGCCGGTTTGGGTTATATTAAAAGGGAAACTCCCGTACGTCCCGGAGAGACGCCAGCGTGCCTCCAGAGACGATACCCATCCACAGCCTGGGGCCCATCATCGGGCTGGCCATCAACGCCACCCTGTGCCTGTGCTGCCTGGTGCTGGCGGTGATGTACCCCCAGTACAGGCCGCTCAAGAGCCTGTGCGTGTTCTACGCGGCCCTGGTCTGCTTCTTCCTGGGTTTCGCCGCCTACCGCTTTCAGATCTCCCAGGCCTGGATAATCTACTGGTACCGGATAATGCTCCAGGGCCTGGTCTGGCTGCCCCTTACCTGGCTGATGTTCGCCCGCGACCTGCGTGGGGCACGAAACGGCGTGCTCTACTATATCTGCCTGGCCGTGGGCCTGGCGGTCACGGCGGCCCTGTACCTCAGCGACCATCCGGCGGTGCTGGGCCTGCCCCTGACCTTTCATGCCCACGGCGGGGTCTGGCGTCCCCAGTCGCTGCTCCTGCGCCCCTTCATCTATGCCTTCGCCCTGCTGGTCAGCCTGGCCTGCATCGCCCTTAGCTACCTGCGCTGGTGGAGGGAGCGGCCCCGCCCGGGCTTCGTCACCCCCCTGACCGGCGGGCTGGCGGTGTGGCTCTTGGCCGGCGTCCACGACGCGGCCCTGTCCCTGGGTTTTGCCACGCCCTTCGGGCGCAACCTCATCTGGCTGGGGGGGCTGTGCTACTCCATGTTCCAGGTGGTGGCCGTGGGGCTGTACTTCCGCGACGTGCTGGGCGCCCAGGACAAGATGCGCGGCGAGCTGCGCGACACCCAGGCCCGCTTCCAGGAGGTGGCCGAGATGTCGCCCTCGGCCATCGCCGAGTGCGACACCCAACTCAATGTCACCTATGCCAACCGCGCCGCCCTGGAGATGCTGGGCTACGGCCCCCAGGACCTGGCCCAGGGCTTGAGCCTGCTTCAGTTGGGCGGCGGCGAGGTCCCACCCGGGCAGGCCGGCCTGCTGGCCCGGCTGGTGCTGGCCGGCACCTCGGGCTACGAGGAGTTGCGTCTAAGGCGCAAGGACGGCCGCCACATCCACGCCCTGGTCAACTACGCGCCCATCATCAAGGATGGGGTGGTGACCGGAGGACGGGCCGCCGTCCTGGACATCAGCGAGCGCACCCGCACCGCCAAGGCCCTCAAGGCCAGCGAGGAGCGCTACCGCAACATCCTGGACCAGATGGAGGACGGCTATTACGAGACCGACCTCAAGGGCAACTTCACCTTCTTCAACGACTCGGTGGGGCGCATGCTGGAATACAGCCGCCAAGAGCTCATGGGCATGAGCTACCGCCAGTACATGGACGGCGAACAGGCCGAGCGCATCTTCAAGGAGTTCAACGAGGTCTTCTTAAGCGGCCGGCCCCAGAAGGCCTTTGACTGGCAGATCATCACCAAAAGCGGCCAGCGCCGCTTCTTCCAGTCCTCCATCTCCCTGATGCGCGACGGCCAGGGCCAGCCCGTGGGCTTTCGCGGGGTGGCCCGGGACATCACCCAGCTCAAGCTGGCCGAGCAGGACCGCCAGGCCAGGCTCCAGGCCCAACTGGCCAGCCAGGCCAAGAGCCAGTTCCTGGCCAAGATGAGCCACGAGATACGCACCCCCATCAACGCCATCCTGGGCATGTCGGAGTTGGCCGCAGAGGGCGAGTTGGACCCGGCCCAGGCCAAGTACCTGGCCACCATCCAGCACGAGGCCCAGGCCTTGATGTCACTGGTCAACGACATACTGGACTTCACCAAGATCGAGGCCGGCAAGCTGAAGCTGGAGTCGCTGGAGTTCGCGCCCCGCGCCTTGGTGGAGGGCCTGGCCATGAGTTTCGCCCAACTGGCGCGGCGGGGCGGCGTGGACCTGTACTGCCGGGTGGACCCCAGCCTGCCGGCCCTGGCCCTGGGCGACCCCGTGCGCCTCAACCAGATGCTCACCAACCTGGTGATGAACGCCATCAAGTTCACCGCCCGGGGCGAGATAGGCATCGAGGTGGAGCCGGCGCCAGGCGAGGACCCCGCGTCCCTGGTCAGGTTCACGGTGGCCGACACCGGCATAGGCATCGCCCCCGGCAAGCTGGAGAGCATCTTCGAGAGCTTCACCCAGGCCGACGCCTCCACCACCCGGCGCTACGGGGGCAGCGGCCTGGGGTTGACCATCGTCAAGGAGATGGCCCAGCTCATGGGCGGGACCATCGGGGTGCGCAGCCAGGAGGGCCAGGGCAGCGCCTTCTGGTTCCAGGTGCCCCTGGCCCCGGCCGGCCCCCCCGGTCTGGCCGCGCCCCCCGGCGCAGAGGCGGTGCTGCTCTGGCACCAGAGCGCCAGGGGAGGCCAGGCGGCGGCCCAGTACCTGGAGGCCCTGGGCCATGGTGTGCGCCTGGCTTCCAGCCCCGATCAGGCCCTGGCCCTGGCACCCGGCTGCCGCTTGGTCGTCTGGGGCCTCTCCAGCCAGGACGGCCCGCCGGCGCCGGCCCTGGCACAGGTTGCCGGTTTTGGCGGCCCGCCGCTGTTGGTGATGACTCCACCCGGCCAGGCCAGGCCCAGCCCCCAGGTGCTGGACCTCATGCCGGCGGCCCTGGTCTGCCAGCCCCTTTGCATGGACGACCTGGCCCGGGCTCTGGACCTGGCCCTGGGCCGGGGGCCGCTGCTGGCCCCCCAGGCCCTGCCGCCGGTGCCACCCCAGGCCCAGGCCACCGGCCGGCCGGGCTCGGGGCCACGGGTGCTGTTGGCCGAGGACTACCCCACCAACCAGCTCTTGGCCCTGCGTCACCTGGAGCGCATAGGCTGCCGGGTGGTGGTGGCCGAGGACGGCCGCCAGGCCGTGGAGGCCTTTGGCGGGCGGGATTTCGACCTGGTGCTCATGGACGTGCAGATGCCGGAGATGGACGGCTACGCCGCCACCCGGGCCATCCGCTCCCTGGAGGCCCGGCGGGCCGGCGCCGGCCAAGACGGCGGCCGGGTGCCCATCATCGCCCTGACCGCCCACGCCACCACCGAGCACCGGGCCCAGTGCTTCGCCGCCGGCATGGACGACTACCTGGCCAAGCCCTTCCGCCGAGGCGACTTGCTGGCCATGGTGGAGAAATGGGCGGGCGCCGCCCAGGGGGCCGCGTCCGCCGCCGGCCAGGACGGCCTGGAGCAACCGGAGGGTCAGGAGGAGGCGCCCCTGGACCTGGCCCAGGCCCTGGCCGAGTTCGATCACGACGCCGCCTTCCTGACCGAGGTGCTGGACGGCTTCCAGAAGCAGACCGCCGGCCGTCTGGCGGGCATGCATAAGGCCCTGGCCGAGGGTGACGGTCCGGCCCTGGCCGCCCTGGCCCACGCCGTCAAGGGCGGGGCGGCCAACCTGACCGCTGGAGTGGCGGCGGCATTGGCGGCCCGCCTGGAGGAACAGGCCCGCGCCGGCGACCTCCAGGGAGCGGGCCAGACGCTGACCATCCTGGAGCGGGAACTGGAGCGCGTGCGAGACCACGCGCGGGAAAACCTGAAGGAGACCTAGCCCATGAGAATCCTGGTGGTGGACGACGACCTGGCCAGCCGCAAAAAGATGGAGCGCATCATGGGCTCCTTTGGCCAGTGCCAGGCCGCGGAGAGCGGCAACGCCGCCATGGAGGCCTTCCTGGATGCCCTGAACCAGGGCCAGCCCTTTGACCTGGTGACCCTGGACATCGTCATGCCCGACAAGGACGGCATCGAGACCCTGCTGGACCTGCGCGAGGTGGAGCGTGCCCTGGCCGGCCCTGGCCACAAGCGGGCCACGGTCTTCATGGTCACCAGCAAGTCCGAAAAGGACTCGCTGATAACCTGCGTGCAGGCCGGCTGCGACGACTACATAATCAAGCCCTTTGACCGCGAGGTGGTGGCCCGCAAGCTCACCAAGTTCGGCCTCGGCCAACCCGAGCCCGAACCCGAGCCCCAGGACCCGCCCGCCGCCCCGGACGGCCCCAAGGTGGACATCGGCCACGAGGTGCTGCGCCAGTTCCAGCGGGGCGAGCTGAACCTGCCCTCGCCGCCCACCATCTACACCAAGTTCCACCAGCTCCTGGAGCAGGAAGCCAGCCTGGAGGAGATCGCGGAACTGCTCAAGCTGGACGTGGCCATCTCCTTCCAGATCATCGGCGTGTCCAACTCGCCCTTTTACCGCGGCGCGGCCGAGAACAAGACCCTGGAGCAGGCCCTGGGCCGCCTGGGCCTGGAGGCCACCAAGAAGTACGTGGACGTGTTGGCCACCCGCTCCCTCTACGCCCCGGCGGGGGCCAAGTACCGGGAGCAGACCCAGACCCTGTGGCGCCAGGCCCTGGCCTGTGCCCACGCCAGCGAGCTGTTGGCCCAGGCCCTGGGGCTGACCCTCTCCCAGGACGCCTTCACCCTGGGGCTGTTGCACGAGATCGGCAAGATGATCCTCCTGCACATCGTGGCCGATCTGGAAAAGGGGCACAAGCTGGGCGGGCCGGTGTCGCCGCAGGACCTTCAGGCCACCCTGTCCGCCTACCAGGGTCAGTTCGGGGCGGCGGTGCTGCACAAGTGGGGCTTCCCGCAGGAGTACGCGCTGGTGGCCAGGCACCACGACCAGCCCGGGCAGGCCCCCCACCCGGACCTGCCCGAGCTTCTGCTGGTGCGCGCGGCCAAGACCCTGGCCACGTCCCTGCTGGCCCAGGAGGACCCCGGGGACCAGAGCACCCTGGAGGGTCTGGAGGTGGCCCAGCGCCTGGGCCTGACGCCGGCGCTCTGGAAGGACGTGTGGGAACGGGTGCGCCAGCGCATTGAGGGCCTGGGATCGCTGTTGGAGTAGGCGCGGCCGGCCGGCCCACCCCCGCCGCCCAAAGCCCATGATGGTTTTGGGCGGCGTTTTGTTATAACTTGGCGGCTGTCATGCAGACGCACCGCACACCGCAGGCCGGCTTCGCCCCGGCCGACACTCTTGTCCTCGGACATGGGCCGGCCCCGGCGTGGTGGTTGGTGGGCTTGGCGGTGGTCCTGTTGGGGCTGGCGCTGCTCTGTGGGGGGGAGCCGGGCCAGGCCGGTGGCGCCCAGGGCGGTGAGCTGGCGCTGCCTCCTGGCGCGCGGGCGATCCTGGAACCCTGGCCGGAGGCCTGGGAGCGGGCGGTGCTGCGCCTGGACTGCGCCCCTGGGCAGGACTGCGCCGGCCTCCTGGCCGTGGCCGTAACGGGCGGCCCCGAGGTGCCTGGTCAGGGACGGGGTCAGGCCCGTTATGACCTGAGCCGGCCGAAGGGTCGGGCCTGGCGGGTAGAGGTGGTCAACCCAGGCCCCCGGACGGCCATGGTGCGGCAATGGCGGGCGGTGAACTTCCTGGCCGTGAATTCGCGGCCCCCGCGCCTGGCCCTCTTGCTGGGGGCCGCCCTGCCGGGGGCCGGCCAGGGCCAGGCCCTGGCTGGGGGAGCGGCCCTGGCCCTGCTCTTGGCCCCGGCCCTGGTGCTGTGGTGGCGGCAGGGGCGGCGGCGGGGCTCCTGGCTGTTCTGGGGCGCGGCCCTGCCCCCCCTGGCGGTGCTGGCCTTGACCTTGGGCCTGTGGGGCCTGGGCCTGCGCCTGGCCCTGGCCTGGGAGACCCTGGCCCTGCTGGGCCTGCCGGGGCTGGCCCTGGCCCTGGCGCAAAGGCCGCTGTGGGGCCTTCTGCTGGGGATGGGCGCCCTGTGGGGTCTGTTGCTGGCCACCCTGCTGGGGGTGGGGCTGCCGCGGGAGTGGTTCGGGCCGCCCCTGGTGCAACAGCTTCACTATACCTATATGTGTGGGCTGGCGGCCCTGGCCCAGGCCCTGCTGACCTGGGGCCTGTATCGCCAGCGGCCAGCCTGGCTGCTCCCCGGCGAGCATCCGTTGATCGCCTCGCTGCTGTGGGTGGCCGCGCCCTGCCTGCTCTTCTACCTGGCCAACGGCTACACGGTCTTCGGCGGCGACGCCACCTACAACGGCCTGCTGGCGATGCGCCTGCTGGGGGGGCACGGCCTGTACTACGGCCAGGCCTGGGTGGCGGCCCACGGCGGCTGGGGCCTGGTGGAGGTGGGCGAACACTTCCTGCCCACCTTCCCCATGGGGCCGGGCTTCCTGGGCCTGCCCACGGCCCTGCTCCAGTCCCTGCTGGGCGGCGGGCCAGAGCACCTCCTGGCGGCCTGGAACCAGAAGGTCACGGCATCCTGGGTGGCGGCCACCGCGGCCATGGTGATGTTCCAACTGGTTTATCGCCTGGGGCGGCGCGTGGGCTGGGCGGCGCTGTTGACCCTGGGCTTCGCCCTGGGCTCCAGCCAACTGGGCATCTGTGCCTCCACCCTGTGGCAGCACGGCCCCACGGTGCTGTTCATCACCCTGGGGCTGTATTGCCTGCTGCGCGGCCTGGCCGACGGCGACCCCCGGTGGCTGGCCCTGGCCGGCCTGCCGCTGGGTTGTTTGCCGGCGCTGCGAACCCAGGCCGTGCTCTTCCACCTGGCCGGCCTGGCGGTGGTGGCCTGGCACCGGCCCAGGGCCTTGCCCGGCTTCATTCTTTTCACCCTGCCCGGCCTGGCGGCCTTCCTGGCCCTCAACCTGGGGCTCTACGGCTCCATCTTTGGGGGCTACGCCTACCAGGCCCACGGGGCCAACTTCCCCACCTCGCTGTGGGAGGGCCTGTCTGGCCTGCTCTTTTCGCCCAACCGGGGGCTGTTGATATTCTCGCCCTTCGTGGTGCTGGGCCTGTGGGCCACGGCCCGCCTGGCCCTTAAGGAGCCGCGCCTGGCCTGGCCGCTGGTGCTGGCCATGGCCGGCTTCCTGGCCGTGCACGCCAAGTTCGACGGCTGGTACGCCGGCTGGTGCAACGGGGCGCGCTACACCGCCGAGCTGGTGCCGGTGCTGGTGGCGCTTTTGGCCTGGCATTACCGCGCGGCCGCCTGGCGGGGCCTGCGTTGGGCCTTGGGCGGCCTGGTGGGGCTGGCCGTCCTGATAAACCTGCCCCTGCACCTGTTTGTGCCACACGTCTTTCAGTGGAACATCTTCCCGGATATTGACCAGCGGGTGCTGGAGCGCGTCTGGGACTGGCGGGACTGGCAGCCCCTGCACTTCCGGCACCACCTGGCCCTGGGGCGGGGCGAGGTGGTGCCGGCCTTTGCCCTGGCGCGCAACCAGCGGCTCACCCCCCTGCCCGACCCCAGCCTGGGCTACCGCGTGGGCGTGAACCTGGGGCAGGAGCCGGTGGAAGCCCTCAAGGTGGTCAACCTGGCCTTGGGGCCGGGGGCCTATCGCTTCAGCCTGCGGGGCGGCGCAGCGCCGGGCAGCCAGGCCCAGGCCGAGCTGACCCTGGATGTCATCAACCAGGAGGGCCGGCGGCAGCGGGTGGACCTGGCGCCGGGCGAGGCCTGGGAGCTGGCCCTGGACTTCCGGGTGGGCCGCGCTGGCTGGGTGGACCTGGGCGTGGCCTTTGCGGGCCAAGGCCATCTGGAATTGACCACCGCCCAGGTGGGGCGCCTGGGGGATTGACGGCCCGTCGCCGCCGGAACGGTCTGGGTCTTTTTCACAACTCCGCGCCCAGATGGCACTTAATCCTGCTTGACTAGGTGAATACCAGTCCGCATACTATATATTGTGGTATTTATGGTTAAGGTTTCCAGATGTGGATAACTTGAGGAGTTTTCCATTTAATTGCAAGCCGTTGACCGCTTGAGGGATGGGCAATATGCATGCATCAAGGCTCAGCCCCGACCACCCCGGTGAAATACTCCTGGATCAATTCCTGCTGCCCCACCAGGAATCCATGGCCCAACTGGCCCGGGCCTTGGACGAGCCCCTCAGCCGCATCCAGGAGCTGATTAGCGGCCGGGGCCGCATCACCGAAGCCATGGCCATGAAACTAGCCCACCACTACGGCGTGGCCGCCAAGTTCTGGCTCAACCTGCAACTGCGCTTCGATCACCAGGCCTCGCTCTGCTGAAGACACCCCGGGGCGTCCCAGGCCCCCCGTGGCGCCAGCGCCAGGCTCTCCCCGCCGGGGCTTGGCCCGTCGCCAAGCCCTGGTTTGCCCACCGGACGCCTTGATACCAATATGCAATCAAAGCCATCCATGGCTTTGATTGCTGATCGGTCGGGCAAAAACGTGGTTTTGCCCGGCCTCCCGGGCGCTTTCGCGCCCGGCGGGCCATTCCCCGGGGTCCCCAAAAAAGCGCGGCTTTTTTGGGGTGGTTCTTGGCCCGCATATCAAGTTGCGATCAAACTACTCTTTTGATCGCAAGTCGGCATGACCAACCCGCCGCCAGAGAATATCCTTGCCAGGCCCGGCGCGGCTTGCGAGAATCCCTCTCTAGAAATCCCTGATAGCCACTGGCCTGTCCAGAGACAGTACACCCCTTGCATGGCCGTTTGGTGGACAGCATGATTCCGCGACCCTCCGGCCAGCCCGCCCGCCCAGACCATGGCCCCTACGGTGGCCAGGCCGCCCCCTCCGCAGCCAGCCGTCCGGCCATGCGCCGGATCCTGGTGGCGGTGCTGCTCACCCTGGCCGTGGTGCATCTGCTCACCAGCCTGCCGGTGATCCTGCGGGCCTGGGAGGACTACCAGACCTCCCACCGGGTGGAGGTTGTCAACCAGGCCGCCAACCAGCTTTTGATCGCGGCGCGCAACCTGGGCTTCGAGCGGGGGCGGGCCTACGTGATGCTGCACCATCCCGGGCCGCCGGAGGTCCTGGCCGGGGACCGGGCCTACATCCAGGAGCGCCGCCAGGACAGCCAGGCGGCCCTGCAAGAGTCCCTGACCCTGCTGGAGCAGGCCCACATGCCCCCGGCGCCGGCCCTGGCCGGCCGTCTGGCCCAGGCCCGGGAGAGGGTGGCTTTTCTGCGCGGGCAAGTGGACCGGGACCTGGCCCTGGCCGGCCCCCAGCGCGACTCCGCCCTGCCGGCGGCCTGGCTGGCGGCCACCAACCAGGTCATGGAATGCCTGGATAGCCTCATGGCCCAACTGGCCCGCCAACTCAGCCAGATGAACCGGGGCCTGGCCCGGCTCTCCCTTTTCCGGCTGAACCTCATCGCCCTGCGCAACAACGCCGGGCAGGAGGTGGCCCTGCTGGCGGCGGCGGTGTGCGCGGGCCGGCCCCTGGACCAGGCCACCCAACGGACGGCCCTGCTGGTGCGGGGCCAGGCCGAGCAGCAACGGCAGTGGCTGCGCTATTTCAGCGGCGAGGGGGCCGACCTCCGCCTGTTGGCGCCCTTGGAGGAGTACGCCAGGCTGCTGGAGGAGTACCACCGCCAGGCCGACCGGGTGCTGGCCCAGGCCTGGAGTGGCGACCCCCATGACCTGACCCTGGCGCAATTTTTGACCAGCGGCCGCCAGGTGCTGGAGGGCCTGGGGGAACTGGGCGACACTCTGCTGACCCTGGCCGGAGAGAGGTCGGGGCAACTGCGGGCCCAGGCCCAGAAGGCCCTGTTCTGGCAGTTCTTTTCTCTGGCGGTGGTGCTGGTGTGCATCATGCTGGGTCTGGTGGTGGCCCTGCGCCGGGTGGTGAGGCCGGCGGCGGCGGCCATGGAGCGCGCCCTGTCGCTGCTCACCGCCACCCTGGAGGCCACCGCCGACGGCGTCCTGGTGACCGACGGCCAGGGCCGCCTGGTGCTGTGGAACCAGAAGTTCGCCCAGATGTGGGGTCTGGGCGACGACGACCTGGCCGAGCGCGACGACGGCAATGCCCTGTCGCGGGTGCGCGGTCTGCTCAAGGACCCCCAAGGCTTTCTGGCCAGGGTGCGCCAGTTGTATGCCCAGCCCGAGGCCACCAGCTTCGACCTGCTGTACCTGAACGACGGCCGCATCTTCGAGCGCCAATCCCAGCCCCAGCGCATCGGCCAGCAGGTGGTGGGCCGGGTGTGGTCCTTCAGCGACGTGACCCAGCGCGAGCAGGCCCGCCAGGAGTCGCAGGAAAGCCAGGAGCGTCTCAGGACCATCGCCCAGAACGCCCCAGCCTACATCGTGGAACTGGACCGTCAGGGACGCATCGCCTACACCAACCGGGTGGCCCCGGGCCTGAGCATGGAGCAGATGGCCGGCTCGCGCTTCGCGGACTGGGTGCCCCCGGAACAGCGGCCCCTGGTGGAACAGGCCCTGGCGCAGGCCTTCGCCAGCGGCCAGCCGGTGGAGTTCCGCGCCCAGGGGCCAGGGGCCGGTGGTCCCCTGACCCATTACCAGGTGCGGCTGTCGCCGGTGCGCCTGGACCAGCAAGTGGCCAGCGCCGTGGCCGTGGTGGTGGACATCAGCCAGATCGTGGCCGTGGAGGAGAGGCTGCGCCGGTCGGAGGAGCGCTACCGCTTCCTGGTGGAGTCAGCGGGGGTGGTGGTGTGGCGCGGGCGGCCGGGCAGCTTCCAGTTCACCTTCGTCAGCCCCGAGGCCGAGCACCTGCTGGGCTACCCCGTCGAGCAGTGGCTGAGCGAGCCCGATTTCTGGGAAAACCACCTGCACCCCGAGGACCGCCAGCGGGCCAAGCAGGCCTGCCTTCAGGCCGCCGCCGAACTGACCCCCCACGAGTTCGACTACCGCATGCTGGCCGCCGACGGCCGCGTGGTGTGGGTGCGCGACATCGTCAGCTTCGAGGTGGAGGACGGCCAGCTCAAGGGCGTGGTGGGGGTGCTGGTGGACATCACCGACCGCCGCCAGGCCGAGGAGGCCCTGCTCAAGAGCCAGGCCGCCATGCGGGGCCTCTTGGACGCCACCAGCGATTCGGTGCTGCTCCTGGACGAGGCCTTCGTCATCAAGGCCGTCAACGAGGCCGCCGCCCAAGGGCTGGGCCAGACCTCGGCCAGCCTCCTGGGCCGGCGCCTGCTGGACTTGCTGCCGGCCCCGCGGGCCCAGGCCCTGGCCGGCCAACTGGCCCAGGTGATGCAAAGCGGCCGGCCCCTGCGCTGGCGCGACGAGCAGGAGGGCCTGCACCACGACAACCATCTCTACCCCGTGCGCGGCCAGGACCAGGGGGTGGCCGGCATTGCCATGTTCTCCCGCGACATCACCGAGTCGGTGGCCGCCGGCCAGAAGCGGGCCGAGCTGGAGAAGCAGCTCTTCCAGGCCCAGAAGATGGAGGCCATCGGCACCCTGGCCGGGGGCATCGCCCACGATTTCAACAATATCCTGGCCGCGGTGCTGGGCTTCGCCGAGATCGCCCAGGACATGGCCCGCAAGCGGGCCGACAACCGGGCCGAGATAGGCCAGATCATCAAGGCCGCCGAGCGCGCCCGCGACCTGGTGCGGCGCATACTAACCTTCAGCCGCCAGGCCGCCAGTGATAAAAGGCCCTTGAACCTCAACCAGTCTGTGCGCCAGGCCCTGGAAATGCTGGAGCACGCGCTGCCCAAGATGATAGCCATCGCGGCCGACCTGGCCCCGGGCCTGCCGGCGGTCAACGCCGACCCCACCCAGATGGAGCAGGTGCTGATGAACCTGGCCACCAACGCCGCCCACGCCATGCCCGAGGGCGGCCGCTTGACCATCGCCACCAGAGCCGTCAGCCTTGAGGAGCGGGTCTGCCCGGTCTGCGGCGAAACCTTTAGAGGCGAGCATTTGCTGCTGGCCATCGGCGACACCGGCCAGGGCATGGACCAAGCGACCCTGGACAAGATGTTCAACCCCTTCTTCACCACCAAGGAGGTGGGCCAAGGCACCGGCCTGGGCCTGGCCACGGTCTACGGCATCGTCAAGGACCACGGCGGACACATCCATTGCCAGAGCACCCCTGGCCACGGCACCACCTTCAACATCTACCTGCCCGCGCTGCCCCTCGCCGCCCAGCCGGCCCCGGAGGCAGAAGCCTCCACCGACCTGCCCGGGGGCAGCGAAACCATCCTGCTGGTGGACGACGAGCAGCCCCTGCTCCAGGTGGGCGCCCGCCTGCTGGCCCAGGCCGGCTACCGGGTGCTGCGGGCCACCAGCGGCGAGGAGGCCCTGGCCATCTTCCGCCGGGGTGACGGCCTCCCGGACCTGGTGGTCATGGACCTGGGCATGCCCGGCATGGGCGGCCGCCGGGCCGTGGAGGAGATTCTGGCCCTGCGCCCCCAGGCCCGGGTGGTCATCGCCAGCGGCTACGCCCTGAGCGACAGCGTGCGCGGCCTGCTCCAGGAGGGTGGGGCGGCCTTCGTGGCCAAGCCCTACAAGAAGGCCGACCTGCTCATCACGGTCAGGGGGGTCCTGGACCGGGTCTGAGGCCGGTTTTTTCACATTGGCACTTGACGCGGCCGCCCGGCCAACCTTAGCCTGAAATTAGGGTAGCGCTCTTTCCACCTGCGCCGGATAAGCCTCGTCTTCCACCAGGACCGCCCCCCGATCCGCTTGGTCCGAGCTTTGCCGGGACCCTTTGGAGGACAGCGAAGGTTCCACATAAAATGCCCCCCCTCACTTGGCGGTGCGGCATATGTCAGACCAAATCGGCACGGACTATCTATTCGTTTTGGTCTTTTTGCTGGCGGGAGTGGCCTTCGCCCTGGTGCCCATCCTCCTGGCCTTCCTCATCACCCCCCGCGGGGTGGGTCTAAGAAAGCTGACCAGCTACGAATCGGGCATGACGCCCATCGGACAGGCCTGGATCCAGTTCGGCGTGTCCTACTACCTCTTCGCCCTGGTCTTCCTGGCCTTCGATGTTGATGTGCTCTACCTGTTCCCGGTGCTGGTGGCCTACGGCGGCTTCGCCTGGCGCGACCTGGTGGGGCTGTTGGTCTTCGTGGGCATCCTTAGCCTGGCCGTGGTCTACGCCTGGTGCAAGGGGGTGTTCGAATGGTAGGGCACCGCCAGGAGGCGCCGCCGGTCAGCCTGGCGGTCTTGAGCCAGGTGCTGGACGCCGTGCGCGCCAACTCACTGTGGCCCCTGACCTTCGGCCTGGCCTGCTGCGCCATCGAGATGATGGCCGCCGGGGCCGCGCGCTTTGATCTGGACCGCTTTGGGGCCGGGGTCTTCCGCCCATCGCCCCGCCAGTCGGATGTGATGATCGTGGCCGGCACCATCAGCCGCAAGATGGCCGCCATTGTGGTCACCCTCTACGACCAGATGCCCGCCCCCAAGTGGGTCATCGCCATGGGCAACTGTGCCATCGGCGGCGGCCCCTTCACCTACCCCGGCCAGTACGCCATCGTCAACGGCGCCGACAAGATACTGCCCGTGGACATTTTTGTGCCCGGCTGCCCGCCCCGGCCCGAGGCCCTGATCCAGGGCATGCTGGAGTTGCAGGACCGGCTCACCCAGGGCGGACGCACCAACCTTCTGCGCCGCTTCGCGCGTTACCCCAGGCGGGCGGAGCCGGGGGGCCGGCCATGAGCGCGGACTTTTGCCAGCGCCTGGGCCGCCGCCTGGGCCAGCGCCTGGGCGCCGCCGCCCTGGGCCAGGCCGATTACCGGCGCCAGGGCTATCACCTGCGCCTGGAGCTGGCCCCCGACCACCTGCGCGAGCTGGCGGCCATGATGGCCGAGGAGGGCTGCTACCTGGAGTACATCACCGCCGTGGACCGGGGCGGTCACCTGGAGCTGGCCTACGTCTTTGGCCGGCACCAGGAGGCCTGCCGCCTATTGGCCCTGGCGGCGGTGCCCAAGGGCCAGGGAGTGCTGAGCATCGCCGGCGTGTTTCCGGCGGCCGACTGGCAGGAGCGCGAGGTCTTCGACATGCTGGGCCAGCGCTTCATCGGCCACCCCAACCTGAAACGCATCCTGCTGCCGGAGGACGCTGACTTCCACCCCCTGCTCAGGGACTTCCAGGCCGGACCCGAGCTGGGCGGGGACGAGATGGAGATTTAGCGCCGTCAACCAGGGGACACCGGGGAGGGCGAGGCGCCGTGCACCGACAAGCCCTGACCGAAGACACCTTCTACCTCAACCTGGGGCCGCAACACCCCAGCACCCACGGCGTGCTGCGCCTCTTGCTCAGGCTGGACGGCGAGCGCATCGTGGAATGCCAGCCCATCCTGGGCTATAGCCACCGGGGCCACGAGCACATGGCCCAGAACCGCACCTATTTGCAATTCATGCCCAACCCCTGCCGCATGGACTACCTCTCGGGGCTGATGTACAACCACGCCTACTGCCTGGCCCTGGAGCGGGCCTGCGGCCTGGAGGTGCCCGCGCGCGCCGAGCACCTCCGCGTGATCTGCGCCGAGCTGAACCGCATCAGTAGCCACCTGTTGTGGTTCGGGGCCTACCTCATGGACCTGGGGGCCTTCACGCCCTTTCTCTACGCCTTCGACGACCGCGAGGACATCCTGGCCATCCTGGGCCTGGCCACCGGCAGCCGGCTCACCTATAGCTACTGCCGCTTCGGCGGGGTTAGGGACGACGTGGGCCAGGACTTCCTGGAGGGCATCAGGGCCTTCATCCCCAAGATGCGCGCCCGGCTCAAGGACTACGACACCCTGGTGACCAGGAACGTCATCTTCGTCAACCGCACCCAGGGAGTGGGTGTCATCAGCCCCGAGTTGGCCCGGGCCCACGCGCTGACCGGCCCCTGCCTGCGGGCCAGCGGGGTGGGCTACGACATCCGCAAGGCCGAGCCCTACGGCCTCTATCCCGAGCTGGACTTCGACATCCCGGTGCGCGCCGGCGGCGACTGCCTGGACCGCTACCTGGTGCGTGTCCTGGAGATCGAGCAGAGCCTGCGCATAATCGAGCAGGCCATGGCCCGCCTGCCCGGGGGACCGGTCAAGGCCACGGGCGTGCCCCAGTTCATCACCCCGCCGCCGGGCCTCTACCACACGAGCTACGAGACGGCCCGGGGCCACCTGGGCATCTTCCTGGCCGCCGATGGCACCCGGGTACCCTATCGCCTCAAGTTCCGGGTGCCCTCCTTCGGCAACCTGGGCATTCTGCCGAAGCTCTTGCCCGGCACCCTGGTGGCCGACACCATCGCCATCCTGGGCAGCATGGACGTGGTCATGCCCGAGATAGACCGCTGACCCCTTTTTAGGGAGGACGCCCCAAGCGCCATGGCCTGGCTGAGCAACATACCCGCGACGGTCTGGGAGGGGCTGCGGGCCTTCCTGGGTCCCCTGGCCCTGACCATGATCGTGGGGCTCTTGCTGACCCTGGGCTGGGTGCAGGTCAACGCCCTGTTTTTGGTGTGGCTGGAGCGCAAGGTGGCCGGGCACATCCAGTTGCGCATCGGCCCCAAGGAGGTCGGCCCCTTCGGCCTGCTGCAAACCTTGGTGGACGGCGTCAAGCTCCTGGGCAAGGAGCTGATAACCCCGGCGCCGGTGAGCTGGCCGCTGTTCGTCCTGAGCCCCATCCTGGTCTTCGCGCCGGTGCTGGTCTCCTTCGTGGTCATCCCCTTCGGCCCAGGCACGCAGATACGCGACCTAAACGTGGGGCTGATGCTCATCTTCGCCTTCGGTGGGCTGGGCGTGCTGGCCATCCTCATGGGAGGGTGGGCCAGCAACAACAAGTACGCCCTCTTGGGGGCCATCCGCTCGGTGGCCCAGAACGTGGCCTACGAGATACCGCTCTTGTTGTCGGCCATGAGCGTGGTCATCATGGCCGGCTCTCTTAGCTTCCAGGCCATCGTGCAGGCCCAGGAGGGCCTGTGGTACGTCTTCTGCCAGCCGGTGGCGGCGCTTCTTTACCTGGTGGGGGCCACGGCCGAGACCAACCGCGCGCCCTTCGACATCCCCGAGGCCGAGAGCGAGCTGGTGGCCGGATTCCACACCGAGTACTCGGGCATGCGCTTCGCCCTGTTCTTCCTGGCCGAGTACACCAACATGTTCATCGTGGCCTCGGTGGCCACGGCCCTGTTCTTCGGCGGCTGGCGCGGTCCCTTCTGGCCCGGGCCCTGGTGGTTTCTGCTCAAGGTCTACCTGCTCATCTTCGTGGTCATCTGGGTACGCTGGACTTTTCCCCGGCTACGCTTCGACCAGCTCATGAACTTCGCCTGGAAATACATGATCCCCATCGCGGTGCTCAACCTCATGGTCACGGCGGTGGTACTGAAGATAGTGCGCTAGGAGGGGCATGAACGCTCTGCTTAACTACGTGCGCGAGGTGATCGGTGGGACCTGGAGCCTGGCCACGGGCATGGGCGTGACCATGCGCTACATGTTCAAGCCCGTGACCACCGTGCAGTATCCCCGCCAGCGGCTGCCCCTGCCGGCGGCCTTTCGCGGACCCATCGAGCTGGTGCGCCTGGAGGGCGGCGATCACCGTTGCGTGGCCTGCGGCGAGTGTTTTCGCACCTGCCCCAGCGGAGTCATCAAGGTGCAGGGCCACAAGAGCGTGGCCGCTAGCCGCAATCAAGGCCGCTTCTACTTCATTGACTTCGCGCGCTGCTCCCTGTGCGGTCTTTGCGTGGAGGTCTGCCCCGAGGGGGCCTTGCGCTTCTCCCGCGACTACGAGCAGTGCGGCCTAAGCTCCCTGGTGGGCGTGCAGGACCTCATGGCCAAGCTCAAGGAGGAACACCCATGACCCCGGTGATGGGCGAATACATCCGCCCCGAGGCCGTGGCCTGGGCGGCCTTCATCTTGGTCACCGCCTTGACCTTCGTGGGCGCGCTCATCGCGGTGTTGCCGCGCAACATCATCTATAACGTCTTCGGCCTGGCCACCTGCATCCTGGGGGTGGCGGGGCTGTTCATCTTTTTGGGCAGCGAGTTCCTGGCCATGATGGAGATACTCATCTACATCGGCGCCATCAGCATCGCCATCGTGTTCGCCATCATGCTCAGCCAGCCCATGCACGTGCAGATTCCGCCGGCCTGGCGCCCCAAGCTCTACCTGTCCTTCGCGGTCAGCGCCGTGGTCTTCGTGGCCTTCAGCATCATCGTGCTGCGCACCCCCTGGGAGGTGGCCCTGGAGCGCGGCCAGGACTGGACGGTCAGGCGCCTGGGCGAACTGTTCCTCACCCGCTACGAGCTGTTGTTCGAGCTGATCTCCCTGGCGCTCTTGGTGGCCATCATCGGGGCCATCATCACGGCGGCGGCCCTGGGCGGCGGGCGCAAGTCGGAGGGCGGCTCATGAACAGCCTGCATACCTATCTCTTCATCGCCCTGGTGCTCTTTTGCATAGGACTGTTCGGGCTTCTTAAGCGGCGCTCGCTCATCGGCATGCTCATCAGCGTGGAGCTGATGCTCAACGGCGCGGGGCTGAACTTCATGGCCTTCAACCGCTTCCTGGCCCCGGACCCGGCCGTGGGGCAGGTGGCGGTGCTGTTCATCATGGGCATCGCCGCCGCCGAGGCGGCCATCGCCTTGAGCCTGATACTGGCCCTGTTCCGCAAGATACGCTCCGTCAACGTGGAGCAGGCCCGGCAACTGAAGGGATGACCATGGACCCCGTGGCGCCCAATGGCAATGAGCTTCTCCTGGCCCTCCTGGCCATGGGCCTGCCGCTGTTGTCCTTCTTCCTGGTCTTCTTCGTCACGCGGCCTTGGGTGAACCTCTCCTGCGCGGTCAGCCTGGTCTGCTCGGGCCTGCCGCTCTCGGCGGCGGTATGGCTGCTGGCCGGCCACTGGCGCATGGAGGCGCCCATCCTCTGGCAACTGACCTGGATGGAGGGCGGCGGCGCGCTGGTCACCTTCGGCTTTTTGCTGGACCCCTTGAGCCTGTTGATGCTGGTGATCGTCACGGCGGTTAGCTTTTTGGTGCAAGTCTACAGCCTGGGCTACATGGCCGGCGACCCGGGCAAGGCCAAGTACTACGCCTTCCTGTCCTTGTTCGCCTGGTCCATGATCAGCCTGGTGCTGGCCTCGGGGCTGATGCAGCTCTACATCTTCTGGGAGCTGGTGGGGCTGTCGAGCTACCTACTCATCGGCTTCTGGCACCACAAGTTCAGCGCCAGCCAGGCCGGCAAGAAGGCCTTCGTCATGACCCGCCTGGGCGACCTGGGCTTCTTCCTGGGCATCATAGTGCTGCTCCTTAACCTGGGCGATCTGTCCATCCTGGGCTTGAACCAGCAGGCCGCCGCGCGCTTGACCCCAGGGCTCTTGACCGCCAGCGCGCTTCTGATCTTCTGCGGCGTGGTGGGCAAGAGCGCCCAGTTCCCCCTGCTCACCTGGCTGCCCGACGCCATGGAAGGCCCCACGCCGGTCAGCGCGTTGTTGCACTCGGCCACCATG
The DNA here is from genome assembly GCA_016218705.1 of Desulfarculus sp. Lineage (GTDB taxonomy): Bacteria > Desulfobacterota > Desulfarculia > Desulfarculales > Desulfarculaceae > JACRDC01. Next base: position 46,065 of record JACRDC010000036.1, read on the forward strand.
GTGGCCGCCGGCGTGTACCTGGTCAGCCGGCTTTTCCCCTTCTACCAGGGCTCGCCCCAGGCCCTGGGCTGGGTGCTCGTGATCGGAACCGTCACCATGCTGCTCTCCTCCACCATGGCCATGGTGGCCGAGGACATCAAGCAGGTCTGGGCCTACTCCACGGTGAGCCAACTGGGCTTCATGCTCATGGGCCTGGGCGCCGGCGGCTATTTCGCGGGTGTGTATCACCTGGCCACCCACGCCGCCTTCAAGGCGCTGTTGTTCCTGTGCTCGGGCGTGTTCATCCACCAATACGCCACCAACGACTTCTTCGCCATGGCCCGGGCCGGGGCGCGGGGCCTCAAGGTGCCCATGCTCACCCTGACCCTGGCCGGGGCGGCGCTGTCGGGGGTGTGGCCCCTGGCCGGCTTCTTCAGCAAGGAGACGGTGCTCGCCGCCCTGGCCGAGCTGCCCAACCCGGCCTGGCTGTGGCTGGGCATCCTGGGCGCGGGGCTCACCGCCTACTACACCTTCCGCCTCTTGTTCGTGATGTGGCGGCCCCGGCGGCTGGAGCCGCCGCCCGAGCACGGCGAGCGTGCAGGGCATGGGGCGCACGAGGGCCACGGCGCGGCGGTGTACTGGGTCATGGCCGCGCCGCTGTTGGTGCTGGCCGCGCTCACGGTGTTGCTGGGCGCCGCCGGGCCGGCCTTGCAGTCCTTCCTGGCCTGGGGGCGGCCCCTGCCCGCCGGGGCGCATCACACCTGGCTGGTCTGGGCCTCGGTGTTGGTGGTGGCCACTGGCGCGGGCCTGGCCTGGCTGGAGTTCGGCCGGGCCGGCGCGGCCCAGCAGGGTTTTTTAAGCCGCATGCCCGGCCTATGGAACCTCTTCGCCAACCGCTGGTATCTGGACTGGCTCTACCGCTGGCTGCTGGACCACGTGGTCTACGGCCTCTTCAGCCGGCTGTTCACCTTGAACGACCGGCGGGTGGTGGACGGCGGCATAGATGGCTTCTGCCGGGCCACCCTGGGGGCGGGCTGGCTGTTTAGCCTGCTGCAAAGCGGGCTACTGCAATACAACCTGTTCACCATGGTGTTGGTCATGGCCCTGGTGGGCCTGTATTTCCTCCTGGTGTGAGGCGGGCGTGAACGCTGGCTTCCCATATCTGTCGGCCATACTGCTGGCGCCCGCCCTGGGCATGCTGGTGATCCTGCTGTTGCCCCACGGCAACCAACGGGCGGTGCGCTGGGTGTCGCTGGTTTCGGCGGTCATCTGCCTGGCGCTGTCGGTCTATCTCTATGCCGCCTACGACCGCGCCGCCGCCGGCCTGCAATTCGTGGAGCGCGCCTCCTGGGTGCCCAGTCTGGGCATCTTCTACTATCTGGCCGTGGACGGCATCAACCTGCCCATGGTGCTCCTGACCAGCATCGTGTTCTTCACCGGCGTGTGGACCATGTGGGACCTCCAGCACCGCGTCAAGGAATTCTTCGCCCTGATGCTCCTGATGGTGGTGGGCGTCTACGGCGTGTTCCTGTCGCTGGACCTGTTCTTCCTCTTTGTGTGGTACGACGTCTCGCTGTTTCCCATGTATCCGCTGATCGCCATCTGGGGCTCCACGCGCAAGGAGTACGGCGCCCTCAAGCTGACTCTTTATCTGCTGGCCGGCTCGGCCCTGGTGCTGCCGGGCATACTCTACGTCTACTTCCAGAGCGGGCTGTTCACCTTTGACCTGGTGCAGATCGCCCAGGCGGGCCTGCCCGTGGAGGCGCAATACCTGGGCTTTTTCCTGTTCCTCTTCGGCTTCGGGGTGCTGGCGGGCCTGTGGCCATTCCACACCTGGTCGCCGGTGGGCCACGTGGCCGCGCCCACGGCGGTGAGCATGATCCACGCCGGCGTGCTGATGAAGCTGGGGGCCTACGGCGTTCTTCGCGTGGGCATGTTCCTCTGCCCGCAGGGCCTCGGTGACTGGTCGCCCCTGTTCGCGCTCCTGGCCACGGTGGGCATCGTCTACGGGGCCTTCGTGGGCCTGGCTCAAACCGACCTGAAGTATGTCATCGGCTACTCCTCGGTGAGCCACATGGGTCTGGTCAGCCTGGGCCTGGCCACCATGAGCCAGGGCGGGTTGAGCGGCGCGGTCTTCCAGATGTTCGCCCACGGCATCATGACCGCCCTGTTCTTCTCCAGCGTGGGTCATATCTACGACCGCACCCACACCAAGCTCATCCCCGAGCTGGGCGGCATGGCCAAGGTCATGCCCCGGGCCAGCTTCTTCTTCATCCTGGCGGCCTTGGCCGGCATCGGCGTGCCCTGCCTGGCCAGCTTCTGGGCCGAGCTCTTGGTCTTCATCGCCGGCTACCGGGCCTATCCCGTGCTGGGCGTTTGCGCGGTGCTGGGGCTGGTGGTCAGCGCCCTGTTCATGCTGCGCGTGGTGCAGAAGACCTTCTACGGCGTCAAGAACGAGCGCTTCGCCCAAGCCGGCGACATGACCATGGTCATGATCGTGCCCCGTGCGCTGTTGGCCGGCACCATCCTGCTCTTCGGCCTGCTGCCGCGTCTGGCCCTGGACTTGATAAACACCGGGGTGGCGCCCCTGGTGGGGATGTTCAAGTGATGGCCGGCGACCTGCTACTCTTCCTGCCCGAGGCGGCCTGCCTGCTCATGGCGCTGGCGCTGTTTGGCCTGTCGCTGCCCAGGGTCCAGGACCAGCGGCGCGTCCACTCCTGGACCATGGGCCTGTCGCTGGTGATGGTGGCCGCCGGCCTGGCCGGGCTCTTCCAGGAGGGCTCGCTGTTTTTCGAGGCCTACCGGGTGGACCTCTTCAGCCAGTTCTTCAAGCTGCTCCTGGCCGTGGCCCTGTTCCTGGTGCTTAGCATCTGCCGCCAACTGACCGGCGTGGAGGAACGCTACCAGCCCGAGTTCTTCCTTTTCCTCACCACCTGCACCCTGGGCATGATGCTCATGGTCAGCGCCGTGGAGCTGATGACCCTCTACGTGGCCCTGGAGCTGTCGTCCTTCTCGCTCTACATCCTGGTGCCCCTGCGCAGTGGCGACAACATAGACGTGGAGGCCGGGGTCAAGTACCTGTTCATCGGCATCACCGCCTCCTGCGTGATGCTCTTTGGCATGAGCTATATCTTCGGCGCGGTGCACAGCACCTACCTGGCCAAGATCGCCGCCACCCTGCCCCTGTGGATACATCAGCCCGGCGCGGTGATCGGCCTGCTGCTGACCCTGTCGGGCCTGCTCTTCAAGCTGGCGGCCTTCCCCTTCCACTTCTGGGCCCCGGACGTCTACCAGGGCGCGGCCAACCAGGTCACCACCTACATCGCCACGGCCAGCAAGGCCGCCGCCGTGGCGCTCTTGATAAGGCTCACCGCCCTGAGCGCCGGCACCAGCCTGTACCTCTTGGACGTGCTCATGGCCCTGTGCGTGGCCTCCATGACCCTGGGCAACCTGGCGGCCATGGTACAGAGCGACCTCAAGCGCATGCTGGCCTACAGCTCGGTGGCCCACGCCGGCTACGTGCTGATGGGCGTCTTAACCATGACCCGCCTGGGCTACAGCTCGGCCATGTTCTACAGCCTGGCCTACATGGTGATGAACTTCGCGGCCTTCATGGTGGTGGTCAAGGTGGCCAGTGGGGGCCAGGACCTCAAGATAAGCGACCTGGCCGGCCTGCACCGGCGCGCCCCGTTGTTGGCCCTGACGCTGATGCTGGCCCTGTTCTCCCTGGCTGGCATACCGCCCACGGTGGGATTCACGGGCAAGTTTTTGGTCTTCGCGGCGGCCATGCAAGACGGCCACTTCTGGTTGGTGCTGGTGGGCATGATAAACGCCACCTTGAGCCTCTACTACTACCTGATGGTCATCAAGGCGGCCTACCTGGCCGAGCCGGCGGGGCCGCGGGAGGCCCTGGCTGTCAGCGGCCCCACGCGGGCGCTCAACTACGCCCTGATCGCCGCCATGGTCTATCTGGGCCTGTTCCCGCGCCAGGTGCTGGAGCTGGCCGAGCAGGCCGTGCGCAATATCTTTTAAGGCAGGGGATCCGCCATGTGGCGCCGTATCGCCAACGACCTCAACCCGCCCCGCCCCGGCCAGCCCAGGCAACCCGGGGCCGCGCCGGCTGGCGGGCCGGGCGGGGTGGCCGCGCCCCAGGCCGCCGGCCTCAAGGTGTCGCGCTACACCTTCTGCCAGCACGGCCAGTGCCCAAAGAGCGCCGCCCTGGCCGCCAACCTGCGCCGCGAGGCCGCCCGCCAGGGCCTGGCCCTGGAGCTGGCCCCGGCCCTGACCCTCTGCCAAGGCGCCTGCCAGGACGGACCCTTCCTGGGCCTGCCCCAACTGGACCTGTTCTACGCCGGCGTCACCCCCTCCGAAGCCGGCGCCCTGCTGGCCGAGACTTCCTTGGCCGGGCGCCTGGTCTTCCGGCGCCTGTATTTGGACCCCACGGTGGTGACCGACAGCCGCGTCATCTTCGAGCGCCACCAAGGCACCCTGGTGGCCATGGAGGCCGGCTACTGCCTGGTGGGCTTGGTCACTTATCTTTTTGAGTTCAACGCCGCCGAAAGCTGCGGCAAGTGCTACCCCTGCCGCTTGGGCGTGCACCTCATCCACCGCCTGCTGCGGGGCATCCTGGCCGGCCAGGGCGGCGAGGCCGGCCTGGAGCGCCTGGTCCAGGCCACCCGAGCCCTGGCCCAGGCCGGCTACTGCCAGTTTGGCGAGCGCATAACCGAGCCCCTGCGTTTGGCGCTGGGCATGGCCCGGCCCGTGTTCCAGCGCCACCTGGACCAGGGCGGCTGCGCGGCTGGCGAGCGCCACCTCTGGCCGGCCAGCCCCGGGGAGAGCGCGCAATGAGCCAGCAGGGCATCGAGCTGACCATCAACGGCCAAATGGTGCGGGCCGCCCCGGGGCAGAGCGTCTTGCAGGCCGCGGCCCTGGCGGGCTTGCGCCTGCCCATGATGTGCTTCAACCGCCTCTTGCCCGCCGAGGAGGCCTGCCGCCTGTGCATCGTGGAGGTGGAGGGGCAGCCGCGCCCGCTGGCGGCCTGCGCCACGCCGGTGACGCCGGGTTTACGGGTGCGCACCGACAGCCCCGCCTTGCGGGAGCAGCGCCAGGCCATCTTCCGGCTCCTCTTGGACGACCACTACGGCGACTGCCTGGCCCCTTGCAGCCAGCGCTGCCCGGCGAACATAGACATCCAGGGTTACATCGCCCTGGTGGCCCGGGGCCAATTCCTGGAGGCCACCCGGCTGATCCGCCAGACCAACCCCCTGCCGCTGACCTGCGGCCGGGTCTGCCCCCATCCCTGCGAGGCCCAGTGCCGGCGGGGCCGCGTGGACCAGCCCATCGCCATCAACCACCTCAAGCGCCTGGCCAGCGACATTGCCTACCAGGAGATCGAGCGCCTCAACCCCGCCCCGGCCAGCCCCAGCGGTTTGTGGGTGGCCCTGGTGGGCGGCGGCCCGGCCAGCCTGAGCGCCGCCTATTTCCTGGCGCTCTTGGGGCACTCGCCGGTGATCTTCGAGGCCATGCCCAAGCTGGGCGGCATGCTGCGCTACGGCATCCCCCAGTACCGCCTGCCCAAGGAGGTGCTGGACCGCGAGATCGAGGCCGTCCTGCGCCTGGGCGTGCAGGCCCGCACCGGCCTGGCCTGGGGCCGGGACTTCACCCTGCAAGGTCTGCTCGACCAGGGCTTCGCGGCCCTGTTCCTGGGCATCGGGGCCTGGATCAACTCGCGCATGGGCCTGGAGGGCGAGGACGCCCAGGGGGTCTGGCCGGGCACGGGCTTCCTCAACCAGGTGGCCCTGGGCGGGGTTACCAGCCTGGCCGGCCAGCGGGTGGCGGTGATCGGCGGCGGCAACACGGCCATGGACTGCGCCCGCAGCGCCCTGCGTTTGGGCGCCGCCGGCGTCACCATCTACTACCGCCGCTCGCGCCAGGAGATGCCGGCCCAGGCCTTGGAGGTGGACGAGGCCCAACGCGAGGGCGTGGTATTGGAGATGTGCACGGCGCCAGCGGCCCTGCTGACCAGCGGGGGCCGGCTGGAGGGCATGATCCTCCAGGCCATGGAGCTGTGCGAACTGGACGCCTCGGGCCGCGCCCAGCCCCGCCCCCTGGCCGGCTCCGAGCGGCGGGTGGACCTGGACTGCCTCATGGTGGCCATCGGCCAGCAGCCTGACCTGGGCCTGTTCAAGCAAGACGCCCTGGCCAGCGGCCTGGAGCTGCGCAAGGGGCGCGCCGTGCAGGGGGCCTACCTCACCGGGGCCACCAACCTGGAGCGCGTCTTCGTGGGCGGCGACCTGGTCAGCGGCCCGGCCACGGTGGTGGAGGCCATCGGCGCCGGCCGCCGGGCGGCCCAGGCCATGGACCGCTGGCTGCGCGGCCGGCCCCTGGAGCCGGCGCGGCACTTCACCTTCTCCCGGGGCACCCTGCACGAGGTGGACCAGGGCTTCTTCGAGGGGCGCGTGCTGGCCCCCCGGGCGCCCATGCCCGAGCTGGGGCCGGGCATGCGGGCGGGCAACTTCGCCGAGGTGGAGCTGGGCCTGAGCGAGGAGGCCGGCCGGGCCGAGGCCCTGCGCTGCCTGTCCTGTGGGTGCATGGCCTTTGCCGAGTGCCGCATCCGCCAGGTGGGCGACCTCATCGGCCTGCGCGAGCTGGTCACAGGGGCGAGCCCCAGCCAGGGGCACGGCCTCATGGAGGACCATCCCCACATCGTGGTGGACGACAACAAGTGCGTGGTCTGCCGCGCCTGCCAGCGGGCCTGCCAGCACTACCACGGACGCGACGCCGTGCAGGTGCAGGTGGAGCGCGTGGGCGACCTGGCCCAGGAGCGCCCCCACCGCACGCGCTTCAACGAGCGCTGCGACCATTGCGGCCTGTGCCTGGCCCTGTGCCCCACCGGGGCCCTGAGCCACAAGACCCCTTATGCCAAGCCGGGGCCTTTCCCCCTGGTCTGGGCCGAGTCCCACTGCGGGCTCTGCGCCGTGGGCTGCGGCCTGCGCCTGGGCAAGGTGGGCGAGCACGTGGCCCGGGTGGACGGCGCCGCCGGGGCGCCCAACTTCGGCCACCTGTGCGTCCGGGGCCGCTTCGAGTTGATCGAGCTGGCCCACGGCCCGGGCCGCCTGCGCGCTCCCCTGCTGCGTGCCCATGGCCAGGCGCGGCCCGCCTCCTGGGAAGAGGCCCTGGCCGAGACGGTGGGGCGGTTCCAGCGCCTCAGGCAGGCCCACGGGCCGGAGAGCCTGGCGGTGCTCTGCCTGGGCCAGGCCACCCTGGAGGAGCTGTACCTGCTGGGCAAGCTGGCCCGCCTGGGCCTGGGCAACAACCACATGGCCCTGCTGGACCCGGCCCGCGCAGATCAACCCGCCGGCCTGCCAGGCCTGCCGGCCCCGCCGCCCTACGAGGAGATCGAGGGCCTCGAAATGGTGGCCCTGGTGGGCGGTGGGCTGGCGCGGGCCTATCGCTTGTTGGAGCCGGCCCTGCACCGTCTGCGGGCCAAGGGCGGGCAAGTGCTCCTAGCCGCCCCGGCTGATGATGGCTTGGCCGGCCAGGCCGACCTGCGCCTGGATTTGGCGCCAGCCCCAGCCCTGGAGATGCTGGCCGATCTGGCCCAGGGCCGGGGACAGGCCAGCCTCGCCGCCGAGATGTGGGCTACCGCCAATTCCAGGCTGGTGCTGGTGGGCGAGGTCTGCCTGGGGCCGCCGGCCCTGGAGGCCTGGCGTCGGCTGGTGGCGGCCCTGGCCGGCCAGGCGGGCGCGCGCCTGGGGGTGCTGCCGGCCCTGGCCGCCGGCCCGGCGGCGCGGGCTGCCGGCTTTGGCCCGGCCTGCCTGCCCGGCGGGCGGCCACTGTCTCCCTTCGGCTGGGCGGCCCTGGAGCGGACTTGGGGAGCTTCCCTGCCCCATGACCCGGGCCTGGACGGCGCCGGCATCTTGGCCGCCGCCCAGGCGGGGCGCCTCAAGGGCCTGTTGGTCCTGGGCGCGCCCCTGGCCCCGGGGGAGGATGTGGCCCCGGGACTGCTGGAGGCCGCCGCAAAGGTGGAGTTCCTGGCCTTGCTGACCAGCCAGGAGGGCGCCCTCTGCCGCCTGGCCCACGTGGCCCTGCCCCGGCTGTTGGAGATGGAAAAGGACGGCACCCTGCTGGACGCCGCCGGCCGCAGGCAGGCCCTGGCCGTGGCCGCGCGGCCCGCCCCGGGGATGCGCCCCGAGTTGGAGGTTCTGGCCGCTTTGCTGCAAGGACTCGCCGGGCAGAGTCAAGCCAGCCAGCCCCGGCAGGTGCGGGCCGAGTTGGAGGGGTTGATCTAGGTGTTGGAGAAGGAGGCGTGACATGAGCCAAGGCGGTGAGTGGGCACAGGAAAGGCTCAAACAGGCCAACCTCATTTTCGAGCCCCACGAGAAAACCTGGCTGGCCCAGTTGGGCAACTTCCTGCTCTGGACCCTGGAGGTGGCCCTGATCTGGCTCCTGGCCGGCTGGCTCAGGCCTTGAACCACGGCGTCACCACAAGGAGGTAGGTTCAGATGTGCGACTCTGATTTTTTCCGGCGCTATCTCTATGCCCTGGGCGAGATCAACGGCTCCCTTAATCCAACGTCCACCAAGGAGGCGGTGGTGCGCAACGCCTCCCTGCTCTTCGGCGCCCGGGGAGCGGCGCTGCTGCTTTTCAACGCCGGCGAGAACACCCTTGAGGGCCTGGCCACCTTCGGGCTGAGCGAGACCTACCGCAACAAGGGCGCCCTAAGCGCCCAGGCCAGCCTGGGCGAGGCCCTCAAGCAAACCCCGGTGGTCATCAAGGACGTGGCCCAGGACCCCAGCGTGCAATACCGCGAGGCCGCCATGCGCGAGGGCATCAAGGGCATCGTGGGCGTGCCCCTGAACGCCGGCCCCATTCTGCGGGGCGCCCTACGCCTGTACTACGCCGAGCCCCACGACCCCTCGCCAGACGAGCTGGAGCTTATCAAGGGCCTGGCCCAACAGGGCGGCCTGGCCCTCAAGAAGGCCCTGTACTACACGGCCCTCAACGCCGCCCTCATGGAGATTCACCAGCCCCCCTCCCAGGAATCCCTAAAGGCGGCCTTGCAGGCCCTGGTCAAGACGGCGGCCCAGTACAGCCTGGCCCGTGGCTGCGCCCTGTTGGTGATAGATCAGTCCAGCAACACCATGCAGAGCGTCATCAGCCACGGCCTGAGCCAACGCTACCTGGACAAGGGACCCATCGCGGTGGGCCTGAGCCTGGGCGAGACGTCCACCGGCCGGCCGGTGATAATCTCCGACGTGGGCCGGGACGAACGCGTGCAGTACAAGGAGGAGGCCGCCGCCGAGAACATCAAGGCCATCGTCGGTCTGCCGGTGCGGGCCGACGGGGCCATGGTGGGGGTGCTCAGGCTGTACTTCTCCTCGGTCTTCACCCCCGACCAGGACGACCTGATGTGGATGGAGTCCCTGGCCCGCCACGCCGGCCTGGCCATCGAGAAGAGCCGTTACCTCATCGCCCTCAAGGACCGGCATGACTGGTACCGGGAGGTGCTGATGGAGCGGGCCGATTGAGCCGGGAGCCCCGGCGGGCATGGCGGGTCGGGCTGAGAACCTGTCCGCCAATAGGATGAGCCTTACGCTGGTGTGCAAAGGCCTTGGCGCCAAACCTCGCAACCGCGAACTGGAGGCTGTTGTTTTCGGCTGAACCAAGACGGGCGGGGATAAACCCCGCCCCTACATTAAGGCATTGTAAAGGCGTATTTTTTCATGATGTAGGGGCGGGGTTTATCCCCGCCCGTGTATTTACGGGAAAATCTTTGCACCCAGGAACAAAGGACCCCTACCCAGGGGGAAGGGCCTACCCATTCTATTTGCAGATAGGTTCTAAGTCAGCGCCGGCCTAGCCTAGCACGCCCTGCTCCCGCAAGGCCGCTATCTGTTCCGGGGTGTAGCCCAGCTCGGCCAGGACCTCGCCGGTGTGCTGGCCATAGCCAGGGGCCGGGCGCCGGTACTGGGCCGGGGTGGCGCTGAAGTCCCAGGGGAAGCCGGTGGTCTTGGCCGGCGCCTGGTCCCGCCCCTCCAGGCGCAGGAAATAGTCATTGGCCAGGGCCTGGGGGTCGGCGGCCACCTCGGCGGGTGACTGGATGGGGGCGGCGATGCAGCCCGCCGCCTCCATGATCTCCAGCCACTGGGCGCGGGTTTTTTCCGCGAAGCGGCGGTCAAAGACCTCCACCAGGGCGGCGGCCTGGGCGCTGCGGGCCTCCACGGTGGCGAAGCGCGGGTCATGCTCCAGCTCGGCCAGGCCCAGGGCCTTAAGCACCTTGGGCCAGTAGCGGTCGGGCTGCAAGTGGGCCAAGGCCAGCCACTTGTCGTCGGCGCAGCGGTAGTGGTTGTAGATGGGGTTGCCGGCCTGGGCGCGGCTCTCGCGGGGGAACTCCTGGCCCAGGATGGCCGGCGCCGACATGATGAGCCCCAGGTTGGCGATGACGCTGCCCATGAGGGAGGTGTCCACCACCTGCCCCTGGCCGGTCTTCTCGCGGGCGAACAGGGCCGCGCAGACCGCCCAGGCGCAGATCAGGCCACCCATCTCGTCGCCGATGCCCGGCAGCATCTGGGTGGGCGGCGAGCCGGCCTCCCCACCGGAGAGCATCAGGCCGCTGCGGGCGATGCCGGTGTAGTCAAAGGATAAGGCCTCGGCGTCCGGCCCCCGGCGGCCCCAGCCCGAGGCCTGGGCGTAGATCAGGCGGGGGTTGCGGGCCAGGAGCGTCTCGGGGCCTATGCCCATGCGCGCCGGCGCTCCGATGCTCAGGTTGTTGAGGAACACGTCGGCCGAGTCAATGAGCCTGAAAAAGGCCTCCAGGCCCGCCGGCTGCTTGAGGTCCAGCACCACGCCGCGCTTGTTGCGGTTACAGTGCTCAAAGTAGTAGTTGCGCCCCTTGAGCCCCACCATGGCCCCGATGATGCGCATGAAGCCCCGTCCCGGGTCGCCGCCCGGGGCCTCCACCTTGATGACCTCGGCCCCCAAGTCGCCCAGGCGCATGCCCGCCACCGGCCCCTGCTGGAACAAGGTTATCTCCACCACCCTCACGCCGTGCAATGGTCCCGGCATGCCGCGCTCCTCTCTTTGGGGGGCTGGCCCCCTGGTCCACGGGCTGGCCCCCGGCCGTGCTGCCCCGGGGCCGCCCTGGTGATATGTATCGCCCCTGGCCGCCCGCCCCCAGGCGGGGCGAGGCGCGCCGGCGCCAATTTTACCCAACGGCCGGCGGAATTGCCCGCGGTTGGCGGCCCATAAAACTTGCCGCCCGCCCCAAAACCTGTCAGTATTTTTGCGTGCCCAGCACGTGTATGACCTGACCACCGCAGGGGAAACCGCGCGCCATGACCCAGCCAGACCAGCATCCCCCGCGCCCCCGCCTGAGCCGGGCCGGCCTTACGCCGGTGCATCAGGTGGAGGTGCTGGACCACCTGGGCCAGCCCCGGCAGGTGGCCATCCCCGGGGAATCGCCCCTGACCATCAAGGTGGATGGCCGCGAAATCGTCACCCTCATGACCCTGGGCACCAACCCCGAGGAACTGGCCCTGGGCTACCTGCACAACCAGCGCCTGCTGGAGCGCATCGAGGAGGTGGAGTCCGTGAGCGTGGACTGGCCGCGGGAGACGGCCAACGTGACCACCCGGCATGGGCAAGGCATCGCCAACCTGGAGGAGAAGCTCTCCCGAGTCACCGTGACCAGCGGCTGCGGCCAGGGGACCCTGTTCAGTTGCACCGTGGACAAGCTCTACGAGCGCAAGCTGCCCCGGGTGACGGTGCGCCAGTCGGTCATCTATGGATTGCTCAAGGCCGTGGCCCACCTCAACCCCATCTACCGCCTGGCCGGCTCGGTGCACGTCTGCTGCCTGTGCCAGGGGGAGCGGGTGGTCATGTCGGTGGAGGACGTGGGGCGCCACAACGCCGCCGATACCATCGCCGGCCGCATGTGGCTGGACGGCCTGCCCGGTGAGGACAAGATACTCTTCACCACCGGCCGCCTGACCTCGGAGATCATGATGAAGGCGGCCTTCATGGGTATACCGGTGCTTATCTCCAAGTCCGGCGTGACCCACATGAGCCTGGAACTGGCCCGGGACATGGGCATGTTGGTCATCGGCCGGGCCCGCGCCGCCAGCTTCATCGTCTTCAACGGCGGGGAGCGGGTGATCTTCGACGCCGTGGCCAAAGCAAACCCGGCCAAGGGGTGAGCCCCTGGCCGGGCCTTATGCCGCGCGGCGGACGGCGCTATGCCTTGGGCTGGGCGGGCTCCTTCTCCAGCAGATGACCAGCCAGGGCCCGGGTGAGCACATAGGCCGCCTGGAGCGCCTCGGTGGGGCAGAGGGGGAAGCACTCCTTGCAGTCCCAGCACTCCTTCAGGGCGATCTCGGGCACGAAACTTATCTCTTTTCTGATCCCCCGGTCAATGAAGCCCACGGCGTTCTTCTTCTTCACCTCGGCGCAGTAGCGCACGCACAGACCGCAGTGGATGCAGAAGGAGGCCTCTTTCTCGAAGCGGTCCTTGTCGGCGCCGTACTCCTTGGCCAGGTCCTGCAAATCAAAGGCGTCGGGGGCGTGGGCCAGCAAGAGCTCCAGGATGGTCTTGCGGATCCTGTCCACCTTGGCCGACCTGGTGTGGACCACCAGGTTGTTCTCGGCGGGATAGACGCAGGAAACCACCAGCCTGCTCCAGCCCTTTTCCTCCAGCTCCACGATGCACAGCCGGCAGCCGCCGAAAGGCTCCAGCTTTTCGTGATGGCAGATGGTGGGGATGTGGATGCCCGCTGCCTGGGCGGCCTCCAGGAGGGTCATGCCATCGCTGGCCTTGACCTCCCTGCCATCTATGGTCAGGCGGATTTCGCTCATCGCTGCTAGCTCTTTCTAGAAATGACTCGTTTGTCCTCGGGGATGGGGGCCGGCACCGGCTCGCCGGACAACTTGGTGACCGCCGAGAATTTCTGCGGGCAGACCTCGAAGCAGGTGCCGCACTTGGTGCACTTTTCCTGGTCCACGATGTGAATCTTGCCCTTGCCCCCCTCGATGGCCCCCGCCGGGCACTTGCGGCCGCAGATCATGCAGGCCTGGCACTTGGCGGGGTCAATGTAGAAGGACACCAGCTCCTTGCAGGACAGGGCCGGGCACCTCTTGTGCTTGATGTGGGCCTCGTACTCGTCGCGGAAGTAGCGCAGGGTGCTGAGGAAGGGGTTGGGCGCGCTCTTGCCCAGGGCGCACAGGGCCGCCTCCTTGGCCGTCTCGGACAGGTCCTCCAGCAGCTCGATATCGCCTTCCTTGCCCTGGCCGGTGGTGATGTTGGTCAGCAGCTTGAGCATCTGGCGCAGGCCCTCGCGGCAGGGCACGCACTTGCCGCAGGACTCGTCGGTGAGGAACTGGATGAAGTACCTGGCCACGTCCACCATGCAGGTGCTTTCGTCCAATACGATCATGCCGCCGGAGCCCATCATGGAGCCGGCCTTGGTCAACTCGTCGAAGCCCACCGGCAGGTCCAACAGGTCCTCGGGTATGCAGCCCCCGGAAGGCCCGCCCGTCTGCACGGCCTTGAATTTCTTGCCGCCGGGGATGCCGCCGCCGATCTTGTAGATGATGTCGCGCAGGCTCATGCCCATGGGCACCTCGACCAGGCCGGTGTTGGTGATCTTGCCCACCACCGAGAATATCTTGGTGCCCTTGCTCTTTTCGGTGCCGAACTGGGTGAACCAGTCGGCGCCCTTGTTGATAATCAGCGGCACGTTGGCCCAGGTTTCCACGTTGTTGAGGACGCTGGGCTTTTCCCAAAGACCCTTGATGTTGGAGCGCACGTACTTGGGCCTGGGCTCGCCCACGCGGCCCTCCAGGGAGGTCATCAGGGCGGTGGACTCGCCGCAGACAAAGGCGCCGGCGCCCTGGTGCACCTTGACCGTGAAGTCAAACCCCGAGCCAAGGATGTTCTTGCCCAGGAAGCCGTACTCCTCGGCCTTCTTGATGGCGATGTTCACGTTCTCCACGGCCAGGGGATACTCTTGACGCACGTAGATGTAGCCTTCGTGGGACCCTATGGCGAAGGCGCCCAGGGTCAGGCCTTCGAGTATGGAGTGCGGGTTGCCCTCCAACAGACTGCGGTCCATGTAGGCGCCAGGGTCGCCTTCGTCGGCGTTGACGATGACGTACTTAATGGGCTCGGGGGCGTTGCGCGAGCCCTCCCACTTCCGGCCGGCGGGGAAGCCACCGCCGCCCCTGCCGCGCAGGTTGGACTTTTTTATCTCTTCCAACACATCCACGGGGCTCATGTGGTGGAGGGCCTTTGACAGGGCGGCATAGCCGCCTATGGCCAAATAATCTTCTATGTTCTTGGGGTCAATGTTGCCATTGGAGCCAAAAACCAGGCGCTCTTGATATTTATAAAAAGGTATCTCGGATTCGCGGATTATCTTTTCCTTGGTGCTGGGGTCGGTATACAGCAGGCGGTCTATTATCTTGTTGCCGATTATGGTTTCCGAGATGATCTCCGGGACGTCCTTGGGCTCAATCTGGAAGTAGCAAATCTCCTCGGGGTGGATGACGATAATCGGGCCGCGCTCGCAAAAACCATGGCACCCGGTCTTCCTGACCTCCACCTTGCCGGCCAGGCCTTGTTTTTGTATCTCTTCCTCGATGGCCAGGGCCACCGCGCCACTTCCCGTGGCATGACAAGCCGACCCCGAGCAAATGGTGATACAGGTCTTGTTTGGGTCTCTTTTTGATAGGATCGCTTCTCGAAGCGCTTCTAATTCGGCTGGTGATTTAACAAGAGGCATTGTGTTCCCCTACTCATAGCTCTGTAAGACGTTCTTGGTTTCAACCGGGGTCATCTTGCCATAGGTTTTACCGTCAATCTCCAGCACTGGCCCCAAGGCGCAACAGCCCAGGCAGTTGACGGTTTCCAGGCTGAATTTCAGCTCCAGGTCCGTTTCACCAGGTTTGATTCCGGTCAGGTCCTGCACGGCATCCAGGACCCTGGTGGCCCCTCGGACATGGCAGGCCGTGCCCATGCAGATGTGGACCTCGTGGCGCCCCTTGGGTACCAGGCTGAAGGCCTTGTAGAAGGTGGAGATGTGGTGGACCCTGGTCAGGGGCACCTGGAGCTCCTGGCTGATCCTCTCCATGACTTCCTTGGGCAGCCAACTGTTTTCACTTTGAATTTCCAGCAATATCTGGATAAGTGAGCTGGCCTCGCCATGGTGCTTGGCAATGATCTCGTCAACCCTGGTCAAATCCATCGCCGTTTTCCAGTCCTTATTGAAGCAGAGAACTCAGCCCCGCGTTTCAGGCCAAATGGAAGCGCTTTTCAGCGCTGTCATAAGCCACCAGCCCGTGCATCGAGGATACGTTCATGTAGTTGGACACCTCGGATGGCTTCAGGCTCAGCTTCTCGGCGATCTCGCCCGTGGAGAGGGGGCTCTCCTTCAAGAGCAGCATTATCTGGGCCATGGCCAGCTTCTCGACGATAAGCTGGTCGAACAGGGTGCGCATTTCCCCGGAGCCGTAGAACTTCCTGTACTTTTCCTCGGACTTTTCCGGCAGGCGCAGTCTTTCTCTCTCCACCAGGCGCAGGTAGGGCACCAGCTTCTTGGCCGCCTCCAGCTTGAGCCTCATGAGGCCGATGTCAAGGCCCTCGCCCTTGCCCAGGGGGCCCAGCTCTCTTATGGTCTTGGCAAAGGAGTTGATGGACTCGGCCAGCAGAATGCCGTCGCTGGCGTTCATGAACTGAATTCGCAGCCGCTCGGGGTTGACCCCGATCTGGGTGAGGATCATCTTGGCCAACAGCGTGTTGCCCAGGGCGTCGAAATTGCCGTGGGTGACATAGTTGCACTCGCCCAGCCGGCACCCCCCGATGAAGACGCCGTCCTGGCCGTTGGCAAAGGCCCTCAGGATGAATTCCAAGTCAACCCTACCCGAGCACATGACCCGGATGAGCCGCATTTCATTTGAATATTGTAGTCTGGAAACTCCAGCCAAATCTGCCGCGCCGTACGCTCACCAATGGCAGACAAAACCCAGGAGCCTAGGCTTGTGCGCGATGTTTGCCGTCATTTGGTTTACCGCCTTTCCCGTGGCACGGGTGCATGGCCCATTACTAAAGCGCTAGGACGCCGGGACCCGGAGCCGCGTCTATTTGGCTTTCGATCTCTTCATCGGTGAAGTGCTTGAGGTAGATGGCCCCGGTGGGGCACTTGGTGTTGCACAGCCCGTCGCCCTTGCACAGGATGGGGTTGACCCTGGCCTTCCTGCCCTGGGGGGTCTGGTGGAACTCGATGGCGTTGTAGGTGCACGCGGTGATGCAGGCCCCGCAGGAGACGCAGTTGTTTTCCAGCACCTCGCACACCGCGCCCGAGGCCACCACGGTGTCCTTGGACAGCAGGGTGAGGACCCGACCGGCGGCGCCATAGGCCTGGCTGATGGATTCGGCGATGGTCTTGGGATATTGGGCCATGCCGCAGAGGTACATGCCATCTATGGAGAACTCGACGGGCTTGAGCTTGGCGTGGGCCTCCTTGAAGAAGCCGTCGGGGTTCAGGGTGACCTTGAACAGGCCGGCGACCTCCTGGGTGGATTCGGCGGGAATGATGGCCGCCGACAAGACCAGGAGGTCGGCGTCAATGCCCAGCTCCATGCCCAGGATCTGGTCCCGCACCCCTACCTTGACCGGGCCGCCCTCGCCCTCGTCGCCCAATTCCACCGTGGGCTTGCCGTCCACGTCGTAGCGGATGAACTTGACGTCTTGGTTGGAGGCCTCGCGGTAGTAGTCCTCGCTGAAGCCGTAGGTGCGCATGTCGCGGAACAGCACATGGATGTCCGCGCCGGGGTTGACCTCCTTGAGCTTGAGCGCGTTCTTTATGGCGTGGCCGCAGCAGATGCGCGCGCAGTAGTTGCGGTCCTCCTGCCGGCAGCCCACGCACTGGATCATCACCACGGTCTGGGCGGCCAGCACGGCCTCGTCCTGGGCGCTGATCTTTTCTTCCAGCTCCAACTGGGTCATCACGCGGCCGCTTTGCCCATACAGGTATTCCGTGGGCTTGTACTCGGCGGCCCCCGTGGCGATGACGCCGGCCCCGTGCTTGATCTCGCTCAGGCCCTTCTCGGACCTGACGGTGGTGACGAAGTTGCCCACGTAACCCGCCACGTCCAGGATGGTGGCCTCGTGGTAGACCTTTATCCGCGGGTCTTGGTACACCGCCTTGATGGTGTCCCGCACGAATTTTTGCACGTCCATGCCATCCAGGGCATGGCTGATGCGCCGCGCGTTGCCTCCCAGGGTCTTTTCCTTCTCGAGCAGGTGGACCTCGCACCCCTGCTGGGCGATGGACAGCGCGCAGGTCATGCCCGCCACGCCGCCTCCCACCACCAGGGCCGTCTTGTTCACCGGCAGGTCGAATTCCTGCAAGGGCGCCAGGAGGCAGGACCTGGCCACGGACATCCTCACTATGTCCTTGGCCTTGTCGGTGGCCTCCTCTTTTTCCTTGGAGTGCACCCAGGAGTTGTGCTCCCGGATGTTGGCCATCTCAAAGTAGTATTGGTTCAGGCCCGCCTCCAGCAGCGTGTCGCGGAACAAGGGCTCCAGGGTCCGGGGCGAGCAGGCGGCCACCACCACGCGGTTGAGCCCCCTTTCCTTGATTATCTCCGAGATCTGCATGGCCGAGTTGGTGGCGCAGGAGAACAACTGCTCCTGGGCGTAGACCACGTTGGGCAGGGTCAGGGCATAGTCCACCACCGAGGGGACGTTAACCACGCTGCCGATGTTGGCGCCGCAGTGGCAGACGAAGACGCCCACCCTGGGCTCCTCGCCCGCCACGTCGCGCTCGGGGGGATAAACCCGGGCCTCGCTGAGCTGGCCCCTGCGGTAGCTGAGCTGTTGGCCGCACTGGGCCCCGGCGCCGCTGGCGGAGAAAACCGACTCCGGGATGTCGGTGGGCCCCTGGAAACCGCCGCTGACGTAGACGCCCTTGCGCGAGGTCTCGATGGGGTTGGTGGATTTTATGTCGCAGAAATTGTGGCCGTTGAGGGCCACGCCAAACTTGCTGGCCAGCTCCTTCACATTGGCCGGCGGGTTGAGCCCCACGCTCAGGACCACCAGGTCGAACTCTTCCTCGACCACGCCGTCGCCGTTGGTGGCGTACCTGATGAACACGTTCTTGGTCTGGGGGTCTTCGCGCACGATGGAGGCGTAGCTCCTGAAGAACCTGACATCGGAGAGCTTCTCGGCCCGCTGGTAATAGCGCTCGAAGTCCTTGCCATAGGACCTGATGTCGTTATGAAATACCGTGCACTCCGCGGAGGCGTCGTGGTCCTTGGTCAGGATGACCTGCTTCTGGGTGTAGGTGCAGCACACCGCCGAGCAATAGCTGTTGTCGCCCGGGGTCACGCGCCGGGAGCCGATGCACTGAATCCAGGCGATCTTCTTGGGGTGCTTCTGATCCGAGGAGCGCCTGACCTCGCCGGCGTGGGGGCCGGTGGAGCTCAAGAGCCGCTCGAAATCCATGCTGGTAATGACGTTGGCCATCCTGCCGAAGCCGTATTCATGCTTAAGGGCGGGATTGTATGGCTCAAAGCCCACCGACAGGATGATGGCGCCGACGTTGATCTCTAGTTTTTCTTCTTTTTGGCTGAAGTCTATGGCGTCGGCCTTGCACACGCTCTCACAGATGAGGCACTTCTTCTCCTTGAGATACAGGCAGCTTTGGTCAATGTAGGCGACCAGGGGGATGGCCTGCGAGAAGTAGATGTGCACGGCCTTGTTTTCCGACAGCTCCTGGTTGAACTGGTCGGGATAGGTGACGGGGCAGTACTTGACGCAGGTGGTGCAGCCGGTGCACTTGTCCTCGATGATATACCTGGGCTTCTTGACCAGGGTCACATTGAAGTTCCCCGCCTCGCCCTCTACTTCCTTGACTTCGGTGAAAGTCAGGATCTCGATATTTGGGTGCCGGCCGACCTCGACCAGCTTAGGGGAGAGAATTCACATCGAGCAATCGTTGGTGGGGAAGGTCTTGTCCAACTGGGCCATGTGGCCGCCGATGCTGGGGCCTTTCTCGACCAGGTAGACCTTGAAGCCAGCCGTCGCCAGGTCCAGGGACGCCTGAATTCCGCTGATCCCGCCGCCGACGACGACCACGTCGCCATAGCTGCCAGCCACGGGGAGCACAAGTTCCTTGCCTTCGGTCTTTTCGTTTTTCACGGCCCTAAGTCCTTTGTTGGCTACTAGGCTTGCCTAGATTACTTCCTGGACGATCTCGGTGATATCCTTGATCTCGATGGAGTCTTCCAGCCCCAGGTTCAGCCGGCTGTCCTCGAAGTTGGTTATGCAGTACGGGCAGGCGGTAACCAGGACCTCGGCCCCGGCGGCCACGGCCTGCTCCACCCGCAGGTCGCAGAAGCGCTCGCCCTTGGGCGTTTCCATCCAGATGCGGCCCCCGCCCCCGCCGCAGCACAGGCTGTCAACCCGGGACTCGGCCATCTCGATGTATTCCAGCCCGGGCACGCCCTTCAGGACCTCCCTGGGCTCGTCGTAGATGCCGTTGTGGCGGCCCAGGTAGCAGGGGTCGTGGTAGGTCACCTTCTTCTTGTATTCCTTCTTGAGCTCGATCTTGCCCTCTTCGAGCAAGCGCCACAGATGCTGGGTGATGTGGCTCACCTCGAAGTTGACCTTGAACTCGGGGTACTCATTGCGGAAGGTGTGGTAGCAGTGCGGCGAGGAAACCAATATCTTGCCCACGCCGTTATCCACGAAGGACTTGATGTTTTCCCTGGCCAGCCGCTTGAAGAGTTCCTCGTCGCCGGTCTTCCTGATGCTCTCGCCGCAGCAGTTTTCCTTGCTGCCCAGGATGCCGTAGTCGGTCCCCGCGGCGTTCAAAATGGCGGCGGTGGCCCTGGCCACCTTTTTCAGCCGGGGGTCGTAGCTGAGGTAACAACCCGGGAAGTACAGATACTCCATGCCCTCGGCAAAGGCGTTGACCGAAGAGCCCTCGGCCCACTTGGCGCGGTTTTTTCTCTCCTCGTTGATGGGGTTGCCCTCGCCGATCAAGCTGGCGCTGATGCTGCGAATGGGCGTCACCGAGGTGGGGAACACGCCGTACTCGGTGGCGATGCGGCGCAGGGCCACGCCCGAGTCTATCTGCTTGACGTCCCTGGGGCACCGCTGGGGGCAGCGCCCGCAGGTGGTGCAGCGCCAAATCTCCTCGCTCTCGATCTCGGTCATGCCAAAGGTGGCCTGCCTGACGATCTTGCGCATGCTGAAATTACGGACCTTGTTCCAGGGGCAAACGGTGTCGCACAACCCGCATTGAAAGCACCGCTTGAAGGCGTCTCCGCCCTTTTCCTTGATGACGTCAACGATTTCTTTGTAATCGGCTATATTTTCCATTTTGTTCCCTAGCGTTGATCTCCGCGCTTGGGGCTAGGCCTTGTCTGAGGAGGCCATCCGCGCCACGGCGTCCACCAGGCTCCTGAGGCCGTGCTTGCGCGCCAAGGCCTCCAGGCCCAGCTCCATCTCGCCGGCGGGCTCCTCCTCCTCCGCGTCTTCCTCGCGTTGCTCGTACTCCAGGGCGTCAACCAGACACCACTTCACGCACAAGGGCACTTCCTCGCCCTCGCACATGTCGCACTTGAGGGGCAGCTTGGAGTCGGGCTCCTTGAACAGGTCGCGGGAGGGGCAGGCGGCCCGGCAGAAGGCGCACTCGTCGTACTCCTTGCCGTCCAGGACGTACTTGTCGCGCCCCAGGCACTCCGATGGCGTGTATTCGCCGGCGTAGATGGGCACGTAGATGTCCCTCAGGGGGTCCCTCACCACGCGGATGCGCGACCGGGCCGGATTGTTGCTGCTGTACCTGGGCTCGGCGTGAAAGGACGAGCAGGCCAGCTCGCAAGCCCGGCAGCCGTTGCACTTGTCGGCGTTGACCTTGATGGTCTTGACGATCTTCTTTTTCTTGTCACCGGCCATGGCTACACCTCCCCGCCGGCTGCCGCGGCCATTTCTTGCGAAGGCGTGTCATCGTCCTCCCGCAATATCCCCCTCTTGATGAACTCATCGGCCACGAACCCCAGGCCCAGCTCGATGAGGGACTCCTTGGTGGGGATGCCGTCCTGGTTCCAGCCCTTGAACTTGTAGTAGGTGTCCAAAAGCTCCTTTTCCAGCTCCGGGAACCTCTTCTTCCAGTGGTTCTCGGGTGGCTTGTCGTCCTTGCGCCGCATGCCCCGGCTGATGTTGATGGCCCTGACCAGGGTGCGGTATCTCTTGGCCGCCTGCGTCAGCTTCTCCTCGTCCATGTCGAAGCCGGCGCCGGCCGAGATGAACTTGGGGTAGTTGTGAATGTGGTAGGGGGGCTTGAGCGGGAAGGACGACAGCCCGGCGCACATGCCCAGGGCGTCGTCAATGTAGTGCATCCTCTCCTGCCAATCCACGATGTCGCAGCACATCTGCACCGTGGGGAAGAAGGGCATGGACTTCTCGCCCCGGGGCTCCCACTCCAGGAAGTACTGCTTGAACTTGTCGTCGGGGACCTGGAACCAGTCCTTGACGAACTCCTGGCGCTCCTCGAGGGTGAAGAAGGGGGCCTGGGGGAACTGGCCCTCGATCTGGGTGATGTTGATCTTCTCGCCGGTGCAGTACATGAGGAAGTAGATGGGGTTGAGCATGGAGAGCTTCAGGGGCAGTTGCTCATGCTTCTTGATGTTGTTGTGGGCGAATTTCTCGGCCCCCTTGCCGATCTGCTTGGCCGCCCAGTAGGTGCCATTGGCCAGGATGTCGCCGATGCCCTCGCGGCGCACGATCCTGTCCAACAGCCAATAGAAGCGGCCCTCGTTGTCCTCGGGCATGCCCGGGAAGTCCTCGGCGGTCAGGATGCCCTCTTCCAAAAGCTCCAGGGCGAAGGCCATGACCTGCGGCGCCGAGAAGCCGTCCACGCCGTACTCGGTGGCGCTTTGGGCTATGCCCAGGCCGAACTCCAGGTCGGACATGGCCGCCATGGTGTAGGTGAGCTTGGAGAAACACTTCATCATGTAGGTGGGGCGCCCGGGAGGCGCGATGGTGGCCCCGCAGGTCATGGGGCAGTTGTAGCAGCTAATCAGACGCCGGCGCATGCTGTCCAGGGTCTCGGTCCACTCCCTGGCGATATCCTCGTTCCAGAAGTCCTTGCGGCGCAGGCGCGAGTTGCCCCACATGAAGTTCTCGGTGTGCCACTTCTCGTCGTGCACCTTCATCTCTTGGGGCGAGCCCAGCCCCGCCAGGATGGGCATCACGTTGGGGATGGGGTTCTGGTTGCGGAACTTGATGTATTGGGCCACATCCTCGCAAAGATTCATGAACTCGGCGGGCCGGGCCAGGCTGACGTCCTTGGTGCCGCGCACCACGATGGCCTTGAGGCCCTTGTCGCCCATCACGGCGCCGATGCCGCCACGGCTGGCGCTGGAGCGGCCCTGCTCTATGGAGGCGAAGAAGACCCGGTTCTCACCGGCCAGGCCGATGGCGGCCACCTGGGCGTTGGGCTCCTTCAGCTCTTTCTTGATAAGCTCGGCGGTCTCCACGGCGCCCTTGCCCGCCAGATGGGTGGCGTCGCGGATCTCCACCTTGTCGTTGTTGATCCACAGATACACCAACTTGGGCGACTGGCCCCGGATGATGACCTTGTCGTAGCCGGCGTATTTCAGCTCGGGCGCGAAGAAGCCGCCCATCATCGAGAAGGCCATCAGGCGGGTCTGGGGGGAAATGGTGGAGACGATGGTGCGGTTGCACCCCGTGGCCGGCGTGCCGCACAACAGGCCGGCGCTGAAGATCAGCAGGTTCTCGGGCGAGAACGGCTCGGCCTCCGGGGGGACCCTGTCCCACAATATCTTGGCGTTGGTGCCCAGGCCGCCCAGGTACAGCTCGGTTTCCTTGGGGTCGGTCGCCACACGCTCCACGTTGCCCCTGGACAAATCCACCTCTAGATAAAACCCTGTTTCCGCGTACCTCATTTTTTTCCTCTTTGCGCCGGACCACCAAAGCGGTTGTCCCCATCAACCACGGCGGGCGAAAAAAATTGCGTTTTCATCCGCGTGCCTGATAGGTTGCCTCGATCGCCCAGTTGCGCCCCACTCGGGGCCAGGTTGTCTCACCCTAGTCCCCCACCGGCCCCGGCAGCAATGACCAACAATAACAATAACATATTCAATGTTAGTTATATTATAGCCACATTATAACTACTTGTCAAAAAAATATTTTCCCTTTCCACCCTCCCGCCGGCGGATCAAGTGGCCGGTCTCAGCCAGGCCACCCCGGCACGGCTGTCCGGAATAAACGTCATAATTCCAGTATATTAAGTAGCAATTTCCCGCCGTGCCGCCAGCCTGGTCCCAGGGCCGCACTCCCGGCCGGCCCCACCGCCCCCCAGCCAGCTTCCAGGCCGTCCCCGGCGCCGCGCCAAGCTGGCGGGGCCTGGCCGGCCCGCCTTCACACCGCTACCGGTCATGGCGGCCTGCTTAGGTGTAATCGTAACCAAGTTGTAACCTGTTTGTCACATTTGACGCCTATACTAGCTTGGTGGAGACGCCAAGGCGCACCAGGCCCAAGTATGCCTTTAACCAGGCAACCCGGGAACCATGCCGGTCAGCTCAAAGTAAGGTAAAGGTATAGGTAGCGGATGCAGGAACTAATCATCGTCTACGTCATCATCGTCCTGGCACTGGTCTTTGACTTCGTCAACGGCTTCCACGACGCCGCCAACTCCATCGCCACCGTGGTTTCCACCCGGGTGCTCACTCCGCAAAAGGCAGTGGTCTGGGCGGCCTTCTTCAACTTCATCGCCTTTTTGG
Organism: Desulfarculus sp.; assembly: GCA_016218705.1. GTDB lineage: Bacteria > Desulfobacterota > Desulfarculia > Desulfarculales > Desulfarculaceae > JACRDC01. The sequence continues at coordinate 69,849 of JACRDC010000036.1, forward strand.
CCTTTGGCCTACATGTGGCGCGCACCATCGGCAAGGGCGTGGTGGACCCCGGCTCGGTCACCATACCGGTCATCGCCGCGGCCCTGGTGGGCGCCATCGCCTGGGACCTCATCACCTGGTATGGCGGGCTGCCCACCAGCTCCTCCCACGCCCTGGTGGGCGGCCTGGTGGGGGCGGCCGTGGCCCATGCCGGTCCTGGGGTGCTCATAACCGGCGGCCTGTACAAGATCGGCATCTTCATCATCCTGGCCCCGCTCATGGGCATGATCATCGGCCTGATCCTGATGGTCGTCATCCAACGTCTGTTCTGGGACCTGTCCTTTTCCAAGGGAAGCCGCCTGTTTCGCATAATGCAACTTTTCTCGGCGGCGGCCTACAGCCTGGGGCATGGCGGCAACGACGCCCAGAAGACCATGGGCATCATCCTGGTGACCCTGATCGCCAGCGGCCTCGTGGACCCCCAGGCCGAGGTGCCCATGTGGGTGGTGCTCTCCTGCCACGCGGCCATGGGCCTGGGCACCCTGGCTGGCGGCTGGCGCATCGTCAAGACCATGGGGCAGAGGATCTGCGACCTGCAACCCGTGCACGGCTTCGCCGCCGAAACCGGCGGGGCCATCTGCCTCTACGGCGCCACCTGGCTGGGCATTCCCGTGAGCACCACCCACACCATCACTGGGGCCATCATGGGGGTGGGCACCTCCCGGGGGGTGCACGCCGTGAAATGGGGCGTGGGCGCCCGCCTGGTCTGGGCCTGGGTGCTGACCATCCCCGCCTCGGCGGCCGTGGCCGCCGGCTCCTGGTACGCCTTCAATTTCCTGGGCTGGCGCTGAGGCGGGCCGCAACCCAACCAACAGAGGCCGCCAAAAGGACAGGGCTTAGGTCTTTTGACCTAAGCCCTTGATATCTTTGGTGCCGAGGGACGGAGTTGAACCGCCGACACGGGGATTTTCAGTCTCACTGCTCATTAGCTACCCTATACGCTCACATTATATACTGTCCTATATTATCAGCAACATAAAAATTAGTTGACCGCTAGGGGACGCTGGGATATCCTCCAATTTGCGTTCTGTCGGATGCTGTGTGGATGCTGAGAATTGGGGGCGTTCCGTGAAGACCAAGATCACCAAACGCATTGTTGACTCCAAGGGACCCCAGGCTGCGGACTTATTTATCTGGGATACCGAACTGACCAACTTCGGACTAAAGATCACGCCCAAGGGGAAGAGAATCTACTTGGTGCAATACTGGCATGAGGGCCGGCGCCGTCGCTACACCATAGGCGAGCATGGACCCCTTACACCGGAACAGGCACGGAGCGAGGCCGCTCGCATCTTGGGCCAAGTGGCCGCTGGCGAGGATCCAGCCGCCACCAAGGCCAACTACCGTGCAGCCCCATCGGTGGCTGAGTTGGCCACACGCTATCTTGAGGAGCACGCGGAGCCCAAGAAGAAGGCCGCCAGCATCTTCAGGGACAGGCAGTTACTTAAGCGTTTCGTCTTGCCCGCCTTAGGCCACTACAAGACGGCAAGCGTGACCCGTGCGGATGTGTCCCGGCTTCATCATGAGCTGCGAGAAACGCCCATACAAGCTAACCGCGTTCTGGCCCTACTTTCAAAGATGTTCAACTTGGCCGAGCGCTGGGGGCTGCGGCCCAACAGCTCAAATCCTTGCCGGCACGTGGAGAAATTCAAAGAGCACAAGCGCGAACGCTTTCTTGGCGTGGAAGAACTGGCACGCTTGGGCACTGCCCTGGAAGAGGTGGAGCGAGAGCAGTCTGAGTTACCCAGCGTCATCACGGCCGTACGGCTGCTTCTGTTTTCGGGGTGCCGACTTAGCGAAATCCTTACCCTTAAGTGGGAATACCTTGACTTTGAAAAGCATTGCATGCGGTTGCCTGACTCCAAGACGGGGGCCAAGGTGGTTCCTTTGGGAGTGCCTGCTCTGCAGTTGCTAATGGATGCTCCTCGCCAAGACTTTAACCCTTACGTCTGTCCAGGACTAAGGGCCAATAGCCATCTTGTGGGGATAGCCAGGCCATGGGCTCGCATCCAGGCTCGTGCCGGGTTGAGTGGAGTTCGCCTGCACGACTTGCGGCACAGTTTTGCCAGTGTGGGGGCGGCCGCAGGCATGGGTCTGCCAATAATCGGCAAGCTCTTAGGCCATACCCAGTCCGCCACCACCCAGCGCTATGCGCACTTGCACCAAGATCCCTTGCTGGAGGCAGCGAACGAGATCTCGTCTCGCATAGCCGAGGCCATGAGTAGGACCGTGACGCCCAAGGTGGTGCCCCTGCCCTTGAAGAAAAATTGATGGAGACACCATTGACAGTGGTGTTATCTGGTGCCACCATATACCATGAATAGCAAGCAACGTAAAACTCTGGAGGCGGTCTTTGCCGATCCAGTACGCTCAAGCATCAAGTGGGCGGACATACAATCATTATTGCTGGCCAATGGCGCGAAGCTAATTGAAGGAGAAGGATCACGCGTCCGTTTCCTTCTGAATGGAGAAGTGGCCACTTTCCATCGACCGCACCCGGAACCCACCACGGATAAGGGATCGGTGAAGGCAGTGCGACGCTTTCTGACCAATGCGGGGGTTAGACCATGAATATCCTCAAATACAAGGGATACACCGGCATTTTCGAGTTTGACCCAGAGGCTAGGCTGTTTCATGGAGAAGTGGCCCACATCCGAGACGTGGTCACTTTTCAGGGCCGTTCTGTTGACGAGCTTGAGGTGGCGTTTAAAGAATCGGTTGAGGATTATCTTGCTCTTTGTGCCAGGGTGGGTAAAGAGCCCAACAAGCCCTACTCTGGCGAGATCAAGCTGCGCTTAGGGCCTAATTTGCACCGAGAGGTGGCCACGGCTGCCAGCGCCTCTGGTTTGAGCTTAAATTCTTGGATGAAGAAAGCTTTGGAGCGCCAGGCAAAAATGACCTTGGGAGAAAATGCCTAAGCCAAAAGGCTTCAAAAAGCATTCCTTGTTCATGGGAATTAGCGACGCTGGCCTAGGCAGGATACGCTAGGTTGAAAGTTCCTATTTATTTGTTCGGAAAGCGTTGGTGATGGCGACAGAAAGCAGTGTTGATCCTGGCGTGATCGCTGACTTAGTAGCTCTCGCTGCTGAAAGAGGTTATAGCCTCAACCAGTTGTTGGCCACTAGCCAAACCGCTCCGAAGAGAAAGCGGGGCCGTCCAAAAGGAAGTGGGATTGATGATTCAGTAGCACTGGAGCGCATGGCTAGCTTAATGGTCATGAATCAGGCCAAAAGCGCGCACGCGGCGGCCTGTATGGTAGCACCCAGGCAATTAGGTCAATCAGAAGCAGCAACAATTCACCGGCTGATGGCCAAATTTAAGAATATCAAAGCCGAGTTAATGAAAAACGCAAAGAAAAAGATGAAAACGTCTTTAATAGAATTATTGATAGAGACGAGAAAAGGCGAAAAAAAGTATCTCCAAGAGAATAACAAGTTATTACCAGCCTCATTAGGGGAAAATATAACCTCAATACTGTCTAGGGTGTGCGGTGAAAATCTAGGCCAAATATCTAGCAATAAAGCGCAATTAATCTGGGCCAATAGCATAAATAGTCATTTGCCAAATCAGCCAATAAACTTAACCGAAGCTGCCCGTGACCCAAGATTGCAAGAATCATTTTATCGCAATATTTCTACCTCCCTATTCCCCGATAAATTTCTTGATGATCACTCCGTAAGGGCCATAGAAAGGATCTTAGAGTGTGGAGTTAATGCTGACGCTGGCCACCACCTTATAAAATTTTATTTTCCATTTATCTCGACTGAACATCCTCCTGCTTGGTTCGTTGAAGCGTTTTTTATTGTTGCAAGGAGAATTGGAATTAGCAATTTAATGGTTGAAGGTTTGTTTCTAACAAGGGATCATTTAATTAAAAATCCATGGAATCCGGCCCTTATGTTTAGCCGCTACAGGGACGAGGCAACCTATCTTCAGAAC
>JACRDC010000034.1 GCA_016218705.1 Desulfarculus sp.
GAGGCCGTCATCAGCTTTCGCTACCAGGCTACCGTGGCCAATGACAACGCCGTGCGCCTGGACGGCCTGGTCATCGACATCCCACCAGGACCAGCCGCTAGAAGCTACGCTAAGGCCAAGGTCGATGTCAGGCAACTACTGGACGGCGCTTGGAGAATCTATCACCAGGGAAAGCTCATCGCTCAAACCAAACCCTCAACACTCACCGAACCCATCAAGGCTAGAAGCCAACACCGTCACAAAGCCAAGGCCGCATATAACCAACACCTCGTCTACACGGCCTCGGCAATAAACCACGGGGACATTTTCCCGTTGCACTTAAGGGGACACATTGACTTGGCTTAAACACCCTTACAGTTTCGGCGGCCCAAGAAAGCCTAATACCGATCAGCAATCAAAGCCATCCATGGCTCTTTGATTTGCCCTCGAGCGGGCAAAAACGTGGTTTTGCCCGGCCTCCCGGGCGCTTTCGCGCCCGGCGGGCCATTCCCCGGGGTCCCCAAAAAAGCGCGGCTTTTTTGGGGTGGTTCTTGGCCCGCATATCAAGTTGCGATCAAACTATTCTTTTGATCGCAACTTGGTATAAGCGGTCTTTTTTTGTGTCCCGCTAGAGCCGCCCGGCCATACTGGCTTTGCCGGCGCGGGTGCCGGCGCGGGGTGGAGTCTCCGCCCTGGCGTGGGCAGGGGCCGCAGGGAGCCCGTATCCCTCGCCAGGTTGGCTCATGGCAGCCCCCTGCCGGTGCCCTAAGAATGGCCGGGCCAAGAGCGGGACACGGGGCTTGGACGGCCAAAATACAAAACCCGCCGGCCACAGGATGCCCGGATCAAGAGCCAACAACCTAATGCTATTTGAGCGTTGTTAAAATGTTATTACCAGCCGGCGTGGCGCCCCCTGGCCTGGCGGGCGGGCGGCCTATTTTTTCCTTCCCCAACTCTTATCCCTTTCGGTCTTCTCGGCAGGACACCTCCACCACGCCTTGACCGCCCCTGGCCGGCCCAGTACCTTTAGCCATGGCGGGAACGTTGGTTGGAGGCAAGGGCCGGAGGCAGTCGAGCATGTGCACGCCCATAGGACATGCCCTGGCAGGGGTGACGCTGGGCCTGGCGGTCAGCCGCCGGGGACCCTGGCTAAGCCCCTGGCGGGACCTGGCCTTCTGCGCCCTGGTCTCCCAGGCCCCGGACCTGGACTTCGTGCCCGGCCTGATAATGGGAATGGTGGAAGAGTACCACCACGGCATCAGCCACTCCGTGGGCTTTGCCCTGCTGGGCGGCCTCATCTGCGCGGCCCTGGGCTGGCGGCGGGGCCTGGGCTATCGCTGGGGGCTCTTGGGGGCGTTGTTGTACCTGGCGCACGTGCTGCTGGACTACACCACCGTCTCGCCCCGGGGCATACCCCTGTGGTGGCCCTTCAGCGAGGCGCGCCTGCTGGCCGATAATCCCTTCTTCATTGACGTGTGGCGCCGGCCCCTGGGCTGGTCCCTGGTGTGGCACAACCTGGGGGCCGTGGCCCTGGAGGCGGCGGTGCTGGGTCCGCCGGCGGCGCTGATGCTGTGGCTTCGGCGGCGCTGGTTCCGGGGGCCGGCGGTATCCCAGGTGGGGTAGCGCCCAGCTCCCGCCCCTGGTCTACACCAGGGTTATGGCCTTCTCGGGGCACATCTCCTGGCAGCAGAAGCAGACGATGCAGGCCTGGGCGTCCACCCGGGGCAGGCCCTCGTCCATGGCCAGGGCGCCGGCGGGGCAGTGCTCCACGCAGTAGCCGCAGGCGCTGCACCTGTCGGGGTTGGCCTGGGGGCGCAGGCCAGCCCGGCTGGTCAGCAGCCCCTGGATCACCTCGTTCTTGCTGATGGCCTCGCCGCTCAGGGGTGGCAGCTTGAAATCGGGGATGACCTGGAGCTCGCCCATGACCTCGATGGCTTTCGCCTCGTAGTCGCCCAGACCCAGCTCGCGGGCCTTTTGCAGAAAGCACAAGCATCCCGGCTCCAGGCCCATCATGCGGGCCATGACCGCGTCCAGGGCCACGGCGTTGTCGGCGGCCAGGACCTTGCCGATGTGGCGCAGGTCGGGCGAGGCCGGGCCGTTGCCCTCCATGCCCACCACGGCGTCCACGATGAACAAATCCGGCACCCGCAGCCTGAAGACCTCCACCACCAACTCGTGGAAGCGCTGGGGCGTGCCGGCCAGGCGGTGCAGCCTGGCCTTCTGCGCCCCGGGCAGGATGCCGTAGCTGTTCTTGATGCCCCCGGTGAGGATGGTCAGGCCGTGGGTCTTGAACTTGGGCAGGGAGATGAAGACGTCGGCCTCGGCCACGGCCCGCGAGATGCTCACCTGGGGCAGAAAGGCGGGATCGAAGTCCCTCTCCACGGCCTTCAGGCCGATATTTTGGTAATGGCCCTGGGCGGCCTCCAGCAGGCCGCACTGGTGAAAGCTGGCCTCGTTGGCCCCATAGCTCATCAGGCCGGGGTTGTCGCCCACGATGATCTGGGCCGGGCCGCGCTTTTTCAGGCAGCTTACCACCGCCCACAACAGGGCCGGGTGGGTGGTGATACCCTCCGAGGGCCTGGCCGCCCGCAGCACGTTGGGCTTGACCAGCACCTTCTTGCCCTCGATGGCCAGGGGGAACAACTCCAAGGCCCGCTCCACGGCTGGGCGGCAGTCCTGGTAGTCGCCGGGCTCTATCATCACGCGCCGCATGGGCCTGCCTCCCCGAGGGTTGACCATGGTGAACACTTCTTAAAAATGGCCCCGGCCTGGGGGTCTGTCAAGCGGGGCGGATTACCAGGACAGGCCCCAGAAGCGGCCGCTCTCCCAGGGATCATATGTGGAGAAGGGACGGGGCTCCAGGCCGTGGGCCAGCCACAGGCGGGTGATGGGCGCCAAGGGGGTGCCGGCGTCCAGGGGGCGCAGGTTGGCCTGGCCCAGGGGCCGGCGGTCTGGAAGGGGTTGTCGTAGAGCCAGACCAGCATGCCCTGGGCGTCTCCCCGGGCATGGGCCTGGGCGTAGTGAAGCACCCGCTGGCCGGCGGCCCGGGCCTGCCACAGGCCCAGGATGGGGACCTGGGCGCGCGGCCGAGGGCCGCCGCCGTGGGCCGGGATGAGGCTGGGCCTGCCTTAAGCCTGGGCGGAAACCTGCTCCGGGCGGAAGGACTTGGGCAGCCGGTCGGAGGGGCAGGACTGGAGATAGGATTTGCCGCAGCCGGGGCAGCGGGCCTTGTATTCGCAGATGGCGCTGTCCACGAAGGAGATATGGTTGCTTAGCTTGTCATTGCCGGCGCTACGCGAGGGGCACTCCCGGACCTCCTCGATTTCCACGCCGTCGCGGCCACAAAAGGGACAGAGCAACCTGAGGGCCTTGGCTTCCTGGTGGCCGGAAACCAACTTGATGACAGGGCCGATGGTCATGCGCCACACCCACTGAGTAGTTTTTCAGGATCGTGTATCAAGTGAGCTTAAGGTATCACAGATCGGCGCCGCCGAGAATTATAAATCACAGCCAGGTGTGGAATTTTGCCGGGGCGGGCGGCCTGGAGCGGCGATGGGCCAATAGCTATGGCCAAGCCGCTCCTCGGCGAGGCCGGCGGGGCAAGCGCCAGGATGAACGCCGCATGGGTCCCCGGTATTGGCCCTTGTCAGAAAACCCCCTGGCATGTTTAATTTATATACAGACTTGGCCGCTTGGCGGCCAGCAACCCTTCTGGCAACCGGCTGCCGGGAAATAACAGAGGTCACATGTCCAAGGAAACATTCGCGGTGGGCTGCGGGGGCATCGGGTTCCATAACGGGGTGGTGATGATTGATTTCACCGGCTTTTCCAGCACGGAAAAGGACGAGGAGGGCCGTCCCCAAAAGGAGATGCGCCACCGGCTCATCATGACCCCCGACGCCCTGCTGGAGACCTTCAACGCCATCCAGGGCATGATGAACAAGCTCTTGGAGGTGGGCATCCTGCAAAAACGCGAAGGCCTCGAGGCCGGCGGCCCAGGCCAGATGGCCGCCGCGCCGGCCGCCCCGGTCCAGCCCAAGAGCCCCAACTTCTAGAGGGGCGGGTGCCTTTGGCGCCCAGGCGAGGATGAGCCATGGCCGCTGATGGGATCACCGGCGACATCAACACCGGCGGGGTGTTGCTGGTGGGCCAGTCCCTGACCGGCTCCCTGGAGCAGGCCGGCCAGCGGGCCTGGTACCGGGTGGACCTGGGCGCCGGCCAGTCCTACTTCTTCGCCCTGGCCGGAGGCACCACCGGCCAGGGCAGCCTGCGCGACCCCCTGCTCTATCTTTACGACCCCGCTGGCGAGCTCATCACCCAAAACGACGACAGCGGCGGTTTCATCAACAGCCGGCTGACCTACACCGCCAGCCGTGCCGGCACCTATTTCCTGGGGGCCGGGGCCTATCAGGACGCCCAGCGCGGCAGCTTCGAGCTGGCCGCCGGCACCTATCAGGACGATTATTCAGCGCCCTCGCCGGGGCGCCTGGAGGTGGGCGGCGGCCAGGCCGGCGAGCTGGAGGTGCTGGCCGACCTGGACTGGTTCAGCGTGGAGCTGACCGCGGGCAGCCGCTACACGCTCAGCGCCCGGGGCCTTGACACCGGCCAGGGCACCCTCAAGGACCCCTACCTCTACCTCTACGACAGCGACGGAAAGAGCCTGGCCCAGGCCGACGACGGCGGGGAGCGGCGCGACAGCCTGCTTGGCTTCACGCCCACGGCCAGTGGCACATTTTTCCTGGCCGTGGGGGCCTATCAAGGGGCCAGCGCCGGCACCTACCGGGTGGAGGTGGCCCTGGCCGTCCAGGAGAAGGCCGGCGGCGGGCAGGACACGCCCCCGGCCATGGCGGTGGGCGGCTCGCAAGCGGGCGAGCTGGCCGCGCTGGGCGAAGAGGACCGCTACGCCGTGGAGCTGGCCGCCGGACAGACCTACTGCTTCGACCTGAAGGGCCGGTCCAGCGGCCAGGGCACCCTGGACAACCCCTACCTGTATATATACGGCGCCGGGGGCTCCCCGCTGGCCTGGGACAACGGCGGCGGCCAGGGCCTGGACTCGCGCCTGGTCTTCACCCCCCTGGCTGGCGGCACCTACTACCTGGGGGCCGCGGCCCTCGGCAACGCCCAAACCGGCACCTACACCCTGGACGCCTTCGCGGTGCCGGGCAGGGGCCTGTGGCCACGGGATGCTCCCGCCTCCCTGAGCGCCTTTGGGGCGCGCGCGGGCAAGTTGGAGACCGCCGGCCAGCGCGACTGGGTGACCCTGGCCCTGGAGGAGGCCTCGTCCTACCTCATAAGCCTGGAGGCCGCCCCGGGCGAGGGCGGCTTGAGCAATGCCGATTTCCGCCTGCGCAACGCCAGCGGCCTGGAGGTGGCCTACGCCCGCGCCGGCCAGGACGGCGGCGCCGCCAGCGTGCAATTTTCCCCCCAGCCCGGCGGCGCCTATTACGTGGACATCGGCGCCCGCGGCGAGAACGACCTGGGCCGCTATCTGTTGTCCATCGTGGGCCGCCAGGTGGAGCAGTTCAACCAGGGGCCGCTCCACGGCGACTGGTCGCTCAACAACCCCGCGCAGGGCGCCAGCCCCCCGGGAGTCAACCCCCTGGCCGCCGCCCCGGACGGCCCCAGCCGCCAGCCCTCCCCCGCCCTGGCCGGCGAGGCCGCCGCGCCCCTGGCCGCTCCCCACCAGGGCGCATCTTGAGCGTTCCCACGCCTCCAGACCAGGCCTCGCCAGGCCCCCAGGACGCCGCCGCCGGGCAGGCCGGCCCTGGCCCGATTCCGCCGGAGGGCGCGCCCCAGGCGCCTTTTCCCCACACCATGGTGCAGAGCCTGGTCTTCGCGGCGCGCATGCAGGGGGCCGAGCTGTCGGTGGCCCGGCTTGTGCACGACAACGCCCTGCCCGCCCAGGAGGTGGACCTGGCCACCCTGGCCCGCCTGGCCCAGGCGGGTGGCCTCAAGGCCAAGACCGCCAACCTTTCGCGCGAGGACCTCCTGGGCCTGGGCCAGGCCTTCCCGGTGGTGGCCTGCCTGAGCAACGGCAACGGCGTGGCGCTCCTGGCCGCCCGCGAGCAGGGCGGGCAGGTCAAGGTGGCCGTGGTGGACCCCTTGGCCGACCGGCCAGGGGTCATCGTGCTGGCCTACGAGGAGCTGGCCGCCAAGTGGGACGGCCAGGCCCTCTTAATCAAGCGCCGCCACCGCGCCACCGACGAGGACCAGCCCTTTGGCCTGCTGTGGTTCCTGCCCGAGATCATGCGCCAGGGCCGTTTCTTTTTGGACGTGACCCTGGCCGCCCTGGTGCTGCCCTTGGTGGCCCTGGCCACCCCCCTGTTCTTCCAGCTCATCATAGACAAGGTGCTGGTGCACCAGAGCCAGGCCACCCTGTGGGTGCTCACCATGGGGGTGCTCATCGCCATCCTCTTCGAGGCCGGCTTCGGCTTCCTGCGCCAGTACATGCTGCTCTTCGCCACCCGGCGCATAGACATCCGCGTGGCCCGGCGCACCTTCAGCCATCTGCTCAGCCTGCCCCTGGAGTTCTTCGAGCGCCGCTTCGCCGGGGTGCTGGTCAAGCACATGCAGCAGACCGAGAAGATACGCGGCTTCCTCACCGGCCGCCTGCTCCTGACCATCCTGGACTCGGTGGCCCTGGTGGTGCTGGTGCCGGTGCTGTTCTTTTACAGCCCCAAGCTGACCCTGGTGGTGCTGTTCTTCTCGGGGCTCATCGCTCTGGTCATCGCCCTCTTGGTCGGCCCCTTCCGCCGCCGCCTGCGCGAGCTGTACATGGCCGAGGGCGACCGCCAGGCCTTCTTGGTGGAGAACATCCACGGCATCAACACCGTCAAGTCCCTGGCCATGGAGCCGAAGCAGAAAAAGCTCTGGGACGGCAAGGCCGCCGGCGCCGTGGAGCGCCACTACCGGGTGGGCATGATCTCCAACAGCGCCCAGGCCATCACCAAGGCCCTGGAGCGCGCCATGCTCATCGCGGTCATCGCCCTGGGCGCCCAGGACGTATTCGACGCCAAGCTCACGGTGGGCGTTTTGGTGGCCTTCCAGATGCTGGCCGGCCGGGTCAGCGGCCCCCTGGTGCAGGTGGTGTCGCTGGTGCACGAGTACCAGGAGACCGGGCTGTCCATAAAGATGCTGGGCGAGGTGATGAACGCCCCACCCGAGCGCGCCGGCCCGGCCCGGGGTATCATGCCCGCCATCCGGGGGGGCATCTCCTTCGAGGGCGTGACCTTCCGCTACCTGGGCGCCGCCAGGCCGGCCCTGGAGGGCGTCAGCTTCAACATACCGGCGGGCAGCGTGCAGGGCCTGGTGGGCAGGAGCGGCTCGGGCAAGACCACCCTGGCCCGCCTGATCCAGGGCCTCTACGCCATGCAGGAGGGCATCATCCGCCTGGACGGCGTGGACCTGCGCGAGGTGGACGTCCACCACCTGCGGCGCAACCTGGGGGTGGTGCTGCAGGAGAACTTCCTGTTTCGAGGCACCGTGCGCGACAACATCGGGGTAACCAAGAGCGACGCCACGGCCGACGAGATCGCCGCCGCCGCCCGCCTGGCCGGGGCCGACGAGTTCATCGAGCAACTGCCCCAAGGCATGGACACCCTCCTGGAAGAGGGCGGCGTCAATCTCTCCGGCGGCCAGAGGCAAAGGCTGGCCATCGCCCGGGCGCTCTTGACCCGGCCGCCCATCCTCATCCTGGACGAGGCCACCAGCGCCCTGGACCCGGAGAGCGAGGCCATCATCAGGCAAAACCTTAAAAACATCGCCCAGGGCCGCACGGTGGTAATCATCTCGCACCGCCTGAGCAATCTGGTGGAGGCCGACGACATCGTGGTGCTGGACCAGGGGCGCCTGGCCTGCCAGGGCACCCACGCCCAGTTGCTGAAAAGCTGCGATATCTACAGGAACCTATGGAACCAGCAGACCGCCGGCCACCAGACGGCCTGAAAGCGCGTGGGCCGCGCCGGGCCGGCCAGCAAGGCCGGGGCCTGGCCGCCGTGGCCGTGGCCTACCAGCCCGACGCCGTGGAACTGGAGGAGAAGCCGCCTCCGGGCGGGGCGCGCTGGTCGCTGTATCTGCTGCTCCTGCTCCTGGTGGTGGCGGTGCTGTGGGCCTCGCTGTCCCAGGTGGACCGGGTGGTGGTGGCCCGGGGCCGCATGGTCACCACGGCGCCCACCATCGTGGTGCAGCCCATGGAGACGGCGGTGATCCACGAGATCGCCGTGCGCGTGGGCCAGGTGGTGGCCCCCGGGGCACTCCTGGCCAGCCTGGACCCCACCTTCACCCAGGCCGACCTGGCCCAGCAGCGCTCGCGGCTCAAAAGCTACGCCGCCCAGGCGCGCCGCCTGGAGGCCGAGCTCAACCAACGCCCCTTTGTCCCCCTACCACAGGACGGCCAGGACGAGCGCCTGCAGGCCGGCATCCACCACCAGCGCCAGGCCGCCTTCCAGGCCCGGCAAAAGGGTTACCAGCAAGGCGTCGCCCGCCTGGAAGCCTCCCTGGCCACCAACCACAAGGAACAGCAGGTGCTGGCCCAGCGCCTCAAGGGCCTCCAGGAGATCGAGGGCATGCGCGCCACCCTGGCCAAGGAGCGCCACGAGTCGCGCCTGAGGGTGCTGGAAGCCCAGAACCAGCGCCTGGAGGTGGAGCGCGAGCTGAAGCAGGCCGTCAGCCGCGAGGCCGAGATACGCCACGAGATAAGCAAAGGCAAGGCCGAGGCCGAGGCCTTTGTGCAGGGCTGGCGCCAGGAGATTAGCGAGGAACTGGTCAAGGCCGTGCGCGAGCGCGACCAGGCGTCGGAGCAGCTCAACAAGGCCACCCGCCGTGGCGAGCTGGTGGCCCTGCGGGCGCCGGCGGCGGCCATGGTGCTGGAGATCGCCAAGCGCTCGGCCGGCTCGGTGGTCAAGGAGGCCGAGCCCTTGTTCACCCTGGTGCCCCTGGAGGTGCCCCTGGAGGCCGAGGTGCAGGTGGAGGCCAAGGATATCGGCTTTGTGCGCGCCGGCGACCAGGCGCGCGTCAAGTTCGACGCCTTCCCCTTTCAGAAGCACGGCACCGCGCGCGCCCGGGTGCAGAGCCTCGGCGAGGACCTGGTGCAGCAGCCCCAGTTGGCCCAGGCCGGCGAGGAGCGCCGGGGCGGCATGTTCTACATCGGCCGGCTCAGGCTGGAGGAGGTCAAGCTGGGCGCCGTGCCCGAGGACTTCAGGCTGCTGCCGGGCATGACCGTAACCGCCGAGATCAAGGTGGGTCAACGCCGGGTCATCACCTATCTGCTCTACCCGGTGATGCGGGGCTTTGACGAAAGCCTGCGGGAGCCTTGAAAACCCGCCGCCCAATGCGCTACACCTAAGCTAGCCTCGCCCCCGAGCACTAGGAGCCACGCTTTTGCCAAACCGTCCCGCCATCCTGACCCTGTGCCTGCTGTGCCTGCTGGCCCTGGCCGGCCCGGCGCGGGCCGAGGGCCTGTGGGAGGTGTATCAACTGGCCTGGGAGAACGACCCCCAGCTCAAGGCCTCGGAGGCCACCCTGCTGGCCGCCCGCCAGGCCCGGCCCAAGGCCATGGCCGCCCTGCTGCCCTCCCTGGCGGCCAGCGGCACGAGCGGGCTGAACCACTTCGAGGACAAGAACCCGCCCGTGGACCCCAAGACCGGGGCCTCCCGGCCCAACCAGGACTACGACAGCCAGAAGTACGGGCTCTATCTGACCCAGCCGGTGGTCAACCTGCAATCCTGGGTGGGCCTGCCCCAGGCCGGCCAGCGCCAGGAGGAGGCCGAGGCCCATTACCGGGCCAGCCTGGCCGAGTTCAGCCTGCGCCTATTGGAACGCTACCTGCGGGTGCTGGCGGCAGAGGAGCGGCTGCACTGGGTGCGGGCCGAGAAGCTGACCATCGCCCAGGCCTTGCGGCGCGCCCGGCGGGCCAACGAGTTGGGCTTGACCACGCCCACGGCCGAGCAGCGCGCCCAGGCCGGCTATGACCTGGCCGAGGCCGACGAGATCGCCGCCGAAAACCGCCTGGAAAACAGCCGCGACGAGCTGCGCGAACTCACCGGCGTGCCGCTCGAGAACCTGGCCCACCTCAAGCCCTCACTGGCCCTGGCCCCGCCCCAGCCCAACGACCTGGCCCACTGGCAGCGCCTGGCGCTCACCCAGAACCACGCCCTCCTGGCCAAGGAGCACGCCCTGGAGGCGGCCCGCCTGGAGGTGACCCGCCAGCGGGCGGCCCACGCCCCCACCCTCAACCTGACGGCTAGCCACTACTACGAGAACACCGGCGGCCGGGTGCCCGGCGAGGACCTGGTCAGTTCGGTGGGCCTGGAGGTCAAGTTCCCCATCTTCGAGGGCGGGGCAGTGACCGCCCAGACCCGCGAGGCCGGCCACCTGCACGACAAGGCCCGCCAGGAGTACGAGAGCCTGCGCCGCCTGACCAGCAAGCGCGCCAGCGAGGCCTTTCGGGGCGCCAACGAATCCCTGCGCCGCGCGCGCGCCCTGGAGCAGGCGCTCAAGTCCAACCTCACCGCCCTACGGGCCACCCAGCGCGAGGTGGAGCTGGGGGCCAGCACCATGGTGGACTTCCTGGAGACCCTGCGTGACCTCTACCGTGGCCGGCGCGACCTCATCGAGGCACGGCACGAGCACCTGCTTAACCAGGCGCGGCTGCTGCAACTGGCCGGCGCCCTTGACCAGCGGCACATCCACGAACTGAGCCGGCACTTTCAGGAAGGCCCCCTGCCCTCCCTGGTGGCCACACCCGACCAATAGGTCCAGCCGAAAAAAAGACCCGTGCCGTTACCCGCCCGGGCACTTATTGCTTGACACCCCGCCCCCAAAAAAGTTAGAAAGGGGCGCGGTTGGCTCTTTTTTCCCCGCGAAATTGGCTGGGCTGATCCGCCCTCGTAAATCCCTGGACGGAGGAGCAGTGTTTTATGAATCTATCCCCAGCGCACAAACTAGGAAGCGATCGTCATACTCTAGTGTCCATGCCCTCGATTATCAAAACCCTCTTCATAGTCTCGGTCATCTCGGTCCTGGTTTTTAGCGCCGAAAGCTCCTGGGCCAACACCCCCCACAAGATACAGTCCATCATCCAGACCGCCAACCGTCTGCTGGGCACCCCCTACCGCAGCGGCGGCAAATCCCCGGATCAAGGCTTCGACTGCTCTGGGTTCGTCAGCTTCGTACTCAAACAGCACGGCATGGACCTGGGCGCATCCTCGCCGGAACTGGTCAAGAAAGGCAGAAAGATCACTCGTCACGAGCTGCGCGCCGGTGATCTGGTGTTTTTCACCTCCAAGCGCAAGAGCAAGCGCGTGGCCCACGTGGGCATCTACCTGGGCAATGGCGAGTTCATCCACGCCGCCAGCCGCAACCACCGCATTCAGGTCAACGAGCTGTCAGAGAACTACTGGGCCCGCCACTATTACGGGGCCCGCCGCATCTAGCCCAAATCGCCGCGTCACGGGGCCGGGTTTCCACGGCGCCCTGCGCACGCCAACGCCAGGGACCAGTCCGTCCGCCGGCCCAGGGCCGCGGGGGCGGGGCAGGTTCTTGCGCCTGTTCAACGACCACGCGCCGGCCCAGGCAAAGAGGCTAGCCCTTGCGGGCTAACCGCTTATTTTTTTAGAATATTATACCAATATGCAATCAAAGCCTCCATGGCTTTGATTGCTGCTCGACCGGGCAAAAACGTGGTTTTGCCCGGCCTCCCGGGCGCTTTCGCGCCCGGCGGGCCATCCATGGCCCGCATGCCAAGTTGCGATCAAACTACTCGTTTGATCGCAACTTGGTATTAGCCCGGCCATTCCTGGGGCACCGGCAGGGGGCTGCTATGATCCAACACGGCAAGGAATACGGGATACCTGCGGCCTCTGCCCACGCCAGGGCGGAGAGTCCCCCCCGCGCCGGCACCCGCATCGGCAAAGCCAGTATGGCCGGGCGGCTCTAGCGGGACACAAAAAGAAACCGCTTAGGCCAAACCCTGAACTCCCGAACTACATCGCACAATAAGCCCATAGATTTAATCATAATCACGGGAAAACCGGCCAAGGCCGCCCAACCGCGACCTCGGCGGGGTGGACTCCGCCCGCCTAAAACCCTTCTACTTCGCATGCAAAAGGGCTTGACAGCGCGGCTGCGCTAGGTGTAGTTTCCCAACTGGAAACTATAGTTTATGCTGCACAACAGCTAATAAATAAATGATAACATTATTTTAAATATATTACCTGTAAAGCATGGTTTCCTATTTAATCTGCCTTCCAGTGGGTTCCACGTTGCCAAGAGTGCTGTCTCCAACCCGCAAAAGAGGTTGATGTATGCTGTCGGAAGAAAAATTGGGCATGCGTATTCGTGAAATACGTAAGGCCAAGGGGTTGTCGCTGGACAAGCTGGCCCAACTGACCGGCTTCACCAAGGGCTATCTGTCCAAGGTGGAGAACTCGGACAAGGCCCCGCCAGTTTCCACCCTGGTGGTGCTGGCCGAGGCCCTGGGCACCACCATGTCCGACCTGTTCGGCGAGGAGACGCCTCACCGCACCTTGTCATTGGTGAAAAAAGACCAGCGCCGGCTAATGGCCCGCGATGGCACCATCTTCGGCTACTCCTACGAGACCCTGGCCCACACCTATCTCAACAAGCACATGGAGCCCTACATCCTCACCATTCCCGCCCAGAGCACCAGCGCGGTCTTCCAGCACAAGGGCGAGGAGATGTTGCTGGTCATTCAAGGCTCCATGCACTTCCATCACGGGGACCAGGAATACCTGGTGGAAGAGGGCGACTGCATCTACTTCGATTCCGGCATCCCCCACTACGGCCTGGCCATGAACGGCCAGGACGTCAAGTGCGTGATGGTGATCCTGGTTTCCTGAACCCAAACCCCAGGGGAACACCTTGCAGCCAAGCATGCGGACAATCGCCATCCTGGGAGCGGGCCTCATGGGGCACGGCATCGCCCAGGTCTTTGCCGGCGCGGGCCATCAGGTGCGCATCTTCGACCAGGACTCGTCGGTCCTGGCCTCGGTGCCCGAACGCATCCGCGCCAATTTGGTCCCCTTCCTGGAACTGGGCCTGGTGGCGCCAGAGCAGGTGGAGACCTTGCTGGGGCGCGTCAAGCCCTGCTCCGTCCTGGCCGATTTGTGCCAGGGGGCCGATCTGGTCATCGAGGCCGTCAGCGAAAACCTCGGACTCAAGCGCAAGCTCTTCGCCCAACTGGAGAGCTTCGTCCCTCCCCAGACGATCCTGGCCAGCAACACCTCGGCCATCAGCATCGGGCTCATCGCCGAGGGCCTGGCCCATCCCGGCCGGGTGCTGGGCACCCATTTCTGGAACCCGCCCCAGGTGGTGCCCTGCGTGGAGGTGATCCGCGCCCCCCGCACTGATCCGGCGGTGGTTGATCGGGTGATGGAGCTACTAAACAGGGTGGGCAAGCACCCGGTGCGGGTGGAAAAGGACGTGCCCGGCTTCGTGGGCAACCGCATGCAGCACGCCCTGTGGCGCGAGGCCATCTACCTGGTGGAGCAGGGCATCGCCAGCCCGGAGGACGTGGACGCGGTGGTCCGCCTGGGCTTCGGCCTACGGCTGGCCTTCCTGGGTCCCTTGCAGACCGCCGACCTGGCCGGCCTGGACCTGACCCGCGCCGTGCATGAAGACCTCTTGCCCCATCTGGACTGCGCCCAGGGGCCATCGCCCCTGTTGGAGCGCAAGCTGGCCCAGGGGCACCTGGGGGCCAAGGCTGGCCAGGGCTTCCACTCCTGGACCCCCGAAAGCCTGGCCCAAGTAAAACAGAACCGGGACCGCACCCTGCTCAAGATACTGCGCGAGGTCCTGCCGGCCCCCAAGCCCTAGGACCGCGGGGTCTGGAGGAGAATCCATGGGCGATCTGATGGTGTTTTTCCTGCACGGCCTGGCCTATGCCGGGTTGTTGTTCCTGGTCTCCTCCGGCCTGACCCTGGTCTTTGGCATGATGAACGTGCTTAATTTCGCGCACGCGTCCTTTTACATGCTGGGGGCCTACTTCGCGCTGGCCATCGGCCATTACACCAACCAGTTCTGGCTGACCCTGGCCCTGGCCCCGGTGCTCTTGATGGTTCTGGGCGCACTGGTGGAGCGCTATCTGCTGCGCAAGGTCCATGTCCTGGGGCACGTCCACGAGCTGCTCTTGACCTTCGGCCTGGCCTACATCATCCAGGAGGGGGTCAAGTGGATCTGGGGCAACAACCCCCAGGCGGTGACGGTCACCGGCTTCCTGGCCTCCTCGGTCAACCTGGGCGGCATCGTCTACCCGGTCTACCGCCTGTTCCTCTTCGCGCTCTCCGCGGTGCTGGGGGCCAGCATGGCGCTGGTCATCTACAAGACTCGCATCGGCATCATCGTGCGCGCGGCGGTCAATGACAGCGCCATGGTCAATGCCCTGGGCATCAACGTGCCCTATGTGTTCATGGGGGTCTTCGCGGTTGGAGCGGGACTCTCCGGCCTGGCCGGGGCCACCGCCGGGCCGCTCCTGGGCGTCTTCCCGGGCATGGCCGGGTCCATCCTGGTGGACGCCTTCGTGGTGATCGTGGTGGGCGGCATGGGCAGCCTGGGCGGCGCCGTGCTGGCCTCCTTACTCATCGGCCAGTTGCAGTCCTTCGGGGTGCTGCTCTTCCCCAAGTTTTCCCTGGCCCTAATCTACATGCTCATGGCCCTGGTGCTTGTGCTAAAGCCCGAAGGCCTGTTCGGGGAAAAATCATGACCTCCCAGCGCCCGCGTTCCCTGGCCTGGATCGTCGCGGTGGCGGTGGCGGCGCTGGCGGCCGCGCCCTATCTCCTGCCCTCCTATCAACTGCGGCTGGTCACCGAGGGCATTATCTTCTCCCTGTACGCCGTGAGCTACAACCTGCTACTGGGCCATGCCGGCCTGCTTTCCTTTGGCCACGCCATGTTTTTCGGCGTGGGCGCCTTTGCCACCGCCATATTCCTCAACCAGATACCAGGCATCTCCGTCCTGGCCGCCATGGGTTTGGCCACCGGGGCTTCGCTCTTGGTGGGCCTTCTGGTGGGGTCCCTGCTGCTCAGGGTGAAGGGCACGCCCTTCGCCCTGCTCACCCTGGCCTTCAACTCCCTCTTCTTCGCCATCGGCGTCAAATGGCACACGCTGACCGGCGGCGACGACGGGCTCAACGTGATCCCACCAAAGCTGCATCTGGGACTCGGCGTCCTGGACCCCCGTAACGGCCCGGACATCTATTACCTGACCCTGGTCGTACTGGGCGCGGCGCTCCTGTTCTGCTGGCGCTTTACGGCCACGGCCATGGGCCACTCGGTGCTGCTCTTGCGCGAGAACGAGGAGCGCATGCGCTTCCTGGGCTATAACACCAGCATCACCCGCCTCATTCTCTTCGTGTTCACCGGCGCCCTGGCCGGCCTGGCCGGGTCCTTCTACACCCTGCAGAACGCCTTCGTCTCCCTGGACGCGGTGAGCATAGACATGACCACCAAGGTGCTCCTGATGACCTTCCTGGGTGGCACCGGGTCCTTCCTGGGGCCGGTCCTGGGCGCCTTCTTCTACACCTACGTCCAGGACTACCTCAGCAATCTCACCGACAACTGGCCCTTGATAATGGGCGCGCTCTTCATAGTGATGGTGCTGTTCGCGCCCGGCGGGCTCTCCGGCTTGGGGCAAGGCGTCGTCAACCGCCTGAAACGCGCCAAGACGGCGGCGCGGCCCTAAGCGGCCGGGAGAGGCTCATGGCCATTCTACGGGTTTCAGAATTGACCAAGGACTTCTCGGGCCTGCGGGTGCTCACCGGCGTGGACTTCGAGGTGGGCCCCCAGGAGAAGCTGGCCATCATCGGCCCCAACGGCGCCGGCAAGACCACGCTGTTCAACATCGTCAGCGGCAAGTTCCCCCCCACCTCCGGCCAGGTGCGCTTCAAGGACGAGGTAATCAACTCCCTGCCGCCACACCTGCGGGCCAGGCGGGGCATGGCCCGTTCCTTCCAGATCACCAACCTGTTCCAGAAGCTGAGCGTGCTGGAGAACGTCCTCTCGGGGGTGCGCTCGCGCCTGGGCCTGCGCCACCACATGCTGCGCCAGCCCTTGCGCGACCGCGAGCTGGTGGCCGCCTGCGACGCCATCCTGGAGAAGGTGGGGCTATCGGACCTGCGCGAAACGCCGGTGCAGGAGCTGGCCTATGGCCAGCAGCGCGCCCTGGAGCTGGGGGTCACCCTGGCCTTGGAGCCAGAGCTGATCCTCCTGGACGAGCCCACCGCCGGCATGAGCCGCCAGGAAACCGAGGACGCCACGGCGATGATCAAACGGGTCACCGGGCATATCGCCTGCGTCATCATCGAGCACGACATGAACGTGGTCTTCTCCCTGGCCGACCGCATCGCGGTGCTGCACTACGGCGTGATCCTGGCCTGCGGCGCTCCAGAGGATATCCGCCGCGACCAGCGGGTGAAGGACGCCTACCTGGGCGAGGAAGAATCATGATCCTTGAGGTGAAGGGCCTGCAAGCCTACTACGGTAAAAGCCACGTCCTGCAGGGCGTGGACTTGGAACTGGAGCAGGGGCAACTGGTCTGCCTGCTGGGGCGCAACGGGGTGGGCAAGTCCACCACCCTGATGACGATCATGGGCCTGGTGCCCCCGGCTGGCGGCAGCGTGCGCTTCAAGGGCCAGGAACTGGCCGGACGCCAGCCCTTCGAGATAGCCCGCCTGGGCCTGGGCTTCGTGCCCGAGGAACGGCGCATCTTCTCCAGCCTGAGCGTGCTGGAGAACCTGGAGATCGGCCGCCAGAAGGCCCGCCCCGGCCAGCAAGGCCAGGGCTGGACCGTGGAGCGCATCCTGGATTCCTTCCCC
Organism: Desulfarculus sp.; assembly: GCA_016218705.1. Lineage (GTDB taxonomy): Bacteria > Desulfobacterota > Desulfarculia > Desulfarculales > Desulfarculaceae > JACRDC01. Next base: position 16,808 of record JACRDC010000034.1, read on the forward strand.
CGCCTGGCCGAGCGGCGCGGCAACCGGGGCTGCCACCTCTCCGGGGGCGAGCAACAGATGCTCACCATCGCCCGCACCCTCATGGGCAACCCCGAGGTGGTGCTGGTGGACGAGCCCACCGAGGGCCTGGCCCCCCTGGTGGCCGAGGGAGTTCTGGAGATGCTCTCCACCATCAGCCTGGCGGGGGTGACCATCTTGCTGGTGGAGCAGAACCTCAAGGCCGCCATGAAGCTGGCCAACGCCTTCTACGTCATGTCCAAGGGGCGCATGGTGTTCAAGGGCGACGCCGCGGAACTGACGGCGGCCGAGGAGGTTCGCCGCAAATATCTGGAGGTTTAGGAAGAGGAAACGACGGTCGGTTTAGTGCACGAAAGGGAGGAACCATGCGAAAGTTTGCCATTGCCTGCCTGACCCTGGCCCTGGGCCTGATGCTGGCCGCCGGGGCCGGCGCCGCCGAAACCATCAAGCTGGCGGTCATGGAGCCGTTCTCGGGCAACTTCAAGGACATCGGCGACCGCTACGCCGAGGGCGTGCAGTACGCCGCAGAGGTCCTCAACGCCAAGGGCGGCATCAATGGGAAAAAGATCGAGGTCATCCCGGTGGACACCGAGGTCAACCCGGCGGTGGCCACCCGCAAGGCCACCAAACTTATCCTCCAGGATAATGTGCGCCACTTCTGCGGCGGCACCGGCAGCTCGGTGGCCGGGGCCATGGAGGCCTTGGCCGACAAGCACAACACCCTGTTCTTCACCTACGGCATGGCCGCGGCCAGCCTGACGGGTGACAAGTGCAACCGCAACTTCTTCCGCACCTGCGCCAACACCGACATGCAGTCCTACGCCCTGGCCACCTGGGTGGCAGAGCAGGGCTTCAAGAAGGTCTTCTGCATCGCCCAGGACTACTCCTTTGGCCAGGAGGCCGTGGCCGCCTTCACCAAGAAGCTCAAGGAACTCAACCCCCAGGCCGAGATCGTGGGCCAGGTCATGCACCCCATGGGCACCAAGGACTTCGCCCCTTACGTCAGCCAGATCATCAGTTCCGGGGCCGAGGTGGTCTTCACCTCCAACTGGGGCAACGACCTGACCCTGCTTCTCAAGCAGGCCCAGCCCATGGGGCTCAAGGCCAAGTTCGCCGGCTACTACCTCAACGACGAGCTGATGATCAACGCCGTGGCCAACGACCAGGCGGTCATCGGCAGCGTGGGCGCCGAGATCTACATGGTCTCCATCCCCGGCCAGGCCAACCAGGAGTTCGTGGAGGGCTTCAAGAAGGCCAAGGGCTTCTACCCCACCTGGCTGCGCGGCAAGGCCTACGCCGCCACCATGTTCTGGGCCGAGGCCCTCAAGAAGGCCGGCAACGACAAGGTGGACGACGTCATCAAGGCCTGGGAGGGGCTGACCTACGATGGTCCGGCGGGCAAGTGGACCATGCGCGCCTGCGACCACCAGGTGCAGCAGCCGGTGTGGATCGCCGAGATCGTGGCCAAGAACCCCTACTTCAGCCACGCCTTCGTGGGTCCGGCCAAGATGGTGGCCTCTGATAAGATCACCACGCCTTGCGAGCAGACGGGCTGCAAGGGCCTGGCCAAGTAGGTTCTAACCAAACAGAGAACAAGCCCTGCCGTCCCCCGGGGCGGCAGGGTTGCCTAGCATCAAGGACCAAGCCATGAGCGTCATGATAACCGGGGGGACGGGTTTTCTGGGCGCGGAGATTTGCCGGCTGTTGGTGGAGGACGGCCAGCGCCCGGTGCTCCTGGACCCTTATCCCCCGCGCGGGCGGCTAAGGGAGCTACAAGGCCATTTCACCTATGCCGCCGGCTCGCTCACCAATCTGCCGGTGCTGCTCAACACCGTGCGCCATTACGAGGTGGATACCGTCTATCACCTGGGGGGCATGCTTTCCCTGCCCTCGGAAGAGGACCCCTGGAACGCCTTCGAGGTCAACGTGGTGGGCACCTACAATGCGCTGGAGGCCTGCCGCCTGTCGGGTATCGGTAAAATGATCTTCGCCAGCAGCATCGCCGTCTTTGGCGAGGGCATCACTGGGGAGGTCATCACCGACGACACCCTGCAACGCCCCGCCTCCTTCTACGGCGCGGGCAAGGTCTTCAGCGAGTTGCAGGGGCGTTTCTATGCCCGCCGCTTCGGCCTGGACTTCCGCGGCCTGCGGGTGCCCTCGGTGGTGGGGCCGGGCTCGCGGGTGGCCCACATGACCATTTACAACTGCTGGGCCATCGAGCACCCCCTGCGCGGTCTGCCCTACCGGGTACCGGTGGGGCCCGAGACCCGCTGCCCCACTATTTATTACAAGGACGCGGCCCAGGCCTTCTTCATGCTGGCCAAGGCCGACGCGGCCTCTATAAAGAGCAAGGTCTACAACGTGGCCGGCCAGAGCCCGGCCTACACCGCAGCCCAACTGGTGGAGGCTGTACGCGGGCACCTGCCCCAGGCGGACCTGAGCATTGACCCTGATCCCAACATCAGCCGGCTGCTGCAAGGCTTGAGCCGCCTGGCCTTGGACGACGGCCCCGCCCGGCGGGAATGGGGCTGGCGGCCATCCTTTGACCTGGAGCAGATGGTGGCCGATTTCGTGGCCGAATTCCGCGCTCACCCTGACGTTTACTCCCTGTGACACGAGGTTGACCCCATGAGTCCAGCCAAGACGCCCAAGGCCATTATCACCGCCGCCGTCACCGGATCCATCCACACCCCCACCATGTCGCCCCATCTGCCGGTGACGCCCCGGCAGCTCATTGACGACATCCTGAGCGTCCACGCAGCCGGGGGGGCGGTGGCCCATCTGCACGTGCGCGACCCCCAGAACGGCCGCCCCAACGCCGACCAGGACCTCTACCGCCAGGTGGCCGAGGAGGTGAAGCGCCACTGCGACATTATTCTGTGCACCACCACGGGAGGCCGCCTGGGCGAGCCGGTGGAGAACCGGGTGCGGGTGGTGGCCAACCTAAAGCCCGAATTGGCCTCGCTCAACGCGGGCTCGTTGAACTTCGCCCTGTTCCAGATCGTCAAGAACTATCCCGCCTGGCAGCACCAGTGGGAGAAGGAGTACCTGGAGGGCACCGAGGACTACATCTTCCCCAATACCTTCTACACCATGCGCAAGTTTTTGGAGCACTTCCAGCAGAACGGCACCAAGCCGGAGTTCGAGGTCTACGACGTGGGCATGATAAACAACCTGGCCCATCTAATCGCCAACGGCCTGGTGCAAAAACCGGTGTACCTCCAGTTTGTAATGGGCATCCTGGGCGGCATACCGGCCACCATAGACAACCTGGTCTACTTGCTTAATACGGCCCGCGCCCAGATCGGGGACTTCCAGTGGTCGGTCTGCGCCGCCGGGCGCTTCCAGTTCCCCATGACCACCCACGCCCTGCTCATGGGCGGCAACGCCCGGGTGGGGCTGGAGGACAACCTCTACCTGGAGCGCAACGTCCTGGCCAAGAGCAGCGGCGAGCAGGTGGCCAAGCTGGTGCGCATCGCGGGGGAGTTCGGCATGGCGCCCGCCACGCCGGCCGAGGCGCGCCAGATACTGGGCCTGAAGGGTATCGAAAAAGTCAATTACTAACGCCACCGCTACTCATTGCGGCCACGCGCAAGGCCGGTCCCGCGAGGCGGGCCGGCCTTTTCTATAAACGACAGAGGCGTCCTGGGATGCCTCGTACTATTTCTTTTTGGGGGCCTTGGGAGGGCTCACTATCGCCAGGCCGTCAACCAGCACCACGCCGTCCTGGTTGCGGCAGAAGGTGCGCAGATGGGCGCGGTTCTTGGTCTGGTCCAGCTCCAGGACCTCCGCCACCGCCGTGACCGTGTCGCCGATATGGGCCGGCGCCAAAAAATTCAGCTCCTGCCTGACGTAAACAGTGCCCGGCCCGGGCAGCATGGTCCCCATGACCGTGGAAATGAAACCCGCCAAGAGACTCCCATGGGCGATACGGGTTTTGAAGAATGTCCCCTTGGCGTATTGCTCGTCAATGTGCGCGGGATTGAAGTCCCCGGTCACCCCGGCGAATAGATAGATGTCAGCCTCGGATATGGTTTTGCTGAAGGAGGCGGTGTCACCCTTCTTTAGATCGCCGATGGTTTTTCCCACCATGATCCATCACCCACCGTGGAAGGTTTTTTGCCAGGATGATTCCCAAGGGAGCCGTTAACTCATAAGGCCCGATAAATACAGTTTGCCACGAAAGGTTGATTTCTGAAAGCCACATCTGGCCTGGCGTAAAGAGAAATGACTTTGACCTGCCGCCCGGGTCCCGGTCCAGCGGCTTGAGCTAGCAAGCCGGTAGAATCGCGGTCTGGGAGAGAGGAGGACCGCGGTGCGCCAAGGCAAGCTATAGGAGGAGCAGACAGTCCTGACCCTTGGCCGATCCGAGTCTGACACGCCTCTTAGGAGATGAAGCCTCCGGCAATACCGGGGCGGTTCATACCAAGTTGCGATCAAACGAGTAGTTTGATCGCAACTTGGTATACGGGCCATGTATCCACCCCAAGCAAACTGCGTTTGCTTGGGGACCCCGGGGAATGGCCCGCCGGGCGCGAAAGCGCCCGGGAGGCCGGGCAAAACCACGTTTTTGCCTGGCCGATCAGCAATCAACGAAGCCACTTAGCGGGCAGGGTATGACCCTGCCCTTGACCAAGGGGCTGCTACGCGCCCCCTTGGAACCCCAGCAATCGGTAACCCTGGGGCAAGCCCCAGGGTATAAAAGCATCTAATCAAAACCATGGATGGCTTTGATTGCATATTGGTATCAGTCCACCGCCTCCGGCGCTGGACGCTGGCCACAACCTCGACTCTCCTCGTCTCGCAAGACATAGGCGTAACACCAAGCAGCCCTCCTGCCGAGTCAGGACAAGCCCAGGACCCTGCCACGGCTTGACGGCCCAACAAGGCCCATAAAAGGCCAAAAAACGCATCCCGGCAGGCGCGCTCGCCCTGCCGGGATGCTCTATATCTGGCTGTTTAGCCTTATCTTTCTTTGGAGGCGGCGACCGGATTTGAACCGGTGAATAACGGATTTGCAGTCCGCTGCCTTGCCACTTGGCTACGCCGCCGTTTTTTGGCCAAAAGCTATGTTGCTACAAAGCCTTAGCCCATGGCTGATGTAGGGGCAATCTTAACGGCGTGCCCAGGGAGTGTCAAGGGGTATCTGTCGGCTACGGACCTGGCCGCGGTTATTGGCTTTTATTGGTATTCCCTCGGGAGACCACCCTGCAAACCAGACGGCCCTCTTGTTATACGCATTTCAGATCAGACGCATAGTTTTTCGGCATATTTCCTCTGGGCACAACCCTTACCATTTCGGCGGCCCAAGAAAACTGAAGCGGTTTCTTTTTGTGTCCCGCTAGAGCCGCCCGGCCATACTGGCTTTGCTAATGCGGGCCCCGGCGCGGGGTGGACTCTCCGCCTTGGCGTGGGCATGGGCCGCAGGGACCCCGTATCCCTTCCCGGGTGGATCATACCAGCCCCCTGCCGGTGCCCTAAGAATGGCCGGGCTAAGAGCGGGACACGGGGCTTGGGCGGCCAAAAAGCAAAACCCACCGGCCAGAGGATGCCCGGATCAAGGGGCAACAACCTAATACGATATGATGGTTGTTGAAATAGTGTAATACCAAGTTGCGATCAAACTAGTAGTTTGATCGCAACTTGGTATGCGGGCCATGGATGGCCCGCCGGGCGCGAACGCGCCCGGGTATTAGCTGGCACGGGCTTCCGCGCCTTCTGGAGCACATCAGCGGTTAAGGGCGTTTCTTTTCTCCATATTATAAAACCAAAAGGCTGGCCCTTTTCAGGACCAGCCTCGAGCCCCTGGCTGGGGGATTGCGCTTGTTTTTGGAGCGGGAGACGGGAGTTGAACCCGCGACTTCAACCTTGGCAAGGTTGCACTCTACCTCTGAGTTACTCCCGCTCGACGAAGACGAATATTAGCAGATATCGGTTGGTTGTCAAGCCGAAATTATCAAAGCTGTAGCTGACACATAAACTGTCCGGACTTGTCGCACATGAGTTGTCCGGTTTGAGTTGGGGTCCATGGAGGTGCCCCGATGAGGCGGACAGAGCTGTTGCAGGAGGTTCGGAAGATGCGGTTTTTAGAGGCGCATTTTGGTTGGCATGAGGGTCGGTTGACGCAAGAGGAGGC
>JACRDC010000039.1 GCA_016218705.1 Desulfarculus sp.
CCTTAATACCAAGTTGCGATCAAACGAGTAGTTGATCACAACTTGGCATGCGGGCCATGTATCCACCCCAAGCAAACTGCGTTTGCTTGGGGACCCCGGGGAAAGGCCCGCCGGGCGCGTAAGCGCCCGGGAGGCCGGGCAAAAACCGGGGTCCCCACAAAGCGCTAGCTTTGTGGGGTGGAGTCACTCTTTTGCCCGGCCGATCAGCAATCAAAGCCATGGATGGCTTTGATTGCATATTGGTATAAGTGCAACAGGGGAATGCCCCCTTTGTTTATTAGATGCTTTTATACCCTGGGGCTTGCCCCAGGGTTACCGATTGCTGGGGTTCCAAGGGGGCGCGTAGCAGCCCCTTGGTCAAGGGCAGGGTCATACCCTGCCCGCGAAGTGGCTTCGTTGATTGCTGGGGTTCCAAGGGGGCGCGTAGCAGCCCCTTGGTCAAGGGCAGGGTCATACCCTGCCCGCGAAGTGGCTTCGTTGATTCGCGAGACCCTGTAGACGAGGTGTTGTTTATTTGCGGCCTTGGCCTTGTTTCGGTGGTGGCTTCCGGCTTTTATGGGTTCGGTCAGGGATGTGGGTTGAGTTTGGGCGATGAGCTTGTTTTGGTGATAGACCCTCCAGGAGCCATCGAGGACGGCGCCGGAAAAAGCCATGGACAGCTTTTTCCGGCAGGCCCCTAAGGCAGGGTCTCCACCGCCACCCCGGCCACCTTGAGCGAACCGCCGCCGCGATAGAGCACCCTGAGCCCCAACTCTGCCCGGCGGTCCAGACTGAAGTCCACGTTGACGTCGCGGTAGTCGGCCGTCAGATCGGCCCCGCGCACCAGGACGTGGCCCAGGGGCCGGCGTCCCAGGTCGCATGCCACCACCACCTCGGCCAACTCGGCCTGAGGAGGATTGTCGCCCTCGGCGGCCAGGCGAAAGCGTGCCCGGTAGCGACCGGGCGGGTAGGTCTGCTGGGGACCGTGCATCAGGTAGACGGGCGGGTGGTAGCCGGCCCGGGCCACGGCCGCCCAACCGCCGGGGACGCGCGCGTCGGGCTCCAGGTCGCCGGTCTGGCGCCAGAGCTTGGCGGCGGGGTAGAAAGCGGCCGGCCGCTCCTGTCCCGCGAAGTTGACCAGCACCACGTCGGCACTGAGGTCGTCCGCGCCGCTGTACCAGACCCGGGTCTCCAGGCGCTGGGGCTCGGCCAGGCTGAAGGGCAGGGCCAAGTCGTGCCAGGCCCCATCGGCCGGCAGCAACTCGGTGGCCAGTTCGGCGCTGGCCACCAGCACCCGGCCCTGGTCCGCGGCGATCTCCACCCGCCCGGGACTCTCGGACCCGCCCCCACGGCGCAGGCGGAAGCGGGCCAGGTAGTCGCCGGGCGGGAAGGCCTGGTAGGGGCCGAAGCAGAGGAAGCCCGGCGCATCGAGGCCGGCCTTGGCGCTGGCCACGTTGCCGCCCGCACGGGGGTTGCGCGGCCCCAGGGGGGCCATGGGCGCGGCCTGCGCCTTGAACATCAGCCCCCAGCCAGAGGCGGCCGGGTCGTCCACCAGCCGGCCGGTCTGGCGGTGCAGGTTCTCGGCCTCGAAAAGCACCGTCACCGGCGAGACCTCGGCCCGCGCGGCTGCCTCACCGGCGGGGCCGGCGTCCGGGTTAATGCCCAACAGGAAGGCCTGGCCCTCCTGGGCCATCGGCCGTAATAGGCCCGCGGCGATCAGGCGGCGGCGAGCCAACTCGGGCGGGAAGGGGCTCACCTTGCGGGTGTAGACCTGCTGGTCCTCGTAGAAGACCACTTGGCGCACCCTGAGCTCGCGCAGGGTGTCCAGGGCCTCCGGGGTCACCTGGCCGAAGTCCAGGCTGTAAAGGGGCTGGAATATCCGCTCCACATAGGCCCGCGGGGTCCAGGGCGAGTAGCCGTTGACCACCAGCGCCCGGGTGCGTGAGATCAGCAGTTCGTAGACCGAGGACTGGTGGCTGTCGCCGGGCCAGATGGGCAGGCCCAGCAGCCGGGCCGGGGCGGCCGGGCCGGTGGGCAGGGTCTCGCGGATGGCGGTCTCCACCCGGCCGTCGGGTGGGATGAGGCACAGGCCGGGTGGGGTGGCGGGCCAGGTGTCCCACGCCACGGCGGCCATGAGCCCCAGGGCCACGGCCCAGCGCGCGGTCCGGCGGCCCCTGAGGCCGGCGCAGATCCGGCGCAATGCCCAGCCGGCGGCCAAGGCCAGGAACAGCGCGGCGAACAACGCCAGGCGGCCGGTGACGCGGGGATAGTTGAAAAACGGCAGGTAGCGGTAGAGGAACTCGTAGACCGGGACCTGCGGCAGCGAGGGCCCAAGGCTGAGGAGCGCCGTCAAGAGCCCCAGAAAGATCCACAGCGCCGCGCGGCCGGCCTGGGCCAGGCGGCCCGGACGCGTGAAAACCAGAAGCAGGATGGCTACCAGGGCCAGGGCCATCACCGGCAAGCCCAGGTAGATGAGCTGGTCAGCGTTGTGGTTGGCCGAGCTGAAGAGGTCCGAGAGGCCGGGGCTGTGCAGCCGCACCTCGGCCAGGCTGCGGCCCTTGCCCACCACGCTGCCGGCCTGGCTTTTTAGCTTGAGATGCAGCATCCAGGCCACGGCCAGGCCCAGCCCGGCCAGAAGCGGCAGCACCGGCCGCCAGAGCCCGGCGGTCAGCCGGGGCAGCCTTCTCGCCCGCCACAGGGCCGGCAGCAGCAGGTAGGCCGACCAGAGGCCCAGGATTATCACCACCGCTCGCGTCAGGTAGGGCACCCCCCGCCAGAAGGGAAGGGCGTGGAGCGCCAGCAGGCCCCAGGGCAAGAGCCCCCGGCCCAGCAACCGGCGTGCGGCGGCCAGGTCCAGCATGGTGACGGCCGTCAGCAGCCGGGCCAGCAGAAGCCACAGGGCCAGGGCCAGCAGTAGGTAGGCCGCCAGCACCGGGGCCAGGCCGTCGGTGAAGGCTGCCCCGGCCGGTTTTAAACCGGCCTGGGCGGCCAGGCCCAGGCCCAGGCCGCAGCCCAGAGCCCCGGCCCAGTCCGGCCAGCGGCCGGCTTGGGGGGCAGGCGCGGCCTGGGCGGGCGGCGCGGCGGGCTCGGCACGCAGCAACAGGCCTATTGGCACATAGAGCCCCAGCAAGAGCGCGGTGTAGAAGATCAGGTGGCCCTCGTCCTGCACGGCCATGGCCACCAGGCACAGGCCGCCGGCCGCGCCCCAGGCCCAGGAGCGCCGGCGCCAGCCCCGCTCCAGGCACCACAGGGTAAAGGGCAGCATGAAGGCCACGAAGCCGTAGAGGTGGCCCACCATGACCTGGGCCGCGCGGTAGGGCAACAGCGCGAAGCTGAGCCCGGCCAGGAGCGCGGACAACTCGTCTTGCAACACCTCGCGCGCCAGGGCCCAGGCGCACAGGCCGCCCAGGACGTAGGACAGCAGGAGCAGGCAGTTGTAGGCCGTGACCATACCCAGGGGCCAAAAGGCCAGGTAGGCGGCGCTGAAGGGGAAGTTGGGATAGCCCGGAAGGCCATGGGGGGTGATGAAGGTGCTGAACTCGTAGGGGTTGCTAAAGAGGGCCGAGGGGCCAAGGACGTTGTCCGCCAGCAGCCAGAGCCAGTAGAGGAATTGGAGGTGGTCGCCGGGGATGAGAGGGAAGCGCTCATGGCCCGGCGAGGGCTGGTAGGTGTAGGGGATGCAGCCGGTGAAGTCGCGGGCCAGGGGCAGGGTCTGGGCCACGGCCAGTCCCAGGATGGCCAGGGCCAGGCCCAGGGCCAGCGGCCAGGCCCTGTGCTGAGGGCGCGGGCCGCTCATGGCCGGTCCTCGCGGCCGCCTTTGCCGCGCAGGCCGCCGGCGAGGTAGAAGAACAGACCCGGCAGGGCGGTGAGCATGGCGGTGACGTTGGTGGTGAGACCCAGCAAGAAGGCCTCGGTGGCGCCTACGCCCACCAAGCCGAAGAAGAAGACGAAGAGCCCCTCCACCACCCCGAAGCTGCTGAACCAGATGGGCACCCGGGCCAAAGCCATGGCCACCGGGGTGGCGGCGGCCAGGACCAGGGGGGAGATGTCAAGGTGCAGGGCCTGGGCCGCCAGCCAGTTGGCCACCACCGGGCTGCCCTGCTCCAGAAAGCTCAGCGTAAGGAACAGGGCCAAGGTCCTGGGGTGGCGGCGGTATTGGTGGTAGGCCAGCAGGAGCTTGCCCAGCCAGCCACCCAGCTTGCCCCGGCCGGCCAGCATTTGCTCCCCGCGCTCCAGGAGGCGGCCGGCCAGGCCACTCAGGGACGACACCAGAAGCAACAGGGTGCCCCCGGCCAGGCCCAGCGTGATGGTCATGGTGGTGGCCAGACGGCCGGGCGGGGCGCCGGTGGCCACCTGTTTCAGGAGCACCAAACCCACCAGCCCGGCCAGGGCGGTGGCCATCATGCCCAGCATGCGTTCCATGATTACGCTGGCGGCCACGTCCTGGGAGGTCCGGCCGGCGTGACTCACCGCGCCGATGCGTAGCGCGTCGGCCCCCAGGGTGGTGGGCAGAAAGCAGCCGGCGAAGGTGCCCAAATAGTAGGCGCGCAGGGCCTCGGACTGGTTTATGGCCAAACCCCGGCAGTGCAGGAGGAGGGTCCACTTGTAGCTCATCAGCAGGCGGTCGGCCGAGAGCCAGAGCATGAGCAGGACGAGCAGTAAAGGATCGGCGCCGCGCAGGTGGGCCCAGACATCGCGGGGGTCCACCAGGAAGAGGAACAGGATCAGCAGCAGGGCCAGGCCTAGACCCAACCGCCACCAGAGCCTCAAGGCCGATATCGGTTCCGGGCCTGCCAAGGTCCAACCTCCCGCCGACTGGGCGTTAGGTCCAGCCCGACCCAGCGCCAGTGAACCTACTATATCCATTGCTTAAGGTCAAGCGGCCCGGCTGGCCCGCGCCCGGACCTGACACCAAGAGTTAAATTGCAGTCTTGCCCGAACCGGAGTCCAGCCGGTGCGCAAGCTCGGCTTGACGCCCCAGCGGGGGTGAATTAACATGCCAGGATGTCAGGGAGTTGCCTTTTCTGCCCCCGCGGGGCCGTAAACTGGTTGCACGAACAAGACCGATCAACCTGGAGGGACCATGCCGAGAAAAACCGCTGGCGCGCTGGGGTGCCTACTGTTGCTGTTGGTACTGCCCGCACTGGCGCTGGCCGAAAAAGACCGCCCGGGCAGCAAGGACCACCCCATGTTCAACAGGATGCCGGGGACCCACATCATCGGTTACCGGCAGGCCGACTTTGACGGCTACAACTTCAACCTGACCGTGCGCACCCATGAAAGGGTGGAGGGCAAGTTTACCACCATCGAGTACGGCACCAACAAGGACGCCACCAAGGCCAGCGCCCTGGAGATCATGCGCCAGCACCAGGCGGCCATCGCGGCTATCGGCGGCCAGACGGTGTACGACAACAAGACCCACGTCACCTCCATGAAGTTGATCAAGGACGGCAAGGAGATATGGGTCCAGGTCAACGCCGCCAACGGCCGCTACACCCTGATCATCGTGGAAAAGAAGGACATGGTGCGGTCCATCACCGCCAAGGCCATCTTCGATGAGCTCTCCCAGAAGGGCTTCATGGTCATTGACGTGCACTTCGATACCGGCAAGGCCACCATCAAGCCCGAGTCAGCGCCGCTGATCGAGCAGATGGCCGAGATGCTCAAGAGCAATCCTGGGCTGAAGGTGGCGGTGGAGGGCCACACCGACAACGTGGGCAAGCCACAGGACAACCAGGCGCTCTCCCAGGCCCGGGCCAAGGCCGTGATGGAGGCGCTCATCGCCAAGGGAATCGAGGCCGGCCGCCTGGAGGCCAGGGGCTTTGGCGACAGCAAGCCCGTGGCCGACAACCGCAGCGACGAGGGCCGGGCCAAGAACCGCCGCGTGGAGCTGGTCAAGCTGTAAACCCGGCCGCCGGTCTTCGCGAGGTTTGCTCAAGGAGATAATACGGGCGGGGGTAAACCCCGCCCGTATTTTTTGCCGCAAACTCGCAACGGGAGCCGGCAACGCCTGTTTGTTGATGGCCTCATTCGACCCGTTTACGCCCCGTGGCGGGCACGCCACTACTTGCCGCCGAAGATGTCGCTGATGGCACCGGGCAGTATGGAGCCTTCATCCCGTTGCTTGCCGCCGCCCTTGGGCGCCGCCGAGTAGATGCGGTCGGCCAGGCGGCTAAGGGGCAGGGATTGCATCCAGACCTTGCCCGGGCCGGTGAGCCTGGCCATGAACAGGCCCTCGCCGCCAAACAGGGCGGTCTTGATGCCGCCGGCCATCTCGATGTCAAAGTCCACGCCGGGCAGATAGGCCACCAGGCAGCCGGTGTCCAGGCGCAGGGTCTCGCCGGGGGCCAGGTCGTACTCCAGCACGGTGCCGCCGGCGTGCAAAAAGACCCAGCCGTCGCCCAACAGCCTCTGCATGATGAAGCCCTCGCCACCGAAAAGCCCCACCCCCACGCGCTTTTGGAAGGCTATCTCCAGGGCCACCCCCCGTGCGGCGCACAAGAAGGCGTCCTTCTGGCACAACAGCTCGCCGCCCATGTCGGCCAGGTGAATGGGCATGATCTTGCCGGCGTAGGGCGCGGCGAAGGATATCCTTTCCTTGCCCGCCGGCGCGTTGTTGGTGAACAGGGTCATGAACAGGCTCTCGCCGGTAAGCAAGCGCTTGCCGGCGCCCAGGAGCTTGTCCATCAGACCCTGGGGCTGGGGGCCGGAGCGGGCATCGCCGAAGATGGTCTGCATGCCGATGCCCTGGCTCATATAGAACATGGACCCCGCCTCGGCCAGGGCCGACTCGCCGGGGTCCAGTTCGATCTCCACGAACTGCATTTCCTGGCCCTCGATGCGGTAGTCAATCTGGTCGGCGCTGGGTCCCGACTGCAGGGGGGGTGGCGGTGGCATGGCCCCGGCGCCGCCCATGAGTCCGGCCAGGGCTGGCACCGTGTTAAGGGGTGTCCACTGGCTGGAGCCTGGGCCGTAGACCAGGATGTCCGGGGCGATCTGCCCCTGTTGCAGGTAGCTTTGCAGGTCCTCGATGGCATAGGGACCCTGGCTTTGGCCGTTGACGGCCAGGTACCACTCGGGGGCTGACATGGTGTGGTGCTCCTTTGGTTGGCCACTTATGTCAAAAAAGACATAAGTGCTTGAGAATAAACAACATCACACGGCATAGGCGTTGACTTGCCGCCCATTTTAGCATATGTCAGGGAGGGACTTGGGGGCCGGCTGGCCCGCAAGCCGCTGTGCAATCAATCCCTCCCCGCGGAGATGCGCCATGGCCAAACCCACGCTGACGTTAAACGGCAAGCCCGTCGAGTTCGAGCCCGGGCAGACCATCCTGGAGGTCGCCTTGAACAATGGGGTGGAGATACCCACCCTGTGCTACCTGAAGGACGCCACTCCTACCGGCGCCTGCCGGGTCTGCCTGGTGGAGGTCAAGGGCGCGCGCACCCTGGTGGCCAGTTGCGCCATGCCGGCCGGCCCGGGCATGGAGGTGACCACCGACAGCCAGGCGGTGCACACCAGCCGGCGCCTGAATATAGAGCTTCTCCTGGCCAGCGGCAACCACAACTGCCTGACCTGCGAGGCCAACGGCCGCTGCAAGCTCCAGGCCCTGGCCTACAAGTACGGCATCACCGACATCCGTTTCAAGGGCCAGACCCAGCAGTACGCCACCGAGGACGAGAATCCCCTGATCGTGCGCGATTTTTCGCGTTGCATCCTCTGCGGCCGCTGCGTGCAGGCCTGCAACGACGTGCAGGTAAACCGGGCCATCGGCTATGGCTACCGGGGCGCGGCCAGCAAGATCGTCACCACCGGCGACCGGCCCTACCACCACAGCGACTGCGTGTTCTGCGGCCAGTGCCTGGAGGCCTGCCCGGTGGGCGCCCTGGTGGAGAAGAAGGCGAAAGGCCAGGGCCGCTCCTACGAGCTGAAGCAGGTGCGCACCACCTGCCCCTACTGCGGGGTGGGCTGCCAGATGCTCCTGCACGTCAAGGGCGATAGGATCGTCAAGGTCACCGCCGCCCAGGGGCCGGCCAACAAGGGCCGCCTGTGCGTCAAGGGGCGCTTCGGATACGACTTCGTGCACTCCCCCGAGCGGTTGACCACGCCACTGATTAAGGAAGACGGCCAGTTCCGCGAGGCCAGTTGGGACGAGGCCCTGGGGCTGGTGGCCAAGAAATTTAAGGAAATCAAGAAGGAGCATGGTGCGGGCGCCATCGCCGGGCTCTCCAGCGCCCGCACCACCAACGAGGAGAACTACCTCTTCCAGAAGCTTTTCCGCGCGGGCATAGGCACAAATAACGTAGACCACTGCGCACGACTCTGACACAGCTCCACCGTGGCCGGTCTGGCCACCGCCTTCGGCTCCGGCGCCATGACCAACTCCATCATGGAGATGGAACAGTGCCAGGTCATGCTGGTCATCGGCTCCAACACCACCGAGAACCACCCGGTGATCGGCACGGTGCTGCGCCGGGGCGCCGCCCGCCAGGGCGCCAAGATCATCGTCTGCGACCCCCGCGAGATACCCCTGGTGCAAGACGCGGCCCTGTGGCTGCGCCAGAGGCCCGGCACCGACATCGCGCTCATCAACGGCCTGCTGCACGTCATATTGAAGGAGGGCCTGCAGAACCAGGCCTTTATTGACGAACGCACCGAGAACTTCGCGGCCCTCAAGGAAGTGGTGGCCAAGTACACCCCGGCCAAGGTGTCCAAGATCACCGGCGTGCCCGCCGCCGATATCGAGGCCGCGGCGCGTATGTACGCGACCGCCGGGCGCGCGGCCATCTTCTACGCCATGGGCATCACCCAGCACAGCCACGGCACCGACAACGTCAAGGCCCTGGCCAACCTGGCCATGGCCTGCGGCCAGATCGGCCGGCCGGGCACGGGCGTCAACCCCCTCAGGGGCCAGAACAACGTGCAGGGCGCCTGCGACGTGGGCTGCCTGCCGGGAGACCTCACCGGCTACCAGAAGGTGGCCAACAAGGACGTGCGCAAGCAGTTCAAGGAGTACTGGGGCAAGAGCATCCCCGCCGAGCCGGGGCTGACGCTCAGCGAGATGATGGCCGCCGCCCACCAGGGTAGCCTCAAGGCCTTGTTCATCATGGGCGAGAACCCCATCGTCTCCGACCCCGACACCAGCCATGTGGAAAAGTCCCTGGAGCACCTGGAGTTGCTGGTGGTGCAGGACATCTTCCTGACCGAGACGGCGGCCCTGGCCGACGTGGTGCTGCCCGCCGCCTCCTGGGCCGAAAAGGACGGCACCTTCAGCAACACCGAGCGCCGGGTGCAGCTCATCCGCCAGGCCGTGCCCTCGCCCGGCCAGGCCAAGGCCGACTGGCGGATATTGGTGGAGCTGGCCAACAAGCTGGGGCTCAAGTGGGACTATGCCAGCCCGGAGAAGATTTTCGAGGAGATCGCCCAGGTGACGCCCTCCTACCGGGGCATCAGCCATGCCCGTTTGCAGCGGGAGGGCTCCCTGCAATGGCCCTGCCCGGACAAGAAGCACCCGGGCACGCCAATACTGCACGGCCAGGCCTTCACCCGGGGCAAGGGCCTGTTCTCGCCCCTGGAGCACCAGGAACCCATGGAGCGGCCCAACGCCCGCTACCCCTTCACCCTGACCACGGGCCGGCTCTTGTACCACTACCACACCCGCAGCATGACCGGCCGCTCGGCGGGCGTGGACGACCTGGCGCCCAAGTGCCTGGTGGAGATCAACCCCCTGGACGCGGAGCGCCTGGAGATACTGGACGGCGAACTGGTGCGCATCAGCTCCCGCCGGGGGCAAATCGTGGCCGCGGCCAAGGTCACCGGCCGCGTGCCGCCCCAGGTGGTCTTCCTGCCCTTCCACTACGCCGAGGCGGCGGCCAACCGCCTGACCAACACCGCGCTGGACCCGGTGGCCAAGATACCGGAGCTGAAGGTCTGCGCGGTGCAGGTGCAGAAGGTGGCCGCCTAGAGGCGCCAGCCCGCTGATTGCCGACCCGACCGGGGGGCCGTTTTGGCCCTCCGGTCTTTTTTGTGCCTGGCGCGGGCCATGCAACTTTTCTTGACTTCGCGGGCCGATTGCCGTATGCCAAAAAAGGCATAAAAATAGCGAACCCTTTTCTGGGCGGGGTGCCCCACGGGCGGCCCCGCTCCTGCTGGAGCTAGGCATGGCCAAACCCACGCTGACCTTGAATGGCAAGGTGGTCGAGTTCGAGCCGGGGCAGACCATATTACAGGTGGCCCAGGCTGTAGGGGTGGAGATACCCACCCTGTGCTACCTCAAGGACGCCACGCCCACCGGCGCCTGCCGCATCTGCCTGGTGGAAGTGAAGGGCGCGCGCACCCTGGTGGCCAGTTGCGCCATGCCCGCCGGCAACGGCATGGAGATACAGACCGACAGCCAGGCGGTGCACACCAGCCGGCGGCTGAACATCGAGCTCTTGCTGGCCAGCGGCAGCCACAACTGCCTGACCTGCGAAAAAAACGGTGACTGCAAGCTGCAAGCCCTGGCCTACCGGTACGGCATCACCGACATACGCTTTGCCGGCCAGACCCAGCAGTACCCCAAGGACGAGAGCAACCCGCTGATCGTGCGCGATTTCAGCCGCTGCATCCTCTGCGGCCGCTGCGTGCAGGCCTGCAACGACTTGCAGGTCAACCGGGCCATCGGCTACGGCTACCGCGGCGCGGCCAGCAAGATCGTCACCACCGGCGACAGGCCCTACCAGGAGAGCGACTGCGTGTTCTGCGGCCAGTGCGTTGAGGCCTGCCCCGTGGGAGCGCTCACCGAGAAAAAGGCGGTGGGCCTGGCCCGTTCCTGGGAGACCAAGCAGGTGCGCACCACCTGCCCCTACTGCGGGGTGGGCTGCCAGATGTGGCTGCACGTCAAGGACGGCCGCGTGGTCAAGGTCACCGCCGTGGAGGACGCCCAGCCCAACCGGGGCATGCTCTGCGTCAAGGGGCGCTTCGGCTACGACTTCATCCACTCGCCCGAGCGGCTGACCACGCCCTTGATAAAGGGCGAGGACGGCCAGCACCACCCGGCCACCTGGGACCAGGCCCTGGACTTCGTGGCCAAGCGCCTCAAGGAGATCAAGAAGAAGCACGGCGCCGACGCCATCGCCGGTGTGAGTTGCGCGCGCTCCATCAACGAAGACTCCTACAACATGCAGAAGCTCTTCAGGGGGGTGATCGGCACCAACAACATAGACCACTGCGCACGAACCTGACACGCCCCCACGGTGGCCGGGCTGGCCGCCTCCTTCGGTTCCGGTGCCATGACCAACTCCTTCGCCGAGTTCGATCAGGCCAAGCTTCTGCTGGTGATCGGTTCCAACACCACCGAGGCCCACCCCGTGGCTGGGGCCTTCATCAAGCGCGCGGTGCAAAAAGGCGCCCAGCTCATCGTGGTGGACCCGCGTTTCACGGGCATCGCCGAGCACGCCCAGACCTTTGTCCCCATCAAGGTGGGCTCGGACGTGGCCTTTCTCAACGGCCTGATGCACGTCATCATCAAGGAGAACCTCCAGGACCAGGCCTACGTGGACGCCCACACCACGGGCTTCAACGAGCTCAAGGCCAAGGTGGCCGAGTACACGCCCAAGAAGGCGGCCAAGATCGCCGGCATCAGCGAGGAACTATTGGTGCGGGTGGCCCGCCAGGTGGCCTCGGTCAAACCGGCCATGCTTATCTACACGCTGGGCATCACCGAGCACACCTGCGGCGTCAACAACGTGCGCTCCTGCGCCAACCTGCAAATGCTGTTGGGCAACGTGGGCTATGACTGCGGCGGGGTCAATCCCTTGCGCGGCCAGAACAATGTGCAGGGGGCCTGCGACATGGGCGCCTTGCCCAACGTCTACCCCGGCTACCAGAAGGTGGAGGACAAGGCCGCCCGCGCCAAGTTCGAGGAGGCCTGGGGGGTCAAGCTGCCCAAGAAAAACGGCCTGATGATGCCCCAGATGTTCGAGGGCATGGCCGACGGCAGCATCAAGGCCCTGTGGGTCTTTGGCGAGAACCTGGCCAACACCGAGCCGGACATCCGCCACGTGGAGCACTGCCTGGAGTCGGTGGAGTTCCTGATCTGCAACGACATCTTCCCCACCGAGACCACCCGCTTCGCCGACGTCATCTTCCCGGCGGCGGCCTGGAGCGAGGATGACGGCACCTTCAGCAACAGCGAGCGCCGGGTGCAAAGGGTGCGCAAGGCCGTGGAGCCGCCGGGCGAGGCCAAGCCCAACTGGTGGATATTCCGCGAGGTGGCCGCCCGCCTGGGCAAGGAATGGAAGAGCAAGAGCGGACAGGAGATCTGGGACAAGGAGGTCAGCAAGCTGGCCCCGGCCCTGGGCGGCATCAAGTACAGCCGCCTGGAAAACGACGGCCTGCAATGGCCCTGCCCGGACACCAAGCACTCCGGCACCACCTGCCTGCACAAGGACGGCTGCTTCACCTGCGGCATGGGCAACTTCCAGGCCCTGGACTGGACGCCCCCGGCCGAGGTGCCCGACAAGAAATACCCTCTGGTGCTCTCCACCGGCCGGCGGCTGTATCACTACCACACCCGCACCCAGACCGGACGCTGCGGAGGCCTGAACGACCTCTTGGGCCAGGAGACGGCCGACATATCCCTGGCCGACGCCGCCCTGTTGGGCGTGGCCGACGGCGACCTGGTGCGGGTGAGCAGCCGGCGCGGCCAGGTGGTGGTCAAGGCCAAGGTGACGCCCCAGGTGCCCCAGGGCATGGTGTGGATGGCCTTCCACTTCCGCGAGGGCAACGCCAACTGGCTGACCAACCCTGTCTACGACCCCATCAGCCTGACCGCCGAGTACAAGGCCTGCGCGGTGAAGGTGGAAAAGGCTTGAGTCAGCCCCAGTAAAGACATATGAATAGGGGCATGCAGCCCCAGGACAAAACCAGCCGCCACCTTGCCCCGGACACCATGCCGGAGCGGGTGGCGGCGGTCATTTTGGCCGCCGGGCTCTCCAGCCGCATGGGCCACTGCAAACCCCTGTTGCCCCTGGGCGGGGCCACGGCGCTGGAGCGGGTGGTGGGGCTGTTTAAGGCCGCCGGGGTGGCCGAGGTGCTGGTGGTGACCGGCCACTGCGCCGGGGAGTTGGGGCCGCTGATCGCCGGCCTGGGCGCGCGCGCCGTGCACAACCCGGATTACCAGCAAGGCATGTTCTCGTCGGTGCTGGCCGGGGCGGCGGCCCTGGGCCAGGGGGCGGGGGCCTTTTTCCTGCTGCCCGCGGACATGCCCCTGGTGCGGCCGGCCACCCTGCTGCACCTGGCCCAGGCCTGGGAGGACTCGGGGGCGGCGGTTGCCCATCCCTGCTTCCTGGGCCAGCGGGGGCACCCGCCCCTTATCAGCGCCCGTCTGCTCCCCGGCCTCATGGCCTGGCCGGGCCAGGGCGGGCTGCGGGGGTACCTGGAAAGCCAGGCCGGCCCGTCACTCATGGTGGAGGTGCCCGACCAGGGCGTGCTCAGGGACATGGACCATCCCCAGGACTATGAGGAAATGCAGGCCCGCTGGCAAAGGCGACAGGTGCCCGGCCCGCGGGAGGTTGATGCCCTGCTGGGGCCTGTGCTGGGGGTGCCCCCCAAGGTGCGCCAGCACTGCCGGGCCGTGGCCACGGTGGCCCTGGCCCTGGGCCAGGCCCTGCTGGCCGCCGGCCAACCCCTGGACTTGGAGGTATTGGAGACTGCGGCCCTCTTGCACGACCTGGCCAAGGGCCAGCCCAGGCACGCCCAGGCCGGCGGGCGGCTCCTGCGGGTCTGGGGCTGGGAGGCGGCGGCCCGGGCCGTGGAGACGCACATGGACATAGAGCCACTCGCCGCCGGTCCCCCGGGCGAGGCCGAGCTGCTCTACCTGGCCGACAAGCTGGTGGAGGGCGCAACCCTGGTGGGCCTGGATGAGCGCTTCGCGGCCAAGCTAGCGCGCCACGGCGCCGACCCCGTACTGGCCGGGGCCATCCAGCGGCGTTGGCACAACGCATGCGCCATCCAGGCCCGCCTTGAGCAAGCCAGCGGCCGCGCCCTGGGGGACATCCTGGCCGGTCTTGCGGCAACTAGCTGATAATACGCATACCATTATCGGGGGCCACAGGTGGCGGCGCCTATTGCGCCTGGCCGGTGGGGCGCTATTGCACAAGCCGGCCCGCGAAAAATTGTGCAAAACCCGCCTCCCTCGGGCTTAAGTTCTGCTATCATACGGGGCGATTCAGTGCCGTTTTTGCGGAAGGCCGTCAGCACCGCGTGCGTGCAACCTAAGCCTTCGGGCCCCTGGGAGGCAAGACATCGTGAATCCCCGCCGCAGCCGCCTGAGCGGCCTGGGCTCCAATCAGGGCATGACCGTGCCCGAGGCCATGGAGCGTCTGGCGGCCATTGACCAGACCCTGGCCGAGGCCTACGCCCAGGCCAAACCCCACATCATGAGCTACGAGACCCGCTACCGCGAGTTGTGCGATATCATCCACCGGGCGCGGGCGGCCAAGATTGACTGGCAGGCCTGGGCCTTCAGCACCCTGGGTTTTCGCCCCCGCGAGGGTGGCTACTTCTCGGCCACCGACGCCGGCAACATCGTGGACAACCTGGAGCACGCGGTCTGGGCGCTCAGGCGCACCGACATCGAGAAGTGGAAGTGGTTCGGCGTGGCCCTGCACGGGGCCATCTACGGCATGATGGTGGAGCTTTTGCGCAAGGCCGGCCGCGAGGTGGTGCGCCCCAACGGCCAGGGCCAGAAGGAGTTCATCAGCTTCGAGGAAGCCTTGAGCCAACTGCGCCAGCCAGGCCTCCTGCCGCCTGGCCCCATCCCCTGGCTCAGCCCCACCCCCGCCGAGTCCCCGGCCCAGGAGAAGGCCTTCCTGGAGCTGGTGGACTCCTACCGCCACTGCTTCATCCACATCCTGCCCACCCTGGCGCGGCCTTTCCGCATCGTGGACTTCATAGACCAGGTGGCGGTGCGCGTCCTGCGCTCGCTGGCGGTGCTGGCCCTGGAATACTACACCTACTGGACCCCGGAGCAGCGCCTGCGCATTCAGGCCTCCATCGCGCGCATCAACGACATGCTGCTCCTGGAGTACGGCCGTCTGCAGGGTGAGCTGATGCAGCTCCTCTGCCGCGCCCACTACGCCGGCGTGCCCCTGCAAAGCAGCCGCAAGCGAGGCTAGCCCAGGGCCTGGGCACCCAATGCGGGTCGAGCGGCGCTCTCCCCTGACCAACCCCGTCGGCTCCCGTACAGACCTAAGTTGAACACACAAGGGGCGGGGGACGAGTGCCTCGCTTCCCAATACGGGTCGGGTGGAGCTGAACCCTGGCCGGCCTGCTGGGCTCCCGCTGAGGGCTTGCGGCGCCAACGAAGACGGGCGGGGATAAACCCCGCCCCTACATTAAGACAACGTGATAATTGCCTTTTCTTGATGTAGGGGCGGGGTTTATCCCCGCCCGTGTGTTGTTCGGCGAAAACCAATACGGTAGGCGATGAACTCCTCCCCTGCTGGAACCCCTACGATTCTTCCCACCGTAAAAACACCACCGCCAGGGGCGGCAGGGTCAGACTAAGCGAGTGGGGCCGGCCATGGCAGGGCTGGTCATCGGCCATCACCCCGCCGGCGTTGCCCAGGCCGCTGCCTTGGTAATCGCCGGCGTCGCTGTTGAGCACCTCGCGCCAGTGCCCCCCCTGCGGCACCCCTACCCGGTAGCCCTGTCTGGGCACCGGCGTGAAGTTGGCCGCCACCAGCATCACCTGCCCCGGCTGGCCGCCCTTCCTTATGAAGCTGACTACCGAGGCCTGGCTGTCGTTGCAGTCAATCCACTCAAAGCCCTCCCAGGAGGCGTCGCGCTGGTGCAGGGCCGGCTCGTCCTGGTAGAGGCGGTTAAGGTCGCGCACCCAGCCTTGCAGGCCTGCGTGGGGGGCCTGCTCCAGCAGGTGCCAATCCAGGCTGTCGTCGTGGTTCCACTCCCGCCACTGGCCTATCTCGCCACCCATGAAAAGCAGCTTCTTGCCCGGCTGGGCATACATGTAGCCCAGGAGAAGCCGCAGGTTGGCGAACTTCTGCCAGTCGTCGCCAGGCATCTTGTTAAGCAGCGAGCCCTTGCCGTGCACCACCTCGTCGTGGCTCAAGGGCAGCACGAAGTTTTCGGTGAAGGCGTAAAGCATGCGGAAGGTGAGTTGGCCGTGGTGATACTTGCGGTGGATGGGCTCGCGGGTCATGTAGTAGAGCATGTCGTGCATCCAGCCCATGTCCCACTTGAAGCCAAAGCCCAGTCCGCCCAGGTAGGTGGGCCGGCTGACCATGGGCCAGGCCGTGGACTCCTCGGCGATGGTCTGGCTGCCGGGGAAAGTCCCGTAGACCTCGCTGTTGAAGCGGCGCAGAAACTCCACTGCCTCCAGGTTCTCGTTGCCGCCGTACTGGTTGGGTATCCACTCCCCGTCCTGGCGCGAGTAGTCCAGATAGAGCATGGAGGCCACGGCGTCCACGCGCAGCCCGTCGGCGTGCATCACCTCCAGCCAGAAGCGGGCGCTACTGAGTAAAAAGGAGCGCACCTCGTTGCGGCCGTAGTTGAAGATGTAGCTCAGCCAGTCGGGGTGGAAGCCCTGGCGGGGGTCGGCGTGCTCGTAGAGGTGGGTGCCGTCGAAGAAGACCAGGCCGTGGTTGTCGCTGGGGAAGTGGCTGGGCACCCAGTCCAGGATCACGCCGATGCCCCGCTGGTGCAGGGTGTCCACCAGGAACATGAAGTCCTGGGGCGAGCCTTGGCGGCTGGTGGGTGCGAAGTAGCCGGTGGTCTGGTAGCCCCAGGAGCCGTAGAAGGGGTGCTCCATCACCGGCAGGAACTCCACGTGGGTGAAGCCCATGTCGGCCACGTAGTCGGCCAGCTCCCGCGCCAGCTCGCGGTAGGTCAGGGCGCGCCCGCCGTCCTCGGGCTTGCGCCGCCAGGAGCCCAGATGCACCTCGTAGATGCTCATGGGCTCTTTCAGGAAGCTGGAGCGAGCCCGTCTTTCCAGCCACTGGCCGTCGCCCCACTGGTAGTCCAGGCCCCAGACAATGGAGGCGGTGAGCGGCGGGGTCTCGTGGAAAACCCCCAGGGGATCGGCCTTGTCCACCCGAAAGCCGTGATGGCGCGAGTGCAAGTGGAACTTGTAGCGCACCCCCGGCTCCAGGCCCGGCACGAAGCCCTCCCACACCCCCGAGGAGCTCCGCTGCCACATCTCCAGCTCGTCGTTTTTCCAGTCGTTGAAGTCGCCCATGACAAAGACCCGCTGGGCGTTGGGCGCCCAGACCGCGAAATAGACCCCCCGCTGGCCTCCCGCCTCCAGGGGGTGGGCGCCCAGCTTGTGGTGGAGCTGGAGGTGGGTGCCCTCGTTGAACAGGTAGAGGTCCTGGTCGCTCAAGAGGCTTACGTCATGCACCACCTGGGGACGCGCCGGCGCCAGGGGGGCCGCGGCCTTGTGATGGGGGCTGTGGCTGGGGTTGGCGGCGGCCGGGGCCTCGGGGGCTTTCTTGGACATGTGCTTATCGCTTTCTTGCGGCAATGGGTCAGTGGCTAAGCCCAATTATGCACCAGGCGGGGGCGCGGGTAAACCAGGGCCCAGGCCCTGGCGAGCGGCCTCCATGAAGGCCCGCAGGCCGGGGGAGAGCCACTTGTCCTTGTGCCAGACCATCAGCACCGCCACCTCCATGTCTCCCTGCTCCAGGTTCAGGGCCGCCAAGCGGCCGCGCCGCAACTCGTCCTCCACCGCCACCCGGGGCAGCACCGACAGGCCCAGGCCGGCGGCCACGCAGCGCTTGATGGCCTCGGTGCTGTTCAACTCCAGGATGGCCCCCGGCCGCACCCCCTCCTGGGCCAAGGCCTGCCGCAACAGCTTGCGGTAGCTGCAATCGGTGCGCGTGAGCAAGAGGTCCTGGCCCTCCAGGGCGGCCAGGGGGCAGGAGGCCAGGGCGGCCAGGGGGTGGCCGGGCGGCGCCACCAGCGTCAATTGCTCATAGGCCAGGGCCTCCACCTTGAGGTCCGGGGCCACGATGGACTCGGCCAGCAGAAAAGCCAGGTCGGTGAGGCCCTTGGCCAGATCGCCGGCCAGGCTGTCATGGGCGCAGGTAACGAGCGACAGCCCCACCCCCGGCCAGCGCCGCCGGAACCAGGCCAGCACCGCCGGCAGACGGTGGATGGCCAGGGTCTCGGGCACCCGTATGGTCAGCATGCCCTGGGCGGGCAGACCGCTGGCCACCTCGGCTTTGGACTCCTCGGCCAGGGCCAGCAGCTTCTCGGCGTAGGGCAACAGCCGCTCGCCGGCCTCGGTGAGCAGGATGGCCCGCCCCAGGCGCTCGAACAGGGGTACGCCCAGCTCCTCCTCCAAGGCCCGCACCTGGGCCGAAACCGTGGACTGGGCGTAGTTGAGCGCCCGGGCCGCGCGCTGGAAGCTCAAGAGGGCCGCCACCATCCTAAAGGTCTTAAGGCTGCGCAACTCCATGCATTAAACCGATCACTTCCCGCGATGCCAGCCATCGCGATAAATCGTTGGACACGATATCAATTAGACAATATCTACTATTTACGATAATAGCCGCCAACGCAATCAGAAAGGGAGCAGGGTCATGGACAGGGTGGAGAAGGTGATGGAGCTATTCGGCCAGGGATGCAATTGCAGCCAGGCCATGCTGGCCGGCTTCGGCGCGGCCTACGGCCTGGAGCAGGGACTGGCCCAGGACCTGGGCCGGGCCTTGGGAGGCGGCCTGGGCCGTTCGGCCCTGACCTGCGGGGCGATCACGGGGGCGGTATTGGTGCTTGGGCTGGCCTGCCAGGGCCAGGCTGGCAACGAGTTGGCGCTGCGCCAGCGGTCCTACGGGGCCGTGCGGGAGCTAATGAGGCGATTCAAGGAGCTGCACGGCAGCCTGGAATGCCGGGAGCTCCTGGGCGTGGACATCTCCAGCGACGAGGGCCTCAGGCAGGCCAAGGAGGCGGGCCTGTTCGGCACCCGCTGCGCCGACCTGGTGCGCGACACGGCGCGCTTGCTGGGGGCTTTGCTGTAATACCAAGTTCATATCAAACTGAATCGGCCCCGGTTCACTGGACACGAGTTTGTCATCAGGCGGCCAACCTGGTCAAGTAGGCCTGCCTGTATTCCAGAGGGCTCATGTAGCCCAGTCTTTCGAGGCGCCAGGAGCGGTTGTAGGACTCGACGAAGCGGGC
>JACRDC010000037.1 GCA_016218705.1 Desulfarculus sp.
GTTACTTGTGCGTAACAATTTGGTGACAAGGGCCACTCATACCAATAAGCAATCAAAGCCATCCATGGCTTTGATTGCTTATCGGCCGGGCAAAAGCGTGGTTATGCCCGGCCTCCCGGGCGCTTACGCGCCCGGCGGGCCATTCCCCGGGGTCCCCAAGCAAACGCAGTTTGCTTGGGGTGGATACATGGCCCGCATACCAAGTTGCGATCAAACTACTCGTTTGATCGCAACTTGGTATCAGGTCCCTAACAAGGGCCGGCAAGGCCCCGGGCGGGGTTCAAGATGGGGACAAGGATGATGTGGGCGGGACTCCTTGGTCTGGCCCTCGCCTCTCAGGCCGCGCCCCGCGTGGGCAGGTACTTCTGCGTCAGGCCCACCAGGACCATCAGGCCGATGCCGATCAGGTCGAAGACGGTGGAGGCGTAGACCAGGCACAGGCCGCCCGCCAAGAGCAGCCCGCTCTGCCAGGGCGAGGACTTGCGCAAAAACCAGCCGCTGGCCCCGGCGGCCAGGGCCCACACCCCCAGCATGGCGGTGAAGAAGGTCCAGATCATGTTGAGCCAGTCGCCCTCCAAGAGCAGGCCCACGCCGTCGGGGTGCAGCACGAACATGAAGGGCACGATGAAGGCGGGCAGGGTGTACTTCCAGGCCATCATCATGGTCTTGAAGGGGTCGCCGCCGGTGAGCGCCGCCGCCGCGAAGGGTGACAGGGCCGTGGGCGGGGAGACCTCGGAGAGCACGGCGTAGTAGAAGATGAACATGTGGGCCGCCGCCTCGGGCACCTTGAGCATGATGAGGGCCGGGGCGGCGATGACCGCGCCGATGATGTAGGAGGCCGTCACTGGCACGGCCAGGCCGATGACCCACATCAGCACGCCCGTGAACAGGGCGGTGAGGAACAGGTTGCCCTGGGCGTAGGAGATGATGATGGAGGAGAACTTGAGCCCCAGGCCGGTCAGGGTCACCACGCCCACGATGATGCCGGCGCTGGCGCAGGTGCAGGCCACGGAGAGCACGCCGATGGAGCCGCTTTCCAGGGCCTTCTTGGCCTTGGGAAAGGTCAGCGCCGTGTCCTTGCGCAGATAGCTGGCGCCAAAGGCCAGCACCGTGGCCCAGAACACCGCCCAGATGGGGGTGAAGCCCACCACCATCAGCACCACGATGCCCAGCAGGGAGGAGAAGTGGTACCAGTAGCGCCGGGTCAGGGCGCCCAGGGACTCGCCCTCCAGGGTCTCCACCAGGGTGGCGCCGAAACGCTTGGCGTCGTATTCCACCATCAGCAGGATGGACCAGTAGTAGAGGATGGTGGGGATGCAGGCCATGCGGATGACATCGAGATAGGAAATCTTGAGTATCTCGGCGATGAGGAAGGCGGCGGCGCCCAGCACCGGTGGCGAGAGGATGGCCCCGATGCCGCCGGCCGACAAGAGCCCGCCGGCTGATTCCTTGTCGTAGCCGGCCTTGGCCAGCATGGGCCAGGCCACCGAGCCCAGGGTCACGGTGGTGGCCACGCCGCTGCCCGAGGGGCCGCCCAGCAGGAAGGAGGCCAGGGTGATGGTGCGGCCGGCGGCGGTGGGCTTGCGCCCCATGGCCGCGAAGGAAAAATCAATGAAGAACTTGCCCGCCCCGGAGTACTCCAGCACCGCGCCATAGATGGTGAACAGGATGATGAAGGTGGAGCTGACGTCAATGGGCACCCCGAAGATGCCCTCCAGGGTCATGTACATGTGGCCCACGACGCGTTCCAGGTCGTAGCCGCGGTGGGTCCAGGGGGCCGGCAGCCAGGGGCCCACGAAGGCGTAGACCAAAAACAGGCTAACCACCAGGGGCATGATCCAGCCGGTGGAGCGCCGGGTGGCCTCCAGCACCAGGAGCATCAGGGCCACGCCGAAGACGAGGTCCAAGGTCTCGGGGATGACGGCCCGGTAGATGAATTCCTCGAAGTCATAGAGCATGTAGATGATGGTGGAGGCACTCACCAGGGCCAGGACCACGTCGTACCAGTTGATGCGGCCCTGCTGTCTGGGGGTGGGAGGAAACACCAAAAAGCTCAGGAACAGCACCATCATCACGTGCAGGCCGCGCAGTATCTGGGTGGTGATGGAGGCCACGGCGGCGTAGAGGTGGAACAGGCTCATGGCGATGGCGGCCCAGGTGATGACCTGCTGCATGACCCCGGTCAGGCGCCGGGTCACGCCTTCCTCTTCCTCGATGTATTTTTGGGCTTGGGTCAGGCGCTCTTCGCTGATCTGAAAATCCTGGGGCTGCTGTTCACTCACGATGTTACCTGCTGGGCCTGGCGAGGCCGGTTTAGGGTGTGGACGCCACCTTGAAGACCAGGGCCTGTCCCGGCTGGGCCAACTGGTCCAGGCGCAGGGTCCGGTCCCCTACCGTGAGGTGGTGCCGGGAATAGTCGTGGCTACGTACCTGAAAGTCACCCAGGGGACGGCGCAAGACGGCTCGTCCCGTGACTGGCGGCTCCAGGCCGTAATACTCGAAGACCGCCGGCGAGGGGCTCTGCACCTCCACCAACCAACAGCCCCCCCCCGGCCTGGCCTGGAAGCACTCCCGCACCGGGGCCTCGTAAATGGAGTTCACGTGCCCCAGGCAGAACCGGCCATCGCCGGGCAGGGCCACCTCCCAAAGCAGACTGGCCGGCTCCAGCGTCCAGACATGCAAGACCGCGTCCCGCCCGGCGGCCATGGCCACCGGACAGGACCCCGGCGGACAAACCCACAGGACGCCGGCCAGGATCAGCCAGGCCAGGGCCTTGGCCCGCCGAATCAAATATTGGCGCCCTTTTCCTTGAAGAACTTCACCGCGCCGGGGTGGAAGGGGATTGGCGAACCAACCACCGCCTCTTGCAGGGTAAGGTGCAGGGCCTCCTTGTGGATGGCCACCAGTTCGGCGTGGTGCTCGAACATGGTCTTGAGGATGTTGTAGATGAGTTCCGGGTCGGCTTTTTGGTTGCACAACAGCAGATTGGCCACGGCGGCCACGGGCACGTCGGCCTTCATGCCCGGATAGATTGCCTTGGGGATGGTCTTGGGGAAGTATACCGGGCCATATTTGCCGACCATCTTGCTCACCGCCTCACCGCTGGGCAGAAGCTTGATGGTCGTGCCCGGAGTGGCGGCCAGGTCCAACACCGAGGCCGTGGGCAGGCCGCCGTCCCAGAAATAGGCCTCCACCTTGTTGTCCTTCAGGGCGCCGGCCGATTCGCTGGCCCCCAGGCGGTCGCGCTTGATGTCCTTGTCCGGGTCTATGCCAAAGGCCTCCAACACCCGCAGGGCCTTGACCTCGGTGCCGCTGCCCGGGGCGCCGGTGGAGACCTTTTTGCCCTTCAGGTCGGCCACGCTGTTGATCTTGTCGTCGGTCACCACCACGTGCATGAAATTGGAGTAGAGCACGGCCACGTTCATGAGGGGCAATTTGTCCTTGAACTTGCCGGCGCCCGTCACGGCGTCGTAGGCCGAATCGGCCATGACGAAGCCCAGGTCGGCCTTGCCCGCCGCCACCAGGCGGCAGTTGTCCACCGAGGCGGCGGTCACCTCGGCCGTGGCCTCCACGCCTGGCAGGTATTTGGAGATCACCGAGGCGATGCCACCGCCATAGGGATAGTACACCCCCCCGGTGCCGCCGGTGGCCACCGAGATGCGGTTTTTGGCCTGGGCCCAGGTCAACGGCGCGCCCATGAGGGCCATGCCCCCCAGCAAGGCCGTGGAGGTTAAAAATTGCCTGCGGGTCAGACCTGCACCATGGTCCCGGTGGTTATCTCCCATCGTTGAAGCCTCCCTCTTAAGCAAAAAAGAAACCGCGGCGATCCAGGCATGCTCGATAAAACCTACGGATTTGCATGTTAATCCACGGGGGTCTCGCACGTCAAGCCAGGCATGGCAAGAAGGGCGGCGCACAGGGGGAGAGCGGCGCGGCGGGGCGCCGGGGCTAGACCGGGTTGGGGCCAGGGCGGCCAGGCCGGTTAGGCTGGCGGGCCACCCCGGGTGGTTTCGGGCATGCCCGTGAGGCTGCCGTGGTTGGGCGGCGCGCTGGGCAGCCTTCAGGATGGCCTGTCCAGCTTATCCTCTGGCGACAGCCACTTCAGATAGCGCAGCACGTTGCTGTAATCGTCGCTCCAGGGCCGGGCCTGGGCGTCGGGGCTTAGGGGGCGCCAGTCTGGCTGGCGGCCCAGGTGCTCCAGGTCGGCGGGGTGGCGGGCCAGGGCCACCCACACCGAGGGGTTGCGGCCAGCCGCGTGGTCCAGCACCTTGTCGCGGCGGATAAGCCCCGCCAGGCCGGCCTCCTGGGCCAGGCGGCCCACCATGCCCTCCAGGTTGAGGTAGCGGTTGGTGACGTGCAGGGCCAGCAGGCCACCCGGGGCCAGGCGCTCCAGGTAGAGGCCCAGGGCCTCCAGGGTGACCAGGTGCACGGGGATGGCGTCGGAGTTGAAGGCGTCCAGGACGAACAGGTCATAGCGGGCCAGGCCATCCTGGGCCAGGGTCAGGCGGGCGTCGCCCAGCACCACCCGCGCAGGCGCCGGCGCGTCGCCCAGGAAGGTGAAAAAGGCGGGGTTTTGGGCGATGTCCCTGACCAGGGGATCTATCTCGTAGTAGGTCCACTGGTCGCCGGGCTGGGCATAGGCGCTCAGGCCACCGGCCCCCAGGCCGATGATGCCCACGCGGCTGCCGCCGGAGCGGCGCAGGGACCCCATGATCTGGCCCACGGGGCCATCGGGGTGGTAGTAGGCCAGGGGCCGGCGCCGCTCCCCTGGTTCCCAGGCCTGGAAGCCATGCACGATGTTGCCGTGGCCCAACACGTGGAAGTTGTGCGCCGGGTCGTGCCGCACCTTGAGCACCGAGAAGAAGCTGCGCTGGGCCTCGATCACGCCGGCCTGGCCGGCCAGGAAGCCGGCCAGCAGTACGGCCCCTACACCCAGACCCAGGCGCAGGGGGCGTTCCCGGCTGCTCAGACACCAGATGATGGCCAGGCCGCTCAGCCCCAGCACGCCGTAGAAGCCTATGGTGGGGTTGCCGCTCAGGCTTAGGCCCCAGCGCCCGGCCAGGAGCAGCCCCAGCAGCAGGGCCGGTAGCAGCCAGTCCAGCCAGGGCGCCCAGCGGCCAGTGGCCGCCTGGCGGCTGGCCGGGAGCATCATGCCCACCAGCACCAGGGCGATGGGGTACTCGGCCACCCAGTTGAACAGCAGCGGGGCGGCGATGGCGTTGAACAGCCCGCCCAAGGCCCCGCCCAGGCTTATCCAAAAATAGAACTCGGTCAGGCGGCTGGCGGCCGGGCGGCTGGCGGCCAGTTGGCCATGGCAGACCATGCAGGCCACGAAGAGCACCATCAGCTCCAGGGGCATGGACACGTACCAGGCCGTCAGGGCCGGGCCGGCCAGCAGCATCACCAGGGGCAGCAGCAGGAAGGGCAGCACCCGCGTCATGGCCGCCGTGGGTATGGGAGGCCGGCGGGCGAAGACCAGGATGAAGGAGAGCAGATACAGGGCCAGGGGGACCACCCACAACAGAGGCATGGCCGCCACGTCGGTGGACAGGTGGGTGGTCACGGCCATGAGCAGGCTGGAGGGCACCAGGGCCAGCAGGAGCCAGCGCAGGCGCCCCCGCCAGGACAGGGGCACGGCCAGGGCCGGGGCGGGAGCCGGCGGCGCGGCGTGGTCCCCCTGGGGATGACGCCAGAGCAAACAGGCCCCGGCGCAGGCGGCCACCAGCAGGGCCAGCAGCCCGTAGCCCAGGGACCAGGACCAGGCCTGCTCCTTGAGGGTCAAGAAAGGCTCGATGAGCACCGGAAAGCCCAGGAGGGCGGCCATGCTGCCCAGGTTGCTGCCGGCGTAGAGGAAGTAGGGGTCGTGCCGGGCGGGGTGGCCGCTCTGGGCGAACCAGGCCTGCAACAGGGGCGCGGTGGTGGAGAGCATGAAGAAGGCCGGCCCCAGGCTGGCGGCCAGGAGCATCAAGAGCCAGGGTATGGGGTTGGCCTCGGCGGGGGGCAGCCACTGGCGGGCCACGGCCAGGGGCAGGGTGGTCAACGACAGGGCCAGCAGGGACAACTGGACCAGCACCTGGGCGCGCAGGCTCAGGTAGCGGGTGGCCAGGAAGGCGTAGAGGTAGCCGGCCAGGAGCGCCAACTGGAAGAAGACCAGGCAGGTGTTCCACACCGCCGGGGTGCCGCCGGCCAGGGGCAGGACCATCTTGCCGAAGAGCAGCTCGCACCAGAAGAGCAGGCCCGCGCTGGCCAGGATGGCCAGGGTATAGAGCCCCACCAGAAGGCGCGAGCGGGCCGCGGACAGGGCCGGGGCGGGGAGGGCGGCGGCCAGCGAGCTTTCCATGATGCGACCCCTGCTAAGGGTGAAGAAAGTTCAGCGCGTCCTTGGGCCGGCCTGGCCCGCCCAGGGTGGTGCCGGGCCAGGGCTGCTCCCCTGGGTGGCAAGAAAGGTGCCAGACGGCCCCGTCAGGGCCAGGCCCAGTCCTCCCGGGCCATAGGTTCGTAATTATAGGCTTTTGCCCAGGTAGCCGGCTGGGCGCTGGGACCGGCCCGGGGGCGCGTACCCCTGCCGGGGGCCGGGCGTATTTCACGGTCAGGGGTGAATTACATAATGGTAATTACGCAAACGTGGCTGGCCAAGAGGCCGCCAAGGGCCAAACACGCCCCGAGGATTGATTCTTGGTTCCCTCTTGCCTAGCGTGCCATCTCCCTCTATCATGTGCCAATATTGACATAGGCCTAGCGGGGATGACCGGCCCTTGGCCGGCCGCCTCGCCAGGACATCGCTCAACCACCCGAGGGAGGAGTTTAGCCATGCTTGCGCGTTCAGCCGCCTTGATCTGCTGCCTGTTAGCCCTGGGCCTGGGCCTGGGCGCCGCCCCGGCCCCGGCCGCTGACCAGCTCATGATGGCCACCACCACCAGCACCGAGGACACCGGGCTCCTCAACTACCTGGCGCCCCTGTTCCAGAAGGACACCGGCATCGAGCTGAAGTGGACCTCCACCGGCACGGGCAAGGCCCTGGAGCTGGGCAAGAACTGCGACGTGGACGTGGTGCTGGTGCACGCGCCCGGGGCTGAGATGAAATTCGTGGATTCCGGCGCGGGGATCAACCGCCGCCAGGTGATGTACAACGACTACGTGCTCCTGGGACCGGCCGGGGACCCCGCCAAGGTCAAGGGCCAGACCATGGCCCAGGCCCTGGCCGCCCTGCGCGGGGCCAAGGCCACCTTTGTCAGCCGGGGCGACAAGTCCGGCACCCACATGATGGAGCAAAGTCTGTGGAAGAAGGGCGGTGGCCAGGTGCCCGAGCAGGAGCCCTGGTATTTGCAGGCCGGCCAGGGCATGTTTAGCACCCTGGCCCTGGCCGGCGAGAAGAAGGGCTACACCATCTGCGACCGCGGCACCTTCTTCAAGTTCGAGGCCGACAACCAGGGCCAGCCGCCCATCGTGGTGCTCCTGGAGGGCGAGCCCGAACTCTTGAACCAGTACAGCGTCATCGAGGTCAATCCGGCCAAGTGCCCCCAGGCCAAGCAGGCCCTGGCCAAGCGCTTCGGTGACTGGCTGGTTTCGCCCCAGGGGCAGCAGCTCATCGCCGGATTCAAGGCCCACGGCAAGCAACTCTTCACCCCCAACGCCGGCAAGTAGGCCGAGAGCCTCGGCTCCCATATCGGGTCGGGTGGCGCTGTTGCCCAGCCAGCTTGGCCGGCTCCCGTGGAGACGCTGACGAGGTTAAAAGAGGCAAGGTTTGGACTACATCCTGGATGGCCTGGCCCAGGCCCTGAGATTGCTTTTCGGGGGCGACCCCGAGACCTTCTCGGCGCTCTGGGCCACGGTCTTTTCCTCCAGCCTGGCCATGCTGGCCAGCCTGCTCCTGGGCCTGCCGCTGGGCTTCTGGCTGGGGCACGGGCGCTTCCGGGGCCAGCGGCTGGTGCGCACCGTGGTGGACACCGGCCTGGCCTTGCCCACGGTGCTCATCGGCCTGGTGGTCTACGCCTTTCTCTCCCGGCGCGGCCCCCTGGGCCACTGGGGGCTGTTGTTCACCCTGCCCGGCCTGGCCATCGGCCAGGCCATCCTGGCCCTGCCGGTGGTGGTGGCCCTGACCGCCTCGGCGGTGGAGAGCCTGGACCGCCGCCTGGGGATGACCCTCTTGACCCTGGGGGCCAGCCGCCGCCAACTGGCGCTCACCACCATGTGGGAGGCCCGTCACGGCCTGTTGGCCGCGGCGGTCAACGCCTATGGCCGGGTGGTGACCGAGGTGGGCATCGCCATGATGGTGGGTGGCAACATCAAGTGGCACACCCGTACCGTCACCACGGCCATCGCCCTGGAGACGGGCAAGGGCGAGTTCGCCCAGGGCATCGCCCTGGGGATGGTGCTGTTGGCCTTCGCCCTGTTGGTCAACCTGTGCCTGATTAGGCTGCGGCGGGGGGCCACGCCGTGAGCGCGCCCCTGTATAATCTGCGCGGCTTGCTCCACCGCTACGGCGACCTGCCGGCCCTGGACATCCCCCACCTGGACATCGCCGCCGGCGCGGTGATCGGCCTGTGCGGCCCCAACGGCAGCGGCAAGAGCACCCTCTTGCGCATCCTGGCCTTTTTGGAGGAGCCCAGCCAGGGCGAGGTGCTTTTCGACGGCCAGCCGCGCGCCCCTCACACCCCCGGCGCCAGGCAGGGCATCACCATGCTGTTGCAGGATACCTACCTGCTAAAGCGCGGCGTGGCCGCCAACCTGGCCTATGGCCTCAAGCTGCGCGGGCGGGAGCAGGCACGGCCAAAGGCCCTGGAGGAGGCCCTGGCCTGGGTGGGCCTGGAGCCCAAGACCTTTGCCCGGCGGCGCTGGTATGAGCTCTCCGGCGGCGAGGCCAAACGGGTGGCCCTGGCCGCCCGCCTACTGCTCAGGCCCCGGGTGCTCTTGCTGGACGAGCCCACCGCCGGGGTGGACGCCAAGAGCGCCGAGCTATTGCGCCTGGCCGCCCTGGCCGCCCGCGACCAGTGGGGCAGCACCCTGGTGGTGGCCAGCCACGACCTGGAGTGGCTGGGGCGCACCGTGGACCAGGTGTGGCGCCTGGCCTACGGCCGCCTGCAAACCGCCCCTCCGGTCCCGGCGGGCGCGCCCCGCGAAATCCCGATCCAGGCCCTGCACCTGCGCCTGCCCGCGGACCTCAAGCACGGCCAACGGACCGTGGCCGGCCGGGTGCTGGCTTTGGCCTTGGACCAGGAAGCAGGGCAGGGCAGGGTGGAGGTGCGGGCCGGGGAGCAGACCCTATCGGCGCGCCTGCCCCTGGAGGCCCTGCGCCGCCTGAACCTCCAGCCCGGCCAGGACATATGGCTGGCCCTGGAGGACGGCCCCGCCTGAGCCGGCCCACGCCCGCCAGAATATCTGGTTTGGCCACCCGCCCGGGGTGGCCATTTTGCTTGCCACGCGGTCACTAATTTTTATAAAATCGTGACTAATACCAAGTTGCGATCAAACGAATAGTTTGATCGCAACTTGGCATGCGGGCCATGGACGGCCCGCCGGGCGCGTAAGCGCCCGGGAGGCCGGGCAAAATCACGCTTTTGCCCGGCCGATCAGCAATCAAAGCCATGGATGGCTTTGATTGCATATTGGTATAAGGAGAGGCCATGCCCGAGAACGTCAAGAAGTTCCTGCGCGCCCTGAACCAGGGCAAGGCGCCAGCCCCGGGGGCGGAGGAAGCATCACCCCTCACCCGGCCGCCCGACCCGGCGCGGGTCTTCAGCATCCCCGAGGAGGTCAAGTACCTGGAACCCGAGCAGCTCACGGCCCTGGGCGGGGCCTTCCGCGCCTGGTGCCAGGCCGCCGGCCGGCCAGCCCACCGTCAGGCCCGAGGGCGGGTATGGGCGGCTTATCTGCTCTTGCGTTTCAGCGGCGCCCGCCTGGGCGAGGTGCTGGCCCTGGACGAAACCCAAGACCTGGACCTGGAGCGGGGGCTATTGCGCCTGGGCGGCGCGGCGGGGCGCCAGGTGCAGATACCCGCCGACGTGGCCCGGGAACTGGCCCTGGTGCTGGCCGCCAGCGCCCAGTCCGGCCTGGCCGGCCGGCTCCTGGCCCTGGACCAGGGCTACGTGCGCCGCCAGTTCCAGGCCCGCGCCCAGGAGTGCGGCCTGCCCCGCGAGTTGGCCAGTCCTCGGGTGCTGCGCAACTCCCGGGCCATAGAGCTTCTGCGCCAGGGCCTGCCCCTGACCATCGTGCAGGGCATTCTGGGCCAGGGCACGGCCAACCTCACCGCCGGCCTGGTCAGCTTCGCCCAAGAGGACGTGGCCCGCTTGGTGGGCTTCCACCTGCAAAAAGAAACCCGCCTGCGCACCAGCGCCCGCAACAGCTTCATGGGCCGGGTGACGGCGCTTAAGCGCTCGGGGCTGTTGTGCGAGGTGGAGTTGGTCACCAGCGGGGGCTTCAACATCGTTTCGGTCATCACCAAGGACAGCCTGGAGAACCTTGGCCTGCGCCGGGGCTCGTTGGTCACGGCCCTGGTCAAGGCGCCTTGGGTGATCCTGGTGGCGGGGGACGAGCCCCCCCGGGTCAGCGCCCGCAACCGGCTGCATGGCCGCGTAAGCCGCGTCACCAGCGACGCCATCTCGGCCGAGGTGATGGTGGGTTTGAGCGACGGCACCCAGGTCTGCGCCCTGGTCACCCGCCATAGCGTGGCGGGCCTGGGCCTCAAGCCTGGCGAGATGGTTTGGGTGGTCTTCAAGAGCTCGGCGGTGATACTCACCGTGGACTGACGAGGAGATAAGCAGTCATGGAATATTTGTTTCCCATCTCCGGGGTCCAGACCTACCTGTGGCTGCCGCCCCTGGTGGCCTTCGTGGTCTCCTTCTTCACCTCCATGGGCGGCGTCTCGGGGGCCTTTCTGCTGCTGCCCTTCCAGATGAGCTTTTTGGGCTTCACCAGCCCGGCCGTGAGCCCCACCAACCTGGTCTTCAACGTGGTGGCCATCCCCAGCGGGGTCTGGCGCTACCTGCGCGAGGGGCGCATGGTCTGGCCCCTGACCTGGGTGGTGGTGCTGGGCACCCTGCCGGGGGTCATCATCGGCTGCTTCATCCGCATTCACTGGCTGCCCTATCCGGAGACCTTCAAGGCCTTCGTGGGCTGCGTGCTGCTCTATATCGGCCTGCGCATGTTCATGGACCTGAACAAGGCCCGCAAGGCCGAGATAAAGGCCAAGGCCGGCCCCAAGCTGGAGGCCCAGGTGGTCAGCCAGGACTTCACGGTGGAGACCCTGGAATTCAGTTGGCGTTGCGTGGCCTACCGCTTCCAGGGCCGGGAGCACTCCTGCTCCTCGCCGGGCATCTTCGCCATGGCCTTCGTCGTGGGGGTGGTGGGCGGGGTCTACGGCATCGGCGGTGGGGCCATCATCGCCCCCTTCTTCGTGGCCATCTACGGCCTGCCCGTGCACACCGTGGCCGGGGCCGCCCTCATGGGCACCTTCATTACCTCGGTGGCCGGCGTGCTCTTCTATCAGGTCCTGGCCCTGGTGCCTTCCTACGCCGGCATGCACGTGGCCCCGGACTGGCTCCTGGGCGCGCTGTTTGGCTTCGGCGGGGTCTGCGGCATGTACCTGGGCGCCCGCACCCAGCGCTTCGTGCCGGCCAAGTGGATCAAGCTGGGCCTGGCCATTCTGCTGCTCTACGTGGCTGGCCGCTACCTGCTGGACTTCGCGGCCTACCTGAGCCGCTAACCCGGTGCCCCGGGCCGAGCCTAAAGGGGCAGGTAGGGGTTCAGCCTTGCTGGCCCAGTCCGGCGGCTGCCCCTGTAACTGGGGTTGAGCGCCCCTAGCTTTTCTTGCTGGTGATGACGCTGACCCCGCCCAGAAGCTGGGTCAGCTTGCGGCCCTTGCACTTGGGGCAAGAGGGGTTCTTATGGCCATGCTCGCTCACGGTCATGTAGACCGTGAAGACCTCCTGGCACTTCTGGCATTGGTACTCGTAGGCCGGCATGCTCGCCTCCCAGCTTGCGGGTTACCGTAACCCTAAAATAAATTATGCCCCCCGGGGCTGGCAAGCCCCAGCCCCGGGGCCGGCGGTTTTTAAAGCCGTCTCGCCAGACGGGCTTGATTGCACATTCCCCTATGGAGTATTATAATATTAAATATTTGGTCAATCCTTGGACGAGGCGGTTCCCATGAGCCCCAAGATACTGGTCGTGGACGACGAGCCAGCAATCAGGGATATATTGACCAGTTTTTTCAAAGAGTTCGGCTATGAGGTCTCGGCGGCCCGCGATGGGCGCGAGGCCTTGAGCATCCTGGAGCAGGAGCCCATCCAGGTAATGCTGTTTGACCTGAACATGCCGGGCATGAGCGGCCTGGACCTGTGCCGGGCCATACGCCCCAAGCAGCCCCAGGCGCGCATCTTCGCCCTGACCGGCTTTCACCGCCTCTTCACGCCCGACTCGGCCCGCCAGGCCGGCTTCGACGGCTACCTGACCAAGCCGGCGGACCTGCATCAGATACTGGACATGGTACGCACGGCCTTCAACCAACTGGAAGGCAACGCATAGCCATGCCCCCCCAAAGCCGCGCTTTTGTGGGCGTCCCCCAGCGCAAGCCAAGAAGGACCGTGGTCTGAAATAACCTGGTGGCGCCGGCCCTCAGGCCTTGGCGTTGTAGCGGCCAGGGTCGGCGAAGACGTCAATGACCAGGCTGTCGGTCTTGATCACCCCGCTGTGCACCACGCCGGAGCCGATGTAATAGTCGTCTCCTTTGCGATAGGTCTTCTCCACCCCGTCGATGGTCAACAGGATCTCGCCCTGCACCACCATGCCCCACTGGGCGCCGTGGCTGTGGGGCGGCACCGAGGCCCCGGCCGGCAGCTTGAAGAACACGGCCTGGCCCTGGGGCGCGGCCAAGAGGTAGGCCGTGACCCCGGCCATGGGGATGTCGGCCTGGGGCAGGCGGGTGATGAAGCCGGCGAAATCGGTGGGTGTCATTGGTTTGCCTCCGCGGTCCCGCCGGTGGCGGCGCCGCTCCTTGTAGTTGAAGTGGATAAGGCACTGCGGCCGGAACTTGCAGTAGATGTCCGGGTCGGGGCAGGCCGGGTCGGCCTCCAGGCAATGGGCGCACAGGCCGTGGCCGTATTTCTGGCAGAGGGCCACCGCGTTCTGCTGGGGGTGATGGCGGCAGGTGTCGGCTTGGCTCATGCTCCCTCCCGGCGGCTAATGCTGTTAACTAGCACGCGCCGGGGCAGCCGGCAAGTCCGGTTGGTCATCGCCCGCAGGGGCACACGGCCCCAATTTTCATTCCTTGCCGCAAGCTTCCAGCGGGAGCCGCCAGCGCTGGTTTGCACCACAGCACCGAGCGACTCGTATACGCCCGCCCGGGCACCGGGCCCAGCGGCCTTGACGGGGCCAGGCCCCTCGGAGATAATGCAGGCCGGACGGCAATTTGCCAAACCAAAGGGGAGGCAGGGCTTGCTCATTCTGGTCACTGGCGGCTGCGGCTTCATCGGCTCCAACTTCGTGCGCCATGTCTTGGCCAGCCATCCCGGCGACCAGGTGGTGAACCTGGACCTGTTGACCTATGCCGGCAACCCCGCCAACTTGGCTGACGTGGAGGCCGACTACCCCGGGCGCTACCGCTTCGTGCAGGGCGACATCTGCGACGCGGCCCTGGTGGGGCCGCTGGTGGCCCAGGCCGACGGCGTGGCCCACTTCGCCGCCGAGAGCCACGTGGACCGCTCCATCGAGGACGCCCAGGCCTTTGTGCGCACCAACGTGCTGGGCACCCAGTGCCTGCTGCACGCGGCCAAGCAGGCCTGGGGCGACGGCCAAGAGCGCCGCTTCCTCTATGTCTCCACCGACGAGGTCTACGGCGCGCTGCGGCTGGAGGACGGCCGGCGCTTCCGCGAGGACTGGCCCCTGGACCCCAAAAGCCCCTACAGCGCCAGCAAGGCCGCCGGCGACCAGTTGGCCCGGGCCTATCACCACACCTTTGGGTTGCAGGTGCTGGTCACCCGCTGCTCCAACAACTACGGCCCCTATCAGTTCCCCGAGAAGCTAATACCCCTGATGATATTGAACGCCCTGGCCGGGCGCGAGCTACCGGTCTACGGCGACGGCCTCTACGTGCGCGATTGGCTCCACGTGCTAGACCACTGCCGGGCCAGCGACCTGGTGCTGCGCCAGGGCCGGCCGGGCGAGGTCTACAACATCGGCGGCAACAGCGAGCTGGCCAACCTGGAGCTGGTGCAAAGGCTTATCGCCCTGGTGGCGGCCAAGTCCGGCCAGGACCAAGAGCGCCTGGCCGGCCTGATCCGCCACGTCAAGGACCGCCCTGGCCACGACCGGCGCTATGCCATAGACGCCGGCAAGCTGGAGCGTGAATTGGGCTTCACCCCCCAGATGGGCCTGGCCCAGGGGCTGGAGCGTACCGTGGACTGGTACCTGAGCCACCAGGAATGGTGCCGGCGGGTAACCTCGGGCGAGTATCGCCAGTATTACCAGAGGATGTATGCCGGACGCTGAGGAGATACTGGTGCTGGGTCACCGGGGCCTCTTGGGCCAGGCCCTGGTGGCGGCCTGCGGCGGGCGCTGCCAGATCATCGAGGGCGGCCGCGAGGTCTTTGACCTGGCCCGGCAGCCCCTGGCCTCCGCCCCGGCTGGCGGCCTGGCCGTGGGGCAGGCCCAGGCCCAGGCCAGCCTGGGCTGCCTGCGGGCGCGACTGCCGGTGATGGGCCAGGAGGCCAGCCAGGCCCACTCTCGGCTGGACGTGTTGCGCCTGGCCCTCAAGCAGGGCCGGCCGCGCCTGGTGTTCAACTGCCTGGGCTACACAGACGTGGACCGGGCCGAGCGGGAGCCGCAAGTGGCCGAGGCGGTCAACGGCCGGGGCGCCCAGGCCGTGGCCCGGGCCTGCGCCGAGGCCGGGGCCCATCTGGTGCACCTGTCCACGGACTTTGTCTTCGACGGCCAGGAGAAAAGGCCCTACCGCGAGGACGACCCGCCGGCGCCTTTGTCGGCCTATGGCCACGGCAAGCTCCTGGGCGAGCGCCTGGTGGCCGCCGAGCTGCCCGGCGCCCTGATCGCGCGCTCGGCCTGGCTCTTCGGCCCGGGACGCGCTAGCTTCGTGGACAAGGTCATCGCCCAGGGGCGGACGGGCCGGCCCTTCCCGGTGGTGAGCGACCAGGTGGGCAGCCCCACCTACACCGCCGACCTGGCCCGGGCCTTGCTGGATTTGGGCGGGCGCTGGGTGGGGGGGGTGCTGCACGTGGTCAACCAGGGCCAGGCCTCGCGCCATGAGTTGGCGCAAAAGGCCCTGGAGCTGGCCGGCCTGGACCCTGGCCTGGCCCGGCCGGCCCACACGGACCTGGCCGGCGGCGGGGCCAGGCGGCCCGCCTACTCGGTGCTGGACGCCGGCCGGGCGGCGCGGGTGCTGGGCGCCCCCCTGCCGGAATGGCCAGAGGCCCTGGCCAGGTATATCGCGGGCAGACAGGAGGAGGGAGCTTGAAACGCATCCTGGTGACCGGCGGCGGGGGGTTCATCGGCTCCCACCTGGTGGAGGCCCTGCTGGCGCGGGGGCACGAGGTGCTGTGCCTGGAAAACTTCTTCACCGGCAACAAGGCCAACATCGCCCACCTCTTGGGCCAGCCGCGCTTCGAGCTGATCCGCCACGACGTGGTTGAGCCCATCTTGCTGGAGGTGGACCAGGTCTACAACCTGGCCTGTCCGGCCAGCCCCGTGCACTACCAGTACAACCCGGTCAAGACCGTCAAGACCAACGTCTTGGGCACGCTGAACATGCTGGGCCTGGCCAAGCGGGTCAAGGCCCGCATCCTGCAAGCCTCCACCAGCGAGGTCTACGGCGACCCCCAGGTGCACCCCCAGACAGAGGACTACTGGGGCCACGTCAACCCCATCGGCCTGCGCTCCTGCTACGACGAGGGCAAGCGCCTGGCCGAGACCCTGATGTTCGACTACCACCGCAGCAACGGCGTGGACATCCGCGTGGCGCGCATCTTCAACACCTACGGCCCGCGCATGGCCGTCAACGACGGCCGGGTGGTGAGCAACTTCGTGGTGCAGGCCCTTTTGGGCCAGCCCATCACGGTCTACGGCCAGGGGCAGCAGACCCGCTCCTTCTGCTACATCAGCGACATGGTGGCCGGGCTCATGGCCCTGATGGAGGCCGAAGGCTTCACCGGCCCGGTCAACCTGGGCAACCCCCACGAGTTCACCATCCTGGAGCTGGCCCAGAAGGTGGTGGAGATGACCGGCTCCAAGAGCGCCATCATCCATGCCCCCCTGCCCCCCGACGACCCGGTGCAGCGCCGGCCCGACATCAGCCTGGCGACAACGCGCCTGAGTTGGTACCCCCGGGTGGACCTAGCCCAGGGCCTGGCCCAGACCATCGCCGACTTCCGGCAACGCCTGGCCCAGGACTGAGGGGCCAAGGACAGGGTAGGGACAAGGCTCATGGGCCGGCGATATCCCGACCGTCCGGTGCTGGGCGTGGGGGCGGTGGTGCTGTCCGGCGGCCAGGTGCTCTTGGTCCAACGCGGCCACCCGCCCAGCCAGGGGCTGTGGTCCCTGCCCGGCGGGGCGGTGGAACTGGGCGAGAATCTCACCCAGGCCGTGGCCCGGGAGGTGCGCGAGGAAACCGGGCTCACG
This sequence comes from Desulfarculus sp., assembly GCA_016218705.1. Lineage (GTDB taxonomy): Bacteria > Desulfobacterota > Desulfarculia > Desulfarculales > Desulfarculaceae > JACRDC01. The sequence continues at coordinate 16,624 of JACRDC010000037.1, forward strand.
GTGGAGGTCGGTCCCCTGGTGGGCGTCTTTGAGCGTCTCCTGAAGGATGCACAAGGACGTCTGGAATACCACTACATTCTGCTGGATTATCTCTGCCAGGCCGAGATGAGGCCCCCCCAGGCCGGCGACGACGCCGCCGCGGCCCGCTGGGTGGCCCTTGGCGACCTGGACCAGGCCGGCTTAACCCCCGACACTATTCAGGTGATTAGAAGGGCGGCGGCCCTGCACAAGGGCTGATTGCACAAAATCACGATCCCGGCGGGCCATTGTGCAACCGGCGGGGGGTGATTGCCATTTTCATTGCACAACAAGCACCTTACATCTCCTACATTCATTACATTGTGGGTTGACACGCCCCCTTGGGTGTTGTTATGGTGCGGCAGATTTCGGGGGGCGGGTAGGCCCCGCCGGGGTCCGAGCGAAGGGGGTACTCTAAATAAGAAGATGGTCGCGGTGGAGCGGGTGGACCAACCCCCGCGGCCGGCAGCCCCATGGTTAGGGGCAAAAAACTTGCTTAAGCATAAGGCACGGGTCATATGACAACGCATGAGCAAGGACAGGCCAAACGGTCCGGCGCGGACTGGCTGCTCTTTGTGGTGGGGTTCGTTCTGTTCTCGGCCCTGGGCTTCTGGGGCACGCCGGCTTTGTTGTACGCCGAGAAACCCCAGCCCTTCCAGTTCAGCCACAAGGTCCACATGGAGCAGGTGAGCGAGGGCTGCAAGTCCTGCCACAGCTTCCGGGAGGACGGCTCCTTCACGGGCATTCCCAGCACCGACAAGTGCAAGGAGTGCCACAGCGATTCTCCACAGGGCAACACGCCCCAGGAGAAGACCTTCGTGGAGGAATACCTCAACAAGGGCAAGCCGGTGGATTGGCAGGTCTATTCCAAGCAGCCTGCCTGCGTCTTCTTCTCCCACGCCGCCCACGCCGAGAACGCCGGCCTGGAGTGCAAGAAGTGCCACGGCGACCACGGCGACAGCGAGAAGCTGCGCACCTACCAGCAAAACCGGCTCACCGGCTACAGCCGCGACATCTGGGGCTGGAGCATCCTGGGCATGGGCGATCCGCCCAAGCGCATGAAGATGGACAACTGCGCTGACTGCCACCGCGCCAACGGCGTGCGCGACGCTTGCTTCGTGTGCCACAAGTAGGCGACCACCTGGTCGAGGAGAGATCTCGATGAACTGGGATAGACGAGCTTTTGTCAAGTTCGCCGTGGGAGCGGTGGTCGGCCTCCACGCCAGCCCGCTGGTCCCCAAACTGATGGACGACTCGGCCATCTGGACACAGAACTGGAACTGGGTACCCAACCCCGAGGACGGGGCCCTGGCCTTCGCCAACACGGTCAATCCGGCCACCGGCACCGGCGTCAAGGTGTGCGTGATCGCCGGCCGCCTCAAGGGCGAGCGCCTGATCCGGGTGGAGGGCAACCCCGAGCACCCCACCAGCAAGGGCGGCGTGGTGCCGGCGGATGCCTCGGCCCTGCAGAACCTCTATTACGACGACTTCCGCGTCAAGACCCCGCTGATCCTGGACCAGCGCACGGGCATGCACGTGGAGGCCTCCTGGGAGCAGGCCCTGGACCTGGTGGCCGGCAAGCTGGCCGAGCTGCACAAGGCCGGCCAGGCCCATACCGTGGCCGCCCTGGGCACCGAGGCCAAGACCCTGGACGGCGAGCTCTTGAGCCGCTTCATGGCCGCCTATGGCTCGCCCAACACAAGCTTCAACGTCAGCGCCGCCGACACCCTGGCCATGGCCGGCTGGGCCATGACCGGAGATGAGAACCTGGGCTTCGATCTCCTGGGCGCCAACTACGTCATCTCCTTCGGCACTCCGTTGTTGGAGGGCTTCGGCTCGCCGGTGGCGGTGCGCAAGGCCTTCGCCGCCTGGCGCAAGGACTTCAAGCGCACCGGCACCCTGGTGCAGGTGGAGCCCCGGGCCTCGGTCACCGCCAGCCAGGCCGACCAGTGGCTGGCCTGCAAACCCGGCACCGAGGGGGCCGTGGCCCTGGGCCTGTGCCAGGTGCTGATCCAGGAAGGCCTCTACGACCGCTCCATCGCCGGGGCCGCCCTGGGCTTCGAGGATGGCGACAAGGGCATGGGTTTCAAGACCCTGCTGGCCAAGAATTACAGCCCCGGCCAGGTGGCCCAGATCAGCGGCGTCCCGGTGGAGACGCTCATCACCGTGGCCAAGGCCTTCGCCAAGGAGCCCAAGGCCGTGGCCGTGTGCGGGCCGGGCAACGGCGGCGAGCCCGGCCGTCTTCTGGACTTCATGGCCGTGCTGGCCCTCAACGCCCTCAAGGGCAACCTGGGCAAGCCTGGCGGCCTGGTGGCGCGCCAGCCGCTGGGGCTGAAGCCCCTGGGCGAGGCCACCGCCTACCGCGGCGACAAGCCCCGCCTGGACGGCCTGGGCACGGCCAAGCGTCCGCTGGGCGCCTCCGACCACCTCTCCCTGGCCAAGGGCGCCCTGGCCGGCGCTCCCTACAAGGTCAACCTGGCCCTGGTGGCCGGCGGCAACCCGGCCTACGCCTCGCCCCAGGCCGGGGTGGTGCGCGACTTCCTCAAGTCGGTGCCCTTCGTCGTGGCCATCACCCCCTATCTGGACGAGAGTTCCAGCATGGCCCAGGTGGTGCTGCCCTGCGGCACCTTCCTGGAGAGCTGGGGCGATAGCCTGACCCCCTATGGCGGCGCGGTGAGCGAGTACGGCCTGCACAAGCCGCTCATCAAGGCCTACGACATGGTCAAGAGCCAGGGCGATGTCATCCTGGCCCTGGCCGCCAAGCTGGGCGGCGCCGTGGCCCAGGCCTTGCCCTTCGCGGGCGCCGAGGCGGCCCTCAAGGCCCGCACCGCCGGTCTGGGCGAGCTGGCCAAGCTGGCCAAGAAGAGCTACGTGGTGCAGGAAAAGCCGGCCTACGGCAACCTTAGCTTCAAGACCCCCAGCGGCAAGCTGGAGTTCTTCAGCATGAACCTGCACAACCTGGCCGTGAAGCTCACGGGCGAGGGCGGCATGGGCAAGGTGCTCAAGGCCATGGGCGTGACCGCCGAGGGCTCGGCGGCCCTGATGCCCCACTACGAGCCCCCGGCGGCCCTGGCCAGGGCTGGCCACGGCCGTCTGGTGCTGGCCGCGGTCTCCTCCCTGCGCACCCCCCGGGGCGACCAGCCCATCACCCCCTACATGATCAAGGTGCTGGACGGCGACACCCTGGCCAACAATGACCAGTTGGTGGTGGAAATGAACCCCCAGACCGCCCATGACCTGCACCTGTACGAGGGCGATCTGGTCAAGGTGACCAGCACGGCGGGCTCCACCGAGGCCCGCGTGCATCTGTTCGCCGGGGCCGCGCCGGGCATGGTCTTCATGCCCGTGGGACTGGGACACTACGCCTCCCAAAACGCCTATACCTACAGGCGGGGCGGCAACTACAACCAGGTGGCCGAGGCCACCGCCGACCCCCTGAGCGGGCTGCCCACCTGGGGCCTGACTCCGGTGGCGGTCAGCAAGGCGTAAGGGGTTAGCCATGTCGCTTGCAAACAGGTATAGCGCCGGCGAGCACCGGTTCGGCATGGTCATAGACATTGACAAGTGCACCGGCTGCGGCGGCTGCACGGTGGCCTGCATGTCCGAGAACAACGTGGGCGTGCTCTACGACGAGACCGACAAGATTCGCTCCATAACCTGGATGCGCGTCTATCAGGTGGATAACGGCAAGCCCTTCCCCGAGACCCAGGTGGCCTTCTTCCCCAGGCCCTGCCTGCACTGCGAGGGCTCCCACGGCCACCACACCCCCTGCGTCTCGGTCTGCCCTGCCACGGCCACCGATTACGACCCCCAGACGGGCATCGTCAGCCAGATACCCACCCGCTGCATCGGCTGCCGGTACTGCGTGGGCGCCTGCCCCTACCATGCCCGCTACTTCAACTGGTTCGACACGCCCTGGCCCGCCGGCCTGGAGCGTCCGCTCAACCCCGCCGTGGCGCCCCGCATGCGCGGCGTGGTGGAGAAGTGCACCTTCTGCTACCACCGCTACCAGCGGGCCAAGAACAAGGCCTTCCTGGGCGGCGGCAAGGTGGAGGAGATGGACTACCAGACCGCCTGCACCGAGGCCTGCCCCTCTGGCGCCATCACCTTCGGGGACCTGAAGAACCCCAACCACAAGGTGGCCCAGTTGGCGCAGAGCCCCGAGTGCTTCCGCCTCTTGGAGCGCCTGGGCACCAACAACAAGGTCTACTACCGCACGACCCGCGAGTGGGTGCGGCGCCTGGCCGACAACTACCTGAAGGACGAAAAGCCCGGCCAGGTGGCCGCCTCCTAGGGCGGTGGCCGTTAGGGTCTCGGTTGGCTTGAATGGATTCAAGGATTAGCGAGGTCACCCATGGATGATTCCAAGTTCTGGCCCCAGGGGGTCACCCGCTGCAAGCCCGGCGCCTTCATCGCGTGGATGGTGGTCTGCCTGGGCCTGCTCGGCTGGGCCGGTCTGTCGGCCTTCCTGTGCATTTTTAAGGGTCTCAACCAGACCAACATGAACGACTACTTCGCCTTCGGCGTGTGGATCGTGGTGGACCTGGCCATCATCGCCCTGGGCGCGGGGGCCTTCTTCACCGGCTTCATGACCTATGTGCTGCGCCGCGACGAGCTCAAGAACATCATCAACGCCGCGGTCATCATCGGCTTCATCTGCTACTCCGGCGCCATCTTGATGCTGGGCATTGACATCGGCCAGCCGGCCCGCGGCTGGTTCGGCTTCTGGCACGCCAACGTGCACTCCATGCTCACCGAAGTCATGTTCTGCATCACCACCTACCTCATCGTGCTGATCGTGGAGTTCATACCGCTCATCCTGGAGAACCGCCAGATCAACAAGGTGCCCGACCTGGCCTTCTTCGCCCACCACCTGCACCGCATCATGATAGTCTTCGCCGCCACCGGCACTTTCCTGAGTTTCTTCCACCAAGGCTCCCTGGGCGGCATGTTCGGCGTGCTCTACGCCCGGCCCTTCGCCTACCGCGCGGGCATCGTCATCTGGCCCTGGACCTTCTTCCTCTTCATCCTGAGCGCCATCGCCAGCGGGCCGTCCTTCACCACCCTGATCGTCATGCTCACCGAGAAGGTATCCGGCCGCAAGCTAACCACCCACAAGGTCAAGATGCTGATGGGCAAGATCAGCGCCTATCTCTTGAGCTTCTACCTGGTGCTGAAGATCGCCGACACCCTCTACTGGGCCAACGTCACCCTGCCCAAGATGGGGGTCACCTTCGGCGACCTCTACGCCGGCGGCCCCTACGGCACCTACCTGGTCTGGTTGGAGCTGGGCCTGTTCGGGGTGGTGCCGGCGCTGTTGCTCCTGCAACGCCGGGTGCGCGAGAGCTACGGGCTGATGGCCCTGGCCATGGTGCTCAACTGCTGCGGCGCGGTGATGAACCGCTTCGTCTTCACCATCCAGCCCCTGGCCATCCCGGTGCTGCCCTTCGAGAAGTTCGTGGGCTATCTGCCCTCATGGCAGGAGTGGGGCATCAGCGCCGGCGTCATCGCCTACGGCCTGATCGTCTTCTCCCTGGCCTACCGCTACCTGCCGGTCTTCCCGCAGGAAGTAGAATTGAACAAGGGTTGAGAGGAGCCAGTGCCTGGCGGGCATAACGGGTCGGGTGAGGTTGTCGTTCTAACGGATCGGATAGGCTCCCGTAGGAGCTTGCGGAATAAAGAGGAGTAAACGTTATGCTGCCCATAGTCTTCGAGTGGCACTGGGACGTCGGTCACTTTGTGTTCATGGGGCTGTTCTACCTGGCCCTGGGCATCATCGGCGGCGGCTTGGCCCTGGCCTTCAAGGCCACCATGCAGGACCTCTGCTCCGGCAAGGACCCCCACGAGCACGGCCACCACTAGGCCCCGCCCTGGCCCGCGCCTGGGCGGGCACCAACATAAGAACCACAGCCACGGGGCCATGGGGCTCCGTGGCTTTTTATTGGGCAGCCTGACGCCGGCCACGGCGCGTGGTACCATTGCCCCAGGCCCGAAACCCCAACCCCGCGATCAGTTAGTCATGACCATGCCCAACCCCGCGCCCCGCACCAGCCCGCCGCCCAAGGCGGTGATTTTCGACCTGGACGGCGTCATCTTCAACTCCGGCGAGAGCAACGTCATCTTCTACGACCACATCCTCACGGCCCTGGGGCACCCGCCCATGGCCCGCCAGGCCTTCGAGGTCATTCACAGCGAGCCCCTGGACCGCTCCCTGCGCTACCTGCTGGGGCACGACGAGGCCGAGTACCAGCGGGCCATGGCCTTTTGCCGGGGCCTGGACCCCGCGCCCTTTGTCACCAGCCTGGTGCTTTACGAGGGCGTGGCCGAGACCCTGGCCGCCCTCAGGGAGCGCGTCCGCCTTGCCGTGGCCACCAACCGCACCGTGACCTGCCGCCTGGCGCTGAAGCACTTTGGTTTGCTGGAGATGTTCGAGCAGGTGCTCACCCCCATCGAGGCCGGCCTGCCCAAGCCCGACCCCACTATGATGCACATGACGCTATCGCGCCTGGGTTTGCAGCGCGACGAGGTGGTCTACGTGGGCGACACCGGCGTGGACCAGGGCATGTGCCAGGCCGCCCAGGTCAGGCTGCTGGCCTTCCGCAACCAGGGCCTGGCCGCCTGGGCACACGCCAGCCATTTTGGCGAGATACCGGAGTTGTTGGGTTTGGCTTAGGCCAAGCTGGCCTTGGCCGGAAAGGGGAGGGGGCCGTGGAACCTCGTCTCAACATCATCACCCTGGGCGTGGCGGACCTGGAGCGGGCCAGGGCCTTTTACCAGGACGGCCTGGGCTGGCCCATGTCCAGCGCCAGCGTGGGCGACTTCGCCATCTTCAAGCTGTCCACCGGCACGGCCCTGGCCCTGTACCCCCGCGCCCTGCTGGCCGAGGACGCCCGGGTCAACGACAGTGGCGGCTTTGGCGGCATCACCCTGGCCCAGAACCTAGAGAGCTCCCAGGAGGTAGACAAGGGCCTGGCGGCGGCGGTGGCGGCCGGCGGGCGCCTGCTCAAGCCGGCCCAAAAGGCCGAGTGGGGCGGCTACTCGGGGTATTTCGCCGACCCCGACGGCCACCCCTGGGAACTGGCCTGGAACCCCTTCGTTGAACTGATCGCGGGCAATCTGTCCCTGCCTGACTAGCGCCTAGGGCGGGGTTGGCGCCCGCCGGTCTTGGCTTCTAGTCCGCCATGGGTAGCCAAGCCTGCCTGGCCCCCGTGGCCTGCACTAGGGCCGCCGGCCTGGGGAGCCGGCTGGTGGTTCTGGCACACTGCGTGTCCAGGCCAGGGAACAAAGACGGGCAGAGGAAATCCCGCCAAGCCTGGCAGCGCCGGGCCTTGCGGCAGATGCGGCAGACCTCCAGGGCCACCCGGGGGGAGCCGGGGCGCTGGGAACAGACCAGGTATTGGTGTTGGCTAGACATACACAGATGTATATCACACCAGATCAGCCAGTCACCAGCAATATTTGAATATCCATGACATTGGTGCGCGTGGGGCCGGTGACCACAAGGTCGCCCAGGGCCTGAAACAGGGGGTGGGCGTCGTGGCGCTCCAGGCTGAGCCGTGGCTTGAGCCCCCGGGCCAGGGCCAACACCACGGTCTGGCCGTGGGCAAAGGCCCCGGCGGCCTCGGTGGGGCCGTCGGTGCCGTCGCTGCCAGCGCTCATGAGCAGCACGCCCTCCAGCCCGGCCAGGCCCAGAGCGGCGGCCAGGGCTAGTTCCTGATTGCGTCCGCCTTGGCCCGGGCTATCGCCCAGGGTCACGGTGGTCTCGCCGCCGGCCAGCAGGCAGCAGGGCGGCTTAAGGGGATGGCCGCTGGCTTGCGCTTCTCGGGCCAGGGCTGACAGCACCTGGCCCACGCTCCTGGCCTCGCCGGTGAGGCTGGAGGTGAGGAGCAGGGGCGCGTAGCCCAGCTCCCGGGCGCGCTCCTGCCCAGCCAGCAGGGCCTGGCGGTTGCTGGCCACGATGAGGTTCCGCACGCGCCCAAAGCAGTCCTGGCCGGGCTTGGGCGTCTCGGCCAGGCGGCCGGCCACGCCCATCTCCAGCCTCTGGCGCACCACGGCGGGCACCTTGTGCAGCAGGCCGTGGCGCCGGAGCACCGCCCGCACCTCGGCCCAGGTGGAGGTATCGCCCACCGTGGGGCCGGAGGCGATGACGTCCAGGCGGTCGCCCACCACGTCGCTGACGATGAGGCATATCACCGTGGCCGGCGCGGCCAGACGGGCCAGGCCGCCGCCCTTGATGACGCTCAGGTGCTTGCGCACGGCGTTGATCTCGCCGATCTCCGCCCCCGAGGCCAAGAGCAAGCGGGTGGTTTCCTGTTTGTCGGCCAGGCTCAGCCCTGGCGCCGGGGCCACCAAGAGGGCGCTGCCCCCGCCGGAGAGCAGGCAGAAAACCAGGGTCTCTTCGCCGGCCCCGGCAAGCGTCCCCATGACGGCCCGGCCGGCGTCCAGGCTGCCTTGATCTGGCAGGGGGTGGCTGGCCTCCAGCAGTTCGATGCCCCGGGTGGGGCCGCCATGCCCCGTCTTGACCACCACTCGCCCGCCGTCCAGCCTAGGCCCCAGCACGTCCTCCAGGGCTCTGGCCATGGGCGCGCCGGCCTTGCCCGCCCCCACGGCGATGACGCGCCGAAAGCTCCCCAGATCGTAGGTCTGGCCGTCCACCCGCAGGCGGGAGCCCTCCAGGCAGAGGGCCTGGCGCACGGCCTGGTAGGGATCCACGGCCCCCAAACAGGCCTTAAGGATGGCCAGGGCGTGGGCGCGCAGGTCAGCGGTGGTCATGGCTGGTCCAGGGTGGGGCCGTCGCGCCGCAGGGCCAGACGGCTACTTGCCGCAGGAGTCGCCCCGCTGGCCCTCGAACTCGCGCAGGTAATTTTCGCAGTTGCGTTCCTTGAGGGGCGGCGGGGAGTAGTGGATGCCGTTCTTGTCGGCGTAGCCGAAGAAGTAGTTGACCACCGGGTGCCCGCGCTTGAGCCAGCCCACCATGCCGCCCTCGGTGCCGTCAGGGGCCTTGGCCACCACGTGGACGTTTTTGTAGCCCGTGCGGTAGAGGTAGCCGGCCACGAACTTGGCGTGGTACTCGGTGCGCGAGAAGACCCAGATTTCCGTGGTGGGCTCCTTGATTCTGCGGTGTATCAGCGAGACGTTGCCGGACTGGATGTGGCTGGAGCCCTCGATGTGGAAGGCGTTGAACTCGGGATGGCTGCGCACGTCCAGCAGGATGGTCTTGGAGGTGCCGGCCAGGACGTCCTCCCACTTCTTGTGCAGATCGTCCACGGTCTTGAACTTGTCCTTGGGGATGGCCGCCGCGAACTCCTTGTGCAGGGCCTTGTCCGCCGCCACCAGGGGTGTGTCTTCCTCCTTGGCGGCGGCCGGGCTGGCCAGGCAGATCAAAAAAAATAGGCCCAGAAGTGAGGCCAGCAGGCGTTTCATCTGACTTACCTCCAGTTTTCGCGGTGTCCGCCCTGGATGGCGATTGCTGCCAGTGGGCCGATTATAGCAACCGGCCAGGCCAAACTCAACCGCCCCGGCGGCCCCCCATGCCGCCAAAGACCCGTCCGCGCGGACCCGTCCGCGCGGTCTGTCCGCGCGGTCTTGACAGCCGCTGGCCAGAGCATCACTATAGGGAGGCGGCCCTGCCCGGCTCTGGGCCGGCCATGTTCACGACATTAAGACCGCTGGCCAGCCGCCCGCGGCCAAGGGGTGTTGACACATGATCCTGCTATTCAACCTGCTGCGGTTCGTGGATTGGCTTTTGGACATCTACACCTGGGTCATCATCGCCGCGGCGGTGGTTACCTGGGTCAACCCCGACCCCGGCAACCCCATCGTGCGCTTCCTGCGCGGCGTCACCGAACCGGTGTTCCACCGCATCCGCCGGCTCATCCCCACCAACTTCGGCGGCCTGGACATCGCGCCCTTGCTGCTCATCCTGGTCATTTACTTCGTGCAGCGGGTATTGATCGGCAGCCTCTTCTCCCTGTTCAAGACCATCTAGGCCCGGCGCCCGGGCTGGCATAACGGGTCGGGAGAGGCTATCCCCTTGGCCGAGCTTGAGGGCTCCCGTGGAGCGGCCCGCGTGGCAGCAAACCGGCCCCCGGCGCCCGGGCTGGCATGGCGGGTCGGGTGGGGCTATCCCCTTGGCCGGGCTCGCGGGCTGCCGTGGGGGGGCTGGCACGGCCATGTAATGACAAAGCGAAGCATTAACTTTAACTTTACTTAAAGCTATAGCTTCGCTTTGCCCGCCATTGCCTGGCAAGGATAGCCTGGAAGCCGGGGACCTAGTTGTTGAAGCATATCTCCACGATGAAGTGGCCGCCCGAGGTGGAGAAGGGGATGGCGATGGCCGGGCCGGTGGACATGTGCTTGATGGTGTGGTTCTTGCCGCTGATGACCGTGGGAATGGCCCCCTTGAGGACATGACCCTTCTCGGCCAGCTCGCGGCGGGCGTCGCCGGAGATCATGTTGGTGATCTCGCCCACCGCGTCCTCCACCTCCTTGTTGATCTGGGTCACGCTCTCGCCGAACATGTTGCTGACGATCAGGCAGATGCAGCCCTCGGAAAAGGAGATGGACATGGAGCCCTCGGTCTCGCCGGTGATGCCGATGATGCCCGAGATGTCGCCGCCGGCCGGCCCATCTTTCTTGACATAGGGCTTGCCGGGGATGGACTCGGTAAAGGCCATGGTTTTTATTACGTTGGCCGTGGCCTTGAGAAAAGGGTTTATGAATTCTACGTTCATGAGAATCGTTCCCCTGCCAGGTTGGGCGCGGGTTGAAGGTGGCGCGCTGTGGACCCGCCAGGCCCTCCCCGGGGCTTGGCCTGGCTCGGCCCCTTGCCGGAGGGCGGATTGATATAGGATACCACAAGTATCCAGGACGAAAGCAACACCATGTGAATTGCCCTGTCGTGGCAACTAATGGGTAAGCCCTTACTTTTATTTAGCATGGTCAGGACGGCAATACAAGCGCCCCGGCCGCCCAGCCTGACATTAGGGAGATAAAATGGATTCCTGGCGTACCCTGAGGTCAAGCCTGGCCCTGGACCACCCCGTGCTGCGCGTGGAGCAGGTCACTCGCCAGCGGGCGGACGGCCTGAACCACGACTTCGTCATCCTGCGCGCCTCCGATTGGGTCAACGTGCTGCCGGTCACCCCCCAAGGCCAGGTGGTGCTCATCCGCCAGTGGCGCCAGGGCAGCCAGGCTCCCTCCTTGGAGATACCCGGCGGCATCGTGGACCCCGGCGAGAGCCCCCAAGAGGCTGGGGCGCGCGAGCTCCTGGAGGAGACGGGCTATGTGGCCGGCGAGCTGGTCCACCTGGGCCAGGTCAACCCCAACCCCGCCCTTTTCGACAATGCCTGCCATACGTTCCTGGCCCTGGAAGCCCAGCCCTTGGCCAGCCAGCGCCTGGACGACGGCGAGCGCATCGAGGTGCTCACCCGCTCGTTGGCCGACCTGCCCGGCCTGGTGGCCGACGGCTCCATAAACCACAGCCTGGTGCTCTCGGCCCTGTGCTTTTTCTGGCTCAGGGGGGGCTGGCCGCCGCCCGTGGCCCGATTTGGGGCTGCCCCCACTTAAGGTATTGTTTTGGCCAGCGCTTTGGTGTATGGCAATTCCAGCGCCCAGTTGGAGGAGATGCCATGGTGGAGCAGAGTCTCATGGCCCGCCTGCCCAAGGTGGACCAAGTGCTGGCCCAGACGGAACTGCACGATCTGGCCGTCCGGGTGCCGCGCAGCCTGGTGCTGCAAGGGGTGCGGCTGGTGCTGGAGGGCCTGCGCGCGCGCCTCAAGGACGGCCAGGCGGTGCCGCCCCAGGACCTGACGCCGGCGGTGGTGGCCGGCTTGGCCGCTCAAGAGGCCCGCCGCCTGGCCCGTCCCAGCCTGCGTAGCCTGGTCAACGCCACCGGCGTGGTGGTGCACACCAACCTGGGGCGCTCGCTCCTGGCCGAGGCGGCCCTGAAACGCCTGGCCGAGCTGAACCGCGCTTATACCAACCTGGAGTATGACCTCAATGCCGGCGCCCGGGGCAGCCGCTACGTGCACGTGGCCGGCATCCTCAAGGAGCTGACCGGCGCCGAGGCGGCCCTGGTGGTCAACAACAACGCCGCCGCTGTTTTCTTGAGCCTGCAATCGCTGGCCGCCGGCCGCGAGGTCATCGTCAGCCGGGGCCAGTTGGTGGAGATCGGCGGCTCCTTCCGCATCCCCGACGTGATGGCCAAGAGCGGGGCCATCCTGCGCGAGGTGGGCACCACCAACAAGACCCACCCCCGGGATTACGAGGGCGCCATCACCTCCGACACCGGCCTTTTGCTCAAGGTGCACACCAGCAACTTCGCCGTGGTGGGCTTCCACCAGGAGGTCACCCTGGCCCAGATGCGCGAGATCGCCGACCGCTACCACCTGCCCCTGATGGAGGACCTGGGCTCGGGCACCCTGGTGGACTTCTCGCCCTTTGGTCTGCCCAAGGAGCCCACGGTGCAAGAAGCCCTGGCCGAGGGCGCCGACCTGGTCACCTTCTCGGGCGACAAGCTCCTGGGCGGTCCCCAGGCGGGCATCATCCTGGGCAAGGCCGAGCTGATCGAGCGCCTGCGGGCCAATCCCCTTAACCGCGCCCTGCGCATAGACAAGCTCACCCTGGCCGCCCTGGAGGCCACCCTGGAGCTTTACCGCGACCCCCAGCGCGTACTTGACCAGATACCCACCCTGCGCATGATCTGCCGGCCCCACGCCGAGCTGCGCCGCCAGGCCGCCGCCCTGGCCCGGCGCCTCAAGGCCCTGAACCTGCCCCGCCTGAGCGTGGCCACCCTGGAGGGCGCCAGCCGGGTGGGCGGCGGGGCCATGCCGCTGGCCGCCCCGGCCACCAGGCTGGTGGAGGTTGCCGTGCAAGGCCTTAGCCCCACCCGTTTGGAGGAGGGCCTGCGGGCCGGCGACCCGCCGGTGATCGCCCGCCTGGAGGACGGACGCCTGCTCCTGGACGTGCGCACCCTGGTGGAGGGCGACCAGGAGGTTATCGTGCAGGCCCTGGCCAGGCTGGCCAGCTAGACCCTAGCTCCCCATTGTTCTGGCTGACCGCCCGCAAGCCCGCGACCCCAAGGAGGTGACCTTGGCCCCCGACCTGCCGCCCTCGGCCCCGGAGCTGACATTTGATCTGCTCATGCGTTTCGAGGAGACCCTCAAGCCGCCCTTCCGCCGCGCCCTGGCCAGTGGCCGCGTGGACCTGTTGCCCCCGCCCCAGGCCGACCCCAACTCCGACGAGCCCCTCAACCGGGCCGTGACCAAGGGCCGGGCCGTCTTCGACGAGCGGGGCGGGCGCCTGGTGGTGCCCCTGATGAGCGAGGGGCGCGCCCTGGGGCTCTTGGTCATCTGGGGGGTGGTGGCCGAGCAGTTGGTGCCGGCGGTGAGCCCCTTCCTGTCCTCCCTGGTGGAGTCCTCCCTGGACATGGTGCGCCTGCGCCTGGCCGCCGAGAGCGACCCCATCACCGGCCTGTACAACGAGCCGGCCCTGGACGAGGCCCTGACCCACGCCCTGGGGCGGCTCAGCCCGGCCAAGCTGCGGGGCCGGCCAGCCTTGGACCGCCAGGGCCTGGACGAGGGCCTGGCGCTCCTGGCTTGTCAGCCCGAGGGCCTGCCGGCCATCCTGGAGCGCTACGGCCGGCGTTTCGGCGACCGCCTGCTCCGGGAGGTGGCGCGCAGAATCAACGGCCTGGGCCAGGAGGTAATCTGCGCCGCCCGGGTGGGGAACGCCTTTTTGGTGCTGGTGGCCGGAGGCTCGGCCCGGGCCCGGGAGCTGGCCGGGCGCCTGGCCAGCGCGGTCAAGGCCCTGGACCTGGCCCCGCCCCAGGGCGAGCCCTGGCGGGGGGGCCTGACCCTGGGGGCGGCCAGCCTGGGCGCCCAGGTCTGGGAGGGCGGCCAGGCCCCCGAGGCGGCGGCCATCCTGAAGAGCCGAGCCCTGCGCGCCCTGGAATGCGCCGCCCGCCTGGGCCTGGAGGAGACCCTGTTTTTCCACGAGATCGTGGACAAGGCCGGCCGGCTCACCGAGGTGCTGCCCCTGGACAGGGTGCGCCTGGACCTGGGCCGGGTGCACGGCCTGTTGGAGGGCGAGCGCTTCCAGGTGGCCGGCGGCCAGGAGGCCGGCGGGGCCGGCCAGGCCAAGGCCGAGGTCATGGTGGTGAGCGTGGGCGAGGCCGAGTCCCTGGCCGAGGTGGTCTCCCTGGGCGACCCCACCTGGAGCCTGCGCTCCGGCGACCGTTTGCGCCGTTTGGGGCACGAGGCCGCCACCCAGGTGGAGGCCGGTCTGGAGCGGGTGGTTATATTGAGCGGCCGCGAGATCAAGGTGAGCCTGGACGAGGTCACCGGCCTGGCCAATCACCGCTCCTTCATGGCCCTGTTCAGCGCCCTATGCGCCGAGAACAAGCCCCTGTGCGCGGTGCTCATGCGCGTGGAGGGCATGGAGGGCCTGCGGGAGATGGTGGGCCGGGTGGGGGCCGACACCCTGATGGGCACCCTGGCCGAGAGCGCCCGCGAGGTCTTCCCCCGCCACGAGCTGTTGGGCCGCTTCGCCCCCGACACCCTGGCGGCGCTTTTGCCCGGCCAGGAGCCGGCGGCGGCCCAGCAGTTGGCCCTGCGGGTGTTGCAGCGCCAGGCCCAGGGCAGTGAGCGCGTGCTGCGCGCCGGCGTGGGCTATCATCCCTGCCCGGGGTTTGCCGCCGCCGACTGCCTGGACAACGCCGCCAAGGCCCTGGTGCACGCCGGTTTCCTGGAGCCCGGCGCGGTGGTGATCTTCGACGCCGTGAGCCTCAACGTCAGCGGCGACGAGCTCTTCGGCCAGGGCCGCCTGCGCGAGGCCATCCGCGAGTACGAAAAGGCGCTCTTGCTCAACCCCCAGGAGCCCAACGTGCTCAACTCCCTGGGCGTGTGCTACGGCCACCTGGGCCAGGCCGACAAGGCCCTGGAGTTCTTCCAGCGGGTGCTGGTGGCCGCGCCCCAGGACTTCATGGCCCACTACAACCTTGGCTACGCCCTCATGGGCCAGGGCCGCCTGGCCGAGGCCCGCCAGAACCTGGAGCAGAGCCTGACCTTGGCCCCGGACCACGCCGACACCCTATTCCAACTGGGCCGTCTGGCCCAGGACGAGGGGCGCCTGGACACTGCCCTGGACCTCCTGGCCCGGGCCTCCCGCCAGCCGGGCTGCCGCCGGGCCGTGCACCGCCACCTGGGCGAGGCCCTGATTACCGCCGGCCGCTTCAGCGAGGCCGAGGAGGCCTTCAACCAGGCCGTGAAGGTCAACCCCAACGACGCCGCTGCCCTGTCGGGCCTGGCCGGCCTCTACCTGGAGCGCAAGGCCAATCGCGAGATCGCCCTGTCCCTGGCCCGCCGGGCGCGGGAGCTGGAGCCCCAGGCCTCCCGCCATCTGCGGGTCTTGGCCCAGGCCCTGGCCGGCCTGGACCGCTGGGAGGAGGCGGCCCAGCTTTTGCGCCAAGGGGTGGCCGAGCACGCCAGCGACGCCTTTCTGGCCCTGCAACTGGCCCGGGTGGAGGTGGCCCGCGGTCAGAAGGAGGCCGCCCGCGAGGAGTACCGCCGGGCCCTGGGCCTGGAGCCCAACCTGCAGGCCGCCCGCGAGGGATTGGCCTCGCTGGAGGAAGTATGACGAAGTTGGTCTTTGGCCGTCATCGTTGTCAGCGAAACAAAGACGGGCGGGGATAAACCCCGCCCGTGCCTTTCCTGGTGCGAGCCCTCGGCGGGAGCCGCCGGCCCTGGCTGGTGATACAGCGCCAACCGACCCGTCCATGCCTGCCCGGGCACCGGGCCGACCCGCATACGCCCAGCCCAGGCACTGGGCCTAGGCGTGCAGGAGCACCAGCCACAGGGAGTAGGTGAGGGCCGACAGCGCGTGGGTCAGGGTGACGTTCTCCGAGGCCAGGGTCACGTCGCCGCCCAGGTGGCCGGCCATGATGACGCTGATGGTGGCCGTGGGCGAGGCCAGGAGGATCACCGTCACCTGCATGGGCAGCCCCCCCTGGCCGGCCAGCCAGAACAGCCCCCAGCCCACGGCGGGCATCACCAACAGTTTGAGCAGGGCGATCAGGGCCAGCAGGCGGCGGTTGCCGCCCAGGCGGCCCTGGCTGAGCTTGGCCCCGATAATCAAGAGCGCCAGGGGCAGGCCCAGGCCGGCCAGGATGTTCAGGGTCTGGTCCAGCACCCTGGGCAGGGGCAGCCCGCTGAGGGAGTAGGCCAGGCCCAGGGCCGAGGCGCCGATGATGGGGCTCATCAGGACGGCCTTGACCGGCGAGGATCCCTGGGTGGCCCCTCCCCCCCAGTGGTGCAGGGTCAGCACGGCCAGGAGGTTCTGCATGATGATGATGACCGCCACCACCAGGGCCGCGGCGTTGAGTCCGGCCTGGCCCAGGGCGTAGTAGACCACCGCCAGGCCGATGTAGGCCTGGTTGCCGTGGATGGCGCCCTGGATGAAGGAGGCCCGGGTGGGCTCGCGGCCTTTTGCCGCGCCCAGGGCCAGGCGGCCGGCGGCCACGGCCAGGAGCCAGCCCAGGGTGACGCCCAAGAGGGCCAGCAGCATGGGCAGGGGGTGCAGGGCCTCGCTCAGGGGGGCCTTGGCCACGGCGCGGAAGATCAGGGCCGGGATGGCCAGGTTGTAGGCCAGGCGGTTGGCCGGCTCGATGAACTGGGCCGGGAACCAGCCCCGGCGCGCGCCGGCGATGCCCAGGCCGATCACCAAGAAGATGGGCAGGATGCTGGTCAGCACGGCCATGGCCGGCTCAGTCCCTCTGGCCGGCGGCGGCCAGGGCTTGGTCCAGGGCGCGGGCCAATTGCCCGGCCAGGACGCGGCGGTCAAAGGCCCCGGGGGGGGCCGCCAGAGGGGCGGGTGGATCGCGCAGCCAGCCGGCCAACAGGCCGGCCAAATCACTGGGCTGGCCGGGCTGCACCACGGCGCCAGCGTTCGTGGCCTCCACGATCTGACTGGCCGCGCCCCGGGGCAATATGCCCAGCACTGGCCGCCGCACGGCCAGGTACTCGAAGAGCTTGGCCGGCACCATCAACTCCAGGCCGGGCAGGCCGGCCAGGGTCAGGACCAGCACGTCGGCCCCGGCCATGCGCCGGATCACCTGGTGGTGGGGTTCGTAGGGCAGCACCCGCACGTTCAGCCCCTCCAGGCCGGGGTCCACCACCTGGCCGGGCACCACCCGGCCCACGATCTCCACCGCATAGCCCCGGCGCTGGGCCGGGCTCAGGAGGGCAAAGGCCGCCCATAAATCGTCCAGGGGGTGGGACTGGAAGACCGTGCCCGTGTACAGGAGCTTCAGGGGCCGGCCATCCCGGGGGGGCGGGCCGGCGGGGGCGTCCTTCAGGACGGCGAAGTCCTCCAGGTCGTAGCCGTTGGGTATCCACACATACTTGGCCGCCGGGCCGCCGTGACGCCGCCTGAGGCCCTCGGTCATCTCCGGGGTGTTGCCGATGACCCGGCTGGCCGCGCCCACCAGGAGGCCCTCCAGGCGGCGCACCAGCATCTGCCACAGCCGGCCGCCGCCCTTGGCCGCGAAGCCCTTGCTGAAGAAGCCGCTCCAGTCGTCGCGGAAGTCCAACACCAGGGGCAGGCCATGCCAGCGGGCCACGGCCCAGCCCAGCACAAAGGCCGAGAAGGGCGGGCCGGTGACCAGCACCGCGTCGGCCTGGTAACGCCGGGCGGCCATTATGGCGCCGTAGAGGGCCGTGGGCAGCCACAGCACGTGGCGGTCGGGGAACAAGAGGCCCGAGGCCAGGGCCTTGAGGCGGGTCGAGAGGCCGGCGCCCCGGGCCTCCCCGCTGGTGGAGGCCTCGGCGGGGGCCGGCGGCTCGCAACTGGGCAGGCGGCGCACCACCTGGCCGGGCGGCAGGTCGCGGGCCAGGCTGGGGTCCAGGACCGGCACCGAGGGCCGGTCCGGGGTGAGCACCACCGGGCGCCAGCCAAAGCCGCCCAGGTACTTGACGAATTTGAGCGCGCGCTGCACGCCCGCCCCGCCGGCCGGCGGGAATATGTAGCTGACCAGCAGGACCGTCTTCATGCCGTGCCTCGCTCTCGGGCGGCCTGAGTGAGCACCTGGAGCAGGGCCGCCGCGCTGGCCGGCCAACTGCGTCTGGCCACGGAGCCGGCCAATTCCTCGGGCCGCCAGGCCCGCCCCAGCACCCGGCAAAAAGCCGCCGACAGGGCCGGGGCGTCGCCGGGCGGGGCCAGGGCGCCCTGGAGGCCCTCGGCCACCAGGCCCGGCACCCCACCCACCGCCGAGGCCACCACCGGCCGTCCGCAGCTCAGGGCCTCCAGCACGGCGTTGGGCTCGCCCTCGGAGAGGCTGGGCAGCACCAGGGCGTCGGCGGCGGCCAGATAGCGGGCCACCCGGGCGTGGGGCTGGCCGCCGGCCCAGGTCACGCGGCCAGTGATGCCCAGCTCGCGTGCCAGGGCCGTCAGCGCCGGACGCAGGGGGCCGTCGCCTACCATTACCAGATGGGCATCAGGGGTCAGGGCCAGGGCCTTGAGGGCCACCTCTGGCCCCTTCACCGGCACCAGCCAGCCCACGTAGGTGAGTAGCGGCCCCGTCAGGGGCAGGCCCAGCTCGGCGCGGGCGGCCTGGGGGTCGGCGGGGCGGAAGAGGTCTTGGTCCACGCCGTTGGGCACCACATGCAGGCGCTGGGGTGGCGCGCCCAGCTCCTGGGCGGCCTGGGCCAGGGAGGGGCTCACGGCCACCACGGCTTGGGCCTGGCACAGGACCTGGCGCAGGAAGGGCAGGCGCTCTGGGTCGCCGCGCAGGGAGTTGAGGTCGCTGCCGTGCAGCTTGACCACCAGGGGTAGGCCTAGGCGGCGGCTGGCAATGAGCCCGGCCCAGCCGTCGGGATACAGCCAGGTGGCGAGCAGGGCCTGGGGCCGCAGACTGGCGGCGGCCAGCCGCAGGCTGGGCCAAGCCGAGCGCAGCAAGGCCCGGCCGTGCCAGGAGCGCTTGACCCCCGGCAGATACAAGAACCAGGGCCGGCGCACCGGGAAGGGCGGGGGCGGCAGGGGCGCCGGCCGCTGGGGGGGCCAGGACAGGGCGTGGGTCCAGAGCACGGGCGCCACCAGCTCCAAGCGGCACAGCCCGGCCAGGGCGCTAAGCTGCTGGCGGTTGAAGGCGGCCAGGCCGGGCCGATAGGGGTTGGGGAACAGGCTGGTCAGGGCCAGCACTCGCGGGGGCTCTTGCGGGGCCGGCGGGCCGGCGGGGGCCTCATGTCCGGCCAGGGGGCTCACTCCCGGCAGGCCCAGTACCAGGCGCGCAAGAGGGTGGTGTCCTCGCAGGCGAAGACCCGGCGGTGATAGCCCAGGGCCGCCAGGAAGGCTTCCATCTCCTCGATGCTCTGGCCATGCTTGGGCAGGATGGCGGGGTGCGCCTCGATGAGCAGGTCGGGGTGGCGCTCTGCCAGCAGCCGGCGCATGCCCTTCAGGGCCTTGAACTCGTAGCCCTCGATGTCCATCTTGATGAGGTCCGGCGGGGCCACCAGGCCGGCGGCGATGAGGGAGTCCAGGTCGGCCACCAGGATGGGCAGGCCCTCGCCATCATTGACCACGTGATGGCCGGTGCCGGCGGCGTTTTCGCTGAGGCCCTCCAGGCGCAGGATCACGGTATCCTGGCGGTCGCCCAGGCCCACGGGCAGGGGCGTGACGTTCTCCAGGCGGTTGGCCCTCAGGTTGCGCCGGATGGCCTCCAGGTTGTGGGGCTCGGGCTCCAGGGCGTAGACCCGGGCGGCGGGGTTCTTGCTGGCCCCCAAGAGGGAGTAGAGCCCGATGTTGGCGCCCACGTCCAGGATCACCGCCGACTGGCTGGCCAGGGCACCGAAGACCAGGGTGAAGTCGCCCTCCAGGGTGGGGAAGACCCGCGCCCGGTAGAACTCGGTGCCCGAGGCGTAGTCCACCACAAAGCTGGCCCCGCCCGCCTGGACCCGCACTCCCCGCCAGCCCCACAGGATCCGGCGGAAAAAGTTGGGTATGGGGCGTATGCGCTCCCGCCAGGCCAGGGGCATTTGGCTCCAGGCGCGGGTGATGAAACCTTGCTTCACGCTTACCTCGTTGCCGCTGGGCGGCGGGCCGTGCCGCCATCTGATGTTGCGCCCGGCCGCCGCCTGGCCCGGCCACGGCCCATCCCTAAAACTAGCACTCTCGCCGTCCCCTGGCCAGCCCTAGCGGTGGCTGACCTCGTGATACAGCCTGGCATAGGCCTCCACCATGGCCTGGAGGCTGAAGCGCCCCTGGGCCAAGGCGCGCCCTTCCCGCCCCAGGCCGTGGGACCATGGGGGGTCCTCCAGGCAGCGGGCCAGGGCGCTGGCCAGGGCCTGCGGGGAGCGGGGCGGCACCAACAGGCCGCTGCGCCCCTCCTGCACCAGCTCGGGGTTGCCGCCCACGGCGGTGGCCACCACCGGCAGGCCGCAGGCCATGGCCTCCAGGATGGCGATGGAGATGCCCTCGCTCAGCGACGACAGGGCGAAGACATCGGCGGCGCCAAGCAGCTCGGCCACGTCCTGGCGGTTACCCCAGAAGCGCACCACCTGGTCCAGGCCCAGTTGGCCCACGGCCTCCTGGTAGGCCGGCATCTGGGGGCCGTCGCCCACCAGCCACAGCCGGGGCCGGCGGCGCAGGCCGGCCAGGAGCCTCAAGGCCTCGAACAGGGTGACGCAGTCCTTCTCAAAAGAAAGGCGGCCCACGCTGATGATAACGGCCTGATCGTCGGCGATGCCCAGGGAGCGGCGCAGGCGCGAGCGGGCCGCCGGGTCGGGGGCGAAGCGCACCAGGTCCACGCCGTTGTGGATGACCCTGAGGCGGCGGGCCGGCACCTTCTCGCTGGCCTGGGCGGTGGCCCGGGCCTCTTGGCCCACGCAGACCAGATAGCGGCCCATCCTTGCGCTGAGCCGGGTCAGCATGCGCAGGGTGCGGTCGCCCTCGAAGTTGGCCCCGTGCAGGGTGGTGACCATGGGCCGGCGCTCCAGGCGCGCCGCCAGGCCGGCGTAGAAGGCCGCGCCGGGGTTGTGGGCGTGGACCACGTCCACCTGGTGCTGGCGCATGAAGCGGCGCAGACCGCCCACCAGGGAGAAATCCAGGCCCGGGCGCTTATGCAACAGGGCCAGGGGCACCCCGGGGGCCAGGTGGGCGGCCAACTCGCCGGGCTCGTCCAGCACCGCCACCGCCGGCCGGAGCCCCGCCCCGGGGGCCAGGCGCGCCATGTCCAGCACCAGGCGCTCCAAGCCGCCGGTGCGCAGGCTTATCACCACCTGCAACACGGTCAGGGGCTGGGCTTTAGTTTCCATGCGGTCCATTATTTAATCTCACTGGGCCTCGCGGCATGATAGCATGCCCTGTGAATTGTTGCCGCAATCATCAACCGCCCCCAGCCGGTATATTAGGGCCGATGGTCAAGAAGACGCCCAGGACCTGGCTAGCCTGGAAACTGCACCGCCTGGCGCTCAAGAAAAGCCCCCTATGGCGGCGGTTGCGGCTGCCCGGGGGGCGCCTGTTTTGGGTGCGGCACCGGGCCGAGGGGTGTCATTACTATGTCTTCAGGGTGCGGGGCCGCCTGGAGCTGCTCAAGGTGCTGCGCGCCCAATTCTATGAACCCCACCGCCCGGTGGGAGCGGACGAGGCCCGGCGGGGCGCCGAGCTATTGAACAGCCTGGCCGAACGCGGCCTGGCCCCGGCGGCCACTTGGCTGGACTGCGGGGCCTATCTGGTGGAAGACGCCGGCCTACCCTTGCTACCGGGCGGCCTGGCCGGACCGGAGCCCCTGCGCCGTTTCTTCGCCGAGCTGCGCGCCTGGACCCTGGAGACGGGGCTTGTGCTCCTGGACTACAACGAGGACAATTGGTGCCGCGACCCGATAACGGGCGCCATCAAGCTGGTGGACGTGGAGCCGGCCTTCACCTGCCCCCTGGCGGGCATGGCCGGCAACGAGATAGTGCGCCGGCGCCTGGACCCGGCCCTCCTGGCGGCGGGAGAGCCCGCGCGGCTGCTGGAGGCCTTCCTGGAGGCCGAACTGGACCTGCTCTGGCGCCACCTGCGCCAGGGATGAAGCATCGGGCCGGCCAGGGGTAAGGGCTGGCCCCCGGCGGGGATGGGCGGTAAATGAAAAAGCTGATCTACGACTTGGTCTTCAACCACCTGCCCCGCCTGTGGTTCGCGCGCCAGTTCGCGGTGCAGAACCAGTACCAGAGCTACGTCTACTCGGCCGACTGCCTGGCCGCCTACGACGACACCCTCAAAAAGCTCACCAAGCTGTGGCCTGTGTGGGAGGCCCTGGTGCGGGGCAAAAGCTTCTTGGAGCTGGGCTGCGACACCGGCTTCTTCCCCTTGCAGGCCGGCCTCATGGGCGCCTCCCAGGCCCTGGGGCTGGACCGCAACCAGCAGGCCCTGGCCCAGGCCGAAGAGGCCCGCCGGTGCCTGGGCCTGGGCAACGTCAGCTTCCGCCAGGCCTCCATCCCCGGCCTGGGCCTGAGCCAGACCTTTGACACGGTGCTGTTCCTCTCCACCATCCACTACATGTTCTCGGACAAGGAGGGCAACCGCCTTCTTTTTTCCACCATGGACGACTTCATCGCCTTCTTGGCCGGCCTGACCGGCGCTCACCTGCTCATCGAGTTCGTGCTGCCCCCTGACAAATACGTGCAGCGCCTGGTGGCGGCCGACCTGTTGGCCTCGGGGGAGTATTCGCAGGCCAGCTTTCTGGCCGCCTTAAGCCGCCACTTCGCGGTGCTGGCCGACCTGGGTCCCACCCACCTGGAGACCCGGCGGCTGTACCTGGCCTGCCGCCACGGCCTGCCCTCCATCCTCACCCCCCTGGCCTAGGCTTCGGGGCCAGCGGCCATGATCCTGCGCAACGCCCTCATAAGCACGGTGAACAACGTGCAGGCCACTATGGTGGCCCTGTTGATAACACCCTTCATCGTGCGTCACCTGGGCCAGGACACCTACGGCGTGTGGACCATCCTGGCCAGCCTCATGGGCACCTGCAACATCCTGGACCTGGGCCTGGCCCCGGCCCTGGACAACGCCCTGGCCTCCTACCGCGCCGTGGGCCAGGAGCGTGAGGCCAAGGAGACCCTGTCCTCGGCCCTGACCATGTACAGCCTCATCGCCCTGGTGGCCCTGGGCGTCTTCGCCGTGGTCTACCTGGGGGGGCTGTACCAGTCCAAGGTACCCCCGAACCTGCGGCCGGCCTTCAATTGGGCCTTGCTTATGTTGGCCCTGCTGGCGGCGCTTGGCTTTCCCCGGCGGGTGTTCGAGGAGATACTGCTTTCGCGGGAGCATCACCACCAGGTCTACTCGGTGGAGATTCTGGCCAGCCTGACTCTCGCCGGCCTGCTTTTGTTCTTCCTGCCCCGGGGTGGCGGGCTCTTGACCATGGCCAGTATCCACTTCTGGGAGGGCCTGGGCATCCTCTCCTGCGTGATTTGGCTCAGCCGCAAGCTGTGGCCCCTTGGCGCCCTGCCCCGGCCGGGCTGGTACAAGGACAAGGCCTGGCGCCTGATTAAGTATGCGCTGAACATGCTGCCGGTCATCGCTGGGAGCATCGGTCTGCAACAGGCGCCCATCCTCCTGCTGGGGGCGATCCTGGACCCGGCCCAGGTGGCGGTCTACGCCATCGGCGGCCGTTTGCTGGCCCAGGAGCGCAGCCTGGTGGATGCCGGGGTGGGGGTGGTGCAGCCGCGCTACGCCGCCCTGGTGGCCAAGGAGGCCCATGGCGAGGCCCGGGCGCTCTTGTTGCGGGCCGGGCTGTACTCCTCGCTGTTGGGCTCCTTCATCGGCATGGGGGTGGCCCTTTTGGCCAGGCCCTTCTACCTGCTGTGGCTGGGCCAGAACTTCGCCGACAGCGCCACGGTGGCCCTGTTGCTCATTGGCCCCATGACCATGTACATGTGCGTGCGCCCCTGCGAGGTGATGCTATTGGGCATCGGCCGCCACCGGCTCATCGGCTGGGTCAACCTGAGCGAGCTGGCCCTGGTGCTCTTGCTGTCCTGGCCCCTGGTGAAGGCCTTCGGCCTGCTGGCCATGGCCGCCCTGGTGGGCGGGGCCATGCTCTGCCTGCGTCCCCTCATCATCCCCACCTTTGCCTGCCGTCAACTGGGCCTGCGTCCCCTGGACTACTGGCGCCAGGGGCCCATGCGCGCCGGGCTGACCTGCCTGGCCGCCGCCCTGCCCCTGGGGCTGTTGTTCAGCCAGTGGCGGGTGGGGTCCTGGCCCGGGCTCTTCCTGGCCTTCGGCGCCTATGCCCTGGTCTGGCTGCCCTGCGCGCTTCTCTTGGGCCTCAACGCCCAGGAGCGGGCTTTCTGGCGCGCCAAGCTGGCCGGCGCCAGGTGGTTTTCGTTGTTCAAGCGGGAGAAGTGATCGCCCCATGTGCGGAATAGCCGGACTGCTGGCCCCCTGGCCAAGGGAAAAGATCCAGGCCCACCTGGAGCGCATGGTGGACAGCCTGAGCCACCGCGGTCCCGACGACCGCGGCCTCCACGCCCAGGACGGCTTCGGCTTCGGCATGCGCCGGCTGTCCATCATTGACCTGGCAGGCGGCAATCAGCCCATGTGGGACCAGGCCAGCGGCCTGGGGCTGGTCTACAACGGCGAGCTGTACAACTACCGCGACCTGCGCCAGGGCCTGGAGGAGCGCGGCGAGAGCTTCGCCACCACCAGCGACACCGAGGTGCTGCTCAAAAGCCTGGCCCGCCAGGGACTCAAGGCCGTGGGCGCCTGGAACGCCATGTTTGGCGTGGCCGCCTGGGACCCCCGGAGCCAGACCCTCACCCTGCTGCGCGACCGCCTGGGCAAGAAGCCGCTCTACTACCACTGGGACGGCCAGGTGCTCCTGTTCGGCTCCGAGGTCAAGGCCATCCTGGCCTCGGGCCTGGTTACGCCCCGCCTTTCGCGCCAGGCGGTTTGGGATTACCTCACCTTCCGCTACATCCCCCAGCCCCAGAGCATCTGGGAGAACATCGTGGCCCTGGCCCCCGGGGCCTGCCTGACCCTGAAACCCGGTCAGCCCCCGCGCCTCACCAGCTTCTGGGCCAACGACCAGCCAACGGGCCAGCCCTCGCAACAACCTCTGGGCGATTTCGCCGACCTGTTCAGGGACGCGGTCAGGCTGCGCATGGAGGCCTCGGACGTGCCGGTGGGCATCCTGCTCAGCGGCGGTCTGGACTCCAGCGCCGTGGCCGCCACGGCCCTGGCCTTGGGCCACCGCCAGGTCAACACCTACTCGGTGGACTTCAGCGGCGGGGCGGAGTTCTCGGAGCTGGCCTATGCCCGCCAGGTGGCCCGGCACATCGGCTCGCGCCACCACGAGCTGACCCTGGACCGCGCCACCTTCATGGAGCGGCTGCCCTACTGCCTGGCCATGATGGACGAGCCCCTGGCCGATTTGACCATGGTGCCCTTCCACGAGCTGTGCCGCCTGGCCCGCCAGGACGTCAAGGTGCTGCTGGGCGGCGAAGGCGCCGACGAGGTGCTGGGCGGCTACACCTTTCAGTATGACGCCCACCTATGGCAGCGGGTGGCCCGCCTGCAACGCCTGCCCCCCTGGCTGCTCAAGGCCACGGCCCGCGCCGTGGGCGAGGTGCTGCCCAACGGCAAGCGCGAGCTCTTGGAGCAGGCGGCGAGAGTGCCCCTGTTGCAATGGAACCTGCAAAACCTGCCCATCGAGTCCAAGAACTTCCTGCAAGACGAGAAAGAGGCCCTGTGGCCCGGTTTCGCCGGCCAGGACAGCCTGGACATCCCGCGCCAGGAGTACGGCCAGGTGCGCTACCCCACGCCCCTGGGCCAGATGCTGGCCGTGTACCAGAAGTCCTGGCTGGAGGGCGACCCCTTGCGCAAGTCCGACCGCATGAGCATGGCCGCCTCCCTGGAGCTGCGCCTGCCCTTTTTGGACTACCGCCTGGTGGAGTGGGCCAATGCCCAGCCTGACGAGGTGAAGGTGGTCTACGACGCCCAGGACGGCTACGACACCAAGCGGGTGCTGCGCCAGTACGCCAGCCAACTACTGCCCCGCGCCATACTGGAGCGGCCCAAGCAGGGCTTCCCCCTGCCTTGCTACCGTTGGCTGGAAGAGGATGACACGGCGGCCTGGGCCTTGGAGCGGCTCACCGGCCCCCACAGCCGTCTGGCCGGCGCCTTCAGCAAGAAGCTCATGGCCACCATCGTGGAACAGGCCCGCCTGGGCTGGCCGCAGGCGCCCCAAAAGACCTGGATACTCTTGGTGCTGGACATCTGGCTGGAGGGCCAGGGCGCGCAACTGGGCTGATCGCTTTTTGCCTGTTGGGCATCAACCGTACGGTTTTCATCCAAAGGGCAAAACCCGGGCGGGGATAAACCCCGCCCGTCTTATTTTTGGGGCCTACTACCCACTCAGCCCTTGGCGCGGCAACAAACCAGGCGCAGCGAGCGCGCCGCCAGCTCGTAGGGCCGGTAGCGGCCGTTCGCGAAGCGGGCCGCCAGGGGCAGGGCGCGCAGCCGTTGCAGGTCCTGGGCGCTGGGCCAGGTCACGGCCCGCTGCACCACGGCCAGGCCGGCCTGCTCCACGGCGTGCAGGTAGTCGGGCAGGCGCAGGCGGTTTTGAAAGTGCAGGCCACTGTTTATCAGCCGCCAGGCCCCGGGGCTGAAGCGCAGGAAGTTGTAGGGGCCGATGCCGGGCTCGAAATAGTGGAAGTGGTCGTGCATGTCCACCTCCAGGCACAGCACCCCCCGGGGCGACAACAGCCGCCGGCACTCGGCCAGGATGGGCACCAGGTCTTCCTGGGGGATGTGTTCCAGCACCTGGCTGGAGGAGATGATGTCAAAGGACCCGGCGGGCAGGCCGGTGGCGCGGGCGTCGCGGGGGGCCAGGTAGGTGATGCCCAGGCGCTCCTCAAGGCCGGCCTGGCCCAGGATGGGCTCGGCGGGCAGGGGGCGCAGGCGGCTTGCCCCGCCTGGCTCGATCAGCGCGGCCAGTTGGCCCAGCTTGGCCAGGGCGTCGTTCAACAGCTCCAGGTTCAACAGCGGCCGCAGGTCCACCACCACCTGGCGCTCAACCCCCAGCATGTACAGGCAAAGGGCCACCCCCAGCTCCCAGCCGGCCCCGAACTCGTAGGCCGTGGCGGGCGCCGCCGGGGGGCGGCCATGGTGGCGGGCGGCCTGAAAGTTGCCCAGGGCGGTGCGAAAGCGGTCCAGTATGGCCCGGCGGCCGCGGGGCAGGGTCTTGGTGAGGCGGCGTTGCAGGTGGTAGTTGAGCTTCTCGCCGGCGGGCAGGGCCGATAGGAGCTTTTGCAGGGCCGCCTTGGCCAGCCACTTCATGGGGCGGCTTCCCAGCGGGCCAGGCGCAGGTCCAGCACCCGGGCCAGGGGCCGGATGGTGCCCTCCACCAGCCGCCGCCGGCTGAGCCAATAGCCGTGCTTGTGCAGGTAGTAGACCAGGCCCTTGAGGTGGCTCAGGGAGGTGGCCGAGAAGGGCTTCTTGTGGGTGATGTGCCGGGTGTGGTGCTTGACCCGCAGGTGGGGGTAGAAGACCACGGCGCGGCCGGCCTTCCAGGCCCGCAGGCAGTAGTCCACGTCCTCGGGGGCGTAGAAGATGCGCTCGTCCAGCGGCCCCACCCGCTGCCAAGTGTCGCGGGTCAGGAACCAGCAGCAACTGATGGCCGTCTGCACGCAGCGGGTGTGGGCAAAGGGAAAGCCGGGATACCAGTCGTGGTTGATGGTGGGGCGCCGCAAGAGGATGCCCGGCAGCTTGAGCAGCTTGTCGGCCAGGGTGGGCAGCCGCTTGACCGAGTTGTAGGTGGAGCCGTCGGGCATGATGATGGCCGGCCCCACGATACCCACCTCGGGGAAGTCCTGGAGCAGCCTGAGCACAGGGCGGAGGTCCAGGTCCAGTATCTCGGCGTCGGAGTCCATGACGCAGATCATCCGGCCTCGGGAGGCTTCCAGGGCGCGGTTGCGCGAGAAGGTGGTGCCGGTGTTGCGCCCCAGGTAGATGGTCTTCAGCCGTCCGCCCAGCACCTGGCCGAAGGCCTCCAGCAGCGGGCGGGTGTGGTCGGTCGAGCCGTTGTCCACCACCAGTATCTCGTGGTCCAGGCCCGAGGCGCTGGCCGCTAGGGCCGCCGAAACCAGGCAGCGCGGCAGCCTTCCCGCGTCGTTGTAGGTGATGACCACGAAGCTGATGCCGGGCTGGGGGTGTTCTGACATGGGATTGCTTTCCGTGGGCCGCCGGACGGCCTTGGCGCGTTTTTGTGGCTTGCCACCTAAGCGAATGCTAGACTGGCGCGGAACAAATTGCAACCCGCAGCAGGGCGGGGGAGACCAGCGCTCACCATGAACAGTGCGGAATCATCGGCTGACGGCCTGGGCCTGTTGGTGGTGTCATTTCACTTCCCCCCCACCGCCGAGCCCCGGGCCATCCAGGTGGGCAACCTGCTGGGCGCCGTGGACTGGCCCCTGTTGGTGGCCCGGGGTGACGACCCCCGCCGCCGGCCCGACCCCTCCCTGACCGCGCGCCTCAAGCACCCCCAGAGCCGGGTGCTGGCCATACCCTACCGGCCCCACCCCGTGGGGGTGCGCCTGGAGTTCCACGGCAGCAACTACAAGCTGCCCCTGGCTGGCTACAGCCCCGACATGTTCCACTACTGGCGGCGGCCGGCGGTCAAGGCCATCGGGCAGGCCCTCAAGGACCTGCCCTGGCGGCCCCGGGCGCTCATCACCTTCGCCCAGCCCTGGACCACCCATCTGGTGGGCCTGGACCTGGCGCGCGGCTTGGGTCTGCCCTGGCTGGCCCATTTCAGCGACCTTTGGGCCGACTGGCCCTTCATGCCCGGCGACCCCCTGACCAGGGCCTACAACCGCCGGCTGGAGGCGGCGGTGATCAACCAGGCCAGCCGGGTGCTCTTCACCTCGCCGGAGACCCTGGACCTGGTCATGGCCAAGTACCCGCCGGCCCTGGCCGCCAAGGCCGGCCTCCTTACCCACAGCTTCGTGGAGGGCGACTACCCGGCCCAGGGCTACCAGCCCGGCCCCCGGCGGGTGATCCGCTACCTGGGCAACTTCTACGGCCGGCGCCACCCCAGCCTCTTGGTGGAGCCCCTGCGCATCTTGCGGCAATCGCGGCCCGAGCTCTTGGCCAACCTGAGCATCGAAATCGTGGGCTCCTACCAGCCCCCCTCCGGCGGCGGCAATCCCTTCGCCGGCCTGCCGCCGGGGCTCTTGACCTTCAGGCCGGCGGTGCCCCACCAGGACTGCCTGGCCCTGATGGCCCAGGCCGAGGCCCTGTTGGTCATCGAGTTCCCGGTGGAGCGCTCGGTATGGCTGCCTTCCAAGATCGTGGAGTACATCGGGGCGGGCAGGCCCATACTGGGCATGGTGCCCCAGGGGGCCTCGCGCCGGGTGATCGAGGATGTGGGTGGGCTCACCGCCGACCCCGCCGACCCCCAGGCCGTGGCGGCCATGCTGGCCCGTTATCTGGAGCGGCCCGCGCCGTCGTCGCCCTGGGGCGACCAGGCCGTGCGCGGCTCCTTCAGGGCGGAGAGTCTGGCGGCCCAACTGGACCGCGAGCTGCGCCAGGCCCTGGCCGTCTCTACTTCTGATTAATCAGCCAATCCAGCTCCGCCGTGGTGCGGAACATCCAGCCGTAGCGGCGCTTGGGCCACAGGGGATATTCGGGCTTGCCGTGGGCCGGGCCGTCCTTGATGTACCAGCGCTCCAGGTCGTACTTGGCGCTCTTGATGAGTTCCTCCTGCAACCGCTCCAGCTCAGGGCGGACCTTGCCCTGCTTGCGCAAGAAGTAATTGGCCGCGGCCACGGTCTTCAGGTTGTCCAGGCTGTGCTGCAGGTCGTTGTACTCGTAGACCTCGCGGTCCTTGGGCGGCTGGGAGCCGTAGAGGTAGTGGGCCACCACCCAGGGGTACTTCTCGCCCTTGCCCTGGAGCTTGTAGGTGCCGAAGCGCGCCAGGGACTCGGCCAGCATCTCGATGGACTTGGCCACCCGGGGGTCGGCGCTGACCAGGTAGTAGCGCAGCATGGCGTCCACGGCCAGGGCCGACATCCAGGAGCTGCACAGCCAGCCCTCGATCTTCTCGCCGTGCTGGCGGGCGGTGTGCACCATGCAGCCGTCCTTGGGCGCGCCGGGCAGGGGGTTGATCTGGGCGTTGTAGCCGGCCTCGAACAGGGCGCGCGCGCGTTCCAGCAGTTGGGCGTCGCCGGTCATCTCATAGGCCACGGTGGCGTTCAAGAGGGCAAAGGCCAGGTGGCGCTCGGTCCAGAAGGTGCGCTGGGGGGTCAAGACCGGGTCCCACACGTCCAGGAGCTTGAGCACGCTCTTGGAGGTGTTCAGCACCTTCTCGTCGCCCGTGAGCCAGTAGGTCAGGGCCAGGCACTCCTGGAAGCCGAACTTGACGTCGGGCGGCTCCTTGTCGCCCAGGAGGGCGAAGCGGCCGTCGGGAAGCAGCTTGGAGGCGTAGACCTGGGTGGCGCGTACTCCCTGGCGCAGGGGCTCAAGGCCGCCCTGGCGGATATGGGTGACGTAGAAGGTGGTGGCGCGGTCGAAGAGCCAGCACTCGTAGTCCTTCATGTAGTCGCTGACGTATATCTTCTCCACCCGGGGATCAAACTGGTTGATGGCCGTGAGGAAGTACTTGCCCATGTTGTGGTCGTAGAATTCCCACTTGGGGTCGCTGCCCGAGGGCAGGATGCGCCCCTTGAGCAGGGCCTGGCCCAGCCACTGCTTGGGCAGCACGGCGTAGACCGGCGGCTCTTGCAGATTGGTGCCGGCCAGGGCCTTGTCCTCGATGGTCAGCCAGTGCTGGCGGGCCGGCCACTCCTCGGTCTCGTTCTCTTGGCGGGGGGCGCCCCAGCGCAGGGTGTAGGTGCGGGGCATGGCCACGGAGATGAAGTCGCGAAATTGCACCAGGGCCGCGCGGATGCTGCCGGCCCCGGGCACCGGGTCCTTCCAGGTGGCCAGCACCTTGACCCGGATGGGCAGCTCCTTGCCGCCATTGTCCACCAGCGCGATCTGCTTGGGGTCGCGAACAAACCCCGGGGGAAAGGGTACCCCGAAGCTGATCATGGTCACCCGGTCGGTGCTGCGGGGATCGGCGTGCAGCACCACCGGCACCTGGCCCTGGGCCTGGGGCGGGGGGAAGAAGGCCAGGTAGGCCGGGTCGTGGGGGGCGGCGGGCGCGGCGGCGCCAGCGGCCCCGGCCAGGCCGGCCAAGAGCATGAGCGTCAGTGCCGCCAGTAGCAAACCCGGGCGCATGCGCCCGCGCGCTGGCCGCATCACTTGCCCCCCAGCTTGGTTTGCAGCTTTAGGGCGTCGTTCTTCTCCCTGAAATTGCCAGGCTGGGCCAACGCCTTTTTCAGGGCCGCCTTGGCCGCCACGTCATCCTTGAGCGCCGTAAGCACCGCCGCCAGGTGGTAGTGGATGGCGGGGTTGTTGGGGTCCTGCTTGGCGGCGTCCTCCAGCTCTTGCAAGGCGCCTTGCAGGGAGCCGCGCTGGAAGAGCACCCAGCCCATGGTGTCGGTCAGGCGAGGGTCGTTGGGCGACAGGCGCTTGGCCCGCTGGATCAGGGGCAGGGCCTCGTTGAGGGCCTTGTCGCCGCCCCGGCGGGCCAGCAGATAGGCCAGGTTGTTCAGGGCCGGCACGAACTCGGGGCTGATGTTCAAGGCCTGGCGGTAGTCCTCCTCGGCCTCGGGCTCGCGCCCCAACAGCTCGCGCACGTCGCCCCGGGCCACCAGGGCCGCCGGGTTGTCGGGGGCCAGCTTGAGGGCGCCGTCCAGGTGGGTCACCGCCGAGTCTATCTTGCCCTGGGCGCGGTCCACGGCGGCCAGGCCGATGAGCGAGGTGACCAGGTTGGGGTTGATGGCCATGGCCGCCTGGTATTCCTTGCGGGCCAGGTCGGGCTGGTTGCCCACCTGGTACAGGTCGCCCAAGAGGTTGTGCACCATCTCCTTGCGCTGGGTCTTGTCCATCTGGGCCTTGACCCGGGCGATGGCCTTGTCGGTCTGCTTCTCGCCCACCAAGAGGAAGGCCAGGCGCATCAGGGCGTCCAGGTTGTTGGGGTCGGCCTTGAGGGCCTCCTCGAAGTTCTTGACCGCCTCCTGGTTCTGCTTGCGGGCCTGGGCCAGCATGCCCAGGCGGTGGTGCCCCAGGCCCGAGGCGGGGTCGCGGGCGGCCAGGGCCTGGAAGTCGGCCTCGGCCTTGGGGAAGGTGCCCTGGGCCAGGTAGAAGCGGCCGCGCAGGTCCAGGGCGGCCAGGTTCTTGGGCTCCAGTTGCAGCACCTGGTCCATCTGGGATATGCCCTGGCCCAGCTCGCCGGCCTGGGCCTGCAAGGAGGCCAGCAGGAAGCGTGGCCGGATGTCGGCGGGGTCTGACTTGATGGCCTTGTTCAGGTCGGCCAGGGCCAGTTGGGGCTTTTGCTGGCGGGTGAAGGCCTGGGCGCGGCGGTAGAGGGCCTCGGCGTCCTCGGGCCGCTCGCGGACCACGCCGGTAAGCAGGTTGATGGCCTTGTCCAGCTCGCCCCGGGCCAGGGCCAGACGGGCCAGCAGGGTCTGGGTGGTGGTGTCGGCGGGGTGCTCCTTGGCCACCTCGTCCAGGCGCTTCTGGGCCTGCTCCAGGCGTCCGCGCTCCAGGTCGAACTCGGCCAGGGCGTTTTGGGGCACCGGCGACTTGGGCGCCACCTTGGCCGCCTGGTCCAGGAAGGACAGTGCCTTGGCCGAATCGCCCCGCGAGGCGTAGAACCCGGCGGTCATCAGCAAGGGCCACATGGACTCGGGATGCTGGCGCACGGCCTCCATGTAGACCTGCTCGGCCCGCTGGGCCTGGCCGGCCACGGTGTAGAAGCGGGCCAAGGCCAGGCGGTAGCGCTCGTCGTTGGGATAGCGGGCCACCAGCTCGCGCAGGGCCGCCTCGGCCTCGCCAGTCATCTGCTGGCGCATGAGCATCTCCACCAGCATCAGTTGCAGCCGGGCCTCGTTGGGGTTGGTCTGGGCCGCCTGGCGCAACAGGGCGATGGCCTTGTCGTCCTGGCGCTGGTTGAGGTACAGCCGCACCAGGAGCAGTTGGGGGGTGAGCAGCTTGGGGGCCAGCTCGATGGCCTTGTTGAACTCCTTCTCGGCCAGGTCGGCGCGCCCTTCCTCGCTGTGTTGCTGCCCGAGCAGCACGTGGATGTCGGCGCGTTCGGGGGCCAGCGTCATGGCCTCCTTGAGGGTGGCCACGGACTTAGCCGAGTCCTGGCGCTGGGCAAAGGCCTGGCCCAGGAGGATCATGGCGTCCACGTCCTGGGGTTTCTGCTTGAGCACCAACTCGGCGCGTTCGGTGGCCTCGTCGGTGCGTCCGGCCAGGAGCGAAATCTGGCCCAGGCGCACCTGGGCGTCCAGGTTGTCGGGGTCCAGGGTCACGGTGTTGAAGAACAGGCGGTAGGCCTGGGCCAGGTCCCCCAGCTTGAGGTAGGTCAGGCCCAGGCGGTAGTGGGCCTCGGGGAAACGGGCGTCGTCCTTGAGGGCGTTGCGGAACTCCAGGGAGGCCTCGCGGTACTTGCCCTCATCAAAGTATTTCTTGCCCTTCTGCATGAACTCCTGCTTGTCGGCCCAGGCGGGCGGGACCAGGAGCAGAACCAGGGCCAGCGCCAGCAGGGCGCCGCACAGCCTGCGCCGCGAGGATGAGTGCGGATTCATGTTTGCCTCCCTGGCCCACTGCTTTTGGGCCCCAACCGAACGGATATCAGCCTGGTCGCCGGCGGGCCGGGCCGGCCGCCGACGCCTTGCGGGGGTTTCGGGTGTCAAGTGCACATTATAGCCCAGTTAACCGGCCTTGTTGTGAATAACCATGTTGCCAAAGACCCTCACTGCCCGCCGGCGCCCGCCTCGGGCCGGGGCACCTTGAAGGCCAGGGTGCCGGCGGCCGAGGATTTCAGGGGCTCCCCTGGGCCGCCCGCCGGGCTGATGGTCACCCTGCCGCTCTCCACCGCCACCTGGTACACCCTGTCGGGCATAAGCCCGGCCACCAGGTGGCGGGAGGCCCCGCCGGGATACTGGTAGGCCACCCGGGCCTCGGCCTGGGGCTCGCCCAGGCGCAAGACCACCACCCGGGGCCAGGCCTGGTCCTTGACCACCAGGCCCACCACCCCCGGCTCGGCCATGGGTAGGGCGCTGATGGCCACGGGATCGGCCGCGCCCACGTCGGCGGGCAACAGCGCCACCATCATGGCGCGGGTCTTGCCCGTGGCCTCGGCGGCGCCGATCTCCGCCCGGTGGGGGGCCTGGTTCTTGGCCGGCGGACGGGGAGGATAGTTGCGGTCGCCTACCCAGGAGTCGGCTATCCCGGCCTGGCCGTAGGTCTTGACCACCGCCTTCTCGGGCAGCAGGCACACCGCGTCCAGGCGCGAGGGCCCTTCCTGTATGCGTAGCCGCTGGCTGGCATATTGAACGCGCCCCGGCCCCAGGTTGGTGGCCTGGCCCGTCACCTGAGGTGGTTGGACGCTGTGCAGCACGAAGCTCACGCTGGCCTTCTCGTTGCCCAGCACCACGTCGTCCACCACCGCCACCACCTCCTGGGACTCGCTGTCGTCGGTGCCGCCGGGGCGCAGGTAAAAGACGTGGCGCACCAGCCGGCTGACCTTGTTGGTGGAGCCCTGGTAGGCCTGGGTGGCCCGGCCGCGCAGGTAGGCGAAGCGGGGCTTGTCCTCCAGGGCCTCCACCTGGGCCACCTGATAGAGGTCCTGGAGCTGGCTGTAGGGGGCTGGCCCGCTGTCCCAGCCGCTGGCCGTCCAGGGGGCCTGCTTGACCACCTGACCCTGGGCGTCATAAGACTCCCAGGCCCGCTGGCCGCCGTCGTTGGCGTAGATGCCCCGGCGCTGGGGACCCTCGCGCAGGTCGTGCCAGGAGTATTCCTGGGGGTCCAGCACCTGCACGGTGTTGTGGGCCAGGCTGCGGAAGGCGTAGTTCTGGCCGTGGCTGGTGACGGGGCCGTCGTAGGCCCCGCCGGGGGGCAGGAGCAAGCCCTGGCGGTAGATGACCAGGGAGCCGGCGTCCATATGCTGACGCAGGGTGAAATGCGGCCCGCAGTTGAAGGACAGCCAGGTGCTTAAGGACGACCAATCGGAGCGCAGGAAGGCCCTCCCCGCGGCCGGGGCCAGGTAGGACAGGGGCGCGGTGGACAGCGCCTTGACCGCTGGGTCGGGGTTGTACCACAAGAACTCGTAGACCAGGCGGTTGTCGGCCAGGGGGCGGGGGGTGCCCCGGTCCATCAGCTCCACCCAGGCCCAGCCGGCCATGTCCGACTGGGGCCTTAGGTGCAACAGCAGAAGCATCTGCGCGCGCGCCAGGTCCGAGGCCTCCTGGGGGTCCAGCAACTGGTCGCCGTCGGGGGCCAGGCGGCGGTAGCCGCCCCGGGGCGAGGTGGCGGTGCCGGGCATCTGGTGGTGCAGCAAATAGGCCAGGCGGTCCTTGAACCAGGGGGCCGAGTCCAGGAGGTCCTCGCCGGTGGCGCTCTTCCAAGCGGCCACGAACTCCAACAGGTCCAGGCCGGCCTGGGCACCGCCAGCCGAGCCCTCGAACCAGGCCCCGCCGGCCCCGGCCTGTTGCAGGCAGGGCAATATCTCCTTGCCGAAGCCCGCTTGGCGGGCGCGTTGGGCCAGGGGTTCGGCCTGGGGGTGCAGGCCCTGGGCGGCCAGGCCGGCCAAGGCCTGTAACCGCAAGAGTTGCACCGAGGAGCCGGCGAAGCAGCCGAAAGGCCGGCCCGCGAAGACCTTGGCCTGGCCCACCAGCCAGGCGGCCACGTTGGCGCGCTCCTGGGGCGTGAAGTGTTCCCAGGCCCAGTCCAGGGTCAGCGCCACCAGGCCGGCCGTCTCGTTGGCCTGGGACAGGTCGTCCAGAAGCAGTAGATAGGTATCGCCGGCCTTGAGCGCCCCGTCCAGGGGCGGGTCGCCGGGGTTGACGGACAGGCTGGTGGCGGTTTGGTGGGCCACTCGCCAGGGGGTGTCCTGGGGGGTGACGGTGTTGAGCAGGGTGTAGTGAGAGTGCTTAAGCTTTTCCACCGCGCTTGGCCGGTGGGTGTCATTGACCTGGTGCCTGAGCACCGATTGGGCGCGGCCGGTGAGCGCCCCGGCCTGGGCGCAGGCCACGGCCAGGCGGCCCAGGCGGTTGGCCGTCTCGGGCTGGGAGGCCTTGGAGACCAGGGCGGCCAGGGCCAGGCCGGGGCCGTCGTGGGGGCTCTTCTCCTGGCGGGCCGGGGCCTGAGCCCAGGTGATGAGCCGCCGCCAGGCGTTGGGGCGGGTCTCGGCCAGTTTGCGCAGCCGCTCCAGGTCGGGCGGGGTGAGCAGCAGGCGGGGGTGGCCGGGCGCGGCGGCCGTGGCCGCCGGCATGGCCTGGGTGGCCTGGCCCTCCACGGGGGCTGCCAGGACGGGGCCGGCCAGGCAGCAATAGGCCCAGACAAGGGCCAGCATGCAAGCTTTGCGCAACATCAGGGGATCTCCTCGCCTCTCTCCAGGGCGTGCACGGCCTGGGCCATTTCCCAGCAGGTCATGAAGCGCAGCCTATAGCGGCCGCCGTCGTCGTAGCGCTCCACCAGCCCCTCCAGGAAGCGGCGGGCCGGCGCGCCCAAGAGGGCCTGGTGGGCCTTCTCGGGGGCGCCATGGCAGGCCAGCTTGATGAAGCGCACATGCTCGGCCCCAGCCACCGCCGGGGCGTGGCGCAGCCACAGGGGCAGGCGCTTGAGGTCCGGGGGCAGGGACGGGTTGAGGTCCGAGTTCTCTATGCGCGGCATTAGCCCCCATTTGCGCCGGTGCCAGTCCAGGGCCAGCACCCCCTGGATCAGGAGCAGGTCGCCCCCGGGAGGGCGGCCCACCGCCGCCGGACGGCCCTGGTCGTGGCTCTTGGGCCGCAGGGGGTCGTCCGTGGCGTAGTAGACGGAGTTGATGGTGCGGGTCTGGGCCGGGCTGGGGGCCGAGGGCAGGGTGAAGTCGGCGTAGCAGCCGCTGTTTTTGAGCACCAAGAGCTCGTCGTTGACCCCGCACCAGGTGCCGTCGGGCAGGGAGTTGTCCAAGGCCCAGTTGCCGTGGATGAAGCCGTAGGTCACCTGGCCGCTCTGGGGATCGCGGCGCAGCAGGCCGTGGCGTTCGTGCAACAGCCGGGCAAAGGCCACGAGCTTTTCGCCTAGCTCCTCTGAGGTCTCGCCGTGGTGGTGCAGGTGCAACTCCACCTCGCCCAGGCCCTGGCGGCACAAGCCGGCCAGGCGCTCCAGCACCTGGGGGTGGTACTCCTCCAGGGGATAGAAGAAGGTGTGCTGGGGCGGACGCCCCCGGCTGTCGGCGATGCCCTGGCACAGCCTGGGCAGGCCCTCTTCCCAGGCGGCCAGGCGGGAGCACGCCGTGTCCAGATTGGCCCGGTCCCAGAAGGGCTCGAAGTGGTCGGCCACGGCCAGGCAGATGGTCAGCGGCCGCCCCGTGGGCAGGGGCCGGGGCCGCAGGGCCTGGCGCAGATAGGCCCCCAGCCACAGCTCCAGGTGGCGCCTCACGGCCGGTCCTCCTGACCCAGGCCGATGGTCACCCGGTGCTTGCCCGAGGGCGTGGGGGGAATGCGCTCCACCACCTGGATGGCGATCTCCACCCCCGGCAGGGCCCCGCCAATCGCCTGCCTTATCCGCCGGCGCTGGGGCTCATCCAGGGGGGCGCGCAGCACCAGGCGCAGGGTAAGGTGGTCCAGGCGGTCCTGCTGGGCCTGAAAGCTCTCGATGGCCGCGAAGTCCTTGAGCAGGTGAGGGAAGATGGTGCCCGACAGGCGCCGTCCGTCGGGGCTGGTGAGCTGATCCAGGACGCGCCCCTCCACGCTGGCCAGGCGGGGCAGGGTGCGGCCGCAGGGGCAGGCGCCTTCGCCCAGGACGGCCAGGTCGCCGTTCTGGTAGCGGATGAAGGGCTGGGCGCTGTTGTGCAGGTCGGTGACCACCACCTGGCCCACCTGGCCTGGCCGGGCTGGCTGTCCATCGGCCAGTATCTCGACGTAGAGGTTCTCCATGGACAGGTGCAGGCCCTGGTGCCGGGGGCACTCCGCGGCCATGAGCATGAACTCGCGGCTGCCGTAGGTCTCGAAGACCGGGCAGCCGAAGGCCGCTTCCAGGGTCTGGCGGCCGGGGGCGTGCAGGGCCTCGGCGCCCACGATGAGCGAGCGCAACGAGGCCGGCGGCCTCCAGTCCCGGGCCTTCGCGTGGCGGGCCAGGATGAGCGCCGCCGAGGTGAAGGCCACCAGGCAGGCAGGCCGAAAGCGGCTTATGACCTTGAGGGCGCGCTCCATCTGGGCCGGGGTCATGTCGAAGCAGTCAAGGTATATCTGGCCCATGAGGCCCCGGTGCAGGCCGCGCTTGATCCGGGCCAGGCCGGGCGGGGGGGTGAAGTCGCCGGCCCACAGGTACACCTGCCTGACCCCGGGGCGGCAGCCGGCCCAGGCATAGCCCCGGCGGCTCATGGCCAGGCGCCACTGGTTCGAGGCCGGGTCCACCAAGAACCTGAGCGGCCGGCCGGTGGAGCCGCCGGTGGCCTTGGCGAAGGTGCCGGCAGGCTTCGGGTTGGCCTGGAAGCGCCCAGGATCGGCCATCAGTTGCTCGCGGCCGATCACCGGCAGGGGCGACAGGTCGCGGGCCTGGATGATGTCCTCCACGGTGAGGCCGCTATTGGCGAACCAGTCGGCATAGAAGGGCACCCGCTCCCGGGCCAGGTTAAGCAGGGCCTCCATGTCTTGCCACTGTTGCCGCGCCAGTACCTCCAGGGGCCAGTACTGGCTTTGCTCCAGCCGTATGCTGAGACCAGGGGTGAGCCTTCCCCGCAGGCGCTCGTAGGCGGGCTGCATAAGCCCCCCCCATAGTCCGGCGTAGAGGTTCACCGCCGCGCCCTCCCTAGAAGTTCCACAGGATCATAACCAGGAAGTGCATGAAAATGATGCCAGCCACCGTGAGCACGAAGCTGACGGTGTACTCCCTGAGTCCCCAGGGATGGTCCAGAAGTATCTTGTCCTGGGCAAGGATGTTCTGCACGGCCACCACCAGGGCCATGAGCACGAAGCTCAAGGACTTGTAGGTCTGGCTAAGGAAGAAGGCCGAAACCTGCCAGGCGAACAAGGCCCCCACCAGGCTGTCCACCACGTTGTCCAGGAAGGGCGGCCCCCGCCACTGATCGCGCAGATAGCGCAGGTCGCGGAAGGTGCAGAAGAACAGGGCCACCCACAGGGTGGCGCCAACGATGCCGGCCTCGGTGAAGATGAGCACGAAGGAGTTGTGGGCGGTGTGGGAATAGTCGGCGTTGAACATCTCGTAGCCGATGCCGAACAGCGGTTTCTGCTTGAACTGCTCCAGGCCGTGGCCCCAGTGCTCCAGGCGCGAGCGGGCCGACTCCTCCTCGGGGGTTATTTCGCCCATGCGGGGCAGGGCCATGATGACCGACAGGATCAGGAGCAGGCCGAAGATGCTGGTGACCTTGCCCACCCGTTTGCGCAGGTAGAACCAGCCCACCGCCGCCAGGCCCAGCATGCCGCCGCGCGAGCGGGTGTAGACCACGCCAGCCACCATGGGCACCAGGAACAGAAAGCCCGTGATCCAGGTGGGCGACAGGAAGCGGCGGTGAAAGGCCGGCAGCACGAAGGCCATCATGGGCACGATGTGGATGGCCAGGTCGTTGGGGTCGGCGAAGATGCCGATGCCCCGGGCCTGCAATATCTCCTGGTCGCGCAACAGGGCCTCGCCGCCCACCAGGCCCACGCCGGTGTGGTACTGCACGATGGCCTGCGTGCCCAGAAAGGTGGAGCAGAAGATCAGTATCCAGATGAAGACCTTGATGCGGTGCCAGGAATCCACGGTGATGACCACCAGGAAGTAGAGGATGGCCACCTTGGCGAACTCGTTGAAGGCGTAGATGGCCCCCCCCAGCCACAGGTTGGCCATCTGGCTGAGCGGCAGGGACAGCCAGAACAGGCACATGAGCAGGTTGGTCGGCGAGCGCTTGAATATCTCGGCCCGAAAGGAGCCCTGCAGGAAGACCACGGCCATGCTGGTGTAGGCCGTGTAGGCCACCAGGGGCCAGCCCTTGATCTCCTCGATGAATTCCTGCGGCCGCAGGAATATCAGGATGACGTACAGACAGGTGAGGAAAAAGCCCAAGTTGACCGGCTCCGCCCGGCGCTCAACGGCGCTGGGAGATGGGGGTGGGCGGCAGGAGCCTGTCCAGGGCCGGGATCAGGGCCGCGGCCAGGTTGACCTGGCCTTCCAGCACCTGGGGGTCGCCCGGCCGCTGCACGGCCGTAAGGCGCACCAAGGCCCCGTCGGTGCGGTGCTGGAGCAGACCGTCCAGGACCAGGTAGAGGCGGTCGCGGTACTCGTTGGGCTCCACCCGTCCCCGTCCCTGGTACCAGTAGAGCACGCTGAGCCGGTCCAGGTTCTGGCCCAGCACCAGGCGGTTGACGCGCACCTCTCCCTGGGAGCCGGGCACCACTATCTCCTCGCGGCTCAGTATCTGCCAGCCGCCGCCGGGCAGGCAGTGGCGTGGCGAATGAATCATGGCCCCTTCCAACTGCACCCCGAAGTAGGCCACGAAGAGCGCGCAGGCCCGGCCCTGGCTGTCGAGGTAGTTGCGCAGCAGGTAGTCCTGGGGCTTGAGCAGGTCCAGGGTGGGGGCGTCCAAGGGCTGGTCGGCGCCAGCGGCCCGCCACTTGCCCAGGGCCAGGTCCAGGTGCGCCAGGGGCTTTTGCAGTTGCAGGGGCGTCACCACCTGGCCGGCCTGGATCAATCCCAGCACCGCCAGCAAGAGCCCCGCCGCCAGGGCCAGGTAGAGCAGGCGCCGCCTATTTTCCATGGCCAGCCCCTCCTCCGGGCTCGGGCCCGCGCAAGAGGCTGGTGATGCCCAGGAGAATCACAAAGCCGGCCATGAAGACCAGCCAGCCCACGAAGTCGTGGGTGGCCCCCTTTATCACCGCCTCGCCCAGGCGCTCGGCCAGCACCCCGGTGATCAGCACGCGCAGGGCGTTGGCCAGCATGGCCACCGGCGGAACCAGGGCCACCAGGAGCACCTGGCGCCAGCGGCTGGACAGCATCAGATGGGCCAGGATCACCCCCACGGCCAACAGGGAGATGAGGCTGCGGATGCCCGAGCAGGCGTCCACCACGTCCATGACCACCGAGGGCAGATGGATGACGTTGCCTTCCACCAGCA
Organism: Desulfarculus sp.; assembly: GCA_016218705.1. Classification (GTDB taxonomy): domain Bacteria; phylum Desulfobacterota; class Desulfarculia; order Desulfarculales; family Desulfarculaceae; genus JACRDC01. The sequence continues at coordinate 57,821 of JACRDC010000037.1, forward strand.
CCGGGTAGCCCAAGAGGCGCAGGCCCCAGCCGGCCAGGGACGCGGCCAAGAGGCGCAGCGGGAAGGCCACCGAGTCGTAGACCACGTAGGGCAGGGGTACCATCAGGGCCAGGTAGGCCACCGGGAACAGCAGGCGCCTGGCCCAGGCCCAGCCCCCGTAGGTCAGCAGCAAACCCCACAGCACGGGCAACAGGCTGATGCGGCGCAAAAAGAACTCCTGGGCCAACTGCCCCACCAAGAGCACCGTCAGGCCGGCGGCCAGCACCAGCAAACCCCAGGCGCAGGGTCTTTGGGGCAAGGCCAGGAGGCTTTTGCGCCCCCGCCAGACCAGCCAGGCGCTGACCACGGGCACCATGAAGCCGTGGGAGTAGTTGGGGTCGGTCCACCAGTTCTTGGCCATGGAGAACAGGTGGGGGACATATATCCACAAGAGCAGGCCCCCCACCAGGCAGCAGGCCGCCAGCAGGGCCGGGCCGGGGCGCGCGGGGTGGCCGCTTTGGTCTTGGGCGGTCGCGCTCACAGGCCACCTCCGCCGAAAAGCATGATCCTGGCGGTCTGCACCAGGATCATCACGTCCATGCTGAAGCTGGAGTGCTTGATGTAGTAGAGGTCGTAGTTGAGCTTCTCCAGGGCCGCGGCCTCGGAGGAGCCGTAGGGATAGCAGACCTGGGCCCAGCCGGTGATGCCCGGCTTGACGTTGTGGCGCTCGCTGTAATAGGGCAGGCGGGCGGTGAGCCTCTCCACGAACAGGGGGCGCTCGGGGCGCGGCCCCACGAAGCTCATGTCTCCCCTGAGCACGTTCCACATCTGGGGTATCTCGTCCAGGCGAGACTTGCGCAAGAAACGCCCCACGCGGGTGACGCGGGCGTCGCCGGCCGTGGCCCACACCGGGCCGGTCTCCTTCTCGGCGTCCTCGACCATGGTGCGGAACTTGAGTATCTCGAAGACCCGGCCGTACTGGCCCACCCGCTCCTGGCGGTAGATGATCTTGCCCCGGCTGTCCAGGCGCACGGCCAGGGCGGTGAGCGCGGTGAGCGGCAGGGCCAACAAGAGCCCCAGGGCGCTCAGGAAGATGTCCACGCCCCGCTTGCTCAGTCTTCTGAGCTCGCTGGTCTTGAAGCCCGGCGAGAAGATGAGCCAACTGGGCCGGATGTGGTCGGCCAGGATGCGGCCGGAGATGGTTTCCAGAAAGTCCTCGCCGCCCAGGATGGGCACCCCCAGCATGCGGCAGCGCAGCAGCTCCTCCAGGGGCATGCGGGTGCGTTTCTCGCCCATGGCCACCACCACCAGGTTGGCCTGGTGGTGGCGTATCAGGCCCACCAGCTCGCTGGGGTCCCGGCGCAGGTCGGCCTTGAGCAGGTTGGCCCAGACCTCCAGCAGGTCCATCGGTGGCGCGCCCGGGGGCGCCCCCTCGGCCTCCCGGCAGGCCAGGGCCTCCTGTCCGCCTGACGAGGGGTCCACGATGCAGACTATGTTGTAGATGTTGTCGGAGCGGCTGACCACTTCCTCCAAGATGGAGTCGGCCAGGTTGCCCGCGCCCAACAGGAGCACCTTGGTGGCCAGCAGGCGCTGCCGCAAGGCCCAGCCATAAAGCCCCCGCCAGACCATGGTGAGCAGGGTGATGATGAAAAAGCCCAGCACCAGCACGCCGCGGCCCAGGAACAGGCGGGGGAAGATGTAGTAGACCACGGCCATGGCCAGGGTGCCCACGGCCATGGCCTGGATCAGCCTGGTCACGGTCCACATGAAGGGGCGGGCGATCCGGAAGTTGTGCAGATCGAAGTAGTAGAAGGTGAGCTGCAACACCATGGGCACCACCACGATGCGGTGCCAGGAGTAGCGCCAGGTGAATATCTCGGTGAAGCTGCCGGTGCGGAAATACACGGCCAGCAGGGTGCCCAGGCCCATGAGCAGCGACTCGCCCAGCAGGAAGGCGATCAGGTAGGGCGAGGGGCGGCTGGAGGGCACCTGCATCTTGGGCTCATGCCTCCATTTCGGTGGACCCACCCACGGCCGTGGCGTCGGAGACGGCGCCCAACATGTCGTTCATGACCACGCCCACGATCTTTTCCTCGGGCAGGGCGCGCAGGCCGCGCAAGGCCAGCTCGCGGTCGGTCTCGCCGCAAAGCACCACGTAGACGATGCCCTCCACCATGCGCGCCAGCACCGCCGGGTCGTCGAAGGCCTGCACCGGGGGCGTGTCCAGGATGATGTAGCGGTCCTTGTAGCGGGCGCGCAGCTCGGTGAGCAGGCCGGCCATCTTGTCGGTGGCCAGTATCTCGGCCGAGCGCTGGCTGGGGCTGCCGGCGGGAATGACGGTGAGCTTGTCCACCGGGGTGCGGTGGATGATGTCCGGCACCGGCAGGTCCTGCTCCAGGAAGTCGGTGAGTCCCGGTTGGCGGGGCACCTGCAAGAGGTTGTGCATCACCGGGTCGGTGAGGTGGCAGTCCAGCACCATCACGAACTGTTGCATGCCGCGCGCGAAGCTGACGGCCAGGTTGGCGGTGAGCAGGCTGCGCCCCTCGCGGGGGGCGGCGCTGGCGATCATGATGGTGCGCGGCGGCTCGCCGTGAAAGGGGAAAAGCAACTGGGAGCGCAGGATGTCAATGCGCTTGGCCTCGGGGCTGCCCGGGGCGTAGAGGCTCACCAGGCGCTCCTGGTCCTGCTCGTCGTAGTAGTCGTCTCCTAGGGGCTCGTAGCGAACCTCCGGGCCTGAGCGGCGGGGCGGCGGGGCCTGGGGGGTGGCGGGGGGCTGGCGCGCCTCGGTGGCCGCCCCGCCGGGGGCGCCGGGGGCCGAGCGCTTCATAAGGTCAGTCATTTTGCCCATGGCGGCCCTCCTTTGGCGTGATGGCGGTATTGGCCGCCTTGAGGGCCGGCCCCCAGTCCATGGGACCCTCCTTGGCCTTGGGGGCGGCCTTGGCCGCCTCGGGCAGGGCGTCGGGTATCTCGATGCTGGGGCCGGCCAGGCGGTGGCGCACCTTGGGCCAGAGCTTCTTGGCCGCCACATAGCCGCCGAAAAGCAGACCCAGGAGCACCGCCAACACCAGAATGCGCTTGAACAGGCTGCCCGGGGCATCCCGGGAGAGGCTGGCAGCGAAGCGCGACAGGAGGCCGCGCCGGGGGGGCACGGAGCGTACGGAGGTCAGGTCGTACTCGTCGGGGGGCTCCTGGCGGGGCTCGGGCCGGGCCGGGCGCCTGGGCTCGTCCTGGGGCCGGCGGGGCGGCCGGGTCTCGCGCGGCGGTTGGGGCCGGGATGCCGGTTCCGGGTGGGCGGCCTGGGCAGGCTCGCCCGCCAACTCGGCGGCCAGGGCGGCGGTGCGGCTGGCGCCGCTGGCGGCTGGCGCGGCGGAGGTGGCCGGCGGCCTGGCCGGCATGGCGGGAGCGGCCGGAGCCGGCTGGGGGGGCCAGGCCGGCTCCTCCAGCGGGGGGGGGCAGGCCGGGGAATCCGGCGAGGCGCCAGCGGCGGGCGGCCAGTCCAGGGAAGGGTCCTCGGCGGCGGCCCGCAGCACGATATCGGCGCCCAGTTGGTGCTGGCCTTCGTGAAGGCCCTGCAGCATGGCGTCGTCGCAGACCGAGTTTATCAGGCGCGGCACCCCCCGGCTGACTTGGTGGATGACCGCCAGGGCCTCGGCGTCGAAGACTTCGCGCTGGGCCCCGGCCAGCTTGAGGCGCTGGCGCACGTACAGGGCCGTGGCCTCGGCGTTCAAGGGCTTGAGGGCGTAGGAGCGGTGCAGGCGTTGCAGCAGGGCTCGGGCGGCCGAGCGCTTGAGCACGCGCACGATCTCCGGCTGGCCCACCAAAAAGATGTTCAGCACCTTGGGCGAGGAGTTGTCCAGGTTGCCCAGCAGGCGCAGCTCCTCCAGCATCTCGGCCGATAGGTCCTGGGCCTCGTCCACCACCACCAATATCAGCTTGCCCTCGCGCCGGCAGCGGTTAAGCATCTGGGCCAGGGCCGCCAGGAAGGGTCCCTTGCTGGCAAAGGGGCCGTCCAGGCCCAGTTCCAGGGCCAATTGGTTGAAAAAGTCCAGGGGCACCAGCTTGGGGTTGGTCACCACCGCCGAGAGCACCCGGTCGCCCATCTCGCGCAACAGGGCGATGATGAGGGTGGTCTTGCCCACGCCCGGCTCGCCGACCACCAGGGCCCAGCCTTCCTGTTGGTCAATGGCGTAAACCAGGGTGGCCAGGGCCTCCTGGTGCTCCTCCATGAGCACCAGGAAACGGGGGCTGGGCTCGGCGGCGAAGGGTTTTTCCTTCAGCCCGTAGAAGTCGGTGTACATCGGCTTAGGTCACCAGGTGAAAGAATTTGAATATCTTTAAAAAAATGTTCTTGAAGGCCTGCGCCCGGCCCGTGACCAATATGCCTACCATGCCCAAGAGGACGAGGAAGTAGGCTCCGTAGCAGGTGGCCACCAGGCTGGTCCAGAAGCGCTTGCGGTTGCGCTCGGCGGCGGTGGTGAGCGGTGGGATGACCACCAGCACCGGGAAGTTGCCCTGGCGCTCCAACTGCCCCACCGAGGTGAAGGAGGTGTCCAGGAAGTTCAGGCCCAGGGACAGGCCCAGGGCCAGGGCCAGGCCCAGGCCCAGGCTGGCGGGCAGGGCGCGCTTGACGCTGGGACGGAAGGGGGCGTCGGGCACCTCGGCCGGGTCCACCACCTCGAACTGCTCGCCGCGCTGGGTGCGCTCCAGGTTGGCCGAGAGGCTGGCGTCCAGGGTCTTGCCCTGTAGTTTCTCGAAGGCCACCTTGAGGGCCTCGTAGCCGCGGGTCAACTCGACCAGCCGCTCGGCCACCGCCGGGCCGTTCTCGATACGCTTGCGCACCTGCTCGATCTCGGCGGCCACCTCGGCCCGCTCCTGGATGACCGCGTCTATGCGCGCCTGGTGCTCGCGGATGCGCGTGGCGATGCGCTCGCGGCTCTGGCGCACCGAGTCCAGGGCCACCGATTCGGCGTCCTTGTCGGGGGTATCGGCGGGCTGGATGCCCTTGGCCAGCAGGGCCGCCGCCTTCTGGGCGTTTTTCTCGGCCTCGGTGGCCTCGGCCTTGGCCAGATGGGTCTTGAGCCGCAGGATATCGGGGTGGTCCTCGGTGTAGATGACCAAGAGGCGCTCCAGCTCGCTGCGGATGGCCTTGGAGGTGGTCTCCTCCTGGTTCTTGGCGCCCACCCCGCCACCACCGCCGCCCTGGCGGCGTTGCAACTCCTCGCGGTGCAGCTTGAGCTGCTCCTCGCGGAACTGCTCGGTGCCCAGTTCCTTCTCCAGGCCGTCCAAGCGGGTGCGCTCGCCCTGCAGGATGCCGCTGAGCTGCACGTCCTTGTTCTGGAACTGGCCGATGATGAAGAGGTTCTTTTCCTGGGCCTCGGGCAGCTCCTGGAGGTGGCGCTCCTTGAACTCGGTGATCCTGCCCTCCCACTCCTGCAACTGGCTCTTCATGCGCTCCAGTTCGCGCGACAAGAAGCGCGCCGTGCCCACGGCGTCCTCCTCGCGGATGCGCAGGTTGCTGTCCACGAAGAAGGCGGCCAGGGCGTTGGCCACCGCGGCCACGGTCTGGGGGTCGGAGTAGAGGAACTCGATGGTGAAGTAGTTCTTCTGGGAGATTTTGATGCTGATGTCCTTGCGCATCAGTTGGGCCAGCTCGTCGGGGGCCAGCTTGTCCTTCATATGGGGGTAAAGATTGAAGCGCTCGATGATCTCCATGAGCCGGCTACGGCTAAGGACCTGCTGGGTGATGATCTGCAGGCGCTCCTGGATCTTGGTGGTGACCGTGGCCTGCACCAGCTCGGTGGGCACCTTCTGGGGCTGCACCAGGACCAGGCAGGAGGCCTGGTACATGGGTGGCCAGAACAGACAGTAGGCCACGCCCACGGTGAGCACGGTCAGGAAGATGGTGGCCGAGAGCACGGCCCGCCGTTTGATGATGAACAGATACTTGCGTATGTCTATGGTTGGGGTGGCTTGCGTGGCCATGCTTCTACCACCTGAAGGGCAGTTCGTAATCCATGGAGAGGACCACCCGGTTCTGTTCCAGGTTGTCGGTGTCGTTTTCGCTGTAGCGCGTCAGGTAGCGGTAGTCCAGCTTGACGCTCCAGTGCTGGGTGAACTGGTAGGAGGCCAGGCTGTAGAACCGCCAGTACTCGGCGTAACCCAGGGTGGTGGGGGAGATGCCGGCGCGCTGGTTCTGCTTGTAGTCGTCGCGCACCCAGTCGGCGCCAAAGCCCAGGCGCCAGCGCGCCGCCGGCCGCACGTCCAGGCTGGCGCTGACCTGCTTGCGGTCCACCAGGCCGGTGTTCTGCCCCAGGCTCTGGTTTTCGTCCATGGAGGCCAGGGTGGAGACCCTGAACAGCCACAGCTTTTCGCGGTAGGTCAGTTGCAGGTTGCCCACGGGGGCGTATTCGCCCGAGGCCGAGTTGGCGCTCTTTTCGCCCTCCACGTAGGTGACGCCTCCGTAGCCCTCCAGTTCCCATTTGGGGCTGAAGGCCTTCTTGAAGCCCAGGCGGGGGGAGTAGTAGGTGTAGTCGCGGCCCTGCTGGATGGAGCCCGTGTCGCTCAAGGAGCGCGAGCCGCCCACCACGGCGCCGGCCCAGACCTCGTCGTGGGAGTTGAAGAGGTAGGCCAGGCGGGCCTCGGCGGTGCCGCGCTGCACGTCGCTGGAGCGCTCGTAGTCGTCCTGGTCGCCGGTGAGGAACAGGCTGGTCCGGTAGCGGGGGCTCAGGCGGTAGGTCAGGCCCAGGTCGGCGTGATGGGAGGCCTGGTCCTCCAGGGTGGGGTTTTCGTTGCGGGTGATGGCGTAGGAGTAGCCGGCCGTTAACTGGCTGCCGCCCGGTCCCAAAAGGCGGGTGACGCGGGCGCCGGTGGTGTTGCGGTCGCGGCGGCCGCTGGCCGGGCGCACCCGGGTAAAGCCGCCGGTTTCGTCTATCTCCTCCTGGTCGTAGCTGGACGAGAAGGAATTGTAGGCCTCGAAGGCCCAGATGCGCGTGGGCAGATAGCGCCAGCGGGCGGTGATGTCGCCGTTCTGGAAGCCGTCGTAGTTGTGCAGGCGGTAATATTTGTCGAACTGGGCCGAGGCCGACACCTGGAACAGGTTGTTGGGCTTGCCGGCCTCCAGGGTGGCGGCTGGCCGCGTGGTGACGAAGCCGTCGCCGCGCCGGGCCTTTTGCTGGCGCACGTTGTCGTCGTAACCCACGCCGGCGCTGATGCTGGGGGTGAAGATGATGCCGGCCCAGGCCGCCGCCGGCGCCAAGGCCGCCAGCATCAGGCAGACCGCCAGCCAAAGCAGGCCCCCACGCCCCCCATCTGGGCGGCTACCGCTGGCTGCTGCTTGCTGGCTCCTGGTACTGGTCACGGTACGATGATTATGTCCCCGGGTAGAAGCTCCATGTTCTGCATGGGGTTCTTGCCGGCGATCACCTCGGAGAACTTGACCGGCATGCGCGTCTGATTGCCCCCCTTGCCCCTGAGCACCACCACATCGTCCTTGTTGGCCCAGTCGTTGAAGCCCCCGGCGGCGGCGATGCCCTGCAACACGGTGGAGGCCGACAGCAGGGGATACTCGCCGGCCTTGACCACGTTGCCCAGCACGCTGAAGGAATGGCTGCGGGGGTTGTTGACGATAACGTAGACCTTGGGCGCGGCGATATAGCGCTCCAGGGACTTGGTGATGGCCTCCTTGAGCTCCATGGGCGTCTGGCCGGCGGCCACCACGTCGTCGGCCAGGGGCATGGACAAGCGGCCATCGGGCCGCACCAGCACGTCCCGGCGGGTCAGGGCGTCCTCGCGCCAGACCACGATCTCCAGGATGTCGCTGGGACCGATACGGTAGGGCTCCAGCATGGCGTCAACGGCCAGGGCGGGCAGGGCCGGGGCCACCAGACCCATGAAAACCAATAAACTCAGCACAATTTTTTTCACAGGCCGCATCCTCGTCTAAAACCGGCAGCGAACATCGGGGGACAACCCAGCAGGCCTTGTAGGCAATTGCTATTTTACCTTAGTCCATAGCGCGTTGGGCCGCAAGCCAAAAATGCTACGGGACACGCATGGTTGACAACTGTCAGTAATGGTTGGCAGGCGCGCGGCATGGTGATTTGCTCCCCCGTATGGCCGCTGGCCTGGGCTATATTAGGGCTTGGCGGAAGGGTCCCTGGCCCCAGCCGCCTGGCACAGGAGTGAATAACTTATCGGCCGCCGGCGGGCAAGCATTAATCTTTAGCCCCAGGCCGGCGTTTTGCCATCTCGGATGCGAGGTCTTATAGGCCATGAAGCAGGGGCCGCCGCTGAATCTGCTCATAACCGTGGACACCGAGTTGTCCCACTCCCGGCGGGAGGACCTGGCCAGCCGCCTGGAGGCGGTGCGCGACCGCGACGTCTTCGGCCGCACCCCCCAGGGCGACTTCGGCCTGGCCTACATCCTGGAGCGGCTACAGGCCCACGGGCTCAAGGCCACGTTTTTTCTGGAGGCCTTTTACGGGCTCTACGCTGGCGCGGCCGAGTTGGGGAGCCTGGTGGAGCTGGTGGCGAGCGCTGGCCAGGAGGTGGCCCTGCACCTGCACAGCGAGTGGCTGGAGCTGCTCGACCTGCCGCGGTTGGCCGGGCTCAGGGGCGACAACCTCAAGGACTTCAGCCGCCAGGACCAACAGCGCCTCATCGCCCTGGGCCTGGAGGTCATGGGGCGTGCCGGGGCCGGCCCGGTCAAGGCCCTGCGCGCCGGCAACTACGGGGCCAACCTGGATACCCTGGCCGCCGCCGCCCAGAACGGACTATCCTTCGAAACCAGCTACAACCCCGCCTACCTGGGTGGCGCTTGCCAGATTGCCCTGCCCCAGCCCCTGTGGCAGCCCATGCGCCTGGAAGGGGTCTGGGAGTTGCCGGTCAGCGCCTTCCGCGACTACCCCGGCCACCTGCGCCCCTTGCAGCTCTCGGCCTGCTCCCTGGGCGAGTTGACCCATGCCATAACCCAGGCCGCCGAGTGGGGCTGGCCCTGCCTGGTGCTGGTGATGCACAGCTTCGAGCTTATCCAGCGCCGGCACCTCACGGGCCTGGAGCCCCGGGCCGACGCCCCGATGCTCAGGCGTTTCGAGGGGCTGTGCCAGTTCCTGGCCGCCCGGCGCCAGCAGGTGCGCACCTGCCACTTCGCCGGCATCGCCACCCAGGACCTGGAGCGGCCCCAGCTGGCGGCGCCGCTCTCCTCCCACCCCGGGCGCACCCTGTGGCGCCTGGCCCAGCAGGTCTGGCGCCGCCTGGACAGCCGGCGCAAGTAATTGGCATCGCGGCGGGTCTGGCCGGGAAGGCCCCTAGCCCCGGCCGTGGAGGCGTGCCTTGAGGGCCTTTTTTAGCCCCAGCTTTTCAGCCAAGGCGCTTAAGGCCCGCCACAGGCGGGCCAGGCCGTGGTGGGTGGCCACCAACAGGGCCAGGTCGGCGTGGCTTTTGAAGAAAAAGATGTCGGCGCAGGCGCGGGAGGCGGTGGCGAAGGTCTGTTTGTGCTGGCCCTCGCCCTCGGTGAAATCGAAGACCCGCACCGCCGGGTCGCCGAACAGGTCCTCCAGGGCCAGGTATTGCAGCACAATGCCCGGCGAGGCCTGCTTGAAGGCCGGGTCATAGCCCACGTAGTCATAGGCCAGCACGCCGTCCTCCACCTCGCCGTAGATGTAGGCCGCCGGCTGGCCGTCCAGCCGGAGCACATAGCCCCGCATGGCCCCCCGGGCGGCCCGCTCCAGGAACTGGCGGCGGAAGGCTTCGCCCTGGGGCAGGCCGGTACCCAACAGGCGCTCCTGGTAGGTCTTGGCCGAAACCTGGCTGGCCAGGTAAAAAAACTCCTCGGCGTTGCCGCCGTCCCGGCAGACCACCAGGTCGAGCGCGCCGCCCTGGGCCTGCATGAGCTTGCGCACCTTGCGTTGCAGGGTGCCCCGGCTCTTGGAGCCCATGGCCGCCAGGTAGTCCGGGAAGCCGCCCCTCAGGTCCACGTAGTAACGCTGGTATTGACGGGGGGCGTAGCGCAGAAAGCCGGGTAGGCGCTTTAGCACCGGCAGCGGCCCGGGCACCGGCAGCGAGGGCAGGTAGGCGGCCCGGCAGCCACTCTGGCGCAGGGCCTCCAGGGGCGGGGGCGGCACCTGGGCCGGGGCGGAGAGGAAGTCGGTGGTCACCACCACCGCCCGGTAGCGCACCCGGGCCAGGGTGATGCCCCCGAAGCGCAGGGCCATGGCCAGTTCACGCTCGCTCCAGGGGGGCATGGCCTCTCCGCCGGGGTCTCGCCCCGGCCTTTTGCTCAGGGCCGGTTGCGGTAGATGGCGTACTCGGGGTGGCTCACCAGGCGCTCCAGGAAGCCGGCCTGGGCCAGCACCTCCTCGTGCACCGGGTTGTAGTACACCAGGTAGCAGGTCCGCGGCGCGGCGCCGAGCGACTGGCGGATGTTCTCCACCACCTTGGCCAGGATGTCCGCGCCGAAGGGGTTGTAGAAGTAATAGACCCCCGGCTCGGGGGGGAGGGGGAACTGGCTGGCGTCGCCCAGTTCCAGGCGCACATTGCCGCCCTTGCCCGTGGCCTGTCTGAACTTGCGCAGGTTGTCCTGGGCCACCTGGTGCAATTGGGGCGAGAACTCCACGCCCACGATCTGGGCAAAGGGAAAGCGCGCCGCCAGCAGCACCGCCCGGCCCTTGCCCGAGCCGAAGTCCACGAAGACGTAGCGGGGATAGTCCAGTTCCAGATGCTCCAGCATCTGGTAGAAGTCCTGCATGGGCGTGGGCTGGTAGCGGAACCCCGAGGTCCAGTTGGGGCTCTGGATGTCCAGGTTGGACAGGTCTATCACCCCGTCGGTGTCCAGGCCCATCTGGGCGTCCAGGATGCTCTTGGCCGGGGGTTGGCCCAGGCGCTGGAAACGCCGGGGCAGGCCGGTGATGAACAACCACACGTGGCGCCAGCCCACGGCGATGGTGCCGCCCAGGCCGTGGTTGGCCAAGGCCCGCTGCCAGCGCCGCCAAAGAGCCAGGATCATGGGCCTTCCCCTTGGGGCCTAGCCCCGGTCGCGGGCCTCTTTCACCGCGCCCTCCACCAGGGCCTGTATCTCGGCCAGGCGGGCCTGGCTCTGGGCCTCGAAGCGCATTACCAAGGCCGGCTGGGTGTTGCTGGCCCGCACCAGGCCCCAGCCGTCGGCAAAGGTGACCCGCACGCCGTCCACGTCCACCACCTCGAACTCCCGGGAGAGCTTGGCCGTCACCTCGCTCACCACCCGGAACTTGATCTCGTCGGGGCAGTCCACCCTTATCTCGGGGGTGCTCACCACCGGCGGCAGGTCATTGAGCCAGGAGGACAGGGGCGCCGGGTTGGCCGAGAGCAGCTCGCACAGGCGAAGGCTGGCGTAGATGGCGTCGTCAAAGCCGAACCAGCGGTGCTTGAAGAACATGTGGCCGCTCATCTCGCCGGCCAGCAAGGCCCCGGTCTCGGCCATCTTCTGCTTGATGAGGCTGTGGCCGGCCTTCCACATGATGGGCAGGCCGCCGTGGTTCCTGATGTCGTCGTAGAGGTTCTTGGAGCACTTCACCTCGCCGATGAAGGTGGCCCCGGGGTTGTCGCTCAGGATGGAGCGGGCGAAGATGGCCAGCAGCATGTCGCCCCACAGGGGCTCGCCGCGCTCGTCCACGGCGCCCACGCGGTCGGAGTCGCCGTCATAGGCCACTCCGGCCCGCAGCCCCTGCTCCTTGACCACCCGGCAGAGGTCTACCAGGTTGGCGGGCACGGTGGGGTCGGGATCGTGGTTGGGGAAGCGGCCGTCCATGTCGCAGTACAGGGGCAGCACCTCGATGCCCAGGCGTCGCATCAGGGGCACCGCCACCGGCCCGGCGGTGCCGTTGCCGGCGTCCACGGCCAGCTTGAGGGGGCCTTGCAGGTGGATGTTGGCCGCCACGTAGTCCAGGTAGGGGCCCACGATCTCCTCTTGGCTGAGGCTGCCCTTGCCCCTGACCAGGTTGCCGGACTGGGAGATGCCGTAGAGCTTTTTGATCTCCGCCCCGTGGATGGTGCTCTTGCCGGCCAGCACCTTGAAGCCGTTGTACTGGGGCGGGTTGTGGCTGGCGGTTATCATCACCCCGCCCTGGGCCTCATAGTGCCAGACCGAGTAGTACAAGAGGGGGGTGGGGCAGACGCCCACGTCCACCACCTGGCGGCCGCTGGCCAACAGGCCCTCCAGCAAGAGCTCGCGGTAGCGGTCGGAGCTGAGCCGGCAGTCGCGCCCCAGGGTCAGGCGCTCTATGCCCCGGCCCTCCATGTAGGTGCCGATGGCCCGGCCGATCAAGACCACGTCTTGCTCGCTGATCTCCTGGTCCACCAGGCCCCGGATGTCGTATTCACGGAAGATGTTGGACTGCATCACGCCTCCACGACTGACTTGCAACCCCCGGGCGCCGCGCCCGGAAGGTGCCTATTCTAGCAGATTGGGGGCATTTTGACCTGGGGACTTGCAGGCGGCGGGCTGCGCTGGCAAATACGGGTCGGTTGGCGTGCTAGACCAGGCCGCAGTCTGGCCGCTCCCGTGGCAAGTCAGTTCAAGAAAAGCAGACAAGGCAAGAATAAGCGGTTCTTTTTTGTGTCCCGCTCCACGCCCGGCCATATTTGCCCTGCCGGTGCCAGTGCCGGCGCGGGCCGGCTTGGCCCGGGTGCGTGGCCGGTTTGGCCTCAGACTGCCCGGGCATTGGCCAGCCTGGATCAGACGGCGCCCTTCCGGTGAGTTAAAGCAATGGCCGGGCTGAGAGCGGGACACGGGGTCTGGGGGGAGAAAGAAATCCCAGGCTGTTGGCCCCAGGATTTTGTCTGAGAAGAGCCAAGAACGGGAGCCGGCGGCCCTGGTGTAAGCTACAGCGCCAACCGGCCCGTTATCGCCAGCCGCGGCGCGCGGCCCGGGCGTGGAGCGGGGCACAAAAAAGGACCGCTTGTTATTGTTTTGTTCCAGCGGGAGCCGAGGCACTCAGGCCAGGGACTCCAGCAGGGTCAGCCCCCCTGGGGCGGGGAGCAGGGTAAGGCCCTCCTGGCCGGCGGGCAACAGCCAGGTCTGGCCCGGGGCCAGATTTGGGGCCTGGGCGCCTTGCCAGCGCCCCTGGCCGGCCAGCACTGTGACCAGGCGCAGTCGCCGGCCCCCCCAGTGGGGCTGGTAGGGCTCGCGCACCTGGGCACCGAGCAGGGCGAAGTGAGGGTCTTCGACCAATAGCTCCAGCCGGTTGGGGCCGTCCTCCAGCAGGCGGGGGGCCTGGGGCGCCCCCGGTCCGGCCAGGGTCATCACGGCCAGGGCCTTGTCCTGGTGCAGGGGGCGCAACTTGCCGTCGCTGCCCGGCCGGTCCCAGTCGTAGAAGCGGTAGGTCACGTCCGAGGCCTGTTGCAACTCGCAGATCACCAGGCCCGGGCCGGTGGCGTGCACCGTGCCGGCGGGCAGGTGGAAGGTGTCGCCAGCCTTGGCCGGCACCCGGGCCAACAGCGCGGGCAGGCCGCCCTGGGCCGTGGCCCGGGCCATCTGGGCCTGGTCCACGCCCAGCTTGAGCCCCATGATGATCTCGGCCCCGGGCGCGGCCCCGAGCACGTGCCAGGACTCGCTCTTGCCCCAGGGCTCGTTCTCCAGGCGGCGGGCAGCCTCGTCGCCGGGGTGCACCTGCACGCTGAGCCACTGGCCCACGTTGAGTATCTTCAGCAGGATGGGCAGGGAGTCGCCACGGTCTTGGCCCAGGAACCACTGGGGCCAGCGGGCCAGCACCTGGTCCAGGCCCTGGCCGGCCAGGGGGCCGGCGGCCACGGGGGTGACGTGAAGGCGGTCGCTGGCCAGCCATATCTCGCCGGTGTTCGGCGGCGCCGGCCACAGGCCGTCCCAGGGGGCGGCCAAGGTGGGGCTGGCCCAGACCTTGTCCAGGCAGAGCGGGGCAAGGGGCAGGGGGCCGCGGGGGGGGCTAGAGGTATTGGTCAAGGCCATGCTCTTTGAGGTTTTCGATCACCTGGCGCACGTCCTGGCAGCGCTGTTTGGGCAGGATCAAGAGCACGTCGTCGGTGACCACGGCCACCAGGTCCTTGACCCCCAACAGGGCGATGAGCCGTCCACCGGCGGCCACCACGTTGCCCTGGGCCTCGATGGCCAACAGCCGGCCGTCCTGGCAGACGTTGTCCGCCTGGTCGGCTGGCCACAGCTCGGCCACCGCCTCCCAGGAGCCCAAGTCCGACCAGCCGAAATCGGCCTTGACCACCCGCAGGTTGGGCGATTTCTCCAGCACGCCGTGGTCCACGCTGATGGAGGGCAGGCGGGGATAAATCTCGGCCAGGGCCGCATCCTGGCCGGGGGTGCCCAGGTGGGGGGCCAACTCGTTCAGGCCGGCGGCCAACTCAGGCAGGTGCCGGCTGATCTCGCTTAGCAGCACCTCGGCCCGCCAGGCGAACATGCCCGAGTTCCACAGGTGTCGTCCGGACTCAAGGTATTCCTGGGCCGTGGCCAGGGCCGGCTTTTCGTGGAAGGCGGCCACCCGGCGCACCTGGGGCGGGTTTTGGTCCAGCACCTGGCCGGTCTCGATGTAGCCGAAGCCGGTGGCCGGATAGCGCGGGGTGAGCCCCAGGGTCACCAGCACATCCTCGGCGCGGGCCACGGCGATGGCCCTCTCCAGGGTGGCCATGAACAGCGACTCGTCGGTGATGAGATGGTCGGCGGGCAGCACCAGGCACACCGCGCCGGGGTCGCGCTTGGCCACCCAGGCCGCGGCCAAACCGGCGGCGGCGGCGGTGTTCCTGGCCAGGGGCTCGGCCAATATTTGGCCGGAGGGCACGGCGGGCAGTTGCTCGCGCACGCCCTGGGCGTGGCCCAGGCCGGTGACCACCAGCACGCGCTCAGGCCCGGCCAGGGGCTTAAGGCGCTCCACGGTCTGCTGCAACAGGCTGCGCTGGCCGGTGAGGGTCAAGAGCTGCTTGGGGCGTTGCCGCCGGCTGGCCGGCCAGAAGCGGGTGCCGCTGCCGCCGGCCATGACCACTACGTACATGCCTTCTCCTCTCGCCCTCGGCATTCGGCAAGGACCTACGCCGGCCTCTTACCGGTGGGGGTACCCCAGGAATATAGCGGCCAAGGGCTGGTAAGTCGAGGCCTTTGCGGGCCTGGCCCCCGCGCGGGCCGTCCGCCGGGGACCGTGAAAAACACTTGACAGAGGGGGGGCGATTCAACTAGGCATAATCTGTAGCTATTGGCAATAAAGGACAGGCAGGCCGCCGCCGCGGGGCTTATTGGTCATGGCCCTTGACAGCGCCGAGTCATGTGCCTATTATCAAGGACCGACAGTACGTTGTGGTCATTGCCCTGCGAAGGAGAGCCCGTCCATGAACAAATCCCAACTGATCGAGGCGCTGGCCAAGGCCGAGGGACTGACCATCAAGAAGGCCGAGATGGTCATCAACACCATGTTCGGCTCCGTGGAGGAGGCCCTGGTTCGCGGAGACCGGGTGGAGATTCGCGGGTTCGGCAGCTTCAAGGTCAAGGACTACGACGGCTACCAGGGACGCAATCCCAAAACCGGCGAGATCATTGACGTGGGCAAGAAAAAGCTGCCCTTCTTCAAGGTGGGCAAGGAGCTCAAGGAGCGGGTGGACAGCTAGCCACGCGCCCCCTTGGCCCCGGCCCCCAGGCCCACAGTCTGCTTCGGCCACTGCCCCGCCCGCAACTCCAGGTGGCGGGGCGGTTTTTTGCTCAAGGCCAGGGTGGACGGCATGGGGGCGATTGGGCTGGCTTTTGCCACCAGGTGGTGTATAAACATCAGGCCGGGCCTCGGCCCCGGCAGGCAGTCCCGGGGTCTCGCCGGACACCGCGCGACGGACGGTCGTGAACCCCGTCAGGTCCGGGAGGAAGCAGCGGTAAGCGATGCGGTTCGTGTCGCGGATTGCTCTGGACCGGGCCCCCGGGGCTGCCTGGCGGGACCGAGGTCCGGCCCTTTTGGGGCCGCGCGGCGACAAGGGCAGTGAGCATGCCTTATTGCCCTGACAGCGTTGACCGTCGCCAGATGCCGGCCCCGGCGCCCAAGCCATCCCCCTTGGCCCCGCCCGGGCAACCAACGCCAGCATGGGCCTGACCCTGCGCCAGACCATGGCGCGCCTCTTGGAGCAGCGGGAAATGTCGGCCCTGGATTTGGCCGCCGCCCTGTTGCTCACCGCCCGCGAGGTGGAGGAGCACCTGCCCCACCTGCGCCAAAGCCTTAAACACCGCCTCAAGGTCAGCCCGGCCCGCTGCCGGGCCTGCGGCTACGTCTTTGGCGGCCGCCGGCGCCTGGACGCCCCGGGCCGCTGCCCGCGCTGCCGCCAGGAGATGGTGGACGGCCCTTGGTTCAGGGTGCTTGGCTAGGAAATACCTGGGGTTGTAAGCTAGGGCCTCGCGTTTTATAATTAAAATTCAATATCGGGCGCCGGTAAGACCGGTGCCCCCGTCAGCCCCCGGCCCCGGGGACGGAGGGTAAGAGAATGGCCATGCCCGGCGAAGCCACGGCAGCCTCCGCTGGCTACTATTTCCCGGTGTCGCCGCTGCTGCTTTTCCCGCAGTCGCGGGGCGATTTCGGGGTGTACTTGCGCCTTTCGGACCGCTACATGCTCTGGGCCCATCCCGACGAGCCCTTCAGCGCGCAGAACCTCAAGAACCTCAGCGCCAACGGCGTGGAGGAGGTCTACGTGCTCACGGCCCACCGCGAGCAGTTCGAGGCCTACCTGGAGCGCAACTTGGGGCAGGTGCTCAGCGACGACGCCACCCCCATGGCCGCCCGCGCCAAGGTCTTCTACAACGCCTCGGTGGGCCTGGTCAAAGAGGTCTTCCACAACCGCCTGCCCGCCAGCCTGGGCGTCGAGCAGCACCAGAAGCTCCTGCGCTTCGCCACCCTGGGGGTGCGCTTCTTGCTGCGCGAGGACTCCATCAAGAGCCTGGCCTCGCTCATCTCCCATCACTACCAGACCTACAGCCACTGCGTGCACGTCTTTGTCTACGCCACGGCCATGCTGGGCCGCCTGGGCCTGGACGAGGAAACCATGGTGCAGACCGGCCTGGGCGCCCTGCTGCACGACATCGGCAAGACCAAGATCACCCGGAAGATTCTGGACAAGCCCGGCAAGCTCACGGAGAGCGAGCGCGCCCAGGTGCAGGCCCACCCGGTGCTGGGGGCTGGGCTGTGCGCCCAGGTGCCCTTGAGCCACGCGGCCCTCAACGGCATTCTTTTTCACCACGAGCGGGTGGACGGCGGCGGCTATCCCGCCGGGCTGAGCGGCCCGGATATCCCCCTGCCGGTGAAGGTGCTGGCCGTGGCCGACGTCTACGACGCCCTGGTGAGCAAGCGGGCCTACGCACCGGCCCGCGCCGCCTTCGACGCCTTGTCGGTGATGCGCCAGGAGCTGGACAAGCACCTGGACCCCGAGGCCTACAGGGAACTGGTGCTGGTGCTCAGCGGCGCGGAGATCGTTTAACCAGCCAGGCCCGGGCCGTTGAGGGCCTGGGCCAGGCGCTGGGCGGCCTGCCTGAGGCTGGCGGCGATCTTCTCCAGGCGCCCGGGGGCCAGGGCGCTGGTGAAGCCCACAGACCACAGGGCCGCCGGCAACCCGGCCTGGGCGCCCAGGGGCACCGCCACGCCCCACACCCCCACCAGGTACTCGTCGCTCTCCAGGGCATAGCCCTGGCGCCGCACCTGCTCCACCTGCTGGCGGAAGGCCTGGGGGTCGGTGATGGTGTGGGGGGTGTGGGCCTTGAGCCCCTGGGCCATGACCTGCTCCAGGCGGGCCGGGGGCAGGCTGGCCAGGAAAACCTTGCCCACCGCCCCAGCGGTGAGCGGCAGGCGGGTGCCCGGCCCGGCGGCGATGCGTATCACCCCCGGCGGCTGGCGGTCGTCCACCACCGTCACCTCGCCGCGCCCCAATACCCCCAGGAAGACCGATTCCTTGAGCTCGTCGCGCAGGCGGGTCAGCTCCGGCCCGGCCAGGTCGCGCAGACGGGCGTGCACAAAGCCCCGGCCAGCCAGGGTGGCCACCAGGGGACCCAGGCCGTAGCGCTTGCTCACGGGGTCGCGGGTCAAGGCCCCGTGGTCCTCCAACTGCTGGCACAGACCAAAGACGGTGCCCTTGCTGATGCCCAGCATGCGGGCCAGGTCGCTGATGCCCAGGCCGCCGTGGCTCTCGGCCACCATCTCCAGGATTTTGAGCGCCCGCCCCACCGATGGGGCGCGATAGGCGGTGCTCACGGGCATGTGGTTCTCTCCAGTGAACAGACTACAAGCCATAATCACTGAGTTTGGCTATCAAGTCAAGATGCCATTGACCATGTGACCCATGACAAGTTTAGCGGGCTTTTGTCTGGCGGCGGGTGAGCTGGGTTTTTGAAATGGCTTGCCGGATGACGGACGTGGGCGATCCTGCCCGTCAAGCTATTGACGAACAAGGCCCCAGGGGTGGGCGGGCAGGGGCGCCAGGGGAGCGCGGGGGGCTTTAGGCGTAGGCATTTAGCCCGCGTCCCCTCTCCCGGCCGGTCTTGTCGTCGTTGGCGGCCCCGGAGTTCTGCTCCCGGGGCAGCACCTTCTGGCTGCGGGCCTTGTCCTGGCGGCGGCGCAAGGCCCCGCTGGACGAGACGGCCTCCTTGATGGGCGATAGCTTGCTCATGTCCGCTAGCATGGCCGCACCTCCTGCCGGTCTTATCGGCCACCAGGGGCGGGGACTTTAGGCCGAGTAGCGCGGCTGGCAGCGGCCAGGCGGGACCGGCCCCGACCGGCTCCGGCTAGCCGTACATGGGAGGGTGGGGGGCCGGGCGCGGCGCGGGGCGCGGGGCGGCCAGGCGGTTGACCATGTCGGTGACGAAGAGCAGGCAGTCATGGCGGCGGTCCCGGGAGCACTGGCCCTGGGAGCGGTTCCAGGCGGTGTGGGCGCAGTGCAGGCAGAGCAAATCGGGGGTCAAGAGGGCCTGGTCATAGAAGTGGCGCAGCCGCTGCCGGGGTGTGGTATGCATGGGGCCTCCTGGGGTGCTCTCGCTGTGGTGTCTTGGCGGTCAGAAACCGCCGTCCGCGGCCTTTTGTTCCCTAGGACATGCAGCGCCCGTGCCAAGCCGTCCGCCCCAGGCGCGGCCCTTTGCGGTTGCCAGGCCCGCGGGCGGCGTGCTAGCGTACTCCAGCCTAAGCGAGGGGTCTATTTGGGCATGATGAATCTGTTGCTCCTGGCGCTGTTGGCCCTGGCGGGCCTAAGCCTCCTGGGCTGCTTGTTCTTTTTGTACCGCTACCTGGTGCGCAACAAGCTATTCCCCCAATTGCCGCGCATTTGGAGCGGCGACCGCCGCCGCTTCCTCTGGCTCTCGGCCCTGTTCGCGGTGAGCCTGGGGGCCTTCGCCGTGGTCGGATTTTTGACGCGCCCGCCGGCCGAGCCCGCGCCCCAACTAGGCTACGCGCCCCCGGCGGCCGAGCCGGCCCCCACCGCCCCGGCGGCCCCCGCCGAGCCCACCCGCCTGGAGGCCCCGGAGCTGCCCCGGCCCGACCGTGCCTCGCCCCCGCCCCAGGCCCCCGCCGAGGGCCAGACGGCCACCTCACCGGACCGCCCGGAGAGTGTCCTGCCCCCACAGGAGCCCGTCCCCCTGGCGGCGGCCAGCCAGCCCCAGCCCGTGCCCGAGGTGTTGCCCGCGCCGCTTCCCGGGCCGCCGCCGGCGCCGCCGGCCCAGGCCGCGCCCGTCCCCGCCGCCGCGCCAGCCACGCCGGCGCCTCCAGCCCCCCCGGCCGCCGAAAAGCCGGCCCCGCCGGAAAAACCGGCCGTCCCGGAGAAGCCGGCGGCCAGCGCCGCCAAGCCGGCCCCGCCGGACAAGCCAGCCGCCGCTCCGGGCGAGGAGGTGTTCTGGGTGTGTCTGGGCTCCTTCAAGGACAAGGCCTCGGCCACGGCCTCCCAGGCCAAGCTCAAGGCCCAGGGCCTGGAAACCCAGGTCTGGCAGGTGGACCTGGGGGCCAAGGGCACCTGGTACCGGGTCTGCTCAGGCCAGTTCAAGAGCCCGGCCCAGGCGGCCACCCAGGCCCAGGCCTGGAAGAAGCAGGGCCTGGACCCCTCGCCCTTCGTGACCCGCAAGCCTTAAGCGTCCGGGCGTGGGCCAGGACATGGGCTCATGACGAGGCCAGCCGCCATGGACCCCCAGCGCCTGTGGATGGAGCTCAACGCCCTGGCCCGCCAACTGGGGGTGCAGGTGCGCCTGGAGTCCCTGGAGAGCGGCGAGGAGTACCAGGCCCAGGGGGGGCTTTGCCGCCTGGGGCCGCGCCTGGTAGCCTTTGTGGACCGCCGGCTGGACCCGCTGGCCCGCGCCCGCCAGTTGGCGGCGGCCCTCAAGACCCTGGACCTGGGTGGGGTCTACCTGCGGCCGGCGGTGCGCCAGTTCCTGATGGGGGATGAAGTCTCGGATGGCAGCGAGGAAGAATAGCCCTTGGCCAAGGTGAGCAAAAGCCAGCAGCGCCTGGCCCAGTTGGAGAAGGAGATCAAGCGCCGGGGCGTGCGCCTGGGCTACGAGCGCCTGGAGTACGCCGGCCTGCGCCTGAAAAGCGGCCTGTGCTGGTTCCGGGGCACTTACTACCTCTTCGTGGACCGGCTCAAGGCCCTGCCCGAGCGCCTGGAACTGTTGCAGAACGCCCTGGACGAGCTGGACGACCTGGCCAGCCAGGGCCGCCTGGACAGCCCGCTCATGGCCGAGGCCCAGGAGGTCTTGGAGTCTGGCCAGGAGGAGGCGCCGGCCCCGCTGGGGCAGCCCCAGGAGGAGCCGGAGCCCGCGCCGGAGTCAACCCAGCCCCCCACCGGGACGAGCGGCCATGAGCCGGCCTGACCCCCGCCGCGAGCTGGTGCGTTTCGCCCGCCTGGCCGCCCGCCAGGGCTACATGGTGGCCAGCGACGGCAATCTCTCCCTGCGCCTGGATGGCGAGCGCCTGCTCATCACCCCCAGCGGGGCCTTGAAGGCCCGGCTCAGGCCCTCTGACATCCTGGAGGTGGACCTGGAGGGCCGGCTGCTGGCTGGCCAGGGCCAACCCAGCGCCGAATTGGGCCTGCACCTGGCTGCCTACCAGGCCCAGCCCCAGGCCGGCGCGGTGATCCACGCCCACCCGCCCCTGGCCACGGCCATCACCCTGGCCGGCCAAGTTCTCATGGTGGAGGCCCTGCCCGAGCTGCTCTACTCCCTGGGCAAGGTGCCCACGGTGGCCTACGCCACCCCCGGCAGCGCCGAGTTGGCCCGCGCCGCCGCGCCCCACCTGGCCGGCCAGCGGGCGGTGCTGCTGGCCCGCCACGGCACCCTGACCACGGGGCCGGACCTGGCCGGGGCCTGGGCGCTCACCGAGAAGCTGGAGCACGCCGCCGGCATGCAGATCGCGGCGGCCAGCCTGGGGGGCCTGCAAACCCTCCCCCCCCAGGAGCAGGCCCGGCTCAAGGCCCTGGGCGGCGGCCAGGCCCAGGCGGCGCCCCTGCCCCTGGCCCTGCGCGTTGAACTCAAGCGCCTGCCGGCCACCAGCGACTTCGCCGTGGAGAAGATTCACGCCGACGCCCGCGGCCAGGCCCACCTCATCATTGACGACCGGGCCATCCGCCGGGTCTGCGTGCTGACCCTGGCCGCCGGCGCGGGCTATCGCGGCGGGCACCTGCACTGGCACAAGTCCGAGGGTTTCTACGTTTACCAGGGCCGCGCCCGGGCCGAGTTGGTCTGCGCGGTCAGCGGCGAGCGCCTGGAGTTGGACCTGGCCGTGGGCGACCGCCTGTGGATACCAGCGGGCATCGCCCACCGCTTCGCGGCCATCGAGGACGTCACCTTCGTGGAGTTCACCGACAGCCCCTACCGCGCCGAGGACGACGTGGCGTTTAACTTCTAGGCTTGCGCGTTGGATCGGGGAGGGGCAATGAAAAAGGAGGCAAAATACTTACTTGAAAGGGCGATTAACTCACTTATTTTAAGCATTGAGTTATTCAACAGACCTTGGGACCGTGGCAGGCCTGAGGCGGTTCTAATTTTCTTAGATCATGCATTTGAAATGTTGCTGAAAGCGGCGATATTGCACAGAGGAGGAAAAATTCGTGAACCAAAAGCAAAAGAAACTATTGGGTTCGATCATTGTGTACGAAAAGTCATCAGTGATTCATCAGTAAAATTTTTAGCTGAAGAACAGGCGCTTCTATTGCAATCTATAAATAGCCTCCGTGATGCTGCCCAGCACCATCTATTAAGTATTTCCGAACCACATCTATATATACAAGCGCAAGCCGGCTTGACATTATTCAAAGATATATATCTATCAGTATTTGATGCTAGCCTTTATCAGGTTCTCCCCGAAAGAGTTCTGCCGCTGTCAACAGCCCCGCCGCAGGATCTAACGGCACTTTTCGACTCAGAAGTTGAGCAGGTGAAAGTGCTCCTGCAACCAGGGGCGAGAAGGGGCGTAGAAGTTGAGGCAAAACTCCGGGGGTTGGCAATTATGGAGGCCGCCATTGTAGGTGAACGACTACAACCATCCCTATCTGAACTTAGCAAGATAAAGCGCAGGATAAAATCTGGAGAGACGTGGTCGGAAATATTTCCAGGTGTGGCTTCGATAGACATTACACATAAGGGATACGGTCCCTCCATTGATTTAAGGATAACGAAAAGGGAAGGTATACCTATTCATGTTGTTCCAGAGGGGTCACCCTCTGCTCGTGTCGTGGGTATCAAGAGGGTAAATGAGCTTGATTATTACAGCCTTGGTATGACCCAAATTGCAGAAAAAAGTGGCCTGACGCAGCCCAAGGCAAGCGCCATTGTTCGGCACCTCAAATTGAAAGATGATGTCGATTGCTATAAAAAAATCAGGATTGGTAAATTTGAATTTGAGAGGTATTCTCCTAAAGCGCTTGATGCTATCAAAAAGGCCATAATGGGTGATCCTAATTTGGTAGAGCATAGCTGGTCTGAGTACAAAAGCCTAAAAGGCAAGAAGCAATAAGGAGGCTACGATGGCCGACGCGGCGGGAATCCTGGAGGCCAGGGAGGTTTGCGAGGCGGGGCAGTCGTGCTACACCGGCCCCTTCAAGCCCATGAAGGGCATGAGCAACCTGGACTGGGGCATGCGCAACCGCCTGTCGCGGCTCATCAAGGCCGACGGGCACACCCAGTTCCTGCCCATTGACCACGGCTACTTCCAAGGCCCCACCCGCTGCCTGGAGTGCCCCGACCAGACCATCAAGGAGCTCTTGCCCTACGCCGACGGACTCTTCGTCACCCGGGGGGTGCTAAGGGCCTCGGTCAGCCCTGACCTGGACATACCCATCATCCTGCGCGTCTCCGGCGGCAGTAGCGTGGTGGGCGAGGACCTGGCCGACGAGATCATCACCACCAGCGTGGAGGAGATGCTCAGGCTCAACGTGGCCGCCGTGGGCCTGAGCGTCTTCGTGGGCAGCCAGTACGAGCGCCAGACCCTGCAAAGCCTGGCCGAGCTGGTCAGCACCTGCGAGGACTTCGGCATCCCGGTCATGGCCGTGACCGCCGTGGGCAAGGAGCTGGAGAAGCGCACCAGCCGCTACCTGGGCCTGGCCTGCCGCATCTGCGCCGAGCTGGGGGCCAAGGTGGTCAAGACCTACTACTGCGACGAGGGCTTCGACAAGGTCACCCACGGCTGCCCGGTGCCGGTGGTCATCGCCGGCGGCCCCAAGTGCAGTAGCGAGCTGGAGGTCTTTGACTTTGTTTACGACGGCATGCAGAAAGGGGCCATCGGCGTCAACCTGGGGCGCAACATCTGGCAGCACGAGCACCCCCTGCCCATGATGCGCGCCCTCAACGGCGTCATCCACGACGGGCTGAACCCCCGCCAGGCCCAGGAGTTCTACCGGGAATTGGTGTCGGGAGCATAAGCCGAGGCGGCCAACAAAACGCGGGCGGGGGCGGCGTGCCCGCCGCCGGGCGATAACGGGTCGGTTGGCGTTGCGGCCCGGGCCTGGGCCGGCGGCTCCCGTGGCGGGGCTGCCGCAAAAAAATACACGGGCGGGGGTAAACCCCGCCCCTACATTAAGATGGCGATTTCGTGGCTTTTTCTTGATGTAGGGGCGGGGTTTATCCCCGCCCGCTCTTTTGTCCTGCGTACCTACCTGCCCAGCAGGCCGTTGACCAGGTCCACGTACTGCCGCTGGGCCACCTCGGGCGCGGTGCCCTTCAACTCGGCCCAGGCGTCGTATTTGGCGTTGCCCACGAAGTCGAAGCCTCCGGGGCGCTGGCCGCTGACGTCGCCCTCGGCGCCCTGCTTGTACAGGGCGTAGAGCTTGAGCAGGGTGTTGTTGTCGGGTTTGCTGGGCAGGGTCTTGACCTCCACCGAGGCCTTCTCGAAAAGCTCCTTGAGTTCGGGCATGGGATATCCCCCAATCAGGGCCTTGGCCCTGTCGGCATGGCGGGCGCCGACGGCCCGGCCACCATAGCACAACCCGGCGGCCTTGCCCAGCCTGGTTGGTCTCCGCCCGGTTGGGCTCAGCCGCCCATCAACCGGTTGACCAACTCGATGTATTGGCGCTTGGCCTCGTCGGGGGCCAGGCCTTTGAGTTCAGCCCAGGCGTTGTACTTGGCGTTGCCCACCGGGTCGAAGCCCTGGGGCCTGGGCACGCTGATATCGCCCGTACGCCCCTGTTTGAACAGGGCGTAGAGCTTCAACTGGGTGGGGGTATCGGGCCGGCTGGTGATGGTCTTGACGTCCAACGCGGCCTTTTCAAACTCCTTTCCCAGGTCGCTCATGACTATTTCCTCCTCGGCAAGGGAATTGTCAGGGACAACCTCACGGTCCCCATGCACCTTAGCACAATTGTGAATTGCCAGCCTATCCCCTGGCCGCGCCCCGGCCCCAGGGTGTATAAAGGAGCGCAGCCAGCCGCCAACGGGAGGTTTTCATGCGCGTTAGCATGTATTACAGCAACCAGGACGTGCGCCTGCAAGAGATGCCCCGGCCCCAGATAGGGCCGGGCGAGATACTGGTCAAGGTCATGGCCAGCGGCATCTGCGGCTCCGACGTGATGGAGTGGTACCGCCGCGACAAGGTGCCCCTGGTCCTGGGGCACGAGGTGGCGGGCCAGGTGGTGGAGGTGGGCGCGGGCGTGGAGCGCTTCCAGAAGGGCGACCGCGTGGCCGTGACCCATCACGTGCCCTGCAACACCTGCCACTATTGCCTGAGCGGCCACCACTCCATGTGCGAGACCCTGCTCAAGAAGACCAAATTTTACCCCGGCGGCTTCGCCGAGTTCTTGCGCGTGCCGGCCATCAACGTGGAGCGCGGCACCTTCCCGGTGCCGGACCACGTCTCCTACGAGGACGCCAGCTTCATGGAGCCCCTGGCCTGCGTGCTCCGGGGGCAGAAGCAGGCCGGCATCCGCCCCGGCCAGACGGTGCTGGTACTGGGCGCGGGCATCTCGGGCCTGTTGCACATCCCCCTGGCCCGGGTGCTGGGCGCCGGCCTGGTGGTGGCCGGCGACACTATCCCCTACCGCCTCGACAAGGCCCTCACCATGGGCGCCCACCACGCCTTCACCGCCGACGACAGCCTGTTGGACAAGGTGCGCCAGGTCAACCAGGGGATGTTGGCCGACCTGGTCATCATCTGCTTCGACGGCTTCATACCCCTGGCCCTCAAGGCCGTGGAGCGCGGCGGCACGGTGCTCTTCTTCGCCGGCGCGGCCGAGGGGGCCTGCATCCCCGCCTGCATCAACGACATCTTCTGGCGCACCGAGGTGACGCTGACCAGCTCCTACGCCGGCGCGCCGGCCGACTGCGACCAGGCCTTGCGCCTCATCGCCTCGGGCGGGGTGCCGGTGAACAAGCTCATCACCCACCGCCTGGGCCTGCAAGAGGCCGATCAGGGCTTCCGGGTGGTCTGCGACCCCGTGGCCAACGACTGCGTCAAGGTCATCATCCAGCCCCACGCCGGCTAGCCGTGCGCCCTGCCGCCCCCACCGGTCCGCCGGAAACGGCCTTCGCCGGCCAGCTCAGCGGCCCCTCGCGCTGGTGGGCCTTGATCGGCGTGGGCATCGGCGTGCTCATGGCCACCATAGACGTCAGCATCGTCAACATCTCCCTGCCCACCCTGGTGCGCAGCCTGGACACCGACTTCCCCACCGCGCAGTGGGTGGCCTTGGCCTACACCCTGGTCATCACCAGCCTGATGCTGGCCGCCGCCCGCCTGGGCGACATGCTGGGCGTGCGCAAGCCCTATCTGCTGGGCCTGGGCCTGTTCACCCTGGGCTCGCTGTTGTGCGGCCTGGCGCCCACGGCCGGCTGGCTCATCGCCTTTCGGGCCTTCCAGGGCCTGGGCGCGGCCTTGATGCAGGCCCTGGGAGTGGCCATCGTCACCCTGACCTTTCCGCCCAGTCAGCGGGGCCGCGCCCTGGGGGTGGTGGGGGGCATCGTGGCCATTGGCCTGGCCCTGGGGCCGCCCCTGGGGGGGCTCGTGATCGGCCTGTGGGGCTGGCGCTGGGTCTTTCTGGTCAACCTGCCCCTGGGCCTGGTGGCCTGGTTCTTGTCGGTGCGCTTTGTGCCGCCCACCCCGCCGGGGGCCGGGGAGCAGCGCTTCGACATGGCCGGGGCCTGCGCCCTCATGGCCTGCCTGGTCTGCTATTCCCTGGGCCTGACCTGGGGCCAAATCCAGGGCTTCGATCACGCCCTGACCCTGGTCCTATTGGCCGTGGCCCTGGCGGCCCTGGCCGGCTTCGTGCTGCTGGAGCTCAGGCACCCCCAGCCCATGGTGGACCTGACCCTGTTCAAGGACCCCCTGTTCAGCCTCAACCTCATCATGTCGCTCATCAGCTTCATTCAACTGGGCGGGGTGGTGGTGGTGCCCTTTTTTCTGGAGCTGGCCCAGGGCTACACCACCATGCAGGCGGGGCTATTGATGATGACCGTGCCGGTTGGCATGGGCCTGGTATCGCCCTGGGCTGGCTGGCTGTCGGACCGCTACGGCCCCCGGGGCATCAGCCTCTTGGGGCTTCTGCTCCTTTCCCTGGGTTCCTACGGCATGAGCACCCTGCACCCCGAGGTCTCGCTCTGGGGCTACATGCTCAGGGCCACGCCCATAGGCCTGGGCATGGGCCTGTTCCAGTCGCCCAACAACAGCGCCATCATGGGCCGGGCGCCCCGCCACCGCGTGGGCCAGGCCTCGGGCCTGGTCTCCCTGGCCCGCACCCTGGGCAACACCTCGGGCCTGCCCTTGATGGGCGCCATCTTCACCCACGGGGTGCTGTCACACCTGCCCTCGCCCCTGGCCATCACCCAGACCCCGCCCCAAGTGCTGGCCGCCGGCCTGCGCGGGGCCTACCAGGTGGCCACCCTGCTGGCGCTCTTGGCCACCGGCCTGGCCCTGTGGGCCTGGTTCCTGGACCGGGCCGCCAGCCGCGGCGGGCATCAACGGGTCGAGTGACGCTCTTTTGTTGGCCAAGGCTGGCGGCTCCCGTTGAGAAGCCGTGGCGAGAAGACCGGACGTGGAGCCAACGGTTGTTTTTGCCCGCCGCTTTGCGCTAAATTGTTCTAGATATAAGCCGATAACGCAGACCGCTGCCGTCAGCGGCCTTCACCAAGCAAGGGAGTGCCCATGTCCGCCCAGCACACCGGTTTCGACAAGGCCCTGGCCATTGGCCGTCCGCCCAATATCGTCAAGCTTTTCCCCAACTCGCGGGCACTGATCGTCAGTGGCAAGGTCATTGACGCGGCGCTCGCCAAAAAGGGCCGGGCCATGACCATCGCCGCCAACGGCCGCAACCACCTGGTGATCCGGGGGGCGCTCATGGCGGCCCAAAAAGCCAACGCCGCCATCATCATCGAGATCGCCAAGAGCGAGGGCGGGGCCAAGGCCTACTGCGCCACCAACTACTGGAACATGGCCGCCCAGGTGGACCAGCTCATGAACGAGCTGGGCATAAGCGTGCCCGTGGCCGTGCACGCCGACCACTACGGCATCAAAGGCCCCAAGGACATCGCCCAGGCCAAGGTGGAGATACCCACCATGTTCGAGGCCGGCATCACCTCGATCGCCATAGACGCCTCCCACCTGCCCGACGCCGACAATCTGCTGGCCTGCCTGGAACTGAACCCGCTCATCCCGGCCTGGGCCGGCCTGGAGACCGAGGTGGGCGAGATCAAGGGCAAGGAGGGGCTATCCACCGTGGACGAGGCCCTGTTCCTCATAAAAGGCCTCAACGCCCACGGCATCTTCCCCAACTGGATTGCGCTCAACAACGGCACCGCCCACGGCATCCAGTCCAGCGACCTGGGCATCCAGGTGGAGCTGACCAAGGAAATCCACCAGGCCCTGGAGCCCTACCAGGTCAGCGGCGCCCAGCACGGCACCAGCGGCAACGACTCGGCCCGCCTGAGGCGCATCGCCAGCGAAACCCGCACCACCAAGGCCAACGTGGCCACGGCCCTGCAGATGCTCACCTGGGGCGTCAAGGTCAACGACTTTGGCAACGCCGAGCTGGACGAGAACAAGCAGTTCATCAAGGTGCCCGGCCAGGGCGTCAGCGAGGAGCTGTGGGCCGAGATGAAGGCCTACGCCACCGAGCGCAACTACAAGGCCGGCGACTACAAGAACCTCAACCTGCCCTTTGAGAACAAGATGATGAGCCAGCCGGCGGCCATCCGCGAGCGCTCGGCCCAGGCAGTGCAGGATTTTGTCTACCGCCTGCTGACCGAGGTCTTCAACGCCAGCGACACCGCGCCCCTGGCCATCGAGGCCATCCTGGCCGCTGGCTCATATGACCTGGGACCCAAGGCCAGCCGTATCGAGGACCCGGCGCAGTGGACCGCCGAGAAGATCAGGGACAAGGCCAGCCACCTCAACCAGGACAAGGGCGCCAAGGGCGACTTTGACGACTAGCGCCAGGCCAGGCAATCAGCAAAGAGGCATGACATGTTCGTGGTGATCCTGACCTACACCAAACCCCTGACCGAGGTGGACGTTCATCTGGCGGACCACCGCGCCTGGCTCAAGCGCCAGTATGAGGCCGGTGTCTTCATCGCCTCGGGCCGCCAGGCGCCGCCCACCGGCGGGGTGATCCTGGCCCGGGCCGAGAGCCTGGCGGCCCTGCAAGCCGTGCTGGCGTTAGACCCCTTCAACATCAACGGCGTGGCCACGTACCAGGTGATTGAGTTTTCGCCCAGCCTGGCCGCGCCCGAATATGAATCCCTTAAAGGGGTGTAGGCGCCCCGAGACCATGTGGCCAAATAGCCAGGGCCGAAGCCGGCAAGCTCCGGCCCTGGCCAGCAAGAGGCGCCCCGGAGGGGGCCTAACGGCCTAGGCCGAAGGCCCTCAAGGCATCGCCGATGTTTTGCCAAACCTTGTTGGAGTAGGCGAAGCCGGGCACGTCGAAGAACCCGGACATGTAGGTGGCCAGGGCGTTGAGGCCCTCCCCCAGGTGCTGGGGCTCGCAATCATAGACGGCCATGATCTGGATGCCCAGGTCGTTGTCGCTGTTGACGTAGGGACCAGAACGCTTGAGAAAGGCCGGCAACGGCGGCGCCTGCAAGAACCGCTTGGCCACCTCTTGCATGCTTGTTGCGGGGTAGGATACCTGAGTGATAATCACCATGGCGGATTCCTTTCCTGTTACAGCGATGGTAAGGTGCCCTGGAAAGGGGGCCTTGCTAGCATAATTGGGGCGGAAGAGGGCCGTCAATACCATAAGGAGCCAAGCATGCTCGACAAGATGAAGGAGCTCATGAAGTCCCAGGACGTCTGCGCCCTGGCCACCGTCAGCCCCGAGGGCCAGCCCCACTGCTCGCTGATGTTCTACGTCACCGACGACCACGGCCGGCACCTCTACCTGCTCACCCGGGGCGGCACCAAGAAGTACCGCAACGTCTCGGCCAACCCCGCCGTGAGCATTCTCATAGACAGCCGCGAGAAGCGCTCCCCCGAAGACCCGGTGCTGGCCCTGACCCTCACCGGCCTCTGCGAGACCCTGCCCGATGGCGGCCTGCGCGACACCGTGCTGAACAAGCTCCTCACCCGCCACCCCCACCTCAAGGGCGTGGCCGCCGACCCCCAGGCCAAGGTGCTGGCCGTGCGCGGCGTCACCCTGCAACTGCTGCAAGGCCCCATGAGCGTCTGCTACGCCCAGATGGATTGAGCGGGGGCGCACCGCGCCGTCCCTGTCTTATCCGCTTCCCCCTCTCCCCCACCGGGGGAGAGGGCCGGGGTGAGGGGGTACAGCCCCCTGGCTGGCGGGCCAAGCCGGCTGCCGCCGGCAGGCAGCAGGGTGACATGAAAAGGCGGATATTGTAGGCTGGGTTAGGGGCCACCAGCCCTGTAATCCAACATCTTCTTTGTAGGCGGCGGGGGCTGAACCGCCCCCTCCTTGACACCCCCTGCCTCGGCGTATAGATTTCAGCGCAACATTGCCCAGAGCGGTGGTTATAGGTGCAATTTTGTTTTCGTAGGGGCGGGGTTTATCCCCGCCCGTCTTTGGATTTGGCGGAAATGCGGGCGGGGGTAAACTCCGCCCCTACGAAGAGGTTGGACCAACGTAGCCTGGCTACCTTTCTCCATCTGACCAGCCCATGCCCGCTGGCCAGTGAATGAGACAATCGTGAGCACGAAACTACCCCAGGTGCCCCCCGAGATAGAGGCCCTGGTGCCCTACAAGCCCGGCAAGCCCATCGAGGAGCTGGAGCGCGAGCTTGGCATCAAGGGCGCCATCAAGCTGGCCAGCAACGAGAACCCCCTGGGTCCCTCCCCCCGGGCCGTGGCGGCCATGGCCGCTGCCCTGACCAACCTGCACCGCTACCCAGACGGCGCGGGCTTTGAGTTGCGCGCCGCCCTGGCCCAGAAGTTCGGCGTGGCCTTCGAGCAGACCTGCATCGGCAACGGCTCCGACGAGATCATCGAGTTTCTGGCCCGGGCCTACGTGCGCCCCGGTCAGGAGGCCCTGGCCGCCCAGCCGTCGTTTCTGATGTACTCCAAGCTGGTGCAGGTGGCCGGAGGACGGCTCTTCGAGGTGCCGCTCAAGGACTTTCGCATAGACCTGCCGGCCATGCTGGCGGCCATCACCCCGGCCACGCGCCTGGTCTTCATCAACAGCCCCGACAACCCGGCTGGCACGGCGGTGAGCAGGGACGAGCTGGCCTGGTTTTTGGACCGCGTGCCCCAGGGCGTGCTGGTGGTCCTGGACGAGGCCTACATTGACTTCGCCACCGACCCCGGCGTGGCCCAGGGGGTGGACTTCCTGGACCACCCCACGCCGGTGGTGGTGATGCGCACCTTCAGCAAGAGCGCCGGCCTGGCGGGCTTGCGCATCGGTTACGCCCTGGGTCCCGGGGAGGTCATCGCCGCCTTTGACCGCGTGCGCCAGCCCTTCAACACCAGTAGCCTGGCCCAGGTGGGGGCCTTGGCCGCCCTGGAGGACCACGAGTTCTGGCAGCGCACCAAGGCCTTGATCGCCCGGGGCCTGAAGGAGTTTTACGCCTGCTTTGATCGGCTGGGCTTGTTCTACGTGCCCACCCAGACCAACTTCGTGCTGGTGAGGATCGGGCCGCTGGCCTCGGCGGTGGCCGACCAACTCCTACGGCGCGGGGTGATAATCCGCGAGATGACCTCCTACGGCCTGCCCGATTTCTTGCGCATCAGCGTGGGCCTGGACCAAGAGAACGCCCGCTTCTGCGCCGAGTTGAGCGATATCCTGCAAAACGGGGCCAAGTAAGGCGAGGTCCAGCATGGTCGTCACCATTGACGGACCCTCGGGGGCGGGCAAGTCCACGGTCAGCCGCAAGCTGGCCCTGCTCCTGGGCTTCGCCTTTTTGGACACCGGCGCCCTCTACCGGGGCGTGGCCCTGGCCGCCCAGTGGGCAGGCCTGGAGTCGGACGACGAGGCGGCGGTTGCGGCCTGGCTGGAGGGCCTGGACCTGGCGGCCCGGCCCCAGGGCGGGCGCTTCATGGTGCTGTTGGAGGGGCGCGACGTGGAGCCCTTCATCCGCAACGAGGAAGTGGCCAACCTGGCCAGCCGGCTGTCGGCCCAGGCGGCGGTGCGCGGGCACCTCCTGGGCCTGCAACGCCAGGCCGGGGTGCTGGGCGACCTGGTGGCCGAGGGGCGCGACATGGGCACCGTGGTCTTCCCCAAGGCCGAGGCCAAGTTCTTCTTGAACGCCAGCCCGGCCGAGCGCGCCCGCCGGCGTTTCCTGGAACTTAAGTCCAGCCAGCCAGGGCTCACCCTGGAGGAGGTGCTGGCCGACCTCAACCAGCGCGACCAGCGCGACGCCGCCCGCAGCCTCAGCCCGCTGAAGCCCGCCGCCGACGCCCTGGTGGTGGACACCACCAGCCTGAGCCAGGAGCAGGTGATCGCCCTGCTCCTGGACAAGGTGCGCGCCTTGGCTGGCAAGTCCTGACCTCCATCCCCTACGAAATCCAAAGCAAAAACCGCTAGTTTCTTCGTAGGGGAGAGGTTTCTCCCCTCCCGTCTTGGTTTTCCGCTTAACTAGAGATTTTGGCGGGGCCAGTCAGGCGCCGGGGCCGTCCAGGCGGGCCAGCCAGTGGGCCATCTCGGCCACGTCGGCCTGGTATTTTTCGTAGAGGTCGTCGAAGACCACGGGCAGGCGCGCCTGAAAGTGGGCCAAGAGCGGCAGGATTATCTCGCGCATCTGGGGGTGGGAGGCCTTGGAGGCGCGCAGGTTGATGACGTGGCGCCATTCCCGCAGGTTGGCGGTCATGACGATCTCGGTCTTGAGGCTGTTGGGCAAGACGCTGCGGGCCTCCTGGGGCTTGGCGCCCAGGCGCAAGAGCTCCAGGTAGGCTTCCTCGGCCTGGGCCATGGCCGTTAGCCAGCGGTCGTGGGCCTGGGTGCCCGGGGGCCAGAACAGGGGCCGGATGACCGTTATCTCGCCGCCGAACTTGTCCTGGCTGTAGTTGGCGTAGCGGGTGGACTCCTGGCTGAAGGCGGCCAGGCGGTGGCGCACCAACTCGTGGGTGACGCCCCGGTCGCATACAAAGCGCACGCTGACGGAGGCGTGCTCGATGACGCTGTGGTGCCCCGAGGCGATGATGCGCCGCACGAAGCCCTGGGCCGACTGCTCGCTGATGTGCTCCTCGGACTTGTAACAGGTGCGGCCGGCCAACTCCAGGTTGGCCAGCATGGCCCGGCCCTCGGGCATGAAGAGTATCTCGTGGCTGGGGGCGATGACCTTCAAGGCCGCCCTTTCTTGGCTGCCGCCCGCTAGCGGGCCGGCCCCGGCTAGCCCTTGCGGGTGCTCAGGTACTTGTTGATGTAGGGGGTGTCCACCTGCCTGAGCAGCCTCTCCATGGGCGCCCAGTCCGGCCCCACGGCCTTTTCGGCTTGCAGCACCAACTGCACCTGCAGGCGCAGGTCGGCGCGCACCCGGGCCACCAGGTCCCGGCTGAGCTGCTGGCGCAGGACCTTGGCCTGGGCCGGGGCCAGGGGTGCTGGTGCGGCCACGCCGGCCTGGGCCGAGGCCGTGGCCGCCGAGGCCGGCAGCGGGGCCAGCGGCCTGGGGAGGCCCGGGCTCAGTTCCGGGGCCACGCCGGCGGCGGGACCACGGAAGCCCACCGGCGGCACCACCAGGGTGGCCGCCGTGGCCGTGGGCGGCGGTCCGGGGCGCTGCTCGGGGGCGGTGAGGATGCTGAGCGCCAGCCGCAGTATCCGCTCGGCGATGACCGCCTCGGCCTGGTGCTTGGGTAGGGCCGGGTCGTCGAAAAGCTGCTCGGCCCCCTCCTCGCTGATCGTCTGCCCGGCGGGCAGTTGCTTGATGTCGCCCAGGACCAGCCAGCGCACCCGCAGGTCGTTGACGATGCCCGCCCGGGACTTGGCGTCCAGGTAGCCGTCGCGCAGCACCTTGACCTCGTCTTCCAGGTAGGCCAGGGAGGGCGGCAGTTGGGCCAGCAGGTCCTGCACCGCCGCCGCCTGCACCGGCAGGGGCTTGCCCTGCTTGACCAGGTCCTCGGCCTCCACCAGCCGGCGCAAAAGGGGCAGATTTTGCCACAGTGGGTCGCCGGCGATGATCCGTACCAGGCTGTCCAGGGTCTTGCGCCCCTCCCGGCGGCCCATCTCCACGCCGTGCGTGGAGGTATCATTGATGGTCTCCAGGTACTTGCGCTCGCTGACCTGCCCCAGCTCCTCCTGCACGCTGTATTCCTTTTCCAGCAGGACGGCCTGGCCCTCGCCATAGGCCAGCCTGACGGTAACCTGGGTGCCCATGCGGCTGCTTGGCATCAGGTAGCTGCCCAGGTCCACCCGCCCCTTGCTGTAGATGGCCATGCCCGTGAAGACCGGCAGGGCCACGCCGTCCAGGAGCAGGTGGGGCACCACCCAGGCGTTGGAGCCCAGGCGGGTCAGGCCGAACTGGGTCAGTTCCAGGTTCAAGCCGCCCCGAACCTCCTTGGCCGCCGGCTCCTCGGGGCTGGGCAGGGCGCTGAACAGCCCGCTTTCCAGCAGCCCCTTGCGCATCTGGGCGGTGATTTCGGGGGTGAACAGGCGCACGTCGGGCAGGGCGGTTTCCTGGCCACCCATCTGCCAGGCGCGCTTGTCGTTAACCTGTCCCATGACCGCTTGCAGGCCGGCCTTGACCGGGGGCAGGGGCAGGTGGGGGCGTTCCTTGGCGGTGACCGTGGTGTAGGCGCAGCCAGCCGCCGCCAGCAGGGCGGCCGCCAGGGCGCAGAGCGCCAGACGCGGGGCTAAGGACGGCTTCACCGATTCCTCCCAGGCGGGCAAGGCGTTCCACGCGCCTTGCGCAGTAATGAGCACTGCCCGAGGCTATCCTTACTTGTACTGCCTTGTCAAGACATTAGGCCGCCGGGGCCGGCCGTGGCCCCTCAAGGTTAAGAGTAGGCCGCTTGGCCCCCTCTCCCTCATGACCATGGGGGAGAGGAGGCTAGAAGCTGGCCAAGTTGCATGCGGTTGACGAAAGTCCGCTCTCAGAAGGGCTTGGCCAACAGGGCGGTGTCGCCCAGCTCCTCCTCGATGCGCAGCAGGCGGTTGTACTTGCAGATGCGCTCGCTGCGGCACAGGGAGCCGGTCTTGATCTGCCCCGAGCCCACGGCCACGGCCAGGTCGGCGATGAAGGTGTCCTCGGTCTCGCCGGAGCGGTGGCTGACCACCTGGGTGTAGGAGTTGCGCCGGGCCAGGTCAATGCAGGCCAGGGTCTCGGTGACGCTGCCGATCTGGTTGAGCTTGATGAGGATGGAGTTGGCGGCCCGCTCCTCGATGCCCCGGGTCAGGCGCTCGGTGTTGGTGACGAACAGGTCATCGCCCACCAACTGGATGCGGCCGCCCAGCTTCTCGGTGATGATCTGCCAGCCCTGCCAGTCATCCTCTGCCAGGCCGTCCTCGATGCTTACGATGGGGTACTTGTCCACCCAGCCGGCGTAGTAGTCCACCAGTTCGGCCGCCGAGCGCCGGCTGTTGTCGGACTTGTGGAAGACGTAGGCGCCGTCCTTGTAGAACTCGCTGGCCGCGCAGTCCAGCGCCAGGGCCACGTGCTCGCCGGGGGCGTAGCCGGCCTTTTCGATGGCCGTGAGGATCACCTGGATGGCCTCGTCGTTGTCCTTGAGGTTGGGGGCGAAGCCGCCCTCGTCGCCCACGCTGGTGACCAGGCCGCGGGAGGAAAGCACCTTCTTGAGGGCGTGGAAGACCTCGGCGCCCATGCGCAAGGCCTCGGCGAAGGTGTCGGCGCCCACGGGCACGATCATGAATTCCTGGATGTCCACATTGTTGGGTGCGTGGGAGCCGCCGTTCAAGATGTTCATCATGGGCATGGGCAGCACCCGGGCGTAGGCCCCGCCCAGGTAGCGGAACAAGGAGACCATGAGCGCGCCCGCCGCCGCGCGGGCGGTCGCCATGCTCACGCCCAGGACGGCGTTGGCCCCCAGCTTGCCCTTGTTGGGCGTGCCGTCCAGGTCAATCATGGTCTGGTCAACCAGCACCTGGTCCAGGCCGTCCAGGCCGATGAGTTCGGGGGCGATCACCTCCTCGATGTTCAGCACCGCCTTCTTGACGCCCTTGCCCAGGTAGCGCGACTTGTCGCCGTCGCGCAGCTCAAGGGCCTCGTGCTCGCCGGTGCTGGCGCCGCTGGGCACGGCCGCGCTGCCCAGGGAGCCGTCCTCCAAGAGGACCTCGCATTCCACCGTGGGGTTGCCCCGGGAGTCCAGGATCTCCCTGGCTACGATTTTATCAATACCTATCATGGTTTATCCCCCTCTCTGGGATGAATGGTTTGGCCGGCTGGCTACAGGCTATCCCCCGGGGAAGCTGGTGTCAAGGCGCCAGGCGCTTCATCGCCAAGGGCAAAAGGACCCTCCAGCCGCTACCAGCCCATGTTTTGGCAATCATGTATAATAAAAATGCCTTGGCGGCGAGTACCAGGGCATATTGCGAGGTGGCATGGGCTTTTTCGGTATCACCCTGCGCGGCAAGAAGAAGCGCGCCCTGGAGTTGCCCAGCCAGACGATGTTGCGCGACACCTGCCTGCGTCCGGGCCGGCAGGTGGAGCTCTTGCTGGTCACCGACGCCTGGGGCAACGATAGCGACGTGCGCCTGTCGCGCCTGCACGACCTGGATCAGCAAGACCGCCTGCTCCTGGCCCAGACCTTCCCTCCCCTGGGCCACCATAACGTGGGCCAGCTTTTGGAGATCACCTTCCTGATAAGGGTGGACGACGTGCCCGGCGGCCGCCGCCTGCGGGTGGGCTACAAATCGCCCCTGAAGGCGGTGCATAACGACTACCTGGTGCGCCCGGGGCTGCGCGGGGACGTGCTGGTGGTGGACGGCCCCCAGGTCTTGAGCAAGTTCACCCTGCGCCGCCACTACCGCCTGCCCGCCGATCTGGCCCAGGACCTGGAGGTGTTCCTGATGCCCTGGCGGGTGCAGGTGCGTCTGTTGGACATCTCGGTGGGAGGGATGCGCTTCAGCCATCCCCGGGCCCGGCACCTGAGCGTGGGCGAGGGCGTGGACCTCCTTTTGATTTGCGGCAGCCTGGGCATCCCCGTGGAGGGCAAGGTGGTGCGCAACGGCAGCTTGGGCAGCCGCGAGGAGGCCATCCCCTTCACGGCGGTGAGGTTCAACCGCCTGGCCCCGGTCCACGAACGCCAACTGGCCAGCCTTATCAACGACCTCCAGCGCGGTACCTAGGCGGCGGCGCGTGGGGCCGCTGGGGGGTATAGTGAGACCTCCACACCCGGGAGCCAGACCAGTGACCACCTCAGCCGGCCTCAAGGACCCCTTCAGCGCCCTGTCCCACCTAGCCGGCGCCCTGCTGGCGGCCCTGGGCCTGACGCTATTGCTGACCTGCGCGGCGCTCCACGCCAGCGCCTGGCACGTGGTTTCCTTCGCGGTCTACGGCGCGGCCATGGTGCTGCTCTACATCTCCAGCGGCCTGTACCACGCCCTGCGCCTGAGCGAGCGGGGCACCCGGCGGTTGCGCCGCCTGGACCACATCATGATCTACCTGCTCATCGCCGGCACCTACACGCCGGTGTGCCTGGTGCCGCTCAGGGGACCCTGGGGCTTTGGCCTGCTGGCCACGGTCTGGGGCCTGGCCCTGGCCGGCATCGTGTGCAAGCTTTTTTGGCTGGAGGCCCCGCGCTGGCTCTCCACGGCCCTATACCTGGGCCTGGGCTGGCTGGCCCTGGTGGCCGTCTATCCCCTGGTCAAGGGCCTGCCCTGGGGCGGCCTGGCCTGGCTGGGCCTGGGCGGGCTGTGCTACAGCCTGGGGGCCGTGGTCTACGCCATGAAGCGCCCCGACCCCTGGCCGGGACGCCTCGGCTTCCATGAGATATGGCACCTCATGGTCATGGCCGGCAGCTTCTGTCACTTCTGGCTGATGTATGCCTACGTGCTGCACCTGGGCTAGGGGCCAGGGGCAAAGTGAGGGCTCAGGATAGGGGCGGTGGCGGAGGAGCGGCGGGACCGGCGGGCTGGGGGTCGTCCAGGTAGAGCAGGGTGCCCCCCACCGCCGCCAGGGGCAACAAGAGCAGGTTGACCAGGGGCACCATGCCCATGAGGCCCACCGCCGCCCCGAAGCCCAGGCCCCTCAGGCCCAAACCACGCAGGTAGGAGAGCTTCTGCCGGAACCCCAGGCCCCGCCGGTCCAGGGGGTAGTCCAGGAACTCCAAGGCCAGGAAGCAGCAGGTGGAGGCCAGGGCCAGGACCGCGTACAAGAGGCTGCCCACCACGGGCAGCAGATTGAGCGCCAGGAGCAGCAGCATCACCGCGGCGAAGAGCGCCAGGCGCTTCAAGGCCTGGCCGGCCACGCGCGTGATCTCGGCCAGCCAGCCCTTCTCGGCCCAGCCTCCCGGCGCCTGCGGCGCGGCGAGCACCTCCACCCGGCGGGTCAGGGCCTCCAGGAAGGGCGAGGCGATAACTCCCCCCACCACGGCGAAGAGATAGACCTGCAAGACCAGGAGCACCAGCGCCACCAGGCCGGCCAGCAGGTAGTAGAGCACCTCCCACCACCAGCCCTCGCCCAGGGGCAACAAGGCCCGCACCCAGGCGCCGAAGCGGCTGTAGCCCAGCCAGAAGAATAGCGCGAACAGCCCCAGGTTGATGAGAAAGGGGGCCACGGCCAGGGGCAGCAGCCGTGTGTGGCCCCACAGAAAGGACCAGGCCTTGAGGGGGGCCATCAGCCCGCCCCGTGGTCCAGGTGGCAGCAGGGTGGAAGCCATGCAGGGGATCAGTCGCCCGCGGGGGCGTAGAGGTACTGGGGGCCGCCCAGGGCCTGGGCCTGCTCCACCAGCGAGCGCAGCATGGACTGGCCCTCGTCCTTCAAGAGCTGCCTGAGCCAGCGCTCGCTCTTGTCGTGGGGCTTGACCAGCTTGGGCCGGCCGGGGATGCCCCCCAGCCTGGCGGCCAAGGCCACGGCGTCGTGGAAGTTGCCTAGTTGGTCCACCAGGCCCAGCTCCAAGGCGCGTTTGCCGCTGAAGATGCCACTGTCGGAGATGGCCTTGACCGCGTCGTCCTTGAGTTGGCGCGAGGCCACCACGTCGCCCAGAAACTGGCCAAAGAGGTCCTGGGTCATGCTGGTCAGCATGGCCCGCTCCTCCTCGCTCAGGGGCCGGTCGGGGGCGCCGGCGCCCTTCAAGGCCCCGGTCTTGATGGTCTGCACCTTGAGCCCCAGCTTCTCGAACAGCCCCTCCAGGTTGGGGAAGCTGGAGATGACCCCGATGGAGCCGGTGAGGGTGCCGGGGTTGGCCACGATCTTGGTGCAGGGCGCGGCCACGTAATAGCCGCCGCTGGCCGCCACCCCGCCCATGGAGCAGACCACGGGCTTGACCGCCGCCGTGCGCTTGACCTCCTGGTATATCTCCTGGCTGGGGCCCACGCCGCCGCCCGGCGAATCCACCCGGAGCACCACGGCGCGCACCGCCTCCTCGCGCCGGAACTCGTCCAGGGCCTCCATGACCGCCCGCGCGTCGCTGATGACCCCCTTGATCTCCACCACCCCCACCTTGTTGCCGAACAGGGGCTGGGGGTCGGAGCGGCCCAGGAGCACAAAGACCAAGGCAAAGGCCGCCACGATCAGGAGGCTGATCCCGATCGCGGCGGCCATGGGGCGTTTCTTCATGCTGTCAGCCAGGGCGAGGCCCTACTTCTGGGCCTCGTCCTCCTCGGCCTCGGCCTCCTTCTGGGCCAGGCCGGACTTGAGCAGTTCACCCAGGTTGCTGGTGGCGGCCTGGGCTGAGTTCATGTACTCGCTGTAGGAGGCGCGGTCGTCCTCCTCGTCGGCGCGGCGCATGGAAAGGCCGATCTTGCGCTCGCGCTTGGACACGCTCACCACCTTGGCGCTGATGGTGTCGCCCACGTTGAACATGCCCACGGGCGTCTTGATCTTGTCCTGGCTGATCTCGCTGACGTGCACCAGGCCCTCGACGCCCTCCTCCAACTCCACGAACAGGCCGAAGTCGGTGACGTTGGTGATCACGCCGCCCACCTTGGTGCCCACGCGGAACTTGTTGGGGATCTCATCCCAGGGGTCGCTCTCCAGTTGCTTGATGCCCAGGCTGAAGCGCTCGTTCTCGCGGTCAATGTTCAGCACCACCGCCTTGACCTCGTCGCCCTTCTTGTAGAGCTCGCCGGGGTGCTTCAGGCGCTTGGTCCAGGAGATGTCGCTGATGTGCACCAGGCCGTCTATGCCCTCGTCTATGCCGATGAACAGGCCGAAGTCGGTGATGTTCTTGATGCGTCCCTCGATGACCGTGCCCACGGGGTACTTCTCGGCGATGAGGTCCCAGGGGTTGGGCTCCACCTGCTTCATGCCCAGGCTGATTCGCTTGGCCTCGGGGTTGATGGAGAGCACCACGGCCTCCACGGTGTCGCCCACGTTGACGATCTTGGAGGGATGGCGCACCTTGCGGGTCCAGGACATCTCGCTGACGTGGATCAGGCCCTCGACGCCCTCCTCCACCTCCACGAAGGCGCCGTAGTCGGCCAGGCTCACCACCTTGCCGCTGACGCGGGTGCCCACGGGGAAGCGCTCGGCGGCGGCGGCCCAGGGGTCTTCCTTGAGCTGCTTGAGCCCCAGGCTCACGCGCTCGCGGTCGCGGTCGAAGTGCAGGACCTTGACCTCGATCTCGTCGCCGATCTTGAACAGCTCCGAGGGATGGCCCACGCGGCCCCAGCTCATGTCGGTGATGTGCAACAGAC
The DNA here is from genome assembly GCA_016218705.1 of Desulfarculus sp. Lineage (GTDB taxonomy): Bacteria > Desulfobacterota > Desulfarculia > Desulfarculales > Desulfarculaceae > JACRDC01. Next base: position 98,414 of record JACRDC010000037.1, read on the forward strand.
CGTCTATGCCGCCCAGGTCCACGAAGACGCCGTAGTCGGTGAGGTTCTTGACCTGGCCCTTCATGACCCGGCCGTCCTCCAGAACCTTGAGCGTGTCGCGCTTCTTGACCTCGCGCTCCTTCTCCAGGAGCACCCGGCGGCTGAGCACGATGTTGGAGCGCTTCTTGTTGAACTTGAGGATCTTGAAGTCAAAGGTCTGGCCGATCAGGGCGTCCAGGTTGCGCACCGGACGCAGGTCCACCTGGGAGCCGGGCAGGAAGGCCGGCACCCCGATGTCCACGCTCATGCCGCCCTTGACCCGGCCCACGATGGCGCCGGTGATCATGCCGTCCTCGTTGTACACCCGGCTGATCTCGTCCCAGACCTTGATCTTGGCCGCCTTTTCCTTGGACAGGATGATCGTGCCCTCGTCGTCCTCGGCGCGCTCCAGAAGCACGTCAATCTCCTGGCCCACCTCGGCCCTGATTATCCCGTCGGCGTCCTTGAACTCGTTGATGTCGATCTGCCCCTCGGACTTATAGCCGATGTCCACCACCACGTAGTCGTTTTCCACGGCCACGATGGTCCCCCGGGCCACCTCGCCTTCTTGTATGGTGCGGAAGGACTGTTCGTAGAGAAGTGCCAACTCCTCCTGATCCAGGTCGTCGTCATCCTGGGGGGCCTGGCTGGTGACGGGGGTGGGGATGGTCTCCGCCGGGGCGGAGGTTTCGGTGGTTTGGTCCTTGTTCAGATCGCTGTCTACCATCTCAAGTGCCTTGTGAATTTGGTTAATTTAGCCAACATGCCAACACCCACCCCAGCCGCCCCCTTGGCGGCCGGTGGTCCCGCTGGCGGTAAACTATGATTTCCTACCAGAAACACCAAGGGATTACAAGGATTTTTTGGCCGCGCACCGCGCCTGGCATGGCCGGGAGGGGCTATCCTACCAGCCAAGGCTGGCGGCTGCCGCCGAAGGCCCGCCGAAGTACATGCAAGGCGGGCAGGCGCCCCTCCGCCGCGTTTTCCCTGGCTGGCTTCATACCACCAGCGTTCGCCTGGGGGCAGGGGTGTTGGGGGCCGCTAGCGGGCTGACTTTAGCGGCGGCAGGATGGGCCGGCCGTCGGGGTCCACCAGGGGCCGCTCCGAGATGGGCAGGGGCCCCTCGGGCACCACCGGCTTGACCGGACCCTGGCCGAAGGGCGGCTCGTCCAGCACCACCACCGGCGGCGGGGGCGGGACCTGGCCATCCTCGTAGGCGGTCACCACCTCCTGCAGCCACAAACGGCGGGCGCGGGCGGCCTGACGCAGGTCGTCGGTGTAGGCTTTTTGTTCGGCGGAGTAGAAGGCGGCCAGGGCCTCGCGGTAGCGCCCCTCGCGCAAGAGGTGCTGGCCGTAGCGGTAGAGGCTGATGCCCTCGCCCATGCCAAAGAAGCGCTCCTCGACGGCCCGGGTGCCCATGGGCTCGGTGCCCTCGGCGCAGCCCGCCAGCCCCATGGCCAGGGCCAGCAGGCAACAGACTATGGCTGGACGTTGCTTCATGTTTCGCTCACCGGCCTCGGGAGGCCTGGGTTGGAGGCGTGGTCCCTGGGAAATCATTGCCTGCCCGTGTAGCGGATGCAACCAATATGCCACCCGCCCCCGGCAAAGGGGGTGGCCAGCCAGGTCTTGGGGTAACGCGGGCGCGGATAGCCGCTGTCCGGACCATGGGGTGGCCCTGGCCAGGCTTTGGGCGCGGGTTGGGGCTGGTCAGCGGCGGATGGAAACCGCGGCGGCGGCGTCGCGCACGTGGCCGGGGCCGCCCTCGCTGACGCGCTCAAAGGAGTATAGCCACAGGCTAAGGGCAAAAATCACCACCGCCACCCCCATCAAAATCACCGAGGTGCGCGGCACCCGTCCGTGAATCACCGCCCGGCCCAGCTTGCGGTAATGCTCCACCCCGGTGGAAGCCTCCAGGTTGGGCAGCTCGCACTGGGCTCCGTCTCTACCGAAATAGCGCATGACATCCCCCCGGGGCAATAGGGGCTTGGAACCAATCATAGCTGACTATATCCCAGGAAAACCCCCCTTGGCAAGTAGATGTTTGCCGGGAGGCCGCCACGGCAGGGCGGGGCCTCAGCGTTGCCACAGGGTGCAAAGGGTGCGGCCGGCGTGGAGGGTGCCCAGGTGGGTCAGGCCCTGGGGCCGGAAGCCGGCGCCATAGACCAACAGCCGCCCTGGCCACTGGGCGGGCAGGCGGGCCTCCAGCCAGGCCAGGGGCTTGTCCGGGTAGATGAAGAGCAGGTCATAGGGGGCCAGGTCGGCCTGGCGGCAGTCGCCCTCCAGAAAGCTGGCCCTGGCCAGGCCCAGGTCCTGGGCCAGGCCCCGGCTGGTGGCCACCAGCCAGGGGTCGGCCTCGATGCCCGTGGCCCGGGTGAACAGCGAGGCCAGGAGCACGGCCCGGCCGTCGCCGCTGCCCAGGTCGGCCAAGTGGCCATGGCCGGCCAGGTCCACCTGCTCAAAAAGGTCCAGGAGCTCGCCAGGGTCGGAGCAGGCCCACATGCCCAGCGGAGTCATTTTGTAGGGCTGGTCCAGGCCCCGCTGGAAGCGCTCCAGGGCGGCCAGGATGGCCTGGGCCTGGGTGGGGGGGGTCACGGGCGGGGCGCCAGGTGCCGGCGGTGTTCCACCATGAGGCAGCGGTCCTGCACGAAGCCCATGCCGGCCTCCTGGGCGATGGCCGCCGCCTGGGGGCTTATGACGCCCTCTTGCAACCACAGGCCCTTGGCGCCCTTGGCCGCCGCCTCTTGGGCCACGGCGGCGGCGTGCTCCGAGGCCCGGAACACGTCCACCAGGTCCACCGGGCCGGGGACGTCCCCCAGGCTGGGATAGCATTTTTGGCCCAGGATGGCCTCTTCCTTGGGGTTGACCGGGATGACCGTGAAGCCCTGGGCCAGGAGATAGGCGGCCACGCGGTGGCTGTCGCGGCTGGGGTTGGGCGACAGCCCCACCACGGCGATGACGCGGCAGGGTCCCAACATCTGGCGGACCTCCTCGGGGCTGGGGTGGCGGGGCTCCCCTGGCGGCGTCTGGCTCATGACCTGGGCTCCTTGGCGAGATGGGGTGCCCAATTCTATCACGCCGTCTCGGCGGGCGGCAAACCCGGCCCGCCCCGCCGGCCGGGGCGCAGGCGCCCGATCAGGGCTAGGCGCATGGCCAACAGACGCGCCCGCCGGGGGGGCAGGCCTGGCAGCCAGGAGGCGGCCCAGGCCCCCCCGCTGGACAGGCCGCTCAGCAGGGGGTACAGGGCCAGGGCCGGGCCGGCCTCGGGCGGCGGCGTGGGCCGGGGGCAGGCCGCGCAGTCCGCATGCCCCTCGCCCCGTGCCTCCTGGTCCTGGCAGGCCGCGCAGTCCAGACCGGGAAAGTCGCAAAAAGCCAGCAGATAGCGCTCCAGGGCCAGGAGCCCCGCTTCCTCTGGGGGGGTGAGCCAAGGAGGGCACAGGGCCTTGAGCAAGGGGTCCAGGGCGGCGGCGGGCATTGCCGCCAGGTTGGCGGCGGTGGGCGGGGCAGGGGCCTGGCTGGCCGTGGCCACCCCTTGCCAGCCGGGCCTGGCCAGGGACAAAAGCTCCAGGCACAGGCTGGCCGGGCCGGGGGCCGCCAGCGCCTCCTCCTGCCAGACCCAGGGCTCCAGGGGCTCTAGCCGCAGGCGGGCTGGCCCCAGATCAATCTCCACGCTGTCCAGGGGGGTGCGCATGGGGGCAGCTTGCCAGGCCGCGTGGCCGCCGGCCAGGGAACTGGCACACCAACCAGCCGCTACCCCACGGGGGCCATGGATGGCCTTGATCGCCGGCTATTCAAGAGAATGATAGATACCCGCCACCTCGGGGGTGTAGGCCTGGCCCGTGCCATATACGATCAGCGGCGGCTCCACCAGCAGGTTATGACCGCCGCCCTTGACGGCCTCGATCAGCGATAAACTGGCCGGCCGGCCGGCCCGGCCGTGCACCAGGCGCAGGCGCTTGGGGGTCAGGCCGTGCTCCAAGAGGCCGGCCAGGGCCTCGGCCAGGCGGCGGGGAGGCAGGCAGACGGCCAGGCGCCCGCCGGGGCGGAGCAGGCCAGCGGCCCGCGCCCAAAGGTCTGGGGCCTTGAGTGTCAGCTCGTGGCGGGCGGCGGCCCGGGCCGGGTCAGGGGGCAGGCGCCCCTGGCCGGCCCGGCCAAAGGGGGGATTGCTTATCACCAGACCGAAGCCGCCGGCGGGCAGGGCGGGGTGGTCCTGGGTCAGGTCGTGCTCCAGCACCTGGCCGGCCAGGCCGGCGGCTTGGAAGTTGTGGCGGCAGCATTGGGCGGCGGCGGGGTACAGCTCCACGGCGCAATATGGCCCGGCCAGGCCCCGGGCGTGCAGCAGCAGGCACAAGGGCCCGCAGCCGGCCCCCAGGTCGGCCACCGGCCCCGTGGCCGCCGTGGCGAAGAAGGCCAGCAGCACGCTGTCTATGGAGAAACGGTAGCCCTGGCGCGGCTGGCGCAGGGTCAGGCGCCCCAGGCGGTCGGTGGTGAAGCCTTCCTCCGCCTGGGGCATGGCGAGGCTCAGTCCTGGCAGCCGGCCGCGTCCTCCTCGGGCACGATGAGGTGGAGGACCAAGCCGGTGAGCACCTTGGGATAGAAGTAAGTGGATTTGCGGGGCATGACCAGCCCCTGCTGGGCCACCGCCTCCACCTGGGAGACCTTGGTGGGGTTCATCAAGAAGGCCAGGCGCGATTGGCCGGCCTGCACCTCGTCCACCACCTCGTCCAGGCGGGAGAGGTACTTGATGGTGTGCAACTGGTCGGTGGCGTTGTTGTCCAGGCCCAGGATGTGGTCCAGCACCACGTCGTTGAGCACCATCACGTCCAGGTCCTTGAGGGCCGGCTCGGTGGCCTGCATGGGGCCGGTGCGGCGCACGCCCACCTTCAGCGAGAGCACGTAGAAGGACTGGCTGTCCATGCTGGCCATGCCGAAGCTGGGGCGCTTGAGCCCGGCCTTGGCCAGGGAGTCGGCCAGGCGCTGGCGGGCCTTTGCCTGGTCGTCGCCGTAGGGTATCTCCTCCACGTTGAAGTATCGCCGGGCCATGACCAGGAAGTCCTTGGCGTCGAAGCCCTCGCGGTAGGGCACCACGCGGTGGCAGGGGAAGACGGTCAGCCCGGGGTCGCTCATGGAGCACAGGTAGGTGAGCACGTAGTTGAAGGTGGCCTTGTCGCCGCGGCCCGGGTACAGCCCGCGCAGGTGATTGCGGTAGTTGAGCCCGGTCTCGTAGCGGTGGTGTCCGTCGGCGATGAAAATCTTCTTGTCGGCCATGAGCCGCTGGGCCTGGCGGCAGGCCTCCGGGTCATCCACGGCGTAGAGGCGCTGGGGCAGGCCCATGGGGTCCACGAAGTCGGCCAGGGCTAAAGGCCGGCGGGCCTGCTCCAGCAGGGTATGCACCTCGTTCTCCCCATCGGGGTACAGGGCGAAGATGGGCGAGACGTTGGCCCCGGTGGCCTTGGTCAGCTTGAAGCGGTCTTCCTTGTGGCCGGTGAAGGTCTTTTCGTGGGGCAGGATCACCCCGCTGGAGTAGTCTTCCACTTTCAGCGCCGTGAAGAAGCCCTTGCGCACCCTGGTCTGGCCGTCGGAGTCCACGTAGGTGGTCTCGCTGAGGTACAGGGCCGGTTTTGGGTCGCGGGCTAGGATGCCCTTGGCCATCCAGTCGCGCAGGTGGGCCCCGGCCCGGGTGTAGATGTTGTCCTCCACGGTCTCGACCTCGGCGGGCTTGTTCAGCTCGACGCGGATGATGTTGTGGGGGTGGGATTGGTAGAATTCATCCTGCTGGCGGGCGTTTATCACGTCGTAGGGTGGCGTGACCACCTTGTTTAGCGAAGGAATCTTATCTTGATCGTAACGCAGGGCCTTGAATGGCGCTATGACGGCCATGTTTTGAGCCTCCAGGTCGGTAACGTGTGTCTTCCGAGCGCCGGAAGAAGGGTTTTAACTACACCAAAGCGCACCAAGTTTCAAGCCGCAAGCGCCCGGGGCCGCCCCGCCGCCCCCGCCGCACTTGACGCGGCCCGGCCCAGGCGGGCAAAATCTAGATAGGCGCCGCCCGGGGCGCCTTCCACCAGCCCCCAATCATCTAGCGCAAAGGAGGCACTAGTGAGCACGCCCCGTCATTGCCCTGGTTTCGAGGCCAACAAAACCCTGACGGCCTTTATCTGCAAATGCCCCAACTGCGGGAAGGAAAAGGAGATTTTCTCCGACGAGTTCGACAAGGAGCACACCTGCGCCGGTTGCAAGCAGAAGATAGACTTCAGCAGGTGCACCCTGGAAACCTAGGGTTAGTCCAGCCGCATTAAGCGGCTATACGCGGCGACAAAGGTGTTTGCATATCTTCGCCGCCTACAGGCGGGCCATGGACGGCCCGCCCGAAATCAGGCCAAATGATAATTTGGCCTGATTTCGAAAGCTTGCCAAAATGAACTTTTAGCAAGCGCCAAGAGGAGAAAGCCATGAATGGCTTTCTCCGGCACACTAGTACCTTGCATGGGCGGTTGGCGGCGGGTGGACGGCACCCGCCCTCAACCGCCCAGCCTTACACATTGACTTGAGACCCGCCAACGGCTCACACTTAAAGCAGAAAAGCCAGCCCCTGAACGCCACCCGCATGCAGACCCAAGGCCGTGGTCTCCGCTTGGAGACGGGCTCGCCCTTAATCCGGCGGCCGGGTGGGTGAGAGGTGGAACCACAAAACGCCAGGGCCAACACGAGGCCAGGGCGGCTTAGCGGCGGTCATGGGAAATGTCTTTCGCAACGGGTAGCATTCGCGCGCGCCTGATGGTCCTGGTGCTCTTGGCCGTACTGCCGGCCCTGGGCATCATCCTGTATTCGGCGGCCCAGCAGCGGGACCACGCCCTGACCATGGCCAAGGAAAAGGCCCTTGGTCTGGCCAGGGAGGTATCCCGTTTGCAAAACGAACACTTGGCCAGGGCCGAGGACATGGCCTTCACCCTGGCGCAGACCTCCCAGGTGCGGGGCTTGCAGGCGGCGGCCTGCACGGAACTCTTCGCCGCCATCATGCGCAAGACACCCCAGTTGGGCAACCTCTCGGCCTGCACCCCCGACGGCTGGGTCTTTGCCAGCGGCCACCCCCTGCCCCAGCCGGTGAACATCAGCGACCGCCCCTGGCTGCAGCAGACCCTGCGCGAGGGCCGGCCGGCGGTGAGCGGCTATGTCCTGGGGCGCATCATCAACAAGCCGATCATCGCCGTGACCCAGCCCGTCGTGGACGAGAAGGGCGCCCTGCGGGCCGTGCTGGTGGCCTCCTCGGATTTGCAGTGGCTCAACCGTTCCCTGGACGACCTGGGCATCCTGCCCGGCGGCGCCTACGTGACCATTATTGATTCCCAGGGCGTGGTCCTGATGCGCCACCCCCACCCGGAGGGCCTGCTGGGCCAGGCCCTGCCCAACGCGCCCCTGGCCCAGGCGGTGCTGGGCCGGCGGGAGGGGGTCGTGCAGGCCATGGGCATTGATGGCGCCCAGCGGGTTTACGGCTTCGCCCCCCTGCATCCGGGGCGCGATTATGCCTACGCCATCGTGGGCATCCCCGAGGACGAGGCCTTCGCCGAGATACAACGTAACCATGCGCGCGATCTTCTGCTGCTGGGGCTGGCCTTGGCCTTGGCCCTGGCGGCCACCTGGCTGGTGGGGGGCCGCCTGCTGGCGCGCCCCGTTGACTCCCTGCTGCAAGTGACCAAGCGCCTGGCCCAGGGCGACCTGGCGGCCCGCAGCGGCCTGCCCCGGGGTAGCGACGAGCTGAGCCAACTGGCCGCGGAGTTCGACGGCATGGCCGAGTCGTTGGCCTGGCAGTACACCGAGCTTCAGCAGAGCCTGGATTTGCTGTCGGCCAGCAACCGGGCCTTGCGCATGCTTGGCCACTCCAACCAGGCCATGATCCGGGCCGGCGACGAAACCAGGCTGATGGAGGAGGTCTGCCGCATCGTGGTGGAGGAGGGCGGCCACCAGATGGCCTGGGTGGGCTTGGTCATGCAGGGTGAGGGCCAGCCGCTGCGGCCCGTGGCCCGTTGGGGGGACCGGGATGGCTTGGCCGAGGCCCTGCAATTGACCGGGGCCGAGGGCCGGCGGGGCAACGGGCCCGCCGCCGTCCTTTCCGGCGGGCCGATGGCCTTCGACGATCTGGCCGGCGACCCCGAGGGCGCGCCCTGGAGGGCCGCCGCCCTGGAGCGCGGATACGCCTCGGCCATGGCCCTGCCCCTGCGGGCCGACGGGGAGATACTGGGCTCCCTGCATGTCTACTCGGCCAGGGTGGAGGCCTTCCCCCAGGAGGAGGTGAACCTGCTGGCGGAGATGGCCGACGACCTGGCCTTCGGCATCAAGGGCCTGCGGGCGCGCGGGGAACTGGAGCGGGCCACGGAAGAGCTACGCCGGCACCGCGACGACCTGGAGGGGCTGGTGACCGAGCGCACCACCGAGCTGAACCAGGCCAACGAGCGGCTCAAGTGGGAGATGGCCGAGCACCTGCGGGCCGAGCAGCAGGCCTTGAAGCTGGCCGCCATCGTGGAATCTTCCACCGACGGCATAATCAGCAAGGGCCTGGATGGACTGATTACCAGTTGGAACCAGGGGGCGGAGCAGATATACGGCTACCAGGCCGAGGAGGTGCTGGGTAGGCATACCTCAATGCTGGCCCCGCCGGAGCGGGCAGGCGAGATCAGCGCGATATTGGACCAGATCAAACAAGGACAAGCGGTCAGTCACTTTGAAACGGTGCGCCGGCGCAAGGATGGCTCTTTCTTCGATGTGTCTTTGAATGTCTCCCCGCTGCGCGACAGCCAGGGCCAGGTCATAGGCGCCTCCACCATCGCCCGCGACATAACCGAGCGCAAGTTGGCCCAGGCCGAGTTGGCCCGCTCCAACGCCGAGCTGGAGCAGTTCGCCTACGTGGCCTCCCACGACCTGCAAGAGCCCCTGCGCATCGTGACCAACTACCTGCAACTGCTGGAGCGGCGCAACAAGGGCCGGCTGGACGCCGACGCCGAGAAGTTCATCACCCAGGCCGTCAAGGGCGCGGCCAGAATGCGCGGCCTGATCCAGGATCTGCTGGCCTACTCCCGGGTGGGCACCCGGGGCAAGTCCCTGGAGCTGGTCAGCGCCGAGACGGTCATGGAGGACGTGCAGGCCAACCTCAAGATTGCCATCGAGGCCTGCGGGGCCGTGGTGACCAGCGACCCCCTGCCCACGGTGAGGGCCGACGCCAGTCAGTTGGGCCAACTCATGCAAAACTTGGTGGGCAACGCCCTGAAGTTTAGGGGCACCGACCCGCCGCGGGTGCACGTCTCGGCCAGGCGGGAAGGCGGGGAGTGGGTGTTTGCCGTGCGCGACAATGGCATCGGCATCGAGCCCCAATACCTGGAGCGCATCTTCGGCGTGTTTCAGCGCCTGCACACCCGCGCCGAGTATCCCGGCACGGGCATCGGCCTGGCCATCTGCCGCCGGATCGTGGAGCGGCACAAGGGTCGCATCTGGGTGGAGTCGCGGCCGGGCCAGGGCACGGCCTTTTACTTCAGCATCCCGGCCGAGGAAGGAAGGCAGCCATGACCAGCGTCAAGGCCTTGCAGGTGTTGATGGTGGAGGACAACCCCGACGACGTGGACCTGACCAGGGAGGCCCTCAAGGACGCCAAGGTGGTGGTGGACATGGAGGTGGTGCAGGACGGCGTGGAGGCCATGGCCTTCCTGCGCAGGGAGGGGCCTTACGCCCACGCCCCACGGCCGGACCTGATACTCCTGGACCTGAACATGCCCCGCAAGGACGGGCGCGAGGTGCTGGCCGAAATCAAGGCCGACCCCAGCCTGCGGCGCATACCGGTGGTGGTCCTGACCACCTCCCAGGCCGAGGAGGACATCATGCGGGCCTACGACCTGCACGTCAACTGCTACATCGCCAAGCCGGTGGACTTCGAGCAGTTCATCAAGGTGGTCAAGGCCATCGAGGGATTTTGGTTCTCGGTGGTAACCTTGCCCAGGGAGTGAGGGACATGCACGGAGCGCCACTTCGTGTATTGGTGCTGGAAGACAACCCCGACGACTTCCAACTGCTGTTGGACCTCCTGGGGAGCCATGGCGCGCCGGGCCTGGACATCAGCCATTGCCCGCGGCTGGGGCAAGCCCTGGAGGTTTTGGGCGGTGGTGGTTTCGACGTGGTCCTGTCGGACCTGGGGCTGCCGGACAGCCAGGGACTAGGCACCATCACGCGGCTGGTGGAACGCTTCCCCGCCCTGCCCCTGGTGGTGCTCACCGGCCTGGACGACGAGGACATCGGCGTGGAGGCGGTGCGGGAAGGCGCCCAGGACTACCTGGTCAAGGGGAGCATGGACCCCGAGCTGCTGCTGCGCACCCTGCGCTACGCCATCGAGCGCAAGAAGACCCAGGAGGAGCTGCGCCAGGCCCGTGACGAGCTGGAGCTTCGGGTCCAGGAGCGCACCGCCGAGCTGACCCGGGCCAACCTCCAACTGGTGCAGGCCCAGAAGCTGGAGGCCATCGGCACCCTGGCCGGCGGCATCGCCCACGACTTCAACAACATCCTCACGGCCATCATCGGCTACACCGAGCTGGCCCTGGCCAGCGACCATCTGCTGGACGAGGACCGGCAGTACCTGGAGCAGGTGCTGACCGCCGGCGGCCGCGCCCGCGACACGGTCAGCCAAATCCTGGCCTTTAGCCGCCAAAGCGCGGCAGAGCAACAGGTCATCCAGGTCGCCCCCATCGTCAAGGAGGCGCTCAAGCTCCTGCGCGCCTCCATACCCACCACCATCGAGCTGAGGCAATACATCGCCCGCGACGCCGGCAGGGTCATGGGCGACCCCACCCACATCCATCAGGTGCTGATGAACCTGTGCACCAACGCCAGCCACGCCATGGGGCAGGAGGGCGGGGTGCTGGAGGTGACCCTGCAGGAACAGACCCTGGAGCCTGGGCAGGCGGCGGCCCTGGGCGATCTGACAGCGGGCAACTACCTCTGCCTGAGCGTGAGCGACACCGGCCAAGGCATGACCCCCGAGGTGCAGCAGCGCATCTTCGAGCCCTTCTTCACCACCAAGGACGTGGGCCAGGGCACCGGCCTGGGGCTGTCGGTGGTGCATGGCATCATCAAGAACCATGGCGGGGTCATCAGGGTGCAGAGCCAGCCGGGCCAGGGCACCACCTTCAGGGTTTTCCTGCCCCGGGTGGAGGCCGGGGAGGAGCTCCCAGCACCGGAGCCGGCCCCCGTGCCCCGGGGCACGGGCAGCGTCCTGTTGGTGGACGACGATGAGGCCCTGGCCGGCCTGGGCAGGAGCATGATGGAGCGCCTGGGCTACACCGTGCAGGCCTTCACCAGCAGCCAGGAGGCCCTGGCGGCCTTCCGCTTCCAGCCCCAGGCCTTTGACCTGGTGGTCAGCGACAACATCATGCCCCAGATGACCGGCCTGCAACTGGCCCAGGAGGTCAGGGCCATCAGGCCCGAGTTGCCCGTGGCCCTGTGCACGGGCAACAACGAGTATATTCCCCGCGAGAGCCTGCAAACCCTGGGCATCGCCAGGCTGATAATGAAGCCGTTCTCCTACCGGGTCCTGGCCGGGCACCTGAGCGACCTGCTGGGCCAGGGCCAGGCCAGCGGGGCCGGCGCCGGCGGTGCGCCGGTCACCGCCGAGGTGGACCCTGGCGGCGCCGGCGACCCGGGCGCGGCGGTGTCCTTGCTCAAGGAACTGACCCTGCTCCTGAACAGTGACATGGCCGAGGCCCTGGTCAGTCTGGACAGGCTGGGGGGCCTGTTGGCGGCCACGCGCCATGCCCCGGCCTTCCGCCGGGTGGACATACTGGTCAGGGAATTCGATCTGGAGGCCGCGCGCCAGGCCATCGCGGATTTGATCCAGGGTCTCCAGGGGCGGGAGAGCGGTGGACCGGAGGCGGGGGCATGAGCAGGAGGGACTTGAGTTCGGTGCTGGTGGTTGACGACGATCCCGTCAACATCCATCTGCTGCTGGAGACCCTCAAGGAGCGGTACAAGGTCATCGCCGCCACCAACGGGGCCAGGGCCTTGGCCATGGCCCAGGGCGGCCAGCCCCCGGACCTCATCCTCCTGGACGTGAACATGCCGGGCATGAGCGGCTACGAGGTCTGCCGGCGGCTCAAGGAAGGCGAGGGCACCAGGAGCATCCCCGTGATCTTCGTCACGGCCCTGGACTCCCGCCATGGCGAGGCCGCCGGCCTGGCCCTGGGGGCGGCGGATTATATCACCAAGCCCTTCATACCGGCCCTGGTGCTGGCCCGGGTGCACAACCACCTGGAGCTCAAGCGCCACCGCGACCACCTGGAGGAGATGGTGCGCCAACGCACGGCCGAATTGCAGGAAACCCGCGACGTCATCATCCTGAGCCTGGCCTCCCTGGCCGAGACCCGCGACAACGAAACCGGCAACCACATCGCCCGCACCCAGCACTACGTGCGCCTGCTGGCCGAGGCCTTAAGCAGCCAGCCCCGCCACGCCGAGCACCTCACCCCGCAGACCGTGGACCTTCTGCAGAAGTCGGCCCCCCTGCACGATATCGGCAAGGTGGGGGTGCCCGACGTGATCCTGCTCAAGCCGGGCCAGCTCACACACGAGGAATTCGAGGAGATGAAGAAGCACGCCGTCTACGGCCACGACGCCATCCAAAAGGCCGCGGACCGCCTGGGCCCCAATTCCTTCCTGGCCCTGGCCCAGGAGATCGCCCACACCCACCATGAGCGCTGGGATGGCAACGGCTATCCCCGTGGCCTGGCCGGCGAGGACATCCCCCTCTCGGGCAGGATGATGGCCCTGGCCGATGTCTTCGACGCCCTGGTGAGCCGCCGGGTCTACAAGCCGCCCATCCCCTTTCCCCAGGCCGTGGAGATTATCGCCCAGGGGCGGGGCACCTTCTTCGACCCCCAGGTGGCGGACGCCTTTGCCCTGCTCAAGGAGGAGTTCCGCCGGGTGGGGCTGTTCCACGCCGACCATGACGAGGAGCGCGCGGCACTGGAGCGGACAAAATAACTTCCGCAAAGCTATAATAAAAACAGCCGGGCGGCGGCCGGCGCCGGCGGCGCCGAGGCGCGCGAACCTATTGATGGGCGGCTTATATCGAGGCAAGGCCATGTCAGATTTGACCATTCTGTACATAGAGGACGAGCGGCCCCTGTTCACCCTGGTGGAAAACCTCATGGCCAAGAGGGGCTACCCCGCCCGCCTGCTGTGGGCGGACAGCCTGGCCAAGGGGCTGGAGATGCTGTCAGACTATGAAATCGGCCTGGTGCTCCTGGATTTGTATCTGCCCGACAGCCAAGGCCTGGAGACGGTCAAGAAAATCCGCGCGGCGGCGCCGCAAACCCCCATCGTGGTCCTGACCGGCCAGGGCGATTACGACCTGGCCGACATGATCCTGGAATCGGGCGCCCAGGAATACCTGGAGAAGGATGAACTGCGGCCCAGGGTGCTCTTTCGCGCCATCCGCTACGCCAGCGAGCGCAAAAAGATGGAGGACCGCCTGCGCCAGGCCAAGACCGGCCTGGAGGAACAGGTGGAGGAGAGGACCCAGGAGCTTTACAACGCCATACGCAACCTCAACGAGGAGGTGACCGAGCGCCGCCTGGCCGAGGATGCCCTGCGCGAGAGCGAGGCCCACTACCGCCTGCTGGCCGAGAACATCACCGACGTGATCTGGACCGCCGATTTGGGGATGCGCTTCAAATACCTGAGCCCCTCGGTGAAGCTGCTCTTGGGCTATCAGGTGCCGGAACTGATGGCCATGCGCCGGCGGGACGTCTTCACCCCCGCCTCCCTGGAGTTGGTCTCGCGGGCCATCGAGACCGCGCTAGCCCAACAACGCGCCGGCCAAGGTGATCCATCAAGCGCCTTGAACCTGGAACTGGAGCTCAGGCGCCGGGACGGCTCCACGGTGTGGACCGACACCCGGTTCAGCTTCCTGCGCGACCAGGCCGGGGTGCCCAAGGGGCTGTTGGCGGTGACCAGGGACATCACCGAGGCCCGGGCCATCCGCATCGCCATGCAGAGGAACTACGACAAGCAGAACGCCATCAATTCCCTGCTCAACCTGACCCTGGAAGAAATCACCCTGGAGGACCTGCTGACCAAAGCCCTCAACATCCTGTTGGGCATCCCCTGGCTGACCTCCGAGTCCCGGGGGGCCATTTTTCTTGTCGAGTCAGACCCCGATCATCTGGTCATGAAGGTGCACAGCGTCCTGTCCGAGAGCAAATGCCAACTGTGCGCCAGGATACCGGTGGGCAAGTGCGTCTGCGGTCAGGCCGCGGCCGCGGGCAAGACCATCTTCGTGGACCGGGTGGACCATCAGCACGAGTTCAGCCACCCAGGCATGGAAGGCCATGGCCATTACTGCGCGCCCATGCTCATGGGGGGCCAGCCCATGGGCCTCATCAACCTGTGCCTGCGCGAGGGCTTTGTACCCCAGGAGGGGGAGGAGGAATTCCTCACGGCCTTTGCCAACGCCCTGGCCATGGCCGTGGCCCACCACCGCTCCGGGCAGGCCCTGCGCGAAAGCGAGACCCGCACCCGCACCATATTAAGCCTGCTGCCCGACCCCCTGGTGGTCTATGACATGCAAGGGCGGGTCATCTTAATCAACGAGGCCTTCGAAAAGACCTTTGGCTGGACCATGGAGGAGTTGAGGAACAAGAAAATTACCTTTGTGCCGCCAGAGTCGTTGCAGGAAACCATAGACAATGTCAACCGGATGATTTCCGGCGAAGGAGTGGTGGCCTTCGAGACCAAGCGCCTGACCAAGGACGGCCGCAAGCTGGACGTGTTGATAAATACCGCCACCTTTCACGAGGCTGGCCGGCAGGCCGGCAATATCGTGGCCTTCCGCGACATCACCGAGATCAAGCTGGTGGAAAGCGCCCTGCGCGAGAGCGAGGTGCGCTACCGCAACCTGGTGGAGACCATCTCCGAGGGCCTGCTGGAGGTGAACAAGGACAACCGGATAACCTTCTGCAACAAATTCTTCGCCGACACCCTGGGCTACGAAAAATCGGCGCTGCTGGGCGTGAACACCTTGGGACTGCTGGATGAAAGAAACCAGGCCATCCTGCGCGACCAATGGGAAAAGCGCCAGCAGGGCAAATCCAGCCGCTACGAGTTGGGCTGGACCAAGGCCGACGGCAGCACCCTGTACTGCCTGGTTTCCGCCACCCCCCTGTACGACAGCCAGGGCAATTTTCAGGGATCCCTGTGCCTGGTCACCGACATCACCGAGCGCAAGCTCCTGGAGAGCCAGCTCTTGCAGGCCCAGAAGCTGGAGTCCATCGGCCAACTGGCGGCGGGCATCGCCCACGAGATCAACACCCCCACGCAGTATGTCTCCGACAACACGCGCTTTTTGCGCGAAGCCTTCTACGACCTCACCCGGGTTATGGTCAGCCACCTCAAGCTGGCCAAGCTGGCCGCCGGCCAAGAACCTCCCGCCGGCCCGGCCCTGTCCCAGGCGCTGAAGGAGGCCCAGGCCCAATACCAGGAGATTGACGGCGACTATCTGCTGGAGGAGGTGCCCAACGCCATCGAGCAGACCCTGGAGGGGCTTGGGCGCATCTCCACCATCGTGCGCTCCATGAAGGAGTTCGCCCATCCCGGCCCCGACACCAAGACCCCCACCGACCTTAACCGGGCCATCGAGAACACCGTCACCGTGGCCAAGAACGAATGGAAGTACGTGGCCGAGGTGGTCACCGACCTGGCCCCGGACCTGCCGCCAGTGCCCTGCGTGCCCGGCGAGTTGAACCAGGTATTCCTGAACATCATCGTCAACGCCGCCCACGCCATCGGTGAGATGCACCAGGAGGGCCAGGGCCAGGAAATCAAGGGCCAGATCAGGATCAGCACCCGCCTGCTGGGCTCGGAGGTGGAGATACGCTTCTCCGACACAGGCCCGGGTATCCCTGCGGCCATCCGCAACCGCGTCTTTGATCCCTTCTTCACCACCAAGCCCCCGGGCAAGGGCACCGGCCAGGGCCTGGCCATCGCCTACCGGGTGATCGAGGACAAGCACGGCGGCAAGCTGTCCCTGGAGAGCCTGGAGGGCCAGGGGGCCACCTTCATCATCCGCCTGCCCCTTCAAGAATCCAGCGGAAGGGACCAGCCCCAATGACCCGCATCCTTTTTGTGGACGACGAGCCCAACATCCTCGACGGCCTGCGGCGCATGCTCAGGGACATGCGCCACAAGTGGGACATGTCCTTCGTCAGCAGCGGGGCCGAGGCCCTCAAGGTCCTGGCTCAGGAGCGCTACGATATCATCGTCAGCGACATGCGCATGCCGGTGATTGACGGGGCCATGCTCCTGGCCCAGGTGCGCAAGCTCTACCCGCACATGGCCCGCATCATCCTCTCGGGCCATTCGGAGAGAAAGGCCATCATGCAGTCGGTGCGCCTGGCCCACCAATACCTGGCCAAGCCCTGCGACCCCGACAAGCTTAAAAGGGTGCTCCAGCAGACCGCGGCCATGCGCTCGCTGCTTTCCCGCGATAACCTCATAAGCATGGTGGCCCAGATCGAGTCCCTGCCGCCCCTGCCCCATGCCTACTCCCGCCTGCTGGAGGCCCTGGATTCAGATGACTCCAGCCTGGAGAGCATCGGTGACCTGATCTCCCAGGACATGGGCATGGCCACCACGGTGCTCAAGCTGGTCAATAGCGCCTTTTTTGGTCTTCCCCACCAGGTTGCCAGCCCGGCCCAGGCCGTGGGACTGTTGGGCCTGGACGTCATCAAGGGCCTGGTGCTCTCCCAGGGGCTATTTCAGGCCTACGACACCATACGCGTGCCGGGCATGTCCTTTCAGGAGCTGTGGCGCCACTGCCTGGCCGTGGGGGGCTTCGCCCGGCGCATCGTGCAGATGGAAGGAGGGGGCAAACCCTTGGCCGACGGCGCCTTCATCGCTGGCATACTGCACGACGTGGGCAAGCTGGTGCTGGCCACGGTGGCGCCCCAGGAATACGCCCAGGTGATCCAGACGGTGCGCCAGCAGGGCCGGCCGGTGTCGGTGGTGGAGCGCGAGGTGCTGGGCGCCACCCACGGCGAGGCCGGCGCCTATCTCATGGGTCTGTGGGGGCTGCATGAGGGGGTGGTGGGGGCCATCGCCGCCCACAACCACCCCGAGTACACCGCGGCCCTGGGCGGCGGCAGCGGCCGGCTGACATTGGCCGCGGTGCACGCGGCCAATGTCTTCGAGCGCGAGATACACGTCATCAACCCGCAGTACGCCCTGCCCAAGCTGGACCGCGGTTTCCTGGCCGAGGCCAACATGGCCGCCAAGGCCAGCGCCTGGCGCCAGGCCTGTGAGGAAATATCAACCCCCGAGGGGGCCCATGGAACAGACTAAGCCAGCCGAAAAGATACTGTTCGTTGACGACGACCCCAACATCCTGGCCTCCTTTCTGCGCCAACTGCGCCGCAACTTCGCGGTGGACACGGCCCTGGGGGGCGCCTTGGGTTTGGAGATGGTCGCCAACCAGGGCCCCTACGCCGTGGTGGTCTCGGACTTCAAGATGCCGGGCATGGACGGCGTGCAGTTGCTCAACCACCTGCGGGAGCAGGCGCCCGACACCGTGCGCATCCTGCTCACCGGCTACGCCGACGTGGATACCTCCATCCGGGCGGTGAACGAGGGCAACATCTTTCGCCTGCTGACCAAGCCCATAGACACCGAGGGCCTGGTGCGGGCCTTGGTGGCCGGCATAAAGCAGTACCGGCTGATCAATGCCGAACGTGAGCTTCTGCAGAAAACCCTGGCCGGCACGATCAGGGTGCTTACGGAGCTGCTATCCCTGCTCAACCCCGAGGCCCTGGGGCGTTCCTGCCGCATTCGCGAGTTGGTGGCAGGTATCGCGCGCGGCATGGGGCTGCCCCTGGAGTGGACCCTGGATTCGGCGGCCATGCTCTGTCAACTGGGCATGGTGATGATGCCGCCCGAGGCCCTGCAAAGGGTCCTTTCCGGCCAAGAGTTGAAGGGCGAGGACCTCCAGCTATATGACATGCATCCCATGGTCGCCGCCGACCTGGTGAGGCATATCCCCCGCCTCGAGGAGGTGGCGCGCATAATCACCTTCCAAGAGAAGCGCTACGATGGCTCCGGGCCTCCTCCGGCGGCCACCGAGTCCGGCGAGGACATCCCCCTGGAGTCGCGCATCCTCAAGGTGGCCCTGGACTATGATCTCCTGTTTTCCCAGACCGGCAACCCCCAAGAGGCCATGCAAACCATGCGAGGCCGCAAGGGCTGGTACGACCGCAAGGTCTTGCAGGCCTTGGGCGAGCGATTGGCCCAGAGCAAGATGGGCAATGTTCGCCTGGTCAATATCAAGGACCTTACCGAAAACATGGTGCTGGCCGAGGACGTGCTGGCCGAGGATGGCCGTGTGCTGGTACCCCGCGGGTATCAGGTCACCCGTCTGCTGGTGGCGCACCTGCTCAACTTCCAGAAAAGCCTGGGCGTGGTGGAGCCGCTCAAGGTGGAAACCCAGGCCAATGAAGCAGGGCAGGCAACAGAGGTTTCGGCAGAGCCGCGGCCATGAGCGAAAGAATTCTACTGGTTGACGACGACCATAACCTGCTGTTGGCCATGCAGCGGGTGCTGGGCGCCAAGTATGACCTGGCCCTGGCCCCCGGCGGCGAGCAGGCCTTGGAGCGCCTGGCCCGGGACGCGCCTTACGCCGTGCTCATCACCGACCTGCGCATGCCGGGCATGGATGGCATCACCCTGCTGGAGCAGGCCCAGCGGGTCTCGCCCGACACGGTGCGCATCGTGCTCTCCGGCTACGGCGACCTGGACCAGGTGATGCAGGCCATCAACGAGGGCTACATCTTCCGCTTCCTTACCAAGCCCGCCACGCCCCAGCAACTGGAGAAGACCATCCAGGCGGCCCTGGAGCAGCACCAGCGGGTGCTGGCCGCCCGCGAGACCCACAGCCTGAAAAGACTCAAGGAGGCCCTGGAAAACGTGGTGCTGGGCTTCACCCGCCTGGTGGAGGCCCGCGACCCCTACACCGCCGGCCACCAGGAGCGGGTCTGCCAATTGGCCGTGGCCCTGTCACAGGGGCTGGGGCTATCCGAGGACCAGGTGGCCTGCGTGCGCCTGGCCGCCCTGATCCACGACCTGGGCAAGGTCTACGTGCCCTCTGAGTTCCTCAACCGCCCCGGCCGGCTCACCCAGGCCGAGATGGGCATCATCCGCACCCACCCCCAGGTGGGCTGCGAGATCATGCGCCCCCTGGATTTCCAGTGGCCCATGAGCCAGATAGTGCTGCAACACCACGAGCGCCTGGACGGCTCGGGCTATCCCCAGGGGCTCAAGGGCGAGGGGATATTGCTGGAGGCGCGCATCATCGCCGTGGCCGACGTGGTGGAGGCCATGTCCTCCCACCGGCCCTACCGGCCCAGCCGGGGCCTGCAAGGGGCCTTGCGGGAGATCGGCGACCAGCGGGGCTGCCTGTACGACCCCGTGGTGGTGGATGCCTGCCTGGAGCTGTTCCAGGGCCAGGGCTGGCGCTTCGAGCGCCAGGACCAGTGGCAGGAGCAGTAGGGCAAAAGCGTGATTTTGCCCGGTCTCCCGGGCGCTTACGCGCCCGGCGGGCCGTCCATGGCCCGCATGCCAAGTTGCGGTCAAACTATTCGTTTGATCGCAACTTGGTATTATGCCCCCGGAACGCCAGCCCCCGCTGGTTAGTAGGGCAGCTTGCCGGCGGGGCGGCGCTCGGGCACGTAGAGATGCTCCGCCCGGCCCTGGTTCCAGGCCTCGCTGACATAGAGGTTGCAGTAGCAACTGCCGAACTCGGCCACGTCCGGGGCGCGGTACAGACAGGGGCAGATGATGTCCTGGTCCTTTTCGCGGTCGCCGGAGGCCAGGCGGCAGGGGCAGCACATATAGCCGTAGCGCTCCTTGTTGATAA
Organism: Desulfarculus sp.; assembly: GCA_016218705.1. Taxonomy (GTDB): domain Bacteria; phylum Desulfobacterota; class Desulfarculia; order Desulfarculales; family Desulfarculaceae; genus JACRDC01. Next base: position 118,362 of record JACRDC010000037.1, read on the forward strand.
GAAGCGCCTCCAAGAGCTCCATGGTATGGCCCAGGTCGCTGTTGAATAAATAGCCCTTGGCCCCCTGGGTCTCCTTGAGCATCTCGTACAGTTCTTGCGCGGTCATAGCCCCAGCAGCTCCCGTATCTCTTTTTCCTTGAAGCCCACGATCACCTTGTCGCCGATGACCAGGGTGGGGAAGGACAGGCTGGGGTTGTACTTGCGCACCTCGGCGATGACCTCGTCCTTCTGGTCCAGGGGGCACAGGTCCACCTCCACGCAGTCGTAATGGACCTGGTTTTCATCCAGGAACTTGCGGGTGTTCTTGCAGTGGCTGCAGGTGCTTAGCGCGAAGAGCTTGATGGGAGGCATGGAGGCGGCTTCCTTTCTTGGACGGCGCGAGTATGATTGGGGCGGGGCAGGGGCGCGTTCAACGCGAGCCGGTTTTGCGGGGGCTCGTCAGCTGGGCGGCCCAAGGGCCACGGCCCGCCGGGGCCTGCCAGTGCATGTTGTTTTATATTAACCAATGCCCCGGCGGCTTACAACCGGCCTCGGCTTGCCGGCTGTCCGGGGCTGTGCTAATCCTATTATCAGCGGCGGGGGACAGATCATATCCCCCGACGCCCAAGCCCAAACGGAGGCATCAGATGCTGCGTCAACCAGCCGTGGCCGGGCAGTTCTACCCTGGCAACGCCGCTCAATTGAAGGCCATGGTCCAGGGCTTTCTGGACCCCCAGGCCGCGCCCCAGCCGGCGCTCTTGGCCATCAGCCCCCACGCCGGCTACATCTACTCCGGGGGCACGGCGGGCAAGGTGCTCTCCCAGGTTAATGTCCCCCGGCGGGTGGTGGTGGTGGGACCCAACCACCGGGGCACCGGCCATGGCGCGGCGGTGATGAGCCGGGGCCAGTGGCAGACCCCTCTGGGCACCGTGGCCCTGGACGCCGACCTGGGCGGCCAGCTCCTGGGCCGGTGCAGCCTCCTGGCCGAGGACGCCGCCGCCCATATGTTCGAGCATTCGCTTGAGGTTCAGGTGCCATTCCTGCAAATGCTGCAACCCGAGCTGACCCTGCTGCCCATCTGTCTGTCTTTTTTGTCTTTCAGCGAGTGCCGCCAGATTGGCAACTCCCTGGCCCAGGCTATCCGGGCCGTTGACGAGCCGGTCTTGATGGTGGCCAGCACCGACATGACCCACTACGAGAGCGCTTCCGCCGCCCAGGAGAAGGACTCCCAGGCCCTGGAGCGCATCCTGGCCCTGGATGCCCAGGGGCTGTTTGACACGGTGCGCGGCCAGGGCATCACCATGTGCGGGGTCTTGCCCACCACGGTCTGCCTGGTGGCGGCGATCGCCCTGGGCGCCACCAGCGCCCGCCTGGTGCAGTACACCCACAGCGGCATGGTCACCGGCGACCACCAGCAGGTGGTGGGCTACGCGGGGCTGATAGTCAGCTAAACACAACCCAGACCTGGCCAGGCGGGATGGCAGGGTGTACCTTTGCCCCCAAAAGCCAGGGGATTGCACCCCGGCAGACCAACCCAAACAAGTGGCAGGGTCAAACAACTTGAGCAGGGACGACAACAAGCAGACCGCCCCGGTCACCCGCGAACGGATCACCCCGGAGCTTTCCGACGCCTTCCTGACCCACGGGCTGACCCCCAGCAACCTGGGCATGCTGCCCCAGCCCGACGGCTTTGCCCAGCCCAGGGCCGACGGCTCCTGCAACGACGTCATCGAGCTGTACCTGAGGGTGCGCGATGGGGTCATCATTGACGCCCGCTACATGACCGAGGGCTGCCTGCACACCGTGGCCTGCGGCAGCGCGCTCACCACCCTGATAAAGGGAAAAAGCGTGGAGCAGGCCTACCAACTGGAGGCCGAGGACATCGCCGCCGAGCTGGGCGGCCTGGACCCGGCCCACATGCACTGCGCCGATCTGGCGCTGAAGACCCTGCGCCACGCCCTCCAGGACTACTACGAGAAGCGCCGCTCGCCCTGGCAGAAGCTCTACGACAAGACCTGAGCCTTGTCCCGGCCTTGAAACTCCGCCCGGCTTGCCAGCCCGTCCGGGGCGTGCTAAACCTGGGCCGTCAAAAATTGAGTAAGCCCTCCAACCTGGGTAGCCCCATGCCGCAGCAAGACGACCAGACCCCTCGGGTGCGCACCCGCTTCCCACCCTCGCCCACCGGGGCCCTGCACCTGGGGGGCGCGCGCACGGCCCTGTTCAACTGGCTCTTCGCCCGCCACCACGGCGGCGACTTTGTCTTCCGCCTGGAGGACACCGACCGCCAGCGCTCCCGGGACGAGCACGTGGAGTCCATCGTGCGGGCCATGCACTGGCTGGGCCTGGACTGGGACGAAGGCCCCTTTTACCAGAGCCGGCGCTTTGACCGCTACCGCGAGGCCATCGAGCAGATGCTGGCCCAGGACCGGGCCTACTGGTGCCACTGCCCACCCGAGCGCTTGCAACAGGTGCGCGAGGCCGCCCTGGCCAGCGGCGGCAAGCCCATGTACGACGGCGCCTGCCGCGAGAAGGGCCTGGGGCCGGCCGATGGCGCGGTGGTGCGCTTCAAGGGGCCGCGCCAGGGGCACACCGGCTGGAGGGACCTGGTCAAGGGCGCCATCAGCTTCGACAACGCCGAGCTGGACGACCTGGTGATCTTTCGCTCCGACGGCTCGCCCACCTATCACCTGGCCGTGGTGGTGGACGACGTGGACATGAAGATCACCCACGTCATCCGGGGTGACGACCACATCTCCAACACCCCGCGCCAGATACTGCTCTACCAGGCCCTGGACAGCGCCACGCCCCAGTTCGGCCACGTGCCCATGATCCTGGGCCACGACAAGACCAAGCTCTCCAAGCGCCACGGGGCCACGGCGGTGATCGCCTACCAGGACATGGGCTACCTGCCCGAGGCCATGCTCAACGCCCTGGCCCGCCTGGGCTGGTCCCATGGCGACCAGGAGATATTCAGCCGTGACGAGTTGATCGCCCTGTTCAACTTGGAGAGCGTGGGCAAGGGCGCGGCGGTCTTCGACCCCGACAAGCTCCTGCATCTCAACGCCCACTGGATACAGCAGAGCACCCCGGAACGCCTGGCGGCGGCCCTGCCGCCCTTCCTGGCCCAGCGGGGCATCATGGCCCATGACCAGGCCACCCTACTGGCGGCCATGCCCCATCTGACCCCCCGGGCCAAGACCCTGCTGGAGCTGGCCGACTGGGCCGAGCCCTTCCTGGTGGAGGCGGTGGCCTTTGACCCCCAGGCCCGCGCCAAGTTCCTGGTGCCGGCCAACGCGGTGGTGCTGCAACGGGTGTCCGAGATGGTTGAGGGCCTGGGCGTGGCCGACGGCGCCGCCCTGGAGGCTGGTTTCAAGGACCTGGCCGCCCAGTTGGGCCTGAAACTGGGGGGGGTGGCCCAGCCGGTGCGCGTGGCGCTCACCGGCCGCGCCGCCAGCCCGGGCATCTTCGAGGTCATGGCCATCCTGGGCGGCCAGCGCACCCTGGCCCGCCTGGGGCGCGCCCTGGAAATGACCACATCCCCGGGGGCTTAAAAAGAACTTGACGCCCGGCGGATCATCCGATAAAAACAGGTTTCCGAGCACTGGGGGATCGTCTAACGGCAGGACTGCAGACTCTGGATCTGCCTATCAAGGTTCGAATCCTTGTCCCCCAGCCAAGGTTTTGGTGAAACACCGCGGTCCCATCGTCTAGCGGTCTAGGATATCGGCCTCTCACGCCGAAGACACGGGTTCGAGTCCCGTTGGGACTGCCAAGTTATATCGGGCAGTTAACAGTATAACCTCGGTTGCGAATAGCGGGCGAAACCGTTTCCCGGAAACGGTTTCGCCTTCTTTTTTTAGCCATTCCAGCGGGCCGTACGTATAACCAGTGGAGTATATTATAAAATTAAAGCATCCCTTTCCAGTTGGTAAGCGGCGGGCGTGGACGATGTCCTTGGCTAGCGCAAAAAGCCTGTGATTACGGGGAGATGTTTTTAATGCTTGACGGTTATTTGCTATATTGCATATTAAATGCAAAACTACAAAACGAAGGCTGGCTATGTCGCCATATATCACGAGAACCCTAGAACCGGTTCTCCTCGGGGCTGCCCAACAATTTCCAGCCTTGGTGCTCACGGGTCCGCGCCAAGCCGGCAAGACCACCTTGCTACGACATCTCTTTGCCGAACGCTACAAATATGTCTCCTTGGAACTGTCGGATGTGCAGGCAGCGGCCCGAGCTGACCCACGCGGATTCCTGGAGATGTACTCCGCCCCCGCCATCTTTGACGAGGTTCAGTTCGTCCCCGAGTTGCTGCCCTACATAAAAGAGCGTGTGGACGCGGACCGCAACCGACCCGGGCAGTACATCTTGACCGGCTCCCAAAATATTCTTCTCAGCGAAAAGGTGGGAGAGACCCTCGCTGGCCGGGCGGCCATCCTGCGGCTCTTGCCCCTCAGCTGTCGGGAGATAGCAGGGGTGCCCTTTGCACCTCTCCCTTGGCAGGCTGGAGAGCGCCCGAGCATAGAGAACCTCGCTTTCAAGGACAGGTGGGAGAGTTTTTTGCGCGGGGGCTACCCGGAGCTGAACGCGCATCACGACATTGACATCAACCTCTGGCACGCCAGCTATATTCAGACTTACTTGGAACGAGATGTGCGCACGCTGCGCCAAGTGGGGAATTTAAGTCAATTCCAGATATTCCTGCGCGCCCTGGCCGCCCGCAATGGGCAGTTGCTGAATCTGTCCGACGTGGCCCGAGACTTGGGACTGTCTGTGAACACCATCAAGGCCTGGCTCTCAATATTGGAAGCCACCTACCAGATTATCGTGTTGAGGCCGTACTTCACCAATCTGGGGAAGCGCCTGGTCAAGACCCCCAAGGTCTATTTCGCGGACGTGGGCATTCTTTGCCACCTGACCGGCTTGAAAGACGCCGAACACGCCCAGGCCGGCCCCATGGGTGGCCCTATAATGGAAGCTGCGGTGGTGAACGAGGTCGTCCGCACCATCACCCATCAAGGCCATCAGCCCCAGGTTTACTTTTGGCGAACAACAGACGGGTACGAAGTGGACCTGCTGGTTGACACCGGCGCCAAGCTGATACCCATCGAAGTCAAGCTCTCCGCCACCCCCAACAAGGCCATGGCCAAAGGCGTCAGCTTGTTCCGCGAGCTATTTGGCGACAAAGCTGGAGAAGGGTATGTGATCCATCCGGGGGATGTGAGACTTCCGCTGTTGCCAGGAGTGCGGGCGCTTCCCTTTTCCGAACTGTGACGTGAGCGATGATCATTCTGCACGCAGCCCTGGTGGGTGAAGAATTCCAGCTTTGGAGCGAGACGCCGCCCCTTACGGATGCCCCTTCGCCCAAGGGGAAAGGAAAGTCATCCAAGACTCCGGCGACGCCAATGTCTCCTTTTGATGCCGGCGCCAAGAGCCTTAAGGCTGCCTTGGGCCAGATGGGCCTGGGCCTGAAGTTGCCGGCCAAGCGCTGGAGGGAGGCCATCGTCTGGCTGCCCAGCAAGGGGCGCGCTCCCATTCCTTCCAGCCCGCTCATCGCTGAATCTCCCGCCTCCAGGACGAAGGAGGACCTTGCGTCCTGGCGGGTCACCTGCTGCACACTTACCCGCCAGGAAGCGCTGGAACTTTTGTGCCTATGCGGGAGCCGGCACACGCTGGCACAGGGAGTCCTGGCGGGTCCGGACCTGGCCTACTGGTCCCGGGCCATGCGGTTCGCCGGGGCTTTGGTGGCCAGGCAGCGGTTCCTTCCCGCACTCGAGAAAAGAGGCGAAGCCTTTATCGCCCGTTGGCGACCTGCCATCTCACATGAGGATCATCCCCGCCTGCTCAGTCTGGCCCAGGCCATGCCCCCGGCGGCCCGAGCCATAAGCCCAGACAACGCAGGCCCCCCGGACCAGCCACCGGTCCCGTTGCTGACCAAATTCCTGGCCCAGATGGTCGACCAGTTGGTGCGTGGGTCGTCGCCCGTGAAGACGACGGTTCGCGGGCATAAAGGGTCTCGGGGGTCTTTTGACAGCCTGCATGACACCTGGCTCCAAGCCTTGCACTCATCCGATGGGGTGGTGGATGGCCCCAAGATCGAGCTGGCGGAGTTCGCGCAACAGGTCGAGCAATGGCGGCGTCCCCTGACCTTGGCCGAGAGCGCACCGTTCAGGCTGTGTTTCCGTCTGGAGGAGCCCACCCCAGAGTCCCAGGCTGGCGAAGACGACTGGAACGTACATTTCTTGCTACAGTCGGCCAGCGACCTCAGCCTGCTCATCCCGGCCGAGACAGCCTGGACGGCTCGCGGTCGCATCAGCGGCCTGCTGGCCAAGGATGGTTTCCAGGTACGGGAGTACCTGCTCCACGGCCTGGGACAGGCGGCGGGTCTATGCCCCCGTATCGAGGCCAGCTTGCGCTCCGCAACGCCGGGGGGCTACACCCTGGACGCGGCTGGGGCTCATGAGTTTCTGACCCAGCGGGCAGCGGCCCTGGAGCAGGCCGGCTTCGGGGTGATGCTGCCGGCCTGGTGGAGTAGAAAGGGCACCAAGCTCAAACTCAGCGCCCGAGCCAAGATCAAGAGCCCCAAGCTGGTGGCCAACTCCGGGTTGTCCTTGGATCGCATAGTGGAGGTGGACTGGGACCTGGCCCTGGGCGGCGAGAAAATCACCCGCGCCGAGTTGGAGGCCCTGGCCAGGCTCAAGACGCCCCTGGTGAGGCTGCGCGGCCAGTGGGTGGAGATGCGGGCCGAGGAGATCAAGACCGCCCTGGACTTCTGGCGCAAGCGGGAAGAGGGCCAGGCCACCCTGCGTGATGTGGTCAGGCTGACCCTGGGCGCGGACCGCCCGGCCCCAGGGTTGGAGTTTGATGGGGTGGAGGCTTCCGACTGGGTCCAAGGCTTTTTGGATAGCCTTCAAGGCCGTAGCAGTTTCGCGGAGACGGAGCCACCGGCTGGGTTTCAGGGAGTCCTGCGCCCCTATCAAGCCCGGGGCTACTCCTGGTTAGGTTTTCTGCGGGACTGGGGCCTGGGGGCCTGCCTGGCCGACGACATGGGCCTGGGAAAGACCGTGCAGACCCTGGCCCTGATCTTGCGCGACTGGCGGGACGCTGACCGCCAGCGGCGGCCTGTACTTTTGGTCTGCCCCGCCTCCGTGCTGAGCAACTGGCTCAAGGAGGCCCAGCGCTTCACGCCCGAGATGCCGGTGATGGTGCACCATGGCCTGCAAAGATTGAAGGAGCGGGCTTTCGTAAAGGCCGCGCGGGAGCAGGCCCTAGTGGTCACCAGCTATGCCCTCCTGCCCCGTGACTTCAAGGCCCTGAGCGCGGTGGATTGGGCCGGGATGGTCTTGGACGAAGCCCAGAACATCAAGAACCCGGAGACCAAGCAGGCGCGAGCCGCCCGGACTCTTAAGGCCGATTTTCGCCTGGCGCTGACCGGCACCCCGGTGGAAAACCACGTGGGCGACCTGTGGTCGCTCATGGAGTTCCTGAATCCCGGCTTCCTGGGCAGCCAGGCCCAGTTCAAGCGGAGCTTCTTCATCCCCATCCAGGCCCGACGCGACCCAGAGGCCACGCTGTCCTTGAAGCGCCTGACCGGCCCCTTCATTCTGCGCCGGCTTAAGACCGACAAAAGCGTTATCGCCGACCTGCCCGAAAAAGTGGAGAGCAAGGTTTTCTGCCCGCTCAGCAAGGAACAAGCCTCGCTCTATGGCGCGGTGGTCAAACAGGCTATGCAAGACCTGGAGTCCTCGGAAGGCATTGGGCGCAAGGGGGTGATCCTGGCCACCCTGGCCAAGCTCAAGCAGGTGTGCAACCACCCCACCCACTTTTTAGGGGACAATTCGGCCATTGCCGGGCGTTCGGGCAAGCTCACTCGCCTGATGGAGATGTGCGAGGAGCTTATGGAGGTGGGGGACCGGGCATTGATCTTCACCCAATTTGCCGAGATGGGTCATATCCTCAAAAGGCACCTGGAGGAGGTCTTCGGCCAGGAAACGCTCTTTCTCCACGGCGCGGTGTCCAAAAAGCGGCGGGACGAGATGGTGGAGCGATTCCAAGGCAACGGCCAGGGACCGCCCCTGTTCATCCTCTCTCTCAAGGCCGGCGGCACCGGGCTTAACCTCACCAAGGCCAACCATGTGTTCCACTTTGACCGCTGGTGGAACCCGGCGGTGGAGGACCAGGCCACGGACCGGGCCTATCGCATAGGCCAGCAACAGAACGTGCAGGTGCACAAGTTTGTCTGCGCCGGCACCCTGGAAGAGAAGATAGACGAGATGATAGAGGCCAAGAAGGCCGTGGCGGGCAAGGTGGTGGGAACCGGCGAGGGTTGGCTCACCGAACTCAGCACGGACCAACTCAAGCAGCTGTTCGCCCTGCGGGCGGAGGCGGTGGATGATTAGCGCCCAGGCCATCGCCAAGCAGAACCGGTACCTGCTACAGCGCCAAGCGGACTTGCGCCGCGCCGCCGATTGCGTGGCGTCCGGCCTGGCCCGGCATCCGTCCGTGGCCAAGGTGGCGCTGTTCGGCTCGGTGGCCGTGCCGCTGGTGAAGGAGATACCCCGTTTCCGGGAGTACCGGCGGGCGGGGATTGAAGTCTGGCACGAGTGCAAGGACCTGGACCTGGCGGTTTGGCTGGAAAACCTGACTGGCCTGCGTGAGATGCGGAGGATCGTGAGCGAGGCATTGAATAAGCTTCTCCTGGAGACAGGCATCGGCGTGGCCCACCACCAGGTGGATACCTTTCTTTTTAAGCAGCCCAACGGAGGCTACCTGGGCCGCCTATGTAAGTTTTCCCAGTGCCCAAAAAACAAACCCGAGTGCTTGGTCCCCGGCTGCGGCCAGCCCCCCCTGCTCCAACAGCACGAGGACTTTGCGCTCGATTCCCAGGCTCTGCGGCCCCAGCTGATGGCCGTGCTTTATGACAGGACCTTGCAAGAGGGGATCGTCTGATGTCCGCCGCGCGCTACAGAGACGACTTTTACTATTACCCCCCGGCCCAGCCCCGCCAGGCCAGGGGCGGAATCAAGGCCCAAACCAAACGTGGCGCTTTTGGCCAAAGCTGGTGGGCCCGGCGCTGGATTCAGGTCCTGGAGGGCTTCAACATCGGGGCCAGGCTGGGCCGCGGCCGCAACTACGCCCGCCGGGGCCAGGTGGTGTCCATCTCCATCGCCGAGGGTGAGGTCACGGCCAAGGTCCAGGGGACCCGACCCACTCCTTATAGGGTCACCATCCAAATGAAGACTCTTTCCCCGGCCGCCTGGAAAAAGGTGATCACGCAACTCTCCGGCCAGGCCATCCACGCCGCCAACCTGTTGTCGGGCCGGATGCCCGATGACATAGAGAGCGTGTTCAAGGCGACCGGGCAATCTCTTTTCCCAGCTGCGTACCGCGACCTGCTCACCGATTGCTCCTGCCCAGACTGGTCCAACCCATGCAAGCACATCGCGGCGGCCTACTACCTGCTGGGTGAGGAGTTCGACCGCGACCCTTTCCTGATCTTCAAGTTGCGGGGCATGCCTCGAGAGAAGCTGCTTGAACTCTTGGGAGCGGAAACAGACGTCAAACATGAGGCCAAAGTCCATGATGGATCGGGGGCATCCACGGCGACAGGGGAGTCGTCCCCGCCTGCTGAGCCCTTGCCTCCCAGTGCCGCTTCCTTTTGGGCTCTGGGCGATTTGCCTGATGATTTTGCGGGCGAGGCGGTCGTACCAGTCCTCGCCGCAGCGCTGCCTCGGCGGCTGGGCGCCTTTCCTTTCTGGCGTGGCGCACAACCCTTTCTGGAAGAGATGGAACGCACCTACGCCTTGGCCTCGGTCAAAGGCTTACATGCCTTTTTAGGCGAACCAGAATCGGTGCAGGCCGGAAACGGTTTGGGAAACGGTTTATCCAGGAAAATCCAGGAAAAGGCGGTGTAACTAGGCGAAATTTGGTGGGACTCGCCCTCGGGGAAGGCCTCTCACGCCGAAGACACGGGTTCGAGTCCCGTTGGGACTGCCAAAAGAAATCAGCCGGTTAGGGTTAGCGCCCTAGCCGGCTGAAACCTTTCGTGGGGATATATGGGGCCATTGCGCGGGGCAGGACGGCCCGCCCCGTGCAGCACCCTCATATGGGGACGAGCCATCGGACGCCCACCACCGAGGCCCACAAGGCGTCCACCTCTGGCCGCTGATTACCGCGACTGATACCGTTGCGGAACCGAAAAAGAAGTGCGCATTGGCCAGGAGTGCCGGGTCAACCCGGTAGTCAACGTCAGCGCCATGTTTAAAGGGGATATTTAGGGCGAAGGCCTCGGGCAAGATGGTTGTTCTTGGTGTTTGCGGGCTTGAGCTCAGGATACCTCCAGGTACTTGGCCATGACGTCTGGCCTGGCCTGCAACTCGGCCATGGTGCCCTCGAAGGCCACAAACCCCTTGCCCAACAGGTAGCAGCGGTGGGCCAGGGACATGGCCACCTTGAGATTGTGCTCCACCAGCAGAATGGACACGCCGGCCTGGTTGATCTGCAGGAGCACATCGCGCACCTCCTTCACCAGAAGGGGCGCCAAGCCCTCGCTGGGCTCGTCCACCAAGAGCAGCAGAGGGTTGCCCATCAGGGCGCGGCCCATGCAGAGCATCTGCTGTTCGCCGCCGGAAAGCTGGGAGCCTTTGTTGCGGCTGCGCCGCTCCAACGAGTTGAAGTGCTTGTAGACCCTCTTCAGGGTCCAGGGCTCCAGGTCCTTGGGCGGCTGACAACCAGCCTTCACGCCCATCAGCAGATTCTCCTCCACCGTCAGGGTGGGGAATATGCGCCGCTCCTGGGGCACCAGGCCCACGCCAGCCCGCGCCACTTTATGTGGCAGCGCGCGAAAGATGCTCCTGCCCTGGAATTCGATGGCTCCCGACTGCGGTGGCACCAGCCCCATGACGGACTTGAGGGTGGTGCTCTTGCCCATGCCGTTGCGCCCCAGCAGGCAAACGATCTCGCCCTGGTCCACGTTGAGAGAGATTTTTTGCAGCGCGTGGATCAAGCCGTAATAGGTGTTGAGGTTGGTTGCTCTAAAAAGCATGGGAGAACTCCATGTCACCCAGGTAGGCATCCCTGACCCTCTGGTCGTCGCGAATCACGTCCGGCGTTCCGGAGGCCAGGATGGCGCCGTAGTAGAGCACGGTGATGCGGTCGGCCAGGGAGAAGACCACGTCCATGTCATGCTCGACCATGACCATGGTCTTGCCCTTGGTCAGCCTCTTGATCAACTCCACGGTGGCGTGTGTCTCTTCCTTGGACATGCCGGCCGTGGGCTCGTCGAGCATCACCAGGTCGGGGTCGGTGGAAAGCGCCATGGAGACTTCCAGGGCCCTATGCTTGCCATAGGACAACTCGCAGGCCAGCACGTCCCGCTCGGCCACCAGGCCTATGCCCGCCAGTATCTCCTCGGTCTCCCGCGTGACGCCGTCCATGCCCGCCACCCGCCGCCAAAAGTCGAACCTGATCCCGCGCCGGGACATCACGCCCATGCGGATATTCTGAAAAACCGTCTGTTTCTCGAAGGTGCTGGTGATCTGGAAGGAGCGCCCCAGGCCCTTGCGGGCCAGCTTGTAGGGCGCCAGGCCCGTGACGTCCTGGCCCTTGAAAACCACCTGCCCGCCAGTGGGGCGGTAGGTGCCGGTGATGACGTTGAACAGGGTGGTCTTGCCGGCGCCGTTGGGGCCGATGATGGCGTGGTGCTCGCCCTGGCGCACTTGCAGGTCCACGCCGAAGAGCACCTGTAGCCCCTTGAAGTGGTGGGAGAGCCCCTTGGTTTGCAGAACGTTCATGCCTCGCTCTCCCTGGCCTTGCGCAGATAGGCCCGCTTTCGCCACCAGGCGCGCAGCCGCGCCCCGAAGGAAATGGCGCCCCCGGGCAGGAACATGACCACCAGGATGAAGATGACGCCGCTGATCATCAGGGCCAGTTCGGGGTAGGCCTGGGTCACTTCCTCCAGAAGCAGGAGCAGGCCCGAGCCCAGGATGGGGCCGAAGAAGGTGCCGATGCCTCCCACCAGGATGGCCATGAGCGGCTGGAAGGAAACCATTATGTGCAGCACGCCGCCCACGGAGACCAGGTTGTTGAACACCGCGTAAACCGCCCCGGCCAGCCCGGCGAAGAAACCGGAAAAGCAGAATATCACCGCCTTGGTCAGCACCACCTGGTAGCCCAGGTAATCCACCCGCTTCTGATTGTCGCGGATGCTTATCATCACGCTGCCCATGGGGGTCTTGGTAAAGAACCACATGGCCAGGATGCCCAGGCAGGCCAGACCCACCGCGAAAAAATAGATGTTCACCGGCTGCCTCAGGTCCAGGCTGAACAGACCCGGCAGGGCCAGCGGAGGAGTGGTCCAGCCCATGATGCCGTCCTCGCCGCCGGTGACCTCGCGGAACTTGGAGCACAGCACGAACATGAGCTGGCCGAAGGCCAGGGTGAGCATGGTAAAGGCCGTGGCCCGCACCCTGACCAGGAGCGGGCTGAGCACCAGCCCCACCAGGGCGGCCGCCAGGGCGCTGAGCAGCACGGCCACCAGGATGGGTATGCCCTGCAGGTGGGTGAGGATCAGGGCGGCGCCGTAGGCCCCCACCCCGAAGTAGAGGGCGTGGCCAAAGGAGAGCAGGCCGGTGTAGGACAACAGCAGGTTGAGGCTGACGGCAAACAGCGCCTCAATGGCCAGGCGCACCATCAGGTTGGTGTGCAGGGGGCCAAAGACAAAGGGAATGGCCGCCAAGACCGCCAGGGCGCCCGCCAACCAGACCACAGGGCGTTTCATTCTCGCTCTCCGAACAGGCCTGTCGGCTTGAAGGCCAGGACCAGGGCCATGAAGCTGAACATGAGCACCGGCGACAGCTTGGGTATGAATTGGATGCCAAAGGCGTTGAGCTCGCCCAGGAACAAGGCCGCCAGCAGGGCGCCGAACAGGCTGCCGAAGCCTCCCACCACCACCACCACGAAGGCGTCCATGCCTATCTGGTCGCCCAGGCCGGGAAAGACCGTCAGGATGGGCGCGGCGGCCACGCCGGCCACCCCGGCCATCCAGGAGCCCAGGCCGAAGACCAGCATGAACACGATCTGGGTGTTCACGCCCAGGGCGCTGACCATGCCTGGGTCGGAGACGGCGGCCCGCACGATGGTGCCCAGGCGCGTCTTGAAGAGCACCAAGGAAAGAAGCGCCAGCACCACCAGGGAAAGGACGATGATGAACAGGCGGTAGATGGGGTATTCCAGGCCAGCGATGTTCACCAGTCCAGCCAGGGCGCTGGGCACATTGACCTGGAGGCCTTCGGTGCCCCAGGTCAGCTTCACGGCCTCGGCCAGTACCAGTGAAACCCCCAGAGTGAGCAAGAGCTCGGCGATATGCCCCATGCCCGAGGCCTGGGCCCGCCGCAGCATGAACCGCTCCACCAGAATGCCCAGCAAGGCCACGCCCAAGGGGGCGATCAGCAGCGACAGCCAGTAGCTGCCCGTGGCGCCCAGCACGGTGACGCAAAGGTAGGCCGAGAGCATGAAGAAGGCGCCGTGGGCTATGTTGAGGATGCCCATCATGCCAAAGATCAGGGTTAGTCCCGAGGCCACCAGAAACAGGAGCATGCCATAGGCCAGCCCGTGAATGCCCTGGGCTAGATACATTTGTGTTTCAGGGCTCATGCCGATTCTCCAGGAAGCGTCTGTCCCGGCCGCCTTGGGCCTCGCCCGCCGCCCCCCGAGAGATCGGGGGAGACGGTAGGCGAGGCGCGGGAGGTTGCCGGCCGCCGGCTACTTGCAGCGGCTTGAATCCTTGGGTTGGGGCAAGGTCACGAACTCAGCGGGAATGGTGGTGATCTTGTCCATGAAGGCGCAATCCTTGTACCACTTGTTGGGAGACACGAACTCGGTGACATAGGTGTCGCGCACCACGCGGTGGTCGCAGGCCCGCATGGTCAGCTTCTGGCCGATCAGGCCGGTCCACTCGTCGCCTTCCCAGACCTTGATGACCTTTTCCGCGTCAGCGCTGCCGGCCCGCTCCATCGCGTCCAGGAGCCAGTAAAGGGACTCCGCATAGGCGCCGGTGGTGGAGCCCAGCCACTCGTAGAGGGGGGTGTTGTAGGGGGCCGCCCAGGTCTTCCAGGCCTCGTGCCACTTGTGCTGGATGCCGTCCTGGAAGTTGATCAGCAGCTCGCTGGCGAAGACCAGCCCCTTGGAGCCCTCCGGACCCACCGCGATCAGGCCGTTGATGTCGTCCAGGAAGATGCCGGCCACGGGCAGATTGATGCCCATCTGCCGCGACTGCTTGAGCAGGTTGGAGGAATCCGGGATCCAGTCGCCGGTGAAGATCATCTCGGCCCCGGAGGCCTTGACCTTGGTCAGATAGGGTGCGAAGTCCTTGTTGAACAGGGGATGAAAGTCCTCGCCCACGATCTGGGCATCGGGCACGTACTTCTTGAGACCGGCCTTGAAGGACTCGGCCAGCTCATGGCCGAAGACGTAGTCCTGGTTGAGGATGTAGAACTTGCGCTCCTGGCGGGTGGCGAAGAACTTGGCCAGGGTGGCCCCCACCGAGTGGGTGGTCCAGATGTGCTGGAAGGTGTAGGGCGTGAAGGCCTTGCCTTCCATCAGGGTGTCGGACAGAGAGCCCGAGTTTAGGTGCAGCTTCTTGTACTTGTCGGCCTCGGCCTGGATGATGGCCGTGAGGTGGCTGCCCGCGGTGCCCCACAGCACGTCCACCTTGTCCTGCAGGCAGAGCTTCTCCACCGCCTGCTTGGTGTTGGCCGGCTTGCCCATGGTGTCGCCCTTTATCAAGGCGATCTTTTTCTTTTTGCCGTCAACGGTGATGCCGCCGCGCCGGTTGATGTCGCTGGCCACCCAGGTACCGGTGGCCCAGTAGATTTGCCCCACCGAGGCCGCGTCCCCGCTGAAGGGCGCCAACACGCCGATCTTGACCACGTCGCCGCTGGGGTTCTCGAACTTGGCCGGGTCGAAGCCGGTCATGTCGGCCACCGCGCTCGCGTTGAAGCCGCGCGCGGCGCCAGCGGCCTGGGCCGGCCCCGTCCCCAGCGTGACACCGAGTAGCACGGTAGCGGCAACTCCCCACCAAATCGTCCTCTGCAAAACTCGCATAATCGCCTCCCCGTTAGGAAACCACATCCCTTGCCCAAGACGGCCCCAATCGCCTGCGACTCCCGCCCTCCCCAGGCGCAATCGCAGGCGGCCGCGTTCCACAACTACAGCGAGCCCAGCCCCTTGATGAAAAACTCGACGGTGGCGTTGAGGACCTTGTCCTGATCAAGCCCCCGCGTGGTCCAGCCCTTGAGGGGCAAAAAGGCGAAAATGAAGACCAACAGGCTGGCGATCACCACCAGGCGTTCCTGGTCCACCTCCCGCCCCAGGGCCTGCTTGATCCAAACCATCCAGCGCTCGATCAGCTCGCGATCGGCGGACATGATCTCCTGCTTGGTCGTCTGGTCCAGAAAACGCGTTTCCTGGTAGGCCAAGGAGATGATTTCCGGACTAAAAGTCCAGGAGTGGCCAATGGCCGTGCGCATGTAACGCCGCAGGGCGTCCAAATCATTGATCTCTTCGCTTGGGACGAAGGCGGCGCGCACCTCCGAGCTCTCCCCCATCATCTCCTTGAAGAGCTGGCGCAGAATGTCGTCCTTGTTCTGCACATAGTCGTAGAGGCTGCCCGGGTTGACGCCCGATTCCTCGCAGATGTCTTGGATGGTGGTGACCGGGAAGCCTTTCTTGGTGAAGAGCTTGCGGGCCGCTTCCAGGATCTGGGCACGGCGCTTCTTGACCAAGTCCTTGTTCTTGATCTGCCGATACCGCCGGATGCCCAGCCCGTCGTCGTGTTGCTCGGCGCTGGTGGGCGTGTTCTTTTCAGACACTGGCGACTCCTCTGCTCATGGCCCGGGCGGCGGTGCCGGTGGTGGTGGTGGCATACCCCAGCCCGCCTTGGCCAGGGCGGATGAACTGCGCTGGCAACTGCTTGATATTAAACATATTGATATGGCCAAGCACGCTTTGCCCAAGGGCAGGTGAAGTTGTTAATGCTGTGGCGCGTCTGCCATATTTAATTTGGCTGACGATCATCAGCAAAATACCAATTCGGCGCTCTGCTTGTCAAGCCAGTTCATGGGGCTGGGGCCAAAAAACGCACAAGCCAAGGGCGCCGCCGGGCTTGGCCAGCCCAACAGCAAATAATCACTGCATTAATGTCCTGAGAGCCGGAAAGGGGGGAAGCGGCTTGACAGGAGCAAGGGGTGGCTGCTACTCTGCTGACGATCATCAGCCAAATTAAATATGGCGGATAAAAATCAGCAAAGAGGCCCACGGAGAACTGGGCGATAACGGCCTGGCAGGCAACCTATTGGCGCTAAGGCCCGTGAGGTGGGCGGCGGGCGCGCAAGCCCGTGGCCAAGCCCTCAGGGGCGGGGCGGGCCAGCAGCCCAGCAAAGGGGGAAGGCATGAGCAAGCATAGTGTTTCCATCGTGCGCTATGAAAAACCCTTGGACTCGGTGCGCCGGGCCGTGGAGCTGTGCGGCGGCCTGGAACGCCTCGGCGCAAACGCCAGGGTCTTCATCAAGCCCAACATCGTATTCTGGAGCAGCAAGGTGCCCTTCCCCAAGTGGGGCGTCATCACCACCAGCCGGGTTATCGAGGACCTAGTGGCGCTGCTCAAGGAGCGTGGCGTGGAGGACATCACCATCGGCGAGGGCATGGTGGTGAGCCGGCCCGACGACAAGGAGACTCCCCAGCACGCCTTCGAGACCCTGGGCTACAACAAGCTCAAGGACCGTTACGGGGTCAAGATCATAGACACCTTCCAGCGCCCCTTCCAGGAGGTGGACCTGGGCGACGGCGTGGTGCTCAACTTCAATAGCGACATCCTGCACAGCGACCTCGTGGTGGACGTGCCGGTGCTGAAGACCCACGCCCAGACGGTGGTGAGCCTGGCCATCAAGAACCTCAAGGGCATGATAGACATCAAGTCGCGCAAGCGCTGCCACAGCGCCGACCCCCAGAAGGACCTGCACTTCTGGATCGCGCGCCTGGCCGAGCGCATGCCGCCCATCCTGGCGGTGCTGGACGGCATCTTCACCTCGGAGTACGGGCCGGCCTTCGACGGAGTGATTCACCGTGGCAACATCCTGGTGGCCTCCTGGGACGTGCTTTCGGCCGACCTGGTGGGCTGCCGCCTGCTGGGCCATGACCCGGCCGATGTGCCCTATCTGGCGCACGCCGCCCGGCGCCGTGGCCGCCCCCTGGACCTCTCCGACGTGGAGGTGATAGGCGAGCGCATCGAGGACCTGGCCAGGCCCCACCAATGGAGCTTCCCCTACAACGAGGCTGGCACCCTGCCCCTGCCCATGGCCAAGCGGGGCATGACCGGCGTCAGCTTTTACAAGTATGACTCCAGCCTGTGCACCTATTGCTCCAGCATCAACGGCGTGGTGATCCAGGCCGTGGCCTCGGCCTGGCGCGGCGAGCCCTGGCAGGACGTGGAGATTCTCACCGGCAAGATGATGCAACCCCGCCCCGGGGCCAAGAAGACCATCCTGCTGGGCAAGTGCATGTCCCAGGCCCACAAGGACAACCTCGCCATCAAGGAGAAGATAGCCATCAAGGGCTGCCCCCCCCAGCCGGAGCAGATCGTCCACGCCCTGCACCAGGCGGGCATCATGGCCGACCCGGCCCTCTTCGCCAACCTGGAGGCGATGCCGGGCACCTTCCTCAAGCGCTACAAGGACCGGCCCGAGTTCGACGAAGGCCTCTTTCGCGTGAGCTGAGGCGGGAGAGGGCGGCCCAGCCGGCGCCAAGACCGGTAACGGCTGGCCGCTGATTCGGGTTGATGGCCCTGGGGTGCCGCTGGCAGGGTTGGGGGGGTGTCTACGGGAAGTGGCCGTGGGGGTGGGTCCCCACGGCCGCTTGCGCGTTTCGTGGGGGGCGGCTATTGCATGAAGGCGCCGCCGTCCACGGTGATGGTCTGGCCGTTGACAAAGGAGGCGTCGTCCGAGGCCAGGAAAAGGATGACGCTGGCGATCTCCCCGGGCTGGCCCAGGCGTCCCATGGGCACCGCGAAGTTCTTGAACATCTCCAGCGTGGCCATGGGCACCGTGGCCAGCATCTCGGTCTCGACGAAGCCCGGGGCCACGCAGTTGACGCGCACGCCCCGGCCGCCCAGCTCCTTGGCCGCGGCGCGGGTGAGCCCCACCACGCCGGCCTTGGTGGCCGAGTAGTTGAACTGGCCGGCCGCGCCGAAGCGGCTGACCGACGAGAGATTGACAATGGCTCCGCTGCCCTGCTGACGCATGGGTATCATGCAGGCCTGCAGGCAGTTGAAGGTGCCCTTCAGGTTCACCTCGATAACTTGGTCCCACTGCTCTTCGGTCATCTTGTGGCCGATGGCGTCGCGGATTATGCCCGCGTTGTTGACCAGGATGTCCAGCCTCCCCAGTTCGGAGCGGGTGCGCTCCACCAGGTCCTGGACAAAGGCGCGGTCGGTGACGCTGCCCGCCAGGGCCAGGCAACGGCGGCCCAGGCCGCGCACCTTGGCCGCCACTTCCTCCAGGCGCCCGGCATGCAGGTCGCATAGGGACAGGTCCGCGCCCTCGGCGGCGAACCTGAGCGCGGTGGCGGCGCCGATGCCCTGGGCAGCCCCCGTGATGATGGCCACCTTGTCCTTAAGTCGCATTATGCACAGACTCCTAACCTACAACCCGCTCCGCCTTCCACACCAGGAGGGCCGGCTGGGCTTTTCAAGAAATTAGTGGTCATCGGGCTCGACGGCAGAGGCCACGCCCTGGCCGCCGCCCAGGCTGGCGTTGGCCAACCCTGTGGCCTGCCCACCAGAGGCCGGCGTGCCTTGGCTGGGCCGCCAGTGGTACCAGGGCCCTGGCTCGCCTGCCGCCGGCGGGGCCTCGCTAGTCAGACCGGTCATGACCAGGTCCATGATGGGGTCCACCAGGTCCACCAGGCCGTGCTTGCGGCCCGACAAGACCCAGTTGGTGGTGACGTGATCCACGGCGCCCATCAGTACCGACCGGATGACATAGGGGTTGATGTCGCCCCGGAACTCCCGGCTGGCGATCCCTTCCTCGATGATTTGAGTGATCTCCTGGAAGCCCTCGCGGATGAGGCGGTAGCCCTCGGTCTTGCGGAAGTTGAGGTTGCCCTTGAGAATGAGCAGGTTGATGATGGCGTAGTCGGGGTGTTCCTGCCAGGTGTACAGGTAAAGATAGACTATGGCCCGCAGGCGGTTGGCCGCCCCGCGGATGAGCTGGAGGTGAAAGCGGTTCTGCTCGCGCACCTTGGCTATGAAGGCCTCGGGGATGCTGAACAGCAAGCCCTCCTTGGTGGAAAAATATTCGTAGATGGTGCCATCCGAGACGCGCGCCTCCTTGGCGATCTCGGAGACCGTGGACTCCTGAAAGCCGTTGCGGGCGAAGACCCTCTCGGCGGCCTCGAGTATCTGATCCTTGCGCGCCTTTAGCTTGTCTTGACTGCTCATGCGGGTCGCCCCCGTTCCGGCTAGTCGGAAAACAGCCGCGCGTCCAGGCGCGCGGTCAGCCCATCGCTCTCGCCCAGGCGGTCGGCCAGGCCCTGGGCCTTGGGCAGCTCATAGTGGAAGAAATAGCGCATGGTGGCCAACTTGCCCATATAGAAGGCCTCGTCGGACTGGCCCACGCCGCTGGCCAGGGCCTGGGCGGCCACCAGTGCTTGCCTCAGCCATTGCCAGGCCACCGCCACCAGCCCGAAGAGCTCCAGGTAGAGGGTGGCGTCGCAGAGGAACACCGCCACCTCGCCGGCGGCCGCCAACTCCTGCTTGGCTTGCGTGACCTCCAACAACCGCTCCAGGGCGGCTTGCAGGCGCTGGCCGTACTCCGCCAACTCCGCTACCTGGCCGGCGGCCGAGATGTCCCGCGCCAGCTCCCCGGCCAGGAGCTTCATGGCCCGGCCGCCCTGCATGCCAACCTTGCGCCCCAAGAGGTCCAGGCCCTGGATGCCGGTGGTGCCCTCGTGAATGGGGTGTATGCGCACGTCGCGGAAATACTGCTCCGAGGGGAACTCGTCGGTGTAGCCATAGCCGCCCAAGATCTGCAAGCCGGCGCTGGTGGAGAGGATGCCCATCTCCGAGGGGAAGGTCTTGGCCACCGGCGTAAGCAGATCCAGCAGCAGAGAGGCGTTGTCCTTCGCCTCGCCCTCGCCGTGGCCGGCCAGGTCGGCGTACTTGGCGCATTGCAGCAAGAGGGCCAGGGAGCCGTCCACCACCGCGCGCTGGAACAAGAGCATGCGCTTGACGTCGGCGTGCTCGATGATGGGCACCTGGGGCTGGGTGGGGTCCTTGGCGGCGATGGGGCGTCCCTGGGGCCTCTCTTGGGCGTATTGCAGCGAGGCATAGTAGGCGCCCGAGGCCACGGCGGTGGCCTGCTTGCCCACGCTGATGCGCGCCTCGTTCATCATCTGGAACATGTAGGCCAGGCCCTTGTGGGGCTCGCCCACCAGCCAGCCGTGGCAGTCGCCGGCCTCGCCCATGGCTAGTTGCACGATGGGGCAGCCCCGGTAGCCCAGCTTGTGAAAGAGCCCGGCGGTGTTCAGGTCGTTGGGCACCAGCTTGCCGTCCTCGGGCCTGAGCTTGGGCACCACGAACAGGCTGATGCCCTTGACCCCGGCGGGCGCGCCCTTGATGCGCGCCAGCATGAGGTGCACCACGTTCTCCACCGCGTCGTGGTCGCCGGCGCTGATGAATATCTTCTGCCCGCTTATCAGGTAGTGCCCCTGGCCGGTGGGCACGGCGCTCACGGCCACGTCGGAGAGCGAGCTGCCGGCCCCGGGCTCGGTCAGGGCCATGGTGCCCTGCCAGCGGCCGGAGAGCATGTTGGGCACATAGGTCTCCCGCAACTCCGGCGTGCCAAAGGAGAGGATGAGGTGGGCCGCGCCGGTGGTGAGCCCCAGGAAGGCCGAGGCCGAGAAGTTGGCCGAGGCAAAGGCGTAGAGGCAGGCGGTGTTGACCATCACCGGCAACTGCATGCCGCCGTGGTCGTATGGGAAGGTGGCCGAGAGCCAGCCGCCCTCGCCGGCCTGCTCCAGGAGCTGGCGCACCACCGGGCGCACGCGCACCTGGCCCTCCACCAGCTCCGGCGGGTTCTGGTCCAGGTCGCGGAAGGCCGGGTAGAGCAACTGGCCGGAGATGCGCAGGGCCGTGCCCAGCATCATGTCGAAGCTCTCGCGGTCGTGATCGGCGAAGAAGGGCAGCCCGCAAAGCTCTTCCACCTGCCCCACCTCGTACAGGAGGAATTTCAGGTTGCGTTCGCTCAGATACTTGTTAGCCATGGCTTGACTCCGCTAATAAAATTAGGCAGACCCGTAGGTTGCCCGGGCTTGACCTTGCCCGTCATGAGATTGTGGCCAAAGGTTTTCTCGGTCATGCCGCTCTTTTGGTTCCGGGAGCGCTTCTATCAGGGGTGTGGCTAGGCGCCCTCTTTTTGCTTGGCCAGTTCCTCGTCCCTGAGCGCCTTGCGCAACAGCTTGCCCACCGCCGACTTGGGCAGCGACTCCCGGAACTCGATCTGCCTGGGCACCTTGTAGCCGGTCAGACGTTCGCGGCAGAAAGCGATGATCTCCTGGGCGGTGGCGCTCTCGCCCGGCTTCAGGACCACGAAGGCCTTGACCGTCTCGCCGCGGTAGGGGTCGGGCACGCCCAGCGTAACCGCCTGGGAGACCTTGGGGTGCTGAAAGAGCACCTCGTCTATCTCGCGCGGGTAGATGTTGAAGCCGCCGGCGATTATCATGTCCTTCTTGCGGTCAACGATGAAGATGTAGCCGTCATCATCCTTGACGGCCACGTCGCCGGTGTGAAGCCAGCCAGACTTGAGCTGCTTGGCCGTTTCCTCGGGGTTGTGCCAATAGCCGCTCATGACATAGGGCGCCTTGATGGCGATCTCGCCGGGGGTCCCGGTGGGCACCTCATGCTCGCCGGACTCCAGGTCCACCAGTTTCACGTCGGCCCCCACCAGGGGGATGCCGATGCTGCCGTGCTTTTTAAGGCCGATAAAGGGATTGGCGATGCCCAGGCTGGTGGTCTCGGTCATGCCCCAACCCTCGGAGTAGAGGATGCCCAGGTCCTCCACCTGTTCGATCAAGGACAAAGGCATGGGCCCCCCGCCGGTATTGAGGAGCTTGATCTTGCGGTCCAGCTCCAGTTGGCCGGCTTTGGCGTGGTTGACGATGGCATGGGCCAGAGTGGGCACCGCGGGGAAGTAGGCGATTTCCGGGATGCGCTCCAGGGTGCCCATGAACTGGTCTATGTCGAACTTGGGCACCAGGATCATGGTGGCGCCGGTGTATACCGCGTATTGCAAGCAGCAGATCTGGCCAAAAACGTGGAACAGGGGCAGCACGGCCATGACCGTGCGCCTCTCCACCGGAATCATGCGCAGCGACCCCTCGCCCCACAGGGCGCAGGCCGTGGCCGAGGAGACGTAGTTGGCGTGGGTGAGCACCGCGCCCTTGGGAAAGCCGGTGGTGCCGCCGGTGAACATTATCACCGCCGGGTCCTGGCAGTGCACGGCCACCCGGGGCGGCCGCGCGGCCGGGGCGCCATCCAGGAGTTGGGAAAAATGCCGCCAGCCCTCGGGCAGGTCCAGGCCGCGGGCGGTGCTGGCGGGCACGCCCTTTATGAAATCCTGCAAGGCGGTAACCACCACCAGGAAGGGTTCCACCGTCTGGAGCAGGGCCTGCACCTGGGGCATGGCCAGGTCGAAGGTAATCATGGCCCTGGGGGTGGTGGTGTCCATGACGTGCTTCAACTCGGCCGGGGTGTACTGGGGGTTGACGTTGACCACGATGGCCCCCAGGTGCAGCACGGCATAGTAGGCGAGGATGTATTGGGGGCAGTTGGGCAGATGCAGGGCCACGCGGTCACCCTTGCCGATGCCTTGGGCGGCCAGGGCCGCGGCCAGGCGCAAGGAGGCCTGACGCAGCTCACGGAAGGTCATCAGGCTGCCGTGGTAGTCAATGGCCGGTTTGTTCGGAGCCAAGTTGGCCGCCACGCGCAGGAATTCCTGGATGGGCACCTGGGGATAGCGCAAGGTGGCCGGGGTGTTGGTGTCATAGAGTTTAGTCCAGGGTCTGTGTTCCATCGCTCTCCTGCTCCTACCGGTTGGCGGCGGCCAAGGCTGGCCCGCGATATTTCAAATAATGCATATACAACGTAACTAATTGTAATAAAATATATTAAAACGTAATATGTCTTGTTATGCTATATGATTATTGCGCGCCAGTAGAGTAGGCAACCGCGAGAGCTTTGTCAATAATATTTATAGCTCAACTTTTATTTGGGCATTATTATTGATGCGGCGCTACATTTTTTACAAAATTTATTAAGTGTTACAATCACAAGGGCCATAGTGGTAAGGCCCTGGTGGAGACGCGGTTGGGGCACGGCTCAGCGTCTACCGTGGTGCCACCGTTTGGGACCTCCAGGACCAGGAGCGGGTAGACCGCGGCTAAATGGGGGGAGGTCGGCTCGGCCATGGTCGTTGGGAGAAAAGCCACGCCGGTGGCCCCGCGGTTCGGCCAGACCTTCACAGAGGCAGAGAGCTAGGGTTGACTAGGCCAATGTGCTACAATGCGGGTTAATCGCTTGGCATGTTGGTGGCCGCGCGTGGGCCGTGGATATTGAGGCCCGCTCAGGCAGCCAAGCGATAAGATTGCTCTTTTGCCGGTTGTGGGATCGGCGCCAAAACCATGGGCAAGGCCTGCGCATGACCCGTCATGGCACATCCTTTCGGCTGGCGGCGGGACTGTTGCTGCTGCTGGTCCTGTTGGCCGGCTGTGGCCGGACCGACCAGACCCAGGCGGCCCAGGACGAGGTGCTGGGCGTCAGCGACAGCGAGATACTCCTGGGCTCCTCCCTGGCCCTCAAGGGTCACGCCAGCTACCTGGGCACCCAGACCCTTAGCGGCGCCATGTGCTACATCAACAAGGTCAACGAGGCCGGTGGCGTGCATGGCCGCACCATCAGGGTCATCGCCTACGACGACGGCTACGACCCGCCCATGTGCCTTTCCAACACCCAGCGCCTGATCGTGGAGGACGCGGTCTTTGCCCTGTTCTGCTACGTGGGCACCCCCACGGCGGTCAAGATATTGCCCATGGTGGAAGAGGCCAAGATTCCGCTCCTGGGTCTATTCACCGGGGCCAATGCCCTGCGCGAGCCCTTCAACCGCTACATCTTCAACGTGCGCGCCTCCTATTACCAGGAGATCGGCGCGGCCATCCGCCACATGGTCAAGGACCTGGGGCTGAGCAGGATCGCGGTCTTCTACCAATACGACGCCTATGGCTTCGATGGGCTGACCGGCGTGGAGTTGGCCCTGAAGGAACTGGGCCTGGCCCCGGTGGCCCGTGGCTCCTACATCCGGGGCACGGTTAACGTGGAAGAGGGCCTTAACCGCATCGCCGGCTCGGGCGCCCAGGCGGTGGCCATGATCGGCACCTACGAACCCTGCGCCAAGTTCATCAACCTGGCCAACCAGCGCGACTTCAAGCCGCTGTTTTACGCGGTCTCCTTCGTGGGCGCCGAGGAGCTGGCCCGGCGCCTGGACAGCCAGGACCGGGACCTTTTGATCCTTTCCCAGGTGGTGCCGCCCCTGCAGGTCTTGCAGCCCGACGCCATGACCAGCAGCGCCAGGGAGTACGTTGACCTGCTGCGCCACTACTTCCCCGAGGAAAAACCCAACCTGGTGGGTCTGGAAGGCTTCATCAACGCCCGCGTGCTGGTGGAGGGCCTGCATAGGGCCGGCCGCCAATTGACCCGCGAGCGCTTCATTGAGGCCATCGAGTCCATCCAGGGCTACTCCCTGGGCCAGGACATCATGGTCTCCTTCAGCCCCACCAACCACCAGGGCATGGAGCAGGTCTTTTTCACCGGCCTGGAGGACGGCGAGTTCGTTCTCATAAGGGATTGGGATGACATAAGGAAGGCCATAGCGTCGCGCCGGGAGACAAAGTCACCAGCCGAAAAGGCCAAGCCCTGATGGCGCATTTCGACACCTTCAGCCTGAAGAACAAGATATTCTTCTCGATCCTGGCGGTGATACTCATCATCAGCGTGGTTATAGCCTTTTTGGCCAGGTGGATATTGGTCTCCAGCCTGATCTCCGAGCTGGAGCTGAGAGGCATAGCCATCGCCCGCACCATCGCCGAGCGCGGTAGCAGCTATGTGCTGGACAAGGACCTCCCCCGCCTTTTGAGCCTTATTTACGACGAGGCCCAGCTCAGCGAGCGCAAGCACCTCATCGCCTATATTTTCATCGTTGACCAGGAGAACAAGGTCCTGGCCCACACCTTCACCCGGCCCTTTCCCCAGGCCCTGCGCCTGGCCAACCCGGTGCCGGCCGACCAGGACAAGAGCGTGCTGCTCATCGAGGGCGACCAGCAGTCCGCCCACGACATAGCCATCCCCATGCGCGAGGGCATATACCGCCTGGGCACCGTGCACGTGGGCCTCAACAAGAACCATATTGACAAGCTGGTGGCCACCCTCAGGTTCACCTTCCTGGGGTTCATCTCCGCGGTCATCGTGATAATTTTTTTATTGAGCCTGAAGATATCCAAATACATCACCAGCCCCATCTCCCAGTTGACCACCATTTCCGACGAGCTCAGCCGGGGCAATTTTGATTTCAAGCTGGACCTGGGCAAGGTGTCGCCCGGATGGGCACAGGAGGACTGTCCGGCCTTTGTCAATACCGACCTGCCCTGCTGGCACTTTGACGAATCCATGAGCAAGCTGACCACCCTGGATAACTCTCAGGAAAACCCCCATACCTGCACCAATTGCGTCTTCTACCGCAAGCGCAAGGGCGACGAGGTGGTGCAACTGGCCGACTCGTTCTACAACATGGTCTGGAGCATCAAGCTCTACCGCACCCGCCTGCACGAGTCGGAGGAGAAATACCGCTCCCTGTTCGACAGCGGCCCCAACCCCATTTTCGTGGTGGATTACCAGACCCGCGCCATAATTGACGCCAACCCCCGGGCGGTGGAGCTGTACGGCTACAGCAAGGACGAGCTGGTGGGCATGCCCTTCCTGGACCTGGGGCCGGAGCATTACAAGGGCGGCCGGGTGGCCTTCGGGGAGATGGAGGCCGAGGGCGAGTCGGTCTACTACCCCAAGGTGCTGCACTATAAAAAGGGCGAGAAGCCGCTGTTCGTTGACCTGCACGCCTCCTTCATCAGCTACAAGCGCCGGCCGTCCATCATCGTGGCGGTCACGGACCTCACCGAGGCCCTGGAACGCGAGGCCCAGGTCATCCAGGCCAGCAAGATGAAGTCCCTGGGCGAGATGAGCGCCGGCATAGCCCATGAACTCAACCAGCCCCTGAACGCCATCAAGATGGGCAGCGAGTACCTGGCCCTGCTGGTCGAAAAGGGCCTGGAGGTCCCCAAGGAGCAGTTCCATCAGGTGGTCACCGAGATAAGCACCCAGGTTGACCGGGCCGCCGACATCATAACCACCCTGCGGGCCTTCGGCCGCAAGGCCGATCCCGTCATGGAGAAGATCAACATCAATACCTCCATTCGCGTGGTCCTCTCCATCGTGGGCCGGCAATTCGAGCTGGACAACATCAAGATCAACCTGGACCTGGGCGAGGGGCTGCCGCTCATCATGGGCCACAACAACCGCTTGCAGCAGGTATTCTTTAATTTGGTCACCAACGCCCGCGACGCCATTCTTGAAAAGAGGGAGAAAAACGGGCCTGCCGGGGTCGGTATCATCACCATCCGCTCACACCAGGAGGGACAGGAGGTCATCGCCGAGGTCAGCGACAACGGCGCCGGCATTCCCGACAGCGTGAAAGACAAGATATTCGAGCCCTTCTTCACCACCAAGGAGACCAGCCATGACATGGGCCTGGGCCTGGCCATAACCTACGGCATCACCAAGGACCATCATGCCGACATCCTGATCCAGAGCATTGACGGCCTGGGCACCACCTTCAAACTGGTATTCCCGGCCGCCGCCTAGAGTGTGCCGGAGAAAGCCATCCATGGCTTTCTCCTCTTAGCGCTTGCCAAATAAATTTTGGCAAGCTTTCGAAATCAGGCCAAACAGGGATTTGGCCTGATTTCGGGCGGGCCGTCCTGGCCCGCGTAGGCGCCTGTCGAAGAGTTGCTCCGGCGGGCACCTGGCCGGCCCGCAATTTCGCCATGCATGGGGGACCCGCCATGGACAAGATACTGGTCATTGACGACGAGAAGCCCACCCTGGCCATGTTCGGTCTGTTGCTGGGCGCCCTGGGCTACGAGGTGATAACCGCCGAGAACGGGCACGAGGGCCTGGCCACCGTGCAAAGGGAAAGGCCTCCCGTGGTCATCACCGACATCAAGATGCCGGGCATGGATGGGATCGAGGTCTTGCAGGCCATAAAGCAGATCGCCCCCGAGACCGAGGTGATCGTCATCACCGGGCATGGCGACATGGACCTGGCCATTCGCGCCCTCAACCTGGACGCCACCGATTTTCTCAACAAGCCCATACAGCGCCATGCCCTGCAGCAGGCCCTGGAGCGGGCCTGGAAACGCCGGGACCTGGCCCAAAACAAGGAGGACCAGGTGGCGGTGCGCCTGGCGGAACAGACGGCGCTCATTGACATACGGGGCAACCTGACCTCCCATTCCGAGGACGCGCTGCGCGAGGCCTTCGATGAAGCCCTGGCCGCCGGCCGCCAGACCATCACCCTGCAATTCGCCGACAGCTCCTCCATAAACGGCGCCGGCCTGGCCATCATGACCCAGTTGCTGCTGCGGGCCAAGGACGGCGGCCGCCAGGTGTTCATCACCGGCCTTTCCGAAAACTTCGTGAGGGTGCTGGAGATCGCCGGCCTTACCCGCCTGGCCACGGTAACGGCCGGTTCCGCCTGAGCCTGGCCCACGCGGCGGGCGGTGATTCCACCCTAGGTCAACTACCTTGGAGCGGTCATCATGAAAGGCATCTCCCCCTGGGAAAAACACGCGCGGACCATCGGATTGCCTTGCCTGGCCCTGGCGCTTTACCTGTTGGCCGGCCTGTCCCATCCCCTGCCCGCCCTCGGCGGAGACCTGCCCACGGTGGGCAGCGTCCTGCCCAGGATCGAGTTTTTGGCCCCGCCCCTCAAGGAAGACGTGGCCTACCTCAGGATCAAGGGCCAGTCGTTTCGCTTGGCCGATCTCAAGGCGCGCCTGATCTGGCTGGAGGTGATCGGCATTTACTGCACGCGCTGCTACGAGCAGGCCCCCAAGATCAACCGCCTGCACAAAAGCCTGGCCAAGGCGGGGCTGGGCCAACAGGTGAAGATGCTGGCGGTGGCCGCCGGGGGCACCATTATCGAGTGCGAGCATGTGCGCAAGAACAAGCAGTACCTCTACCCCGTGGTGCCGGACGAGGACTTTGCCATCCACAAGCTGCTGGGCGAGCCGCGCACGCCTTTTACCATGCTCATCAACGCCCATGGCCAGGTGCTTTACACCCACCTGGGGGTCATGGAGGACACGGAAGGTCTGTTGCCGATGATCAAAGAGCACCTGAAATAGTCTTGGCATGAAGGACCCTTCGCCACGGAATGCCGCCCGGCCGCCGGCCGCCCAAGGGCCGGGTCACGCCGCGGACAAGACCAGGTTCCTGCTGGGCAATGTGCTGGAGACCTCCCGCGAGCTCAGCGGAGTGGTCCAGCCCGCCAAGATTATGGACACCTTCCTGCTCATGGTCATGGGACCCCTGGGCATAGGTTGCGGCATGGTGGCCCTGGCCAGCGCCGAGGGCCGGCAGCAAACCCTGGCCTGCCGAGGCCTGGCGCCAGGGGAGGTCCAGGACCTGCGCGGCAGGCTGGGCGCCATACTGACCCACTTCCACGCCACGCCCGAGCGCTACCAAAGCCTGACGCCCCATCCCCTCTTGGCCAGCCCGGCCAGCGGGGGCGGCGAGCCTTGTGTCCTGCCCCACATGAAGTACGTGATCGCCTGGAAGGTGGAGCAGGATTACCAGGGCCTCCTGGCCATCGGCGACCGCTTCGATGGAACCTCCTTGGGCCAGGACGACCTTGATTTCCTCTCCGACTTTACCGCCAGCCTGGTCAGCAGCCTGACGCGGGCCTTGGTCACCCAGAACATCCAGCAACTGAACGCCGAGCTGGAAAAGCAGAACGACTGCCTGGAAAAGGCCCTGGCCGAGGCCAAGGCCACCCGCCGCGACCTGGACAAGCGGGTCTTTCACCTCAAGTCCCTGCATGAACTCACCAGCGAACTCAGCCCCGTCGTCAACATTGATGACCTGATAAACGCCTACTTATTGATGATGATGGGCACCTTTGGCATCGGCCAGGGGTTGATCCTCTTGCATGACCGGGCCAACAAGACCGTGCGCAAGGCCAGCCGTGGCTTCGTGGGCAAGATAAACACGCTCACCTCCGAGGAGGCCGAGAAGCTTCTTTTCCAGTGCTTCGATGTCTCCGAAAACCGGAGCCTGGCCCCCATGAGCATCAACCGCCTGACCAGCACGGAGGTCCTGGCCCAGGCCGGCTGGGAGACCAAGGGCGCCAAGGGGTTCATGCTGGTGCTGGACGAATCCTTTATGGGGCTTCTGGTGCTGGGTCCCTCCATCTCCGGCGACTGCCTGCACCCGGCCGAGATAGAGACCCTTGGCACCTACACCTCGACCTTCCTGGTCTTTTTGAAAAACGCCCGCTTTCTGGAAACCGTGCAGGCACTCAATGAAAGCCTGAGCCAGCGCAATTATGAGCTGGAGCGGACCATTGCCGACCTGACCGAGGCCAGGGACAAGATCACCATGCTTGAGCGGGCCAAGTCCCACATCAAGCAGGTCATCCAGGGCGAGAGGGAGCGCCTGAACCGGGCCACGCCCCTGGATTTCCTCTTCCTAGCCATTTTCAGCGTGGTGTTTGGCGTCTTGTTCAACCTGGCCAGCCCCAACCGCATACCCTTGCTGCCCCCGGCGGCCTTCCGCCCTGCCTCGGCCCTGATCGAGGTGGAGCAGGCCCGGCAATTGCTGTCGGAATCAGGGGCAGTATTGGTTGACGCCCGGCCCAAGGAGTTCTTCGCCCACAGGCGCATCCCGGGCGCGGTAAACCTGCCCAGCCCCCTGTTCGAGATCGTCTACCTGATGAAGTTCAACAACCTGGACCCCGAGCGGCCGATCATCGTCTATGGGCGCCACATCAGCAAGCTCTACGACGAGGAGGTGGCCCACATGCTGCGCCAGCGCAACCATGAGCGTGTGTTCATCCTGGCGGGGGGGCTGCCGGCCTGGGAAGGCATGTCCTATCCCCTGGAGCCCTGACGATGCCTACCTGGCTGGTCAAAACCATAGGCAACCGCTACCTGGCCCTGGCCTTGCGCCTGTATATCGGCGCCATCTTCTTTTACGCCAGCATGTACAAGATCAACTTCCCCGGCGAGTTCGCCGAGATGATAGCCAATTACCAATTGGTCCCCTTCTGGGCCGTCAACCTGCTGGCCGTCATCCTGCCCTGGACCGAGCTGCTCTGCGGCTTTTTCCTCATCATTGGGGTAAGGACCAAATCCGCCGCCGCCGTGGCGGCGGGGATGCTGCTGGTCTTCACGGTGGCGGCGGCCAGCGCCCTGCTGCGCGGCATTCCCATGGGTTGCGGCTGTTTCAGCGCCCTGGAGGACCCCATGACCTGGGGCACCGTGGCCCGCGACCTGGCCTGGCTGGCCATGGCCCTGCACGTCTACTGGGTGGACTCGGCCTGGCAGGTGGGCAAGGCCTTTGTCCCCTCCTACCGGGAGCTGTAGAGATGCCCGCCGGCGGCCTTAGCCGGGCTGTCCTGTGCCTGGCCGGCCTATGGGCCGTTGGCTGTCAGCCGGGCCAAGACCTGCCGGGCAAATATCTGGCCAGCCACCCCGAAGACCCCGGCAGCCAGGTGGTCCTGGTGCTGCAACCGGCGGGCAAGGGCTCCTGGAGCTACAGCGACGAGGAAGTGCCCTTGCGGTGGGAGGCCAGGGGCGGCGAAGTGTGGCTGCACCTCAAGGGCGGCGGCTTGCTCGCCGGCAGGCCAGACCGGGACGCGGCCATCAAGCTGGAGCTGCCGGGATACGGCGATATACTATTTCAGCGCGCGGGTCCCCGCGAGTAGGGCCTGCGCCCGCCGGCGGTGCCTGCCTAAAACATCCTGCTTTTTGCTATGTATATCCTCCGGCTGCCCCATTGCCGGCCCCTTGGCGGTGCCCTCGGGTGGGTAGCGCAACAACACCCTCGCCATCCGCGCATGCAACCGTGCTGGGCCAGGCCGCCGGGGCGTGCTCGCTCGCGCGTCCTCTTATCTCCTGGATGGCACGCGGCGAGGCTGGGGCGCAAACTGGGCCTATCCGGAAGCCGACGTCAGCTATAAGCGCTAACTATTTAAAATAATAAAAATAAAAATGGGATCGCCTGGAATTGCCGGTTGCTGGCCTGCCTAGGGCGTTTGGCCGTACCTTGGCCAAGGGCGGGGCCATATCCAGTCAACAATCTAATTTTATAGATTATTTTGACTAAGTCGCGGAGGGGGCGGCCCAAGGCGGAGATATGTCATAAATGACATATTTTTCTCTTGACATAAAGCTGCATTGCAGCCACATTGTAACTACAACATGGGATCGTTCCAAGTTGCTTTGCATTCGAACCGGGAACCGTGAGGCGGGAAGGTAAAAATGAGGTTCGCAGAGGCCGGCTATCATCTGGAAATTGACCTAGCCACCGGAAATATCGAACGAATCGAGACAAACCCCAAGCATTTGGAACTATATCTGGGCGGCCTGGGGACCAACGTCAAGGAGCTTTGGGACCGGGTCCCTCCGGAAACCAAGGCTTTCGACCCTGGCAATCTGCTCGTTTTCGCCGCCGGTCTTTTATGCGGGACTCCCGCCTATAGCTGCAACCGCACGGTCGTTAGCACCGTTTCGCCCCAGAATGATCTGCTGGCCTACCCCATGATGGGAGGGTTCTGGGCGGCGGAGTTGAAATATGCTGGATATGACAAGGCAATCCTCCGCAACAAGTCGCCTGAACTAGTTTACATATGGATACATAACGACCGCGTGGAGATTAGGGACGCCACGCATTTGCAGGGCAAGGGCGCCCTGGAAACGCAGGAGATCATCAAACGGGAACTCAATCAGCCCAACGCCTGTGTGGCCGCCATCGGCCTGGCGGGTGAAAACCGTGTGTTCACGGCTTCCATTGAGCAGAATCGCTCCAGCGCAAGCCGGCTGGGTGGCGGCGCGGTCATGGGGGATAAAAAAGTAAAAGCCATCGCGGTGCGAGGGACTAAAGACCTGTATTTGGCGCGCGGTGCTGAATTCATGGAGCACATGAATGAGATAACAAAATATATCAACTACCGCAACGAGAACCCGCTCCCAGGGGTGATGACCATATTATCGGGTATCGGCTCGCCCCAGGAGATGAAACATACTGATGAAAAGTGGCACGCGGAAAACTTTGCCTGGGGAAACGCGCGTACGCGCCGACGCGACTTTTGGACAAAAGAAATAGATGAATCATGGTCCACGACTCAAAATAACGCGGTTAAGCGCCTTATTAGTTGCTTTAATTGTCCACAGCAATGCGGAGCTTTGATTTCGCATAAAGATGTTCCCAGATACATGATGAAATGTTTCTCCAAGCTGACCTATTGCATGGCGGGTTACGTGGATGACCTTGACTTTTCGTTTAGAATAGTCCAGCGCGCAAATGAATACGGTGTAGATGCGTTCTCGACTCCCCAGATTATGGCCTTTGCGGTTGAATTGCTGGAGGCTGGCATTCTTACCGACAAAGATTTTGCGGGGTGTCCAACGGATAAGGAAGGCCGTTTCTTCTGGTTGCTCGACAGGATAGCGCGCCGGGAAGGGATCGGCGATGTTTTGGCGGACGGGACCTACTACGCGGCAAAAGCCATTGGCAACGGCGCCGAGGAATTCGCGCATAATACGATTAAGAAGCACGAGCAGTTGCCAATCAAGCTTGGCATGTTAGACCCGTTATACTATCTGATGTACAGTACGAATGAAAAGGTAAGCATCACGCAGATAGAAGGCAATTGGCCGCAGGGGGCCTTCCCGACCATGGAGGAAAGAGAAGCGTTTGTAAGGGATTGGCCACAGCTCCCCGATGACAAGTTCAAGCAGTATTTGTTGGATTGGGAACCGAGAGGCGAAAAGGCAAACCCGTTTTTCCCGACGCCCGAAATGTGCTCCGAGATCGTGGATTGGATGGAGATGCTCCATAATATTGATGATGCCTTGGGGTTCTGCGCGGGCATGGGTTCATTTTGCCTGAAGCCGCCATACCACATCCATAATTATCCAAAATTGATTTCAGCGGCCACGGGAATGGATGTGGATGAAGAAGGCCTTAGAAAAACAGTCAGGAGGAGCCGAAATCTGCACAGGGCCTATAATGTGAGGAGAGGCCTTAGAAGAAAAGATGAAAAGCCGCCCGACGACCACTGGAAAAGAAGATTTCCCGAACATGAAGAATTGCTGCTGGACACCTATTACAAATATAAAGGATGGAACAACGAGGGGATACCAACCAAGGAAACGTTATTGGACCTGGATTTGGGTTATGTAGCCGAAGATCTAGAAAACAGAGGGATTTTGAAAAATGGCGAAGATACTGAAGAAAATTAAAACAGTTACAATAAAGGCTGATCTGTGCAACGGATGCCGCGCATGCGAGATAGCATGCTCGGCGTTCCACGCCTCGCCACCTTACAGCAGCATAAACCCGGCACGTTCGCGAATACGAATAATTAGATATCCACTGGATGATATATGGATGCCTGTGTTTGCGGGGGAGTATACTCCCGCTGAATGCATGGGACGCGACAAATATGTTATCGATGGAAAAGAGTATGAGGAGTGTGCTTTTTGTAGGGCGGTATGCCCTTCTCGCGAGGTGTTCAAGGAGCCTGATTCAGGCCTACCCTTGAAGTGCGACATGTGTGAAGGAGAGGACATCCCGTTGTGTGTGCTGAAATGCCTAAATAATGTGCTGATACTGGAAGAACGAGAAGAGGAAGTGAAACAACAACCCAGCCATGAAGGATTAGAGGTCAGCGTGGATGCCTTGTTGGACAAATACGGTTATAGCAAACTTTATGATGCCGTTGCGCGAAAAGCCGTGCGGGAATAATGAGAATACGGTCACATAGTTTGTTGCTTATATACCCTGGGGCTTGCCCCAGGGTTATCAGTTTAATGTTTTGTGCTCTATGACACCAGAAATTGGTTTTACTACCCAGGTTATACGTAAGGCAAAATGGTATAAGTATGTCTATGAATTTGGACTAAACACCATAGAGATAAATCGCCACAACTCCAAACTCCACTTTAATCAATATTTTCTCGAAAAAGTGAAAAAGTATTTGCGGGGGTTTAACCTCAGCATACATTCTGGCACCGCCGGTATTTTTGATGATAATGATTCCTTCACTAGGGCAAACCTTGCCATTTTATACGCAGAACTAGAAATATGTAAATTCCTTGGTGCCAAGCAACTTATCTTTCACCTGAACGACGGCTATTTGGATAACCATAATAAGCAAAAGCTAAAAAGCGTATTATCACATTCCAATGATTATGGTATTGAAATGCTATTTGAGTCCAATAGTAATTTAGTGGCCGATTATGCCTATGATACTTTGGAATCATTTCCTGATATGGGGTATGTCTTGGACCTAGGTCATCTAAACAATGGCAATAGCAACAAAAAGCTGGGATGCGCGGTTGATGATTTTATAAAGAATGTAAGAGACCGCGTGGTTTATGTGCACGCAAGTAATAACAATGGTTATAGAGACGAACATAACGATCTAGAAAACGGGACCCTTGAATGGCGAAGCATCTTGGACATGCTGGACATTACACGAGTGAAGAAGATTATCATTGAAGTAAGTCATTCGCATATGGTCGAGAACACATTAAATATATTAAAAAGCTATTTTGGTATTGCAATTGGGGAAAAAAAATCCTTTGGAAATGATTTAAATGCAATATATATTTCGGGAGATATGGCCCATTAAATGCTTTAACTCAGTTTGCTTGGTTAGAGCCAATCAATTAAAGCATGGTGGCAATGAGTAGCTGAAACAAAAAGTGGAATACTGTGCGGGTAAAAATGTGGGTTAACAATAAGCACCTTTAGCTAGAGAGCATATTATATGAAAAAGCCTGCCGAAAAGTATGAGCAGCTAAAAAGAATGTACGCGATAGAGGATGGAAGAGCAAGTGCCCCAGGAAGTTGGGCAAAGCTTCCAACCTTTTGGTTTATTTTATTCCTATCCTACGCATGCACACGTAGGTGCGAATACTGTTATTCTTTCAATCAGCTTGCAGGCGAAAATCAATTGGAGATGGACGATGCTGCGTTCGCGCGGCTTTTGGAATGGATTCCAGAAATTTGGCATATAAATAATGTCAAGGTAAACTACGTGGGATTCTTAGGCGGGGAGCCTTTGCTCAGGACCGACAGAATCAAGAAGGTAATGGATTCTGTTTATAACAATACAGACGGCATGCAAGGAGCCCTGAACACAAACGCTGATTTAGTAGATTCCGTGATATGGGATGATCTGGAAGGCATTCAGTGGATCACAACAAATATTACAGATTTGAGCATCGAAGAATTATCCAGGAGAATGAAGATAATTAAAGAAAGATCAAACGCCATTGGTCAAACCATAGCAGTGACCTTGGATGAATTTAACTTAAACAGAATTCTTGAAATAGCACGATTCGGCGTAGAAAACGGTTACCGCCTGCGCTACCAAAAAAATATATTTCGAGGCCTTGATATGGATTACCAGGTGAGAGCGCTAAAAGAGTATCACAAGTTGTGCGACTTGTTGGAAGAATACGTACTGTCCGGCTTCGCTGTTCACACAACCTTCCTGTTGGACACCTTAATACCCTTATGGGAATATGATGACTCACCATATCCTTGCGGCAAAAGACTCGCCACCGTGTTCCCAGACGGATCGGTAGGACCGTGTATTAGGGACCATTCCTGCAAGACTGGAACCATATTTGACCCAAACCCCTTGAGCATAATTCAGGATAACGTTTTCCATTATGATCTCGCTAGGCAAGACATACCTGACGAGTGCCGTGCCTGTGATTCTCGAACTACCTGCCAGGGTGGATGCCCGCACGATAAATTGCTATTAAAGGGATCAAGGGCAGGAAAATCATTGGCCTGTGAGATACATAAAGAGATTATTCCCAGACTTAGGCAATTGGAGAAGCTTAAAAGAGATACTGAACATATAAAATAGATGGGCGTATCCTGCCTATACAGCTATCGTAGCGGAGATGTTAGCCAAAAAGGGACAAGCAAGTCTGTTGTAAGGGACTCAAAGATGAAGTCTGCTGAATTCCGCCTGACATACGCCACCATGTTTGACCCGCCTCAACGATTACACGACCTGTTTGATGCCGCCTTGGAGGGATTGCTTTCCAAACTGGGCAACGAATACCCCTTGACTATAAATGGTAAATCGGTCAGGTGTCCTGAAAAATTCGAAGACCTATCGCCTGCTGACGACAACCAGATATTGGGGGTATTTCAGCAGGCAGGGGCCGCCGAGGCCCAACGAGCCGTGGCCGCCGCCCGTGCCGCCTTTACGGTATGGAGCAAGGTCCCCTGGCAGCGGCGCGTCGAACTCCTGCGCCGAGTGGCCGAGATCATCCGCGAGCGCTGCTTCACCTTGGCGGCGGCATTGTCTCTTTCGGTGGGCAAGAACCGCATGGAAGCCTTGGGCGACGCGGCGGAAACGGCCGATTTGCTTGACTATGCCTGCGACCAGATGGAGGGCCACCAGGGATTTGTAGAGGAGTTACCGCGTGATCCCCTGCCGGGCCTCGTGGCGCACAACGTCTCGGTCCTCAGGCCCTACGGCCCCTGGCTAGTGGTGAGTCCCTTTAATTTCCCCTGCGCCCTGAGCGGCGGCCCGGCCGGGGCGGCTCTGTTGGCCGGCAACACCGTGATTGTCAAGTGCGCCTCTGATACCCCCCTGGCTCCCCGCCTGCTGGCCGACTGCTTCCTGGAGGCCGGTCTGCCCGATGGGGCCTTCAATTTTCTCACCGGCCCCGGCGACTCCTTGGGTCAGGCCCTCAGCAGCCATCCCGACTTGGCGGGCGTTACCTTTACCGGCTCCCATGGGGTGGGCATGGCCATCCACCGCCAGTGGGCGCAAGGCCCCTATGTGCGTCCGGTGATCCTGGAGCTGGGCGGCAAGAACCCAGCCATAGTCACCCAAAACGCCGACCTGGATGTCGCGGCACTGGGGGTGATGCGTTCAGCCTTCGGTCTCCAGGGTCAGAAGTGCTCGGCCTGCTCCAGGATATATGTGGAAAGGCCGGTCTACGCCCAATTCGTGGAACGCCTGCTGGCCCTGACCCAGGGCCTGACCATGGGAGACCCCACCCGGCGCGATGTCTACCTGGGGCCGGTGATAAATCGCCGCGCCCAGGCCCATTACCTGGAATGCTGCCAGGAGCTGGCCCGGGCGGGGGAGCTGCTCTGCGGCGGAGTGGCGCCTGACCAGGGCGAGATGGCCCGTGGGAGCTTCTGCGCCCCAACCTTGGCGGCCCAGGTTCCCCAAGACCACCCCCTGTGGCGTCAGGAGATGTTCTTGCCCATCGCCCTGCTGGCCCCAGTGGACGACTTGGAGCAGGCCTTGGCCCTGGCCAAGGACACCATCTACGGCCTGACCGCCGGCCTGTACGGCAACGCCCAGGAAGCGCGGCGCTTCTTCGAGGAGATGGAGGCGGGGGTCTGCTACGCCAACCGGCCCACAGGGGCCACCACCGGGGCTTGGCCCGGCATGCAGCCCTTTGGCGGCTGCAAGGCCTCGGGCGCGGCGGGCAAGAACGCCGGAGGACCCCATTACCTGCAGCTTTACCTGCGCGAGCAGGTGCGCGCCCAGATTGTCCGTTCCAACCATGCGCCGGAATGAGGTGGGCTGATGAAGGAAGTGAATCTTAGGATCAACGGCGTTTGGCGGCGGTTCCAGGTGGGTGCCAAGAGGGCACTGCTGGACATCCTGCGCGATGACCTGGCCCTGACCGGGGCCAAGCAGTCCTGCGACCGCCTGGGTCAGTGCGGGGCCTGCACGGTGATCGTGGACGGCAAGGCGGCCCGCTCCTGCCTGCTCACGGCCGCCGATTTGGACGGGGCCGATGTGATAACCATCGAGGGTCTGGGCACGCCGGAGAACCCCCATCTCATCCAGCACGCCTTTGTGCTGGCCGGGGCGGTGCAGTGCGGCTTCTGCACCCCGGGGCTGATCATGGCCACCAAGGCCCTGTTGGACCAGGACCCCGATCCGGACGAGGCGGCCATCAAGAAGGCCCTGCGCCACAACCTGTGCCGCTGCACCGGTTACGTCAAGATCATGGAGGCGGTGAGGCTGGCGGGGCGCTTCCTGCGCGGCGAGAGCGCACCGGCACTGGTGGCGCCCAAGCCCACCGATGGCATCATGGGCGTCAGCCACCCGCGCCCCTCGGCCCTGGCCAAGGCCTGCGGCACCGCGCTCTTCACCGCCGACTACCGCCTGCCCGGCGCCCTGGAGATCGCGGTATTGCGCAGCCAGGTGCCCCACGCCCTCATCAAGTCCATTGATTCCTCGGCGGCCCAGGCCATGCCCGGGGTGGTGGGGGTGATGACCGCGGCTGATATCCGCGGCACCAACATCCTCAAATACATGGTGGCCGACCGCCCGGTGCTCTGCGCCGATCGGGTGCGGCAGATCGGCGACCCCATCGCCCTGGTGGCCGCGGCCACCAGGGCCGAGGCCCAGGACGCCCTGCAAGCCGTCAAGGTGGAACTGACGCCCTTGCCGGTTCTGGAAAACCCCGGCCAGGCCATGGCCCCGGGCGCGCCCCAACTGCATGCCGGCCGGCCCAACCTGTGCTTCCGCCAGCCGCAGATCAAGGGCGACGCGGCGGCCGCCCTGGCGGACTCGGTGGCCATGGAGCGGGCGGTCTTCACCACCCAGCTTAATCATCAGGCCCCCCTGGAGCCCGAGGCCACGGTGGCCTATTGGGAGGATGCCGAAGAGGAAGGCGAGGAGCCCAAGCTGGTGGTGGTGGGCCGCAGCATCAACATCCACCATCACCTGGGCATGCTGCAAGAGGCCCTTGGCTGGGAGAACATGGCCTACCAGGAGGCCTTTGTCGGCGGCCAGTTCGGCCTCAAGATAGACGTGGTCTCCGAGGGGCTCTGCGCGGCGGCGGCCATCCATTTCCGCCGGGCGGTGCGCTATATCCCCAGCCTGCACGAGTCCATGCTCATGACCCCCAAGCGCCACCCCTTCCGCATGGACGTGCAACTGGCGGCCGATGCCCAGGGCATGCTCACGGCCTATTGCAACGACATGCTGGTGGACAACGGGGCCTACCACTCCATGGGCCACGTGGTGGTCAACCGGGCGCTCTTGATGCTCTCCGGCTCCTACCACATCCCCCACGTGCTGGCCGACAGCCGCCTGGTCTATACCAACAACCCCTGGGGCGCCGCCGCCCGGGGCGCGGGGCCGCCGCAGGCCAACTTCGCCCTGGAAGTGGCCATGGAGATGCTGGCCGACAAGCTGGGCCTGGATCCCTTCGAGTTGCGCCTGCGCAACATCCTGCGCCCCGGCCAGACCAAGTCCACCGGCCGGGGGGTGAGCGAGTGGCCCCTGCCCGGGCTGATGGAGGCCGTGCGCCCCCACTATGAGAGGGCGCGGCAAGAGGCCGCCGCCTTCTCTCATGCCCGTCTGCGCCGGGGCGTGGGCCTGGCCACCGGCTCCTTCGGCATCGGCGGTCCGGGCGACTCGGCGGTGGCGGCGGTGGAGCTGGACGAGGACGGCGGGGTCAACGTCCACGCGGCGGCGGCCGACCCTGGCGAGGGCAACGACTCCATGCTGACCCAGATCACCGCCCAGGTGATGGGCCTGCCGCTTGCCAAGGTGCGCCTGCACACCCGCTCCACCGGCCAGACCGCGGCCTCGGGGCCGGCGGCGGGCAGCCGCATCACCTACATGATCGGCGGGGCGCTGGTGGACGCCTTGGGCAAGCTCAAGGCCGCCATGGCCGAGACCGGAGCGGCCACCGCCGCCCAGCTCAAGGCGGCGGGCCGGCCGGCGCGCTACCTGGGCAGCAAGAAAAACGAGGACGCCGGCCCCCTGGACCCCCAGACCGGCCAGGGGCCGTCCTTCGAGTCCCAGGTGCATGCGGTGCAACTGGTGGAGCTGGAGGTGGACATTCAGACCGGCGCGGTCAGGGTGCTGAAGATGACCACCGCCGTGGACGCGGGGCCGGTCATCAACCCCCTGAACCTCACCGGCCAGTTGGAGGGCGGGGCGGACATGGGCGTGGGTCTGGCCCTGCGCGAGCGATACGTGGCCGGCCAGACCAAGGACTGGCGCACCTTCAAGTTCCCCACCATCGCCGATTCCTTTGCCCACGAGGTGATAATCAGGGAAACGCCGCGCCCCAAGGGTCCCCTGGGCTGCACCGGGGTGGGCGAGATGTGCCTGGTGCCCACGGCGCCGGCGGTCATCAATGCCATCAAGAACGCCATTGGGGTCTTCATTTGCGACCTGCCGGCCACGCCCGATAAAGTGCTGGCCGCCCTGGACGGGCGCCAGGGTTAGGCCGTGGACGAGGCCTCCGGCCCCCAGGACGCCCCCCGCACCGGCCCCCATCCCCGCCTGCTGGCTGGCCGGGAGGTGGCCATGGACAACGAGGGCTTCTTCTGGGATTTTGCGGGCTGGAGCGAGGATGCGGCGGAGGTGCTGGCCGCCGAGGCGGGCCTTGACCAGTTGGGGGAGGTCCACTGGCGGGTGATCCGCTTCTTGCGCCAGTACTATGAGTTTCATGGCCGGGCGCCCCTGAACCAGGAGCTGAGAAAGGGGGCGGGCGTCAGCCTGCTGGAACTGCAAGGCCTGTTCCCCGGCGGGATCAAGCACGGCGCCCGCCGCCTGGCCGGGCTGCCCAACCCCAAGACCTGCAATTGAGCCGCGAGGAGACGGCAGGGGATGCGCGAGCCGTGATCTACCTGGACAACGCCGCCACCAGCTTTCCCAAGCCCGAGGCCTGCTTCCGGCGGGGACTGGAGGATTACCTGGCCCTGGGCGCCTCGCCCGGCCGCGGCGGGTATGACGCCGCCGCGCGGTCCCAGGCCAGGGTGCGAGAGGTGCGCGAGAGGGTGGCGGACTTCTTCGGCGCTTCGGGCTGCGTCACCTGCTTCGGCCACAATGCCACCGACGCCCTCAACACCCTGGTCTTGGGGCTGGCGCGGCCGGGTTCCCACGTGGTCAGCACCCGCCTGGAGCACAACTCGGTGCTGCGCCCCTTGCACCACCTGCGCCAGACCGGGGCCTGCGAACTGGACCTGGTGCCCTTCGGGCCTGACGGCCTGGTGGGGTCCGAGATGGTGGCCCAGGCCTTGCGGCCCCACACCTGCCTGGTGGTGATGACCCACGCCTCCAACGTGCTGGGCACCGTGCAGCCGGTGGAGGCGGTGGGCCGGCTGTGCCGGGAGCGCGGGATTCCCCTGGTGCTGGACATCTCCCAGAGCGCGGGGGTGGTGCCCATCCGCATGCGCGATTGGGGGGCCAGCGCCCTGGCCTTCACCGGGCACAAGGGGCTGCTCGGCCCCACGGGAGTCGGCGGGCTGGTCATGGAACCGGGCCTGGAGGTGCTGCCCAGCCGCTTTGGCGGCACCGGCCTGGACTCCTTGAGCCTTACCCACAACCTGGACCTGCCAGAGCGCCTGGAGGCCGGCACCCTCAACCTGCTGGGCATCCTGACCCTGGGGCACTGCCTGGATTACCTGCAAGGCCCCCTGGCCCTGGAGTTGGCCCAAAAAGAGATGGAGTTGCACGGCAGGCTGCTGGAGGGGCTGGCCGCCCTGCCCGGAGTGACGGTTGACTGCCCCGGCTCGGGTCCCGGGCGCCTCCCCCTGGTTTCCTGCAACCTGGAGGGCTGGGACCCCAGCGAGGCCGGCATGGTGCTGGACGGCGATTATAGCATCGCCGTGCGCGCCGGCCTGCACTGCGCTCCCCTGGCCCACCAGGACCTGGGCCATGGGGCCAAGGGCTCGTTGCGGGTGAGCCTGGGCCGCTACAACACACAAGCCCACGTGGATGCCTTCCTGCGGGCCGCCGGGGCCATGCTGCGCGGCCAATGACCCCCAAGGAGGTGGATGCCTTGACCACACGCGCCTACTCGCCGGACATGCTCTTGCTGTTGGCCTTGGAACGCGAACTACGGGGCCTGCCACCGCTGGAGGAGTACCAGCTCGGGGCTTGGGCCAGGGAGGTGGCGGATTACCTGCGGGAGACGGGCCTGGCCCAGTCGCACGGCGCCGGCGGGGTGCTGGCCACGGCTGGCCGCGCCTTGCGGGAGATGATGTGCGGCGGGAGCTGGCAGTTCCTCCTGGAAGACGCCTTGAACCGGCCCGTGGTCTTCGCCCGCACCCTGGGGATCATGCTGAGCTTTCAGGCCGCGCCGGAGCAGGTTGCCCTCAGGCAATGAGGAGCGGGCCGCTCACTTGACCTGGTTCCAGGCGCACCAAGACGCCGGGCTCAGTCCCTTTTCCTGGGCCAGCAGGTCCAGGTGCACCAGCCCCAGGGCCGCCACCTCCCAGACCGGCGGCGCATCCTGGCCCCGCGCGTCCAGGGTGACTAGGTACTTGCCGCAGCGGCGGCACAAGTCCACCCGCTGGTTCTCCCTGCCCTCGGCGTAGAAGAACTCCAACTGGTCCTGGCCGTCGTTGGCGCAGACCGGGCAGGCCGTGCGGGAAAAGCGCCAGTGGTGGGCGCACAGGGAGCAGCGCAGCCAGCGTTGGCCGCCCTCGCCTTGCAGATAGGCCATCTCGGGCAGCGAGCCGCAGACCGGGCAGGAGCCCTGGCGCCAGTCCTGGCCTGTCAGCAAGGTGGCCAGGGCCTGGGCGCGGCGCTCCAGCAGGGGCTTGGCCAGTTGCAGCAGGATGAAGCCCATGGCCGCCGGGGCCAAGCCGGCCTGCTTGGCCAGGCGCTCCAGGCCGTCCTGGTCCCCGCCGAGCAGGGCCTTCAGGCAGGCCTCTGCGTCCAGTTCCCCTTTCTCCAGGATGGCGCCCAGGGCCGCCAGGTCGGCGGCCAGGGCGGGGAACCCCTTCTTCAGGGCGGGCAGCAGGGGACCGGCGGCCTGACGCAGATAGGCCGGCAGGTCCAGACCCTGGCAGGAGAGGAAGTCCTCCACGCCGGCCAGGGGCGCGCCCTGGGCCAGGCGGGCGGGGTCAACTGCGGGCAGGGGCTGGTCCAAGGCCGGCAACCCGGCCTTGATCTCCGCCTGGGCGCCTTTCAGCGGACGGAAGGCCTCAATGACTTCCTTGAGGGCCGGGGTCTGCCGGGCCAGTTGGTCCAGGGCCTGGTTGATGGGCTGGGCGGCTGGGGTGGGCGAGGTCTCTGGCTGCATGACCGGCTCCGCTGGAGGTGTTGGCAAAGGACCAGGGGGGAACCCCGAGGGCTCCCCCCTGGCATCCTAGCACGTTGCCGTGATCCTTACGATTCGGCGTATTTATGGTACTTCTCCGCGTCGTCGGTCACGATGTAGATGACCCGAACCTGATCGGCGTTGAGGGCCTTGGCCTTGGGGTAGGTCTTTTTTAGCTCCGCCACCCTGGCCTCGACTACCTTGAGTAT
Organism: Desulfarculus sp.; assembly: GCA_016218705.1. Taxonomy (GTDB): domain Bacteria; phylum Desulfobacterota; class Desulfarculia; order Desulfarculales; family Desulfarculaceae; genus JACRDC01. The sequence goes on from JACRDC010000037.1 coordinate 162,062, forward strand.
CTCGTCACGCTCGCCGAACTGCACCGAGCCCGTGGGGCAGGACAGGGCGCAGGCCGGGATCATGTTGGCCTTGAGCCGGTCCAGGCACAGGGTGCACTTCTTGATGGCCTTGGACTTGGGGTCTTGCCGGGGGATGTTGTAGGGGCAGCCGTCCACCACGTCCTTGAAGACCAGGTCCTTGGTCTGTGGGGTGTAGATCACCGCCCCGGTCTGGGTGTCCTGGACGATCTCGTTCTTCTTCATGGCCTCCATGCAACTGGGTTGCAGGCAGTGGCGGCACATGTCGGAGAAGAAGTACCAGTAGGGTTTGCCGTTTTCAGCCTTGCCCTCGGCAAAGCGCACCAACTTCCAGGTTTCATGCGAGAAGTCGGGCGGGTTCTGGTAGGTGCCGGTCTGCTTGGTCTTGGTGCCGGGCAGGCCGTTCCATTGCTTGCAGGCCACCTGGCACCCCCGGCAGGCGGTGCAGCGCGAGGTGTCCACCATCATAGACTTGCCGTTAGACATGCGTCACCTCCTAGGCCTTGCTGACGTTGACCATGAACGCCTTGTACTCCGGCGTCATGGTGTTGGCGTCGCCCACCGTGGGGGTGAGCAGGTTGGCGCTGTCGCCGCAGTCGGCGGGGTAGCGCCAGCCATAGTTGAAGGTCATGCCCACCTGGTGCACGTCCTGGCCCTGCACCTTGAAGGGGCGCAGGCGGTGAGTGACCATGGCAACCGCCTCCAACTGGCCGCGCACCGAGGCCACGCGGACCTTGTCGCCGTTCTTGATGCCCTTTAGGGCGGCCAACTCCTGGCTCATCTCCACGTAGACCTGGGGCATGGCCTCGTTGAGCCAGCTCATCCAGCGGGTGCTGCCGCCGGTGCACCAGTGTTCGGTGCAGGTGTAGGTGGAGCATACCAGCGGGAACTTGGCGTCGGCGCTGGCGAACTTGTCCACCTCGCCCTTGAATATCTTGACCGCCGGGTTGATGCGCTGGCCCGACATGGGGTTCTTGGCCAGGGGGCTCTCCAGGGGCTCGTAATGCTCGGGGAAGGGGCCTTCGTTGAGGCCCGGGCCATAGAGGAAGGAGACGCCGTCGGGCTTCATGATGAAGGGCAGGCGGCCCTTGTCCTTGTCGGCCAGGGGCGGCCAGGGGCCGTCGGGCACGTCGCCCACCCACTTGTCGCCGGCCCACCGCAAGAGCGGCCGGGCGGGGTTGTAAGGCTGGCCCGCGGGGTCCACCGAGGCGCGGTTGTAGATGATGCGCCGGTTCACCGGCCAGCACCAGGCCCACTCGGGGTACAGGCCCAGGCCGGTGGGGTCGCTCTTGCCCCGGCGGGCGGAGAGGTTCTTGCCGTCGGTGGTGAACATGCCGCAGTGCAGCCAGTTGCCGCTGCTGGTCTTGCCCTCGTCGGAGAGCAGGGCGAAGCCGGGCACGTTGTCGCCCTTTTTATAGGCCTTGCCGGCGATGGTCACGTCTTCCAGGAAGTAGCCGTTCATGGCCTTGGCCACGGCCAGGGTATCAAAGGCCCCCTTCGAGTCGGCATAGTCCCACTTCAGGGCCTTGATGGGCTCGGCGGCGTTGCCGCCCTCCTTGGCGTAGAGCGCCTTGACCTTGGCCATGATGCGGTAGAAGATGTCGCCCGCGCTGATGGCGTCGCCGGGAGGCGCCGAGGCGACGTACTTCCAGTGCACCCAGCGTCCGCTGTTGGTCATGGAGCCGGCCTTTTCCATGGAGGCGGCGGCGGGCAGCAAGAAGACCTCGGTCTTGACCTTCTTGGGGTCCACGCCCGGGCCGTGCCAGAAGGAGGCCGTCTCGTTATCGAAGATGTTGGCGTGCACCAGCCAGTCCAGCTTGCTTAAGGCCGCGCGCACCTTGCCGGCGTTGGGCAGGCTGCAAGCCGGGTTCTGGCCCACGCTCAAGAAGCCCTTGAGCTTGCCCTCGTACATGGCGTCGAAGGTCTCCATGATGGAGCAGCTCTGGCCGTCGTCCAGCTTGGGCAGGTAGTTGTAGCCGAAGTCGTTGGCGGCGGTGGCGTTTTCGCCGAACCAGCACTTCAGGAGGCTCACCACGTACTTGGGCAGGTTCTGCGGCCAGTTGGCCGACTGGGGCTCCTTGGTCTTGGGGGTGATGGCCTCCAGGTAGCCCTTGAGGCCCTGGGCGCTGGCCCGGGGCGCGGCCAGATAGCCGGGCAGGATGTGGTAGAGGATGGCCTGGTCAGTGGAGCCCTGCACGTTGGGCTCGCCGCGCAGGGCGTTGACCCCGCCGCCGGCGATGCCGATGTTGCCCAACAGGAGCTGGATCATGCTCATGGTGCGGATGTTCTGCACGCCCACCGTGTGCTGGGTCCAGCCCAGGGCGTACATGATGGTGCCGGCCTTGTCGGGCCGGCCAGTGGCCGCGTACATCTCGTAGACGGCCTTGAGGTCCTCCACCGGGGTGCCGGTGATGGAGGAGACCTTCTCCAGGGTGTAGCGGCTGTAGTGTTTTTTAAGCAGTTGGAGCACACAGCGGGGGTCCTGGAAGGTGGGGTCCTTGCGGACCAGGCCCTGGGCGTCCTTCTGGAAGGCCCAGGCGGCCTTGTCGTATTTCTTGGTTTCGGGGTTGTAGCCGCTGAAGAGCCCGTCCTCGAAGCCGAAGCGCTCGTTAACCAGGTAGGCCGCGTTGGTGTAGTTGTAGACGTAGTCCTTGAAGAATTTCTCCTGAGTCAGGATGTAGTGGATCATGCCGCCCAGGAAGGCGATGTCCGTGCCCGAGCGCAGGGGCGCGTAATAATCAGCCCGGGACGAGGTCCGGGTGAAGCGTGGGTCCACGCTGATGACCTTGGCGCCCTTTTCCTTGGCCCGTAGCACCCACTTGAAGCTGATGGGGTGGTTTTCGGCGGCGTTGCTGCCCATGATGAGAACGCAATCACTGTTCTTGATGTCAATCCAGTGGTTGGTCATGGCCCCGCGTCCGAACGACTCTGCCAGAGCCGCTACCGTGGGACCGTGTCAGACCCTGGCCTGATGGTCTATGTGCACCAGGCCCAAGGCCCGGGCCATGGCGGTGATGAGCCAGCACTCCTCGTTGTCCAGCTTGGAGGAGCCCATGTGGCCGATGGTCTCCAGGCGGTTGACCATCTGGCCCTTGGCGTTCTTGAAGATGAAGTCGGCGTCGCGGGCGGTCTTGATCTTGCGTGCGATGCGCTCGATGGCCCAGTCCCAGGTCTTTTCCTCCCACTTGGTGGCATAGGGCGCGCGGTAGAGCACCTTGGTCAGCCGGTGCTCGTTGTTGGCGCTCATCTGGAACATGGCCGCGCCCTTGGCGCACAGGGCACCTTCGTTGACGGGATGCTCGGGGTCGCCCTCGATGTTGATGATCTTGCCGGTCTTGGTGTCGGTGGAGCACAACAGGCCGCAGGAAACCGAGCAGTGGTAGCAGGTGGAGATGGTGGTTTTGGCCGCCTTGATGCGGTCAGCCTTGCTGAGTTCCTGGGCAAAGGCCTGTACCGCCCCCAGGGGTATCCCCAGGGAGGACAAGGCCAGCCCGCCGGCAAAGGCGCCGGCGGCCGCCAGGAATTCCCTTCGTGAACATTTTCTCATGGTTACCTCCTCTGGTTGGGGCGAGTGGCGAATCATGTTAAAAACAACATAGATATCTTATATATGTCATATTTGGCATACGATAGGCCGGCCCTACTGTCAAGCAGGAAACCAAGGGTAGACAACGGATGGGTGCCCCTGGTTATGGGGGCTAATGGGGCTGGGTATCCGGTCAAAAAGGTGAGGGTGGAGGCCCCTGGGGCCAATGGGAAATGGCTACGCCAGGATAGCCCTACTGTTGTATAGGATGCCGAAGGGTGGGGGCCGGGGAGGGGCGGTTATTGGTTGTCCAGCGCCTTCCTGACCGCGGCCAGCAAGCCGGCCCTGAGAAAGGGCTTGGCCAGATAACCCCTACCTTGGCCCGCGGATTGAGGGCCAGGATTTTTATGAGGCAGGTTTGCCCGCCCATTCCCGGCATGCTTAGGTCCATTATGACCAGGTCAATGGCCCCCGGGCCGGCCTGATATGACTCCAGGGCCTCCTCGCCGCTGCGGGCGGTGCGTACCTGGTAGCCTTGGGCCTTCAAGGTGCCGGCGCCCAAGTCGCGCAGGGCCTCCTCGTCGTCCACCAGGAGGATGCTTTCTGTGCCCCCCGTGGGCGCCTCTGCGGAAGGCGCGGGGAGGCTCGCCTCGCTGGCGCCCTCCCGTAAAATCGGCAGGTAAATCTTAAAGGGCTCTTCGTCAAAAGGTGTGGAATTGGCTCCGGACAGCCCAAGGGAAGAGGACTGGAAAGGTAAAGGGCTGCCTCTCGCCCTGCCCTGCGAATTCGAGTTGCGTCCTTGGGTCGAGCTAGAGTCCCTTTGAGGGTGGGCTCGATTAATACGTGCTCGTTGGTCTGTCTCGGGAAACGGTGCCGCAGGTGGTGCAGGGGCGGGTTTTGGGCCGAGATCGACAAGTGCTTTGGCGGCCCATGGTCTAGCCCAGCGGCGTAACCGGTTGAATATATACCAA
>JACRDC010000035.1 GCA_016218705.1 Desulfarculus sp.
CGCCGCATAGGGGGGGCGCACGGCGGCTCGCGAGGGGAAATCCCCTCCGGGCTACGCCCTCCGGGGATTCCCCCTCGCGCAAAAAACCGGACAGTTTATGTGCTACTACACCGGACAGTTCTATTTGTTGACAACAGCCCTGGCCTGGTTGCTGCTAGGCGGCCGCCGCCCGCTCCAACAGGGCCGAGGTGGCATCCAGCCATTGGCGCGGCGTGGGCAGGTGGTGGGGCACCGGCCGGGGCAGGCCAAGAGCGCGCCGGCAGGCCAGGGCCAGGGCCGGTGCGTCGCTGGGCTCGCCCAAGAGGCAACCGCTGACGCCTTCTTGCACCAGCTCCGAGGCGCCGTTGGCCAGGGTGGTCACCACCGGCAGGCCCAGGTAGAGGGCCTCCAGGCAGGCGTTGGCGCAGGGGTCGTAGATGGTGGGCAGCACCAGGGCGTCGGCGGCGGCCAAGAGCCCCGGGGCGTCGGTCTGCTGCCCCAGAAAGCGCACCCGGCCTGGCACCCCCAGACGGCGGGCCAGGCGCTCGTAGGCCGTGATGCGGTCGCGGCCGGCCACCAGCAAGATGGCCTCGGGCAGGTGGGCCAGGGCCTGGATGGCAAAGGCCAGGCCCTTGCGCTCAAAACCCGAGCCCAAAAACAACAAGGCCGGCTGCTCCTCCCCAAGCCCCAGCGCCCGGCGCCTCTGCTGGCGCACGGCCACTTCCCGGGCCGGGGCCAGGCGAATCTCGTCCACGGCGTTGTGGATCACCGTCACGCGCTCCGGCCCCAGGCCGTGGAACTCCTCCAGCTCGCGGGCCACCAGGTGGCTGTTGGCGATGACTTGGATCAGTTCCGGGGCCATGAGAGTCCGGCGTTCCAGGTCCAGGAAGGCGCGGTGCAGGGGGTTGAAGGCAAAGGACCAGCGCTTGAGCCGGCCCTCGTAGGCGGCGCGGCGCTTGAGCCAGGCCGCGTGGCAGCCGTCGCCGGCCCGGAATAGCGGGGCGCCCGGCACCCGCTCCAGGCTGAGCCAGGTGTCCAGCTTGAGGGCCTCGGCCTGGCTCCGGGCCGCCGCCGCGAAGGCCCGCAGGCGGGCTGCCCCATGGCCAGGGGCGGCCACCGCGTGCACGGTCAGGCCCGCCGGCGCCTGCCCCCGCCAGGCGCTGGCGATGACGTGCACCTGGTGGCCTCGCTCCATGAGCCCCCGGGCCAAAAGGCCCAGGGTGGTCTCGGCCCCGCCGCCGGGCTCGTACTTCAAGCGCGCCAGGCCCAGGCGCATGGTCAGGCCGTCCGGGCCAGCAGGCGGTCAATGGCCTGGCACACCGGCGCCGGCTCCATCTCCAGCAGGCAGCGGGAGAGCTTGGAGCCGTCGCAGCCGTCGCGGCCGCACGGCCGGCAATCCATGGGCAGGGTCAGCACCTCGCTTTCCACCTGCCATGGCCCCCACATCTTCTCGCCCGAGGGGCCGAAGAGCACCGCCACCGGCACGCCCAGGGCGGCGGCCATGTGCATGGGCGCGCTGTCCACCCCAAAGAAGACCCGCGCCTGCTGGGTCAGGGCCCCTAGCAGGGGCAAATCCAGCCGCCCGCCCAGGTCCAGCACCCCGGGCACTGCCCCCAGGTTGTGTTGCACCAGGGCCAGGAAGTCCAGCTCCCGGGATGCTGGCGCGGCGCTCAGGATCACCTTTAGCCCCTGGTCCAGCAGATGGCGTATGACCTGGGCGTTGCCCTCGGGCGACCAAGTCTTGAACATCCAACGGGAAGTCGGGTGCACCAGGGCGTAGGAGCGGGGGGCGAGGCCATGTTCGGCCAATGTGGCCAACGCCTGCTCCTGGGCCTGGGGCGAGGGGTAGAGCTTGAGCGCCAGGTCCTGGGGCTCGATGCCCAAGAGGCGCACGGGCCGCAGCAGGGTTTCCACCACGTGGTTTTGGGTGCCCCGGGGGTCGGCCAGGCGATGGAAGGCCCGGGCGCGGATGTGAGGCTTCTTGGGCTCGAACCCCACCCGAAGGCGCGCGCCGGTCATGAAGGCCAGGAAGGCCCCCCGGTCGCCGCCAGAGAGATCAAGGGCCAGATCAAAGCGGCCCCGCCGCAGGCTGGCCAACAGGTCCAGGTTGGTCCGCGCCGCTTGCCAGGCCGACTGTGGCCTTTGCAGCACCAGCACCCTATCCACCCAGGGGCTGTTCAGCACCATGGCCTGGGTGCCCTCCTCCACCAGGGCCGTGAGATGCAGGCCGGGGTAGGCCTCCTTGAGGGCGGTGAAGACCGGCGTGCTCACCAGCACGTCGCCGATGTGCCCCAGCTTGATGACCAGGGCGCGGCGGGGGGCGATGTGGCCGGGGTGGCGCAAACCTAGTCTTCCAGGGGCCGGGCCTCGTCCACCAGCATGATGGGGATGTCGTCCCGCACCTCGTAGCGCAGGCGGCAGCGCCGGCAGATGAGCCAGGCCTGGTCCGGGGTGGGCTCCACGGGCTGTTTGCACTGGGGGCAGGCCAGGATATCCAGAAGCTCGGGGCTCAAGGGCATGGTCACACCTCCCGTAAAACGGGCAGCATCTGGCGCACCCAGGCCACCTCGGCGGCCAGGCCTTTCTTAAGATCATAGCGGGGGTCGAAGCCCAACACCGCCCGCGCCCGGCTGGTGTCGGCCTCGGTGTCGCGCACGTCGCCCTTGGCCACGGCCAGGCGCTCGATGGGCGCTTGCTGGCCCGTGATCTCCTCCAGCATGGCGATGACCTGGTTGACGCTGACCCGCGAGCCGCCGCCGATGTTGAAGATTCCGCCCCTGGCCTCGGGTATCAAAGCGGCGGCGATGGTGGCCTCCACGATGTCGGAGACATAGGTGAAGTCCCGCGACTGGCCGCCGTCGCCGTAGAGGCGAATGCCGGTGCCCTCGATCTGGGCGCGGATGAAGCGGTGGAAGGCCATGTCCGGCCGCTGGCGGGGGCCGTAGACCGTGAAGTAGCGCAGGCTCACGGTGTCCAGGCCGAAGTTCTTGTGGTACAGGGTGCACAGGTGCTCGGCGGCCAGCTTGCTGACCCCATAGGGCGACACCGGCCAGCAGACGCTCTGCTCGCGCATGGGCAGGTCCCGGGTGTCGCCATAGACCGAGGAGGAGCTGGCGTAGACCAGGCGCTTGAGGCCCAGCTCTTTGCCCAACTCCAAGAGCCGCTGGGTGCTGAGCAGGTTGTTGTGGGTGTAGACCTGGAAATTGGCGCCCCAGGAGCGGCGCACCCCGGCCTGGGCCGCCAGGTGGATGACCACCTGCACGCCCTCCAGCAGGCTGGCGGGGCTGGCCTCCAGGATGTCCTGCTCCAGGAGGCTGAAGCCGGCATGGTCCCGGCAGGTGGCCAGGTTGAGCTCCTTGAGGCGGCGCGAATAATAATCGGTGAAGCAATCTATGCCGCGCACCTGGTAGCCCAGCTCCAGGAGCCTCTCCGCCACCTGGGAGCCGATGAACCCGGCCACGCCTGTCACCAGAAACTGCATGCTCATCTCCTGTGATCCGCCAACCATGGCGCCCTGGCTCGCCTCAGGGGCGCGCCTGATCCAGCCGCGAGAGCGCGGCCAGGGCCACCTCCTCGGGTTCGAGCCCGGTCAGGCAACGGGGGGCGGGGCAATTGCGCCGGAAGCAGGGGCTGCACTCCAGGCCCAGGCGCAGCACCACATGCCCCGCGCCGTAGGGCCCCGTGCGGCCAGGGCTGGTGGGGCCGAAAAGGGCCACCACCGGCCGGCCCAGGGCCGCGGCCAGGTGCATCACCCCGGTATCGGTGGCCACGGTCAGGTCGGCCAGGCTAAGCACCGCGGCCAACTCCTTGAGACTCACCGCCCCGGCCAGGTCCCAAAGGCCCTCGGCCAGCCCGGCCTGTCCGGCCATGGCCTGGGTGACGCCCCGGTCGGCCGCCGAGCCGCTCAAGACCAAATCCAGCCCGGCCTGGTGCAGCAGGCGGGCCAGCCGCGCCCAGTGGGCCACCGGCCAGAGCTTGGACTCCCACTTGGCCACCGGGTGCAGCACCACCAGTTGCCGCCCCGGCCGCCGTCCGGCCAGGAGCGCCTCCGCCTTGGCCAGGGCCGGGGCCTGGGGCTCCAGGCCGAAGCGGGGCGGGGCGGGCCGCTCCAGGCCCAGGGGCCCCAGCAGGTCCAGGTAGCGCTCCAGGGCGTGGCGCTGGGGGTCATAGGCGGGCAGGCGCTCCGTGAGTGCCCAGGCCGCCAGGGGCTCCTTGCCCCCGCTGAAACCGATCTTGCGCCGCCCCCGGCCAAGGCCAACAAAAATAGCACTTTTCATAAGGCCTTGCAAGTCGAGCACCGCGTCGTACTCCACGGCGCGCAGCACCTTTAACCACTGCCTGACCTGGCCCAGGGAGCGCCCGCCCGGGCGGCGGCGGGGACTGACCAGCACCCGGCTCAAGGCCGGGTGGCCCTCCAGCAGGCCGGCCGAGGGCGCCTCCACCAGCCAATCCACCTGGGCCTGTGGGACCTGCCCCCGGATGGCCATGGCCACGGGCAGGGACTGCACCACATCGCCCAGGGCCGAGAGCTTGACGATCAGCACCTTCACGGCTGGCCCGCCCCCTGCCCTGCCCCGGCGGCTGGCGCGCGCTGCAAGAGCCCCCGGGCGGCCTGGGCCACCTCCTGGGGGGTAATGGAGTCGAAGCAGCGCAGGTCACCCGTGGGGCAGACCGGTTTGAGGCAAGGGCTGCACTCGATGGGGTGGCGCACCAGTTCCACCCAAGGCCCCAGAGGGGCCGTGGTCACGGGGTTGGTGGAGCCGAAGACGGCCACCGTGGGCACCCCCAGGGCGGCGGCGGCATGCATCAGGCCGCTGTCGTTGGTGACGAACAGGTCCAGGCGCCCCAAGAGGGCCAGGGCCTGGGCCAGCCCGGTGCGGCCGGCCAGGTCCACGACCCGTAGGCCCTCCAGCCCCTGGGCCACGGCCCGGGTGGCGGCGGCCTCGGCCGGTGAGCCAAAGAGCAGCACCGTGGCGCCCGCCTGGCTGGCCAACCCTTTTAGGGCGGCGGCGAAGCGCTGGGCTGGCCAGCACTTGGCCGGGCCGAAACTGGCCCCGGGCGCGCAGCCATAGAGCGGCCCGGCCGGCAGGTCCTGGCCAGCCAGGAAGCCCTGGGCCCAGCCCTGGTCGTGGGGGCTCAATTCCAGCACGGGCCGCACGCCACCCGCCGGCGGCTCCTCGGGTAGCAGGCCAGCCTCGAACAGGATGTGCAGGTAGTAGGCCGTCTCGTGCATGGCCCGCACCTGGGGCGTGCGCGCCACCGGGTGGCTGAGCAGAAGCCGCCGGCCGTCGCTGGCATAGCCCAGGCGCACCGGCACCCCCGCCAGCCAGGCTATCAGGGCGGCCTGGATGGCATTCTGCCACAGCACCGCCCAGTCATATTGCCGGGCCTTCAGTTCTCGCGACAACCGCCACAGCCCGGCCAGGCCGGCGTGGGCGCCCTTGGCGTCAAAGGTCAGCACCTCGTCCACGGCTGGCGAGGCCTGGTACACCGCCGCCACCCAAGGCTTGGCCAGCACCGCGATGCGGGCCTGGGGGCAGGCCGCGCGCAGGGCCGCGCAGGCCGGCAAGGTCATCACCGCGTCGCCCACCCAGTTGGTGGCGCGCACCAGGATGCGCTGGGGGTCCGCGGGCCGTGGGGGCTTCATCGGCCCTGCTCCCGGGGCCAGGCATGGAAGGGCTTGGTCTTCCAGCGCTGGTGCATCCAGAACCACTGCTCCGGCCTCTGGCGGATGATCGCTTCCAAGGCCTTGGTGTAGAGTTGGGTGTTGTTCCAGACGTCCATGGTCTTGTCGCCGCTTTTGATCAGCGGCAGGGGCGGACCGAAGTAGACATCGAAGCAGCCGTCCGGGGCGCGGAAGTTGTGGTAGGTGAGGACCGGCGCGCCAGTGGCCATGGCCAACAGGGCCAGGCCCTTGTTGGTGCAGGCTGGCCGGCCGAAGAAATCCACCCACTCGCCGTCGTACCAGTCAACGTTCTGGTCCAACAACACCCCGACCAGCTTGTTGCGCTTGAGGGCGCGCAGTACTTGCCGCGCCGAGCGGGCCTTGGGAATGACCTCCCCGCCGCACCTGGTGCGCCAGTAGTTCACTAGGGCATCCGCCGGGGGCCAGTCCAGGGGACGGGCCACGGGGCAGGCCCCGCCCACGATGATGCCCGAGGCCACGCTGGCCCATTCCCAGTTGCCCAGATGGCCGGTGAGCGTGAGCACGCCCTTGCCCAAGGCGCGGGCCTGCTCCAGGTTGTCCAGGCCGTGATGACGGGTGCGCTCCAAGATGCTCTCAGGCGACAGACGCACCAGGCGCGGTATCTCCAGGATCACCTGCCCCAGGTGGCTGAAGCAGGCCCGCGCCGTGTCCAGGACCCAGGCCTCGTCGCGCTCGGGAAAGGAGGAGCGCAGGTTGTCGGTCACGATGCCCCAGTGTCGGTCGTCCAAACGGCTCGCCAGGCGCCCCAGGCCCCGGCCCACGGCACTGGTCAGGCCCAGGGGCGGCAGCGAACCCAGCCAGGCCGCGCCCTTCAGGGTCTGGAAGGCCAGACTCACAGCTTGCGCCCCCAGGGGGCCAGGCCCCAGGCCAGCACCTGATCCAGGGCCTGGGGTCCCTCGTCGAACTCCAGTTCCAGGCGAGTGACCCACAGGTCCAGGTCCAGGGGCAGCACCGCCGGCAGGCGGGCTTCGTCCTTCTCGCTGGTCACCAGGGCCTGGGCGCGCAAGGCCTTGGCCTGGGACCACAGGCCGGCGATCTCGGCCGGGGTGTAGGCGTGGTGGTCGCCGAAGGAGCGGAAGTCCACCATCACCAGGCCCAGGCCGCGCAAAGCCTGAGCGAAATCCTGGGGCCGGGCCAGACCGCAGAAGGCCAGCACTCGCCTGCCCTTCAGTTCCGGTGGCGCCATTTGCCGCCCGCCCGGCGCACACAGGCCCCGCAGGCGATGGCGGCAGGCCAGCACCGGTCCCGGTCCCCAGAAGCTCCTGAGCCAGGCCCGGGTGGCGCGCGTGGCCTCTGGGTCGTCGGCCCGGGTGAGCACGATGGCCTGGGCGCGGCGCAGGCCCCGGGCCGGCTCGCGCAAGGGGCCGGCGGGCAACAGCCGGCCGTTGCCCAGGGGCCGGCTGGCGTCAAGGGCCACCAGGTCCAGGTCGCGGTGCAGGCCCCGGTGCTGAAACATGTCGTCGCCCACCAGCACCCGCAGGCCGGTGCGGTGCACCACCTCGCGGCCCACGGCGTGGCGGTTGGGTCCCACGGCCACGGGCACCTGGAGCCGCCGGGCCAGGAGCACCGGCTCGTCCCCGGCCTGGGAGGCGGTGACCAGGGGGCCTTGCCCCAGGGAAACCCAGGTGACGGACCGGCCCGACCGCGCCGCTTGGCCGCCATAGCCTCGGCTGACCACGGCGCTGGGCAGGCCCAGGCGGGCCAGGGCGGCCACCACCTCCATGACCAGGGGTGTTTTGCCCGTGCCCCCCACCGTGAGGTTGCCCACCCCCACCACCGGCACCGGCAGGTAGCGGGCCGGGGCCAGGCCCAGGTCATGGGCCAGGTTGCGGGCACCCACCCCCAGACCGTAGAACCCGGAGGCCGCCCGCGCCAGGCCGCGCAGGCCCGTTAGCCAGGCCGGCCCAGCTTCAGGGCTGCTCAGGCGCTCGAACAGGTCCTGCGCGCCGCCGCTCATGCCGGCGCTCCTTTCAACAAGGCCGCCGCCTCGTCCACGGCGCGTTGCACGGCCCCCCGGTGGGCACGGCAGAACTCCAAGCCGGCCTGGCCCATGGCCCGGGCCTCGGGGGGATGGTCCAACAGGCGCCCCCAGGCCGTGGCCAGCTCTTCGGCGCCCTTAAGGCGCAGACCACCGCCGCACTCCTCCAGGCCCCGGGCCATTTCCAGGAAATTGTGGGTGTGCGGTCCGAAGAGCACCGGCACCCCCTGGGCCGCCGGCTCCAGCAAGTTGTGTCCGCCCACCGGCACCAGGGAGCCGCCCACGAACGCCGCCTGGGCCAAGGCATAGGCCTGGGCCAGGCGTCCCAGCAGGTCCAGTACCACCACCTGGGTGCCCGCTGGCGGCGCGCCCTGGGACAGACAGGCCGCGCTCAACCCCAGGCCAGCGGCTAGGCGCGAGAGCTCCCGGCCCCGCTCCACCTGGCGGGGGGCCAGCACCAGGGCCAGGCCCTCGTGGCCGGCGTCCAGGGATTGGTAGGCCTTAAGACACGCCTCTTCCTCGCCGGGGTGGGTGGAGCCGGCCACCAGCACCCGCCGCCCGGTCAGGCCCAACTCGGCGGCCAGGGCCTGGCGAGTCTCGGCATCCAGCAAGGCCGGCGCGCTGTCGAACTTGAGATTGCCGCCCACGGCCAGCCGCACCGGCTCCACCCCCACCTGGAGCAGGCGCTCCTGGTCCACGCCAGTCTGCACCAGGATGCGCGAAAAACCATTCAGCAGGCCGCGGGCCAGGGGGCCGGCGCGGCGATAACCCCGGAAGGTGCGGGGGCTAACGCGGCCGTTGACCAATAGGCTGGGCACCCCCCGCCGGGCCAAGCCCCAATTCCAGCCTGGCCAGATGTCGCCCTCCACCAGGCAGAACAGGGCCGGCCGCAGACGGTTCAAAAGCCGCTCCACGTTCCAGTACAGATCCAGGGGGCGCACGAAAAGGCTGACGCCGGCTTGCCCCGCCAGTTCCTGCCGAGCCACGGCCAGGCCCTGGGCCGTGGCCACCGACAAGGCCAGGGGCCGCTCCGGGAAGCGTTGGCCCAGGGCCTTGATTAGCGGCAGGGTGGAGCGCACCTCGCCCACGCTCAAGGCGTGCAGCCAGATACCTCCCGCCGAGGGCGGCGGCAGCCAGGCTGAGCCCAGGCCCAGGCGAGCGGCTGCGATGGTCCGGTAGCGGCCCTTGGCCAGGCGGGCTGCCAAGAGTGGGGCCGCCAGGGCCAGGCCCCCGGCCAAGGCCAGGTTGTAGGGCAATAGCATCACGCCCCGGCCCTGGCCAGGGCCGAGGGTTGGAAGGCCAGCTCGCCGGCCCGGCCCAGCACCGTGCCCCAGGCGATGGCCTCGGCCGGCAGGGGGGCCTGAGCGGCCTGGCGGGCGGCATCCACGAGGCGCTCAAACACCACCCCGCGCTCCAGCAGGATGTGTAGGAACTGGCGCAGGACCGGGGCCATCTGGCGTCCCTCCACCTCGCCGTGCAGGGTGAAGACGTTGAGCCCGCCCGGGACCACTTGGCCGGCCAGGTAGCGCCCGGCATTGCCCGGGTTCACCTGGGGCAGGCCCAAGACCTCGTCCAGGCTGGGCATGGTGGTGGGCAGCTCGATCAGCGGCAGGGCGCGGCCAGCCACCAGGGGCCGGAAGGGGCGCGCGCCCCGGGTGCAGGAGACGTGGGTCAGGCCCATGGCGGCCATGGCGGCTAGCGCCGCTTCGTTGACCTGCCAGCCAGGCGAGGCGAAGCTGGCCGGCGCCATGCCGGTTATCTCGCGGAAGAGACCAGCGGCCAGCTCCAGTTGGCGGCGGGTGCGGCTGGCGTCCAGGTGGCGCACGCGGTCATGCCAATAGACGTGGTCCCAGCCGTGCAGGCCCACTTCGTGCCCCTCGTTGATGAGGCGATTGAGCAAGCCCGGGGCGCTACGGGCGATGATGGGGCCAGGCAGCAGCAGGCCGTAGAGCATGGTGATGGGGCCGTAGGCCGCCGCCGCGCCGGAGTGCATCTGCTTTTTCAGGAACCCAGGCCGGAAGACGCGCTTCAGGGCGCGGCCCGAGTGGTCCGGCCCCATGGCCACGAAGAACGAGGCCTTGAGCCCCAACTCGCCTAAAATGTCGGCCAGGCGCCGGGTGCCGTCCAAAAGCCCCACCTTGGTGTCCACGTCCACCTTGAGCACCAGGCGGGTGGCGGGGGCGGCGGGACTTTGGGGCTCGGGCATGCTGAACTACCCCCGTGGCGGCTTTTACCAACTTGCGGCCAACCTAGTGGTTTGGCCGCAAGTTGGTATGCGGGCCATGGACGGCCCGCCGGGCGCGAAAGCGCCCGGGAGGCAGGGCAAAACCACGCTTTTGCCCTGCCGATAAGCAATCAAAGCCATGGATGGCTTTGATTGCATCTAAATTAGTCCCGCGTCTCGCGGATGACGAAGCGCGGCCGGCGGCGCACCTCGCGGTAGATACGCCCCACATACTCGCCGATGAGCCCCACCCCCAGGATCTGCAGGCCCACGAAGACGAAGAGGATGGCGAACAGGGTGAAGACACCTTCCACCTCCGGCCCCACGATGAGCCGGCGGATGAATAGGAAGCAGCCAAAGGCCAGGCCCACCAGGGCCACCAGGGAGCCCACGAAGCTGACGAACTGGATGGGCAGCACCGAGAAGCCGGTCATCAGATCGAATTGCAGGCGCAAGAGCTGCAAGGGGCCGTATTTGGAGCGCCCGCCCTGACGCTCGGCGTGGCCCACGGGTATCTCCACCACCTGGGAGGCGTAGGTGTTGGCCAAGGCCGGGATAAAGCTGCTGGTCTCCTGGCATTCGTTCATGGCCTGAACCACCTCGCGGCGGTAGGCCCGGAGCATGCAGCCATAATCCTTGAGGTCCACCCCCACCACCCGGCTGGTGATGCGGTTGACGATCATGGAGGGGAAGGTGCGCAGCCAGGAGTCCTGCCGGAACTGGCGCCAGCCGCCCACCACGTCGTAGCCCTCCTCCAGCTTGGCCACCAGCTTGGGCACGTCCTCGGGCGGGTTTTGCAGATCAGCGTCCAGGGTGGCCACCACCTGGCCACGCACCCGCTCGAAACCGGCGAAGACCGCCATGTGCTGGCCGTAGTTGCGGTTGAAGCGCACCAGGCGCACGTGGCCGTCGGCCTGCTGGATGCCTTCCAGGAGCTTCCAGGAGCGATCGCGGGAGCCATCATCCACGTAGATGACCTCCCAGGCGTAGCTCATGGCGTTCAGGGTGGTGGCCAGGCGGGCGTGCAACTCCGCCAGGTTCTCCTCCTCGTTGAATACCGGTATGACCACCGACAAATAGGGGCAATCCGGCGCGGTCTGCTGCTCCATGTCAACCTCCGCCAAGGCACCAAAGCCAAGCGAGCAACTCATGGGCTACTATTACAGGTGCGCGCCGGGGAAATCAAGACAGGGGGGTTATACCAAGTTGAGATCAAAATATTAATTTGATCGCAACTTGGTATGCGGGCCATGGATGGCCCGCCGGGCGCGAAAGCGCCCGGGAGGCCGGGCAAAAACACTCTTTTGCCCGGCCGATCAGCAATCAAAGCCATGGATGGCTTTGATTGCATATTGAAGTCAGAGGGGGCGGTTGGCGAACAGGACCTTGTCGCCCACACTCGCCCACGGGTAATGCTTGAAGCCCTCCACGTTCTTGAAGCGCTCCTGGAAGCGGGCGTATTCGTCGCTGAAGCACAGCACCACCACACGCCGGCGGCTATCCCTCATCAGGGCCATCAGCTCGCCGGGGCCGGGCAGGAACCACTGGGCGGCCTGGGGGTCGCGGGCGCGGCCGAACTCCAGCTCGCCCCAATTGCCGGCCACCACCACCCGCCGGCCGGTGTACAAGGGCAGGCCCTGGAAGTAGTCGCCAAAGGAGACCAGCACGTCCTCGGCGGCCAGGCGTCCCTTGAGAATGGCGGCCAACTGCTTGACCGAGCGGTACTCTTCCAGGCGGGGCGCGGCCAGGGACACGCACAGCACCACCCCGGCCGCCACCAACAGCGGGGCCGCCAGCCCGGCCCAGGCCCGGCCCCTGATGGCATACAGGCCCAGACCCAGCCCCGCCAGCAAGAGGGGACCTATCAAAAGGAAGGCCCCCACTTGGTCGTAGCCGATGTCGGGGCTAAGGGCCGGCACCAGGGGCAGGCCGCAGGCCGCGGCCACCGCGCAGGCCGCCAAGGCCGTCACCCCCCAGCGCACCCCGGGTGGGGCCGCTTCCTGCCGCAAGTCCGCCAGGGGCCTGATGAGGAGCGCCGCCAGGGGCCGGCCCATGAGGAGCGCCAGGGGCGGCAGCATGGGCAGGGCGTAATGCATCATCTTGGAGGAGCCGGCGGACAGAAAGAGCAGGAAGGAGCCCAGCCACACCGCCGGCAGCAGCCAAGGCCGGTTGGGCGTGGCCAGCCAGGCCTTGCCCGGCCAAGTCTGCTTGAGTCCCCAGGGCAAAAAGGCCACCCAGGGCAGGAAGCCCGCGGGCAACAGCGGCAAATAGTACCAGAAGGGTTGATGGCGCTTGAACTCCTGGCCGGCCACCAGGCGGCCCACGTTTTCGTGCAGGAAGTAGGCCGGGTACTCGGGGTTGGCCAGGCTGACCAGGATGTTCCAGGGCGCCACCAGCACCAGGAACAGCAAGGCCCCCCGCCAGTCGGCCAGGCGCCTGAGCAGGGCCCACTCCCGCCCCAAGAGGGCAAACAGCACCACGGCCATGGCCGGCAGGCCCGGACCCAGGAGGCCCTTGGTCAAGAAGCCCACCGCGCAGCCCATCCAGAAGAGATAGCCGCCCCAGCGCCGGCCCAGGCGCAGCTCCCAGGCCCCGTACACGGCCAGCACCACCCCGAAGCACAGCACCATGTCCACGATGAGCACCCAGGACAGGGCCATGAACATCAGCGAGGTGGCCAGGCAGAGCGCGGCCATGAAGCCGCTCCTGGCCTCCCACAGGGAGCGCCCCAGCAGGTACACCAAGAGCACCGTCAGGGTGGCAAACAGGGCCGGCGTGATCCTGGCCGACCAGTCGGAGATGCCGAATATCTTGAAGGAGCCGGCCACCAGCCAATAGGTTAGGATGGGCTTCTCGAAGTACTTGACGTAGTTCAGGCGGGGGGTGACCCAGTCGCCGCTCTGAACCATCTCGCGGGCGATTTCGCCGTAGCGGGCCTCGTCGGTTTCCCACAGGCTGCGCTGGCCCAATAGGCCGAAGAACAACAGCCCGCACAGGGCCAGCAAGACCAGGGGATAGGCCAGGTCGCCCCAGGGGCGCGGTGGCTGGGCGGCGGGGCGCGGGCTCATGGCCGGCCCCCTTGCCCCCCAGGTTCGCGGTTGATGCGCCGGCCCCAAAGCTCATGTCCCCCGCCGTTACCGCCCAGCAGGTAGCCCTGGTAACGCGCCACCTCCAGGAAGCCCGGCACCTCCTTGAGCCGGGGCAACAGGCTCACCCGGGTCAGCACCAAGAGCGGCTCGCGCTCGCCCAGGCGCCGCGCCAGCTCCTCCTGGTCCTTGTGACGCAGACGCGGTATCTCGCGGTCCAGGTAGAACAGCAGCGAAGGCTTCCACAGGCCGAAGGTGACGACCGCGGCCTGTCCGGCCCCGCGCTCTCTTATCTCGCGGGCCATCTGGCGGGCCGGGTCCTGCACCAGGGCCGAGCCCTGGGGCAACAGGCCCAGCATCATCACCCCGCACAAGAGGGCGCCCCCCAGGGCCAGCGCCGGCCCCAAGAGCTTGGCCCGTCCGCCGCGCACCAGCAGGCGCGCCCCCATGAGGGTGCCGGCCAGGGCCAGGGCGGCCAAGAGTGGCCACAGCCACAGGACGGGCGCCAGTTCGGGCAGGGCGTACTCGCTGCTGTCGGGGCGGATGCTGGCCTGGATTTTGTCCCAGGCCAGGGGCAGGCCGGCGGGCAGAGCCAGGAAAACCGCCAGGAACAAGCCGCCCAGGCCGTACAGGCCGCCCCAGAAGACCCCGCGCGCCAGGCGCCCGCCAGCCTCGCCGGCGCCCAGGCGCCACAGGTGATAGCCGGCCAGCACCGCCACAAAGGGCATGGCCGGCTGCACGTAGTTGATCTGCTTGGTGGCGGCCAGGGTGAAGACCACCAGCACCACCAGCACCGCGATGGCCGCGAAGAGACGCAGGCGGGCCAGGGGGTCGGCGGCGCGGGCGGCACGGCTGTTCTTGGCCAAGGCGCTGCCCAGGGCCGGTAGGGCGGCCACCGAGAAGGCGTAGCCCCCCAGGAGCAGCACCGGCAGGTAATAGAAATAACCACCGCCGTGGCCCAGGAGCACCTCGCTGAAGCGGCGCAGGTTCTGGGAGACGAAGAAGGCCTGCCAGAGCTTGTCGCCCAGGCGCCAGAAGGCCAGGCCGTACCAGGGCAGGTTGACCGCCACAAAGATGAGAAGGCCCCAGTGAATCTGCGCCCGCTTGAGGATGGCCCACAGCCGGCCCTGGCACAGGGCGTGGATCAGGCAGGCGGGCAGCACCACCGCCGGGGCCACCGGCCCCTTGGTCAAGAAGGCCAGGCCCAGGCCCAGCCAGGCGGCCAGGTACCAGGGTCGGTCCCGGGGCGGCGGGGTTTCGCTGGCCAGGAAGAAGCCCCCCAGGGCCAGAGTGGTGAAGAGGGTCAGGGGCATGTCGGTGAGGCAGGCCCGGCCCACCAGGGCGTTGAGCGGCATGAAGGCAAAGGCCGCGGCGGACAGCGTGGCCGCCGCCAGGCTGCCCGAGACGCGCCAGACCAGATAGCCCACGGCCAACACCAGCAGGAAGGCGCTCACCGCCGAGGGCAGGCGAGCGGCCCACTCGCCCGGCCCCACCAGCCAGTTGGTGGCGGTCATGGCCCAGAAGAGCAGGATGGGCTTTTCCAGATAGGGCTGGCCATTGAGGTGGGGAATGAGGTAATCGCCGCGCTGGGCCATGGCCGCCACGGCGGCGGCGTACTCGCCCTCGTCGCGGTCGGAGAGCGGCATGTCCCCCAGTTGGGCGAAGTACAGCGCCCCGGCCAAGACCACCACGGCCAGGGCCAGGGCCGGCCAGGGGCCGTGGGCTTGGGCCTTCATGGCCGCCGCCAGGCTTTGGCCGCCACGGCCTGGCCAAGGGGCCAGCCCACCATGAGGCCCAGCAAGGCCCCGGCCAGCACGTCGCTGAGATAATGGGAGTTGCCCACCACCCGGCCCAGGGATATGAGCGCGGCCAGCAGATAGAACAGCCAAGCCAGGCGGGGATAGAAGACGCTCAAAGCAGCGGCCACCGCTAAGCTGGTGGTGGCGTGCCCCGAGGGGAAGGAAAGCAGGTCGCTCTGGAAGGTGGGGCCGAAGTATTCGTCGCTGGGCAGGGCCAGGCGGGGGCGCGGCCGGCCGAAGAGGTGCTTGCAGACCTGCACCAGGATGCCCGACAGGGCCACCGAGGCCACCCCGGCCAGGCCGGCGCGCCAATGGGTGGGCCGGCGCCCCCACCAGCCCCACAACAGGGCCAAGGCGGCCAGCAGGGTGGCCTGCGTGCCCCCCAGGCCACCCCAATAGGCCAGCCAGGCCCAAAGCCTGGCCAGGGGCGAGGGCCGCCAGGCCTCGGACCACCGCTTTACAGGCTCGTCGGCGCCCAACGTGATGACCAGGACCACCCCTGCCAGCATCAAGGCCAGGGCGGCCAGGCGCGGCCAGGAAAAGCTAGGCCTCACGGCCCACCTCCAGGCCCTGGTCCACGGCGAACTGCATGCGGTGCAGGCGGCTGTACACGCCACCCAGGGCCAGGAGTTCCTCGTGCCGGCCCTCCTCCACGATGCCGCCCTCGCTCATCACCAGGATGCGGTCGGCCCGCTGGATGGTGGACAGCCGGTGGGCGATGACCAGGGTGGTGCGGCCGCGCATGAGGTTCTCCAGGGCCTTCTGCACATAGAGCTCGCTCTCGGTGTCCAGGCTGCTGGTGGCCTCGTCCAGGATGAGTATGGGCCGGTCGGCCAGGATGGCCCGGGCTATGGACAGGCGCTGGCGCTCGCCGCCCGAGAGCAGCACCCCGGCCTCGCCTATCACGGTGTCGAAACCTTGTGGCAGGCGCTCGATAAAGTCCAGGGCATAGGCCGCCCGCGCGGCCTCGATTATCTCCGCCTGGCTGGCCTCGGGCCGGCCGTAGGCGATGTTGTTCTTCACCGTGTCGTTGAACAGGATGGTCTGTTGGGTGACCACGGCGATCTGGCCGCGCAGGCTTTTGATGGTGCAGTCGCGGATGTCCACGCCGTCCACGAGCACCGCGCCCTCATTCACCTCGTAGAAGCGGGGCAGCAGGTTGACCAGGGTGGTCTTGCCGCCGCCGCTGGTGCCCACCAGGGCCAATAGCTGGCCGGCCGGCACCGTCAGGTTGATGTGCTTCAGCACCATCTCGCCGGGGCGGTAGGCGAAGCTTACGTCCCTGAACTCGATGGCCCGGCTTAGGCTGGGCAGCGCACAAGCCTGGGGCTTGTCCACGATCTGGGGCGGGGCGTCCAGTATCTCATAGACCCGGCTGGCCGAGGCCAGGCCGTTTTGTATCTCGTTGTTCAGCCCGCTCAGGCGCTTGACCGGCTCGTAGAGCATGATGAGCGCCGCCAGGAAGCTGAAGAAGGTGCCCGGCGTGGACTGGCCGTTTATCACTTGCCAGCCGCCGTAGAAGATGATGCCCGCGACGCCAAGTCCGCCCAGGAACTCCATCAGGGGGCTGGAGATGGCCCGGGTGGAGACGTCCTTCATGCGCAGGCGAAACAGGCGCTCGGCCTCGGCGCTGAAGCGGGCGATCTCGTGGTCCTCGCGGCAGAAGCCCTTGACGATGCGCGCGCCGCTGATGGTCTCGTGCAGCAGCACGCTGACGTCGGCCATGGTCTCCTGGGAGCGGTGGCTGATCTTGCGCAGCTTGCGGCCAAACTTGACCAGGGGGATCATGCAGAGGGGGAAGACGCCCACCGCGAACATGCCCAGGAACCAGTCACGGTACAGAATGACGAAGATCAGGCCGAAGATGGTGAACAGGTCCTTGAGCACACCGGTGACCACGCTGCTGACCGCGCCCTGGATATTGTTGACGTCGTTGGTGATGCGGCTCATCAGCTCGCCGGTGGGCACCCGGTCGTAGTAGCTCAGCGAGAGCTTTTGCAGGTGGGCGTAGAGGTCAACGCGAAACTGGGTGATGATGCGCTGGCCCACGAACTGCATCAAATAGGTCTGGCCGTAGGAGCAGGCCCCCTTGACGCCGTAGAGGCCGATCACCGCCAGGGGCACCATGAAGAGCATGGCACGGTCCTTGGCCACGAAGATATCGTCCATCACCGGCTTGACCATGTAGGCCATGGCCGAGGAGGCGGCGGCCACGATGACCATTAGCAGCATGGCCCAGAACAGGCGGGTCCAATAGGGACGCACCTTGGCCAGCAGGCGCCGGTAGAGCGCCATGTCGCTCGTCATGTTGGGTTCTTTGCTCAAGTCAACGTCCCCGCCATCATGTCCCGGGCCAGCTCCGCCACCCGGCGGCTGGCCCCGGGCTGGCCCAGCTTGCCGCGCACCTCGCCTAGCCCCTCGATCATCTCCCGGCGCCCCGCGCCATCGGCCATGAGGGCCAGGGCGGCATCGCCCACCGCCTGGGGCGTGGCCTTTTCTTGCAACAGCTCTGGTATCACCTCGCGCCCGGCGACGAGATTGGGCATGGCGATATGATTCACCTTAATCAGCTTGCGGGCCACCAGTGCGTTCAACGCCCCGGTCTTGTATACCACCACCATGGGGGTGCCGGCCAGGGCCGCCTGCAAGGTGGCGGTGCCCGAGGCCACGATCAGCACCCGCGACTGGGCCATGATGGCCGCGGCCCGGCCGGGCAGCACGGTGATGCCCGGCATGGCCCCCTGGCTGATGTGGGGCTCCAGGTCGTCCAGGGTCAGCCCGGGGGCCAGGGGCAACAAAAAGTGCAGGTTCGAATTCTTGCTCCGCATGTAGCGGGCCGTCTCGATCATCAGGGGCAGGAGCCGCGATATCTCGGAGTGGCGGCTGCCAGGCAAGAGACCCACCAGTTCAGCGCCGGCGGGCACGGGCAGCACCTGGCCCGCCTTCTGGCGGTTGGCCTCGTCCTCGTCCATGATGGGGTGGCCCACGAAGGTCACCTTGAGATCAGGCGCCACGCCCTGGTAAAACTGCTCCTCAAAAGGGAAGACCACGGCCAGGTGGTCCATGAGCTTGGGCATTTTGAGGGCGCGCTTCTGGCGCCAGGCCCAGACCTGGGGGCTGATGTAGTAGAGCACCTTGAGCCCCAGGGCCTTGGCCCGCTTGGCCACCCGGAAGTTGAAATCCGGGAAGTCCACCAGGATCACCAGGTCGGGCCGCTCGGCCTTGAGGTGCTGGCTTAAGCCCCGCAGGGCCTCCCAGATAAGCTTGAGCTTGCCGAAGACCTCGCTGACCCCCACCAGGGCCAGGTCCTCGGCCCGGTAGAGCAGCCTGGCCCCGGCCGCCTCCAGGGCCGGCCCGCCCACGCCGCTGACCACGAGCCCTGGCTCCAGTTGGCGCAAGGCCTCGATCAGGCGGGCGGCATGGGCGTCGCCGCTGGCCTCGCCGGCCACGATCACCACCTTGGGCGCGGCGGACAATTATTCTTCCCCAGGTGGGAGCGCGCCCACCAGGCGCCGCGACACGGCCAGGTACTGCTCCATGTCCCCCAGGCCCTGGCACACCCGCTCGCGCACCGCCAAGGCGCAGGCCAGGGCGCGGCGGCCGTCGGCCCCATCCACCCGGGGCCGCCGGCGGGTCTTCACCGCCTCCAGGAAATCCTTAAGCTCCGACTCCAGGGGGTCGCTCTTGGGGAAGCGCGGGCGCTCGGCGTCCACCTTGGGCAACCGCCCTGGGCGAAACTCCACCTTGCCCACCACCGTGAGCCGGCGTTTCTTAAAGTCCAGGGAAAGGTAGGCGTCGGGTTGGAACACGCGCATCTTGCGTTCGTCCTTCAAGGCCAGGCGGCTGGCGGTGACATTGGCCACGCAGCCGCCAGGGAACTCCAGCCGGGAGTTGACGATGTCGGCGTGCTCGCCGATCACCGGCACTCCCACGGCCCTGATCTCCTTGGGGTCCTCGCCCACTAAAGCCAGGATGATGTCCAGGTCGTGGATCATCAAATCCAGCGCCACGTCCACGTCGGTGGCCCGGGCCTTGAAGGGCGCGATGCGGTTGACCTCGATGAACAAGGGCCGCCGCACCCGGCGCACCAGTTCCTCCACCGCCGGGTTGAAACGCTCCAAATGCCCCACTTGCAGGATGCAGCCCTTTTGGGCGGCCAGGGCCACCAGCGCGTCGGCCTGCTCCAGGGTGGCTGTGATGGGCTTCTCGCAGAGCACGTCCTTGCCGGCTTCCAGAAAGTCCATGGCCACCTGGTGGTGGCTCACCGTGGGCGTGACCACGGTGACGGCCTGCACCAACTCCAGCACCTGGCGGTGGTCGTCAAAGGCCCGCACCCCCAGATCGGCGGCCAGGGAGCGCGCCCGCATCAGGTCGCTGTCCACCACGGCCACCAGCTCGGCGTTCTTGAGACGCTTGAGCTTCTCGGCGTGGAAGCGGCCCAGATAGCCCACGCCGATCACCGCCACCTTCACCTGGTCCTGACCCACCATCATCCTCCCGTCCCGGACCAAGCCAGGATGCATATGCCGGTCTCGTCGGCGCGCTTGACCATGGCCTGCCGGTCGAAGACCAGGGTGAGGCCGGCCTCGATGACCAGGCAGGAGGCACCGGCCTTCTGCATCACCGCCACGGTGCCCTCGCCCACGCTGGGCAGATCAAAGCGCCGGTCCTGGCCCGGCTTGCAGCGCTTGACCACCACGGCCCTCTCGCCGCCGGCCAGGTGGCCGCCGCGGCGGATGCACTCGTCGGTGCCCTCCATGGCCTCCACGGCCACCACGGCCTTGCCCTTGACCACCACGGCCTGGCCGATGTCC
The DNA here is from genome assembly GCA_016218705.1 of Desulfarculus sp. Classification (GTDB taxonomy): domain Bacteria; phylum Desulfobacterota; class Desulfarculia; order Desulfarculales; family Desulfarculaceae; genus JACRDC01. Next base: position 19,588 of record JACRDC010000035.1, read on the forward strand.
AGCTTGCCCAGCTCGCCGGCCATCTGCCAGCCCAGCTCGGCGTCGGCCCGCTCGGCGGCGTCCGGCCCCCGGCGGGTGTATTGCCCCGCCTGGGCCAACAGGTCGGGCACCATCTCGTGGCTGGCCACGATCTCGATGCCCTCTTCCATGAGCACCCGGGCCAGGGTGCGCAGGATGCCGTCGTCGGCCATGTGCCGAAGCTTGTTAATAAGCAAGAGGGCCTTGAGGTCGGGCTTGATGTCGCTGAACATGCGGGGTTTGCTTACCCCCCCGCACATCACCGCCCGGCTCACCCCGGCCCGCTGGAAGGTCTTTATCAGCTTGCCCAACTGGCCCAGCTTGACCCAGGCGATCTCGTCCACCTCGGCCGCCAGGTCCAGGCTGGTCTCGCCCTGGATGGCCACGGCCACCACCCTAAGCCCCGCCGCCCGGGCCGCCCGGGCGAAGAGAATGGGGAACTGGCCCTTGCCGGCGATGAGGCCGATGCTGCCTTGTGGCATGGCTAGCGGGCCACCCCCCGCTCGGACTTGCGGATGAACTCCACGAAGTGACGCACCTCGGGCAGGTCCGGCACCTCGCCCTCCACCTGCTGCAAGGCCGTGGCCAGGGGCGTGCGGGTGCGGAAGACGATCTTGTAGGCCTGCTTGAGGGCCTCCAGCGTCTCGTTGCCAAAACCGGCCCGCTTAAGTCCCACTATGTTGAGGCCGTGGGTCTTGGCCCGGTTGCCCTCGCACAGGCAATAGGGCGGCAGGTCCACGCTGACTCCGGAGAGCCCCCCCACGAAGCAATAGCGGCCGATGCGCGTGAACTGGTGCACGGCCACCAGCCCGCCCAGGCCGACGTGGTCCTCTATGGTCACGTGGCCGCCCAGGGTGGCGGCGTTGGCCATTATGACGTGGTCGCCCAATTGGCAGTCGTGGGCCACATGGCTGTAGGCCATTAGCAGGCAGTTGTCGCCCACCCGGGTGGTGCCGCCGCCGTGAAGGGTGCCGCGGTTGACGGTGACGAACTCCCGGACCTGCACCTGGCGGCCGACCTCCAGGAAGGACTCCTCGCCCCCGAACTTGAGGTCCTGGGGGTCGCTGCCCAGGGAGGCGAAGGGCCAGACGTGGCTGCCCTCGCCAATGGCGGTGTTTTTCTCGACGTTGACGTGGTGGTCAATACGGCAGCCGGCGGCGATGGACACGCCGGGGCCGATGAAGGTGTAAGGCCCAATCACCGCGTCCGGCGCGATATTGGCGCTCTGGTCCACCACCGCGGTGGGATGAATGTTCATAAGCCGTGCTTTCCTTGCTGGGTTGCGGGGCGCCGGAGCGCGTCCCCGTCGGTCAGGAGGTTACCAGGCGGCGGTCACCTCGGCCTGGGCCGCCACCTTGCCGTCCACCAGGCCCTTGCCTTCCATCTTCCAGGCCCGGCTGGAGCGGTGCAGGTGGGAAACCTCCAGGATGAGCTGGTCGCCCGGCACCACCGGCCGGCGGAACTTGACCTTGTCAATGGCCATGAAGTAGATCAGCTTGCCCCGCAGGTTTTCGTCGGTGTGATAGGCCAGGAGCCCCCCCACCTGGGCCATGGCCTCGATGATGAGCACGCCGGGCATCACCGGCCGGCCGGGGAAGTGACCCTGGAAGAAGGGCTCGTTGAAGGTGACGTTCTTGAGCGCCCGCATGAACCGGCCCGTTTCCATCTCCAGCACCCGGTCCACCAGGAGCAGGGGATAGCGGTGGGGCAGCACCTGCATGATCTCTTCCATGTTCATCACGGGCTGGGTCATGGCCGCTCCTTTAGGCTTGAGGCCCTTGCATCTTCTTGATCTGGGCTTCCAGGCCGCGGACCCGCTCCAGCAATTCGGGCAGCCGGCGCAGGGCCAACAGGTTGCGCAGGTTCTGCTTGTGGGGCACCGGCGGGGTGCCGGAGACCACCTCGCCAGGGCCGATGTTGGCGGCCACGCCACTTTGGGGTCCCACGATGGCGTTGTCGCCAATGGTCAGGTGGCCGCTGATCCCCGCTTGGCCGGCCAGGATGACGTGCTTGCCCACCTTGGTGGAGCCGCTGATGCCCACCTGGCACACCAGCAGGGTGTCCTCGCCGACAACGCAGTTGTGGGCCACATGCACGTGGTCGTCCATCTTGACGCCGCGCTGTACCCAGGTGCGGCCGGTGGCGGCGCGGTCAATGGTGCACAGGGCGCCCACCTCCACATCGTCGTCAACCTGCACGATGCCGATCTGCGGAATCTTGAAGTAGGCCTGGCCGTCGGGCGCGAAGCCGTAGCCGTCGGCGCCGATGACCGTGCCCCCGTGGATGATGCAACGCTGGCCCACCAGGCAGCCGTGGTAGAGCACCACCCCCGGGTGCAGCACGCTGTCGTCGCCCACCCGGCAGCCCGGCCCCACATAGACATGGGGGTGCAGCACCACGCGGTCGCCCAGCACGGCGCCCTCGCCCACATAGGCCAGGGCGTGCACGCTGACGTCGCGGCCCAGGCGGGCGCTGGCCTCCACCACCGCCTGGGGATGCACTCCCAGGGGCTTAAGGGGCTGGCGGATGGCCTCGGTCAACACCTTGGCGTAGGCCAGGTAGGGGTCGTCCACCCGAATCACGGCCAGGCCCTCGGGCACTTCCTGGCCGGGACGCACCAGCACCACGCCCGCCCGGCAGGCGGGCAGGAGCTTGGCGTACTTGGGGTTGGCCAAAAAGGCCAGGTCCTCGGGTCCGGCGTCCTCGATGCCCTTGATGCCCTTTATAACGCGCTCGCCCGGTCCTTCCAGGCGGCCGCCCAAGAGGGCGGCCAGTTGGCTTAGGTTGATCTGTTGCATGCCGTCCCGGGCCTAGGGGTTGGCCTTGTCGTAGGCGGCGATCACCTGGCCGGTTATGTCCGCGCTCTTGGGGAAGTACAGGGGCATGCGGGCGTCCAGGATGACCGCGTAGCCGCCCTTGGTGCCCATGTCGTCTATTATCTTGATCATCTTGCCCTGGATCGGCGAGAGCATGTCGCGGGTGGCCTCGTTCATCTCTTGCTCGGCGTCGCGCTTGCGGTCGTTCAAGAGGCGCTGCTTGCGCTCGAAGTCACGCTCCTTGGCCAGCTTGGCCTCGGTTTTGAGCAGGGCGGCGGTGTTCTCCAGGTCCTTGCGCATGTTCTGGAGCTCGTCATTCAGGTGCTTCAGCTCGGCCTTGAGCTTGTCGGCCTTGCGGTTGAGCTCGGCCTGGGCCTTTTTGCCGGCCGCGCACTCGAAGATGGCCCGCTCCAGGTTCACCACCGCCACGGGGCCTTGCGCCAGGGCCAGGGAGGGCAAGGCCAAGGCGGTCATGATCAGCAAGGTCAGGACGCCGCAGAAGAATTGTTTCTCGTTAACTTTACGCATGCTGTCTGCTCCCTAGCGGTACCGGGACCAAAGGGCCCCAGGGTGATTAGAAAATGCTGCCGATGGTGAATTCCCAGTTGGACTGGCTGTCGTCCGGCTTGGGGTCCAGTACGTAGCCGTATTCCAGGCGCAAGGGGCCCATGGGCGAGTACCAGCGGATGCCGCCGCCCACGCTCTGGCGCAGATCGCCCAGCTTGTAACCGTCCTCCTGGCTCCAGACGTTACCAGTGTCGAAGAAGACCACGCCCACCAGGCCGGCCTTGGGCAACAGCGGGAAGCGGTACTCCACGTTGGCCAGGGCCATGCGCTCGCCGCCGATGCGGTCGTTGGTCGCGGGGTCGCGGGGGCTGACCGACTGGTAGTCGAAGCCGCGCAGGGTGTTGATGCCACCAAGGAAGAACTTCTCGTAGATGGGCAGGTCGCCGCCGCCGTGGCCGGTCAGCCAGCCGGCGCGGCCGTGCAGCACGAAGACGTGGTCCCACCACAAGGGGAAATACCAGCCTGTATCGCCTATGACCTTGATGAAGGCGTTGGTGCCGCCCAAGGGATCACCGGCGTACTCGGCGCTTATGCTGTTGTCCGAGCCCTTGGTGGCGTTGAAGGCGTGGTCGCGGGTGTCGCGGCGCAGGATGGCGCGCACCGCGCTGGTGGTGTGCTCGCCCTTCTGGTCCTTGATGATGCGGGCGGCGTTGCTCTGGATATCGTAGATGTCGGCTATTTCGTAGGTGTAGTAGGTGTAGAGCCGGGTGGCCCGGAAGGGGGTGGGCCAGCCCAGGCGCAGACGGCCGCCGATGGCGTCCTTGGTGTAGGTGAAGTACTCCCGGGACCAGTCGTAGAGATCCACGCCGGCGCTGACCGGGCGGTCGAAGAGCCAGGGCTCGGTGAAGCTGATGGTGTAGCGGGTGGAGGTGCCGCCCACCTGGCCCTTGAGCTCCAACTGCTGGCCGCGGCCGAAGAGGTTGTTCTCGCCGATGCGGCCCATGATCATGAACTTGTCCACCGTGGAGTAGCCGGCGCCCACGCTGAACTGGCCGGTGCGCTTCTCCTTGACGTCAATCTTGAGGTCCATGCGGTCGGGGGCGCTGCCCTTGGCGGTGGTGATGTGGATGTCCTCGAAGAAGTTGAGGCGCCTGAGGCGCATGTTGCCGTCGCGCAGGGCCGTGCCCGAGAACAGATCACCCTCGGCCACGCCCAGCTCGCGCCGGATGACGTTGTCGCGGGTGTTGGCGTTGCCGGTGATGAGGATGCGCTCGAAGTAGACCTTGTCGCCCTTCTTGATATTGAAGGCGATGCTGACCGAGTGCTTGTCCATGTTCTGCTGGATCTGGGGGCGCACGTCCACATAGGCGAAGCCGCGGTCGGCGTAGAGGTTGTTGAGGTTGGCCATGTCCTGGCGCAACAGGTCGCGGTTGAACCATTGGCCGGGCTTGATCTTGAGCGACTCCACCACTTCCTTCTGGGGCACGATCATCTCGCCGCTGACGGCCACGTCGGCAATCTTGAAGCGTGGGCCTTCCTCGACATTAAAGAGCACCACCAGGCCGTCGGGCTCACGGGTGACGGTGGGCTCGCCCACCCGGGCACTCATATAGCCGTTGTTGTAGTAAAAATCGGTGATCTTCTCCACGTCCTGGTCCAGCTTGCTGCGCTCCAGCACGTTGGATTCGGTTATCCAGGTGAACCAGCCCTTCTGGGTGGTGGACATCTGGTCGCGGATCTCGTCTTCCTTGAAGGACTTGTTGCCGGTGAAGGATATCTTCTTGATGAAGACCTTCTTGCCTTCCTCGATCTTGAAGGTCACGCCGGGATCGCCGGAGGGGGTGGTTATGATCTCGCTGGCCACCTTGGCGTCGTAGTAGCCCTTGTCGTGGTAGAGTTTGACGATCTTGGCCTCGGCCTCCTTGATGGTCTCGGGCTTGAACACGCCGAAGGCCTTGATGCCGATCTGGTCGCGCAGGTCCTTGGTGTCAATGGCCTTGTTGCCGACCAGGTTCACCTCGCGGATGGTGGGTTTTTCCTTGACCACCACCGTGACCACCTTGCCCTGGGCCGAATCGCTGGCATCCAGGCGCACGTCGTCGAAGTAGCCCATCTTCCAGATGGCGCGCAGGTCCTCGTCCAGGCGCACGGGGGCGTAGGCCCCGCCCACCTTGGACTGCATCACGGCCTTGATGGCCTCGGCCTCGATGCGCTTGTTGCCCTCCACCTTGATGTCGGCCACCTGCTCGCGGCCGGCGGCCTGGGTGCTTAGCTCGCGGGCCAGGCGGTCGGTGAGTCCCTCCAGGGAGTCAGTGCCCGTGCCTTCCACGAACAAGGACTGGGGACGCCGCATGCCCAGCACGTCCAGCAGCTTGACGTCCAGGGACACCCGGTTGCCGATCTTGGTCAGGGAGCCGTAGACCGCGTACTCGGCCCCCAGGCGGCCGGCCAGGTTGCGGGCCAGGGTGAGGTCCAGGGGCTTCTTGGCCTCGGCCAGGGCGCGGTTGACGTCCTTGAGGTCCAGGACATTGAGCCCCTCGGTCTTGAGCTTCTTGGCCAGGGTGGACTGCAAGCCCTGGCGAAGTTGCTCCAGCGGCTCCTGGCTGAAGACGTCAAAGGGGAATACCGCCACCTTGGCGGGTTCGGCCGAGAAGACCACGCCCGGCCAAGCCATTAGCAGAAGGGCAGCCAGGACCCACAGCAGTGCCTTGTTCTTCATTCGGCCCCCGTTCGTCAATTTTGTGTAGCGGGTCCAGCCCTTCGAGGCCTGGACCCTCCGCCAGCCGCCGTGAGGCTCAGGCGGTGGCCAGGGTGAAATATCCCGCCCCTAGGGCAGGGGAATGATCCGCCCCTCGGCCAGGCGCAGCCGGCGGTCCAGGGAGGCCGCCAGGCGCTCGTTGTGGGTGACCACCAGGGTGGTCAGCCCCATTTCGGCGTTGAGGCGCAAGATCAACTGATGCACCTTCTCGCCGGTCCTTTCGTCCAGGTTGCCGGTGGGCTCGTCGGCCAAGAGCAGCCGCGGCCGCAAGACCAAGGCCCTGGCAACCGCCACCCGCTGGGCCTCGCCGCCCGACAACTCGCCCAGGCGGTGGCCCAGACGCTGGGCCAGGCCCACCTCGGCCAAGAGTTCGCCCGCCAGCTTCTCGGCCTGCCGGCGGTCCTGCTTGGCGATCAGGGCCGGCATCATCACGTTCTCCAGGGCCGAGAACTCTGGCAACAGGTGGTGGAACTGGAACACGAACCCAATGTAGCGGTTCCGAAAGGCCGCCAGCCCCGGCTCATCCAGGCTGGCCAGCTCTTGCCCATCCACCACCACCCGGCCCGCGGATGCGCGGTCCAGGGTGCCTATTATGTGTAAAAGCGTGGACTTGCCCACGCCCGACGACCCCACGATGGCCACGGTCTCCCCCGCCGCCACCTCAAGGTCCAGACCCTTGAGGACTTCCACTTTATCACGCGGACCCTCGTAGGTCTTGCAAAGCTTTTCTATTAGAATAAAAGGTGTCTGCTTTGTCAAGGCTTTAGGCCCCTCAGACCCCGCTATTTCCTGGCCGGCGGGCTGGCTCATTCGTACCTCAGGGCCTCCACCGGGTCCAGGCGGCCGGCGGCCAGGGAGGGATAGATGGTGGCCAGCAGGCTGATGACCACCGCCGAGGCGGCCACCAGGGCCACCACCAGGGGTTCCACCTCCACCGGCAGAGTGCTCAAGGGGTAGACATCGGCCGGCAGGTCAATGAACTTGTAGCGGGCCAGGAGCCCGCACAGAATGAGCCCCGAGGCCAGGCCCACCAGGGTGCCCACCGTGCCGATGATGAGCCCCTCCAGCATGAAGATGCGCCGGATGCTGGCCGCCGTGGCGCCCATGGCCTTCAATATGCCGATGTCGCGGGTCTTTTCCATGACGAGCATGATGAGGGAGCTGACGATGCCAAAGGCGGCCACCAGGACGATGAGGATAAGGATCACGAACATGGTGATCTTTTCCAGCTTGAGGGCCGCGAAGAGGTTGTGGTTGGCGGCCATCCAGTCGCGGGCGAAATAGCCCGGACCCAGTTGGCGGCTCAAGCGCGTGCCCACCTTGCCGGCCTGGTAGATGTCCCTGACCTTCAGCTCCACGCCGTTGACCGCCCGGCCCAGCCCGAAGAACTCCTGGGCCGCGGGCAGGGAGATGTAGCACAGGGTGGAATCGTACTGATACATCCCCGACTCGAAGACCCCCACCACCCGAAAGGGCTCGCTCTTGGGCGCCCGGCCCACGGGGGTTTCCTCGCCCAGGGGGTTGACCACGTTGACCATCGAGCCGCGCATCAGGCCCAGCTTGCGGGCTAAAGCCCCGCCCACCACCAGGCCGGGCAGGGAGCCGCCGGGGTCCATGAGGTCCTGGGGCGAGCCCTGCACCATGGTCTTCTCCAGGTCCAGCACCTTGAGCGCGCTGGGCAGCTCGATGCCCCTCAAGAGCGCCCCCGTGGCCCCCGAGCCGGCCAGGATCATCACCTGGCCGTAGACATAGGGCGTGGCCTCGAGCACTTCGGGGTCGGCCTGGGCGGCGGAGATCACCCGGGCCGGGTCGTTGATCTGGTCGGTGAGCCTGAAGATCATCACGTGGGAGTTGACGCCCAGTATCTTTTCCTTGAGTTGACCCTCGAAGCCGCCCATCACCGACAGCACCACGATCAGTGCGCAGACCCCCAGCGCCACGCCGGCCATGGACAACAGCGAGATGAGCGAGATGAAGGTCTGCTTGCGGCGGGCGCGCAAGTAACGCAGGGCGACCTGTACCTCGAAACCCATCAGCCCTGCTCGGGCCTAAGCAGCGGGAACAGGATCACCTCGCGGATGCTGGGCTGGTCGGTGAGTAGCATCACCAGACGGTCTATGCCCAGGCCCTCGCCGGCGGTGGGGGGCATGCCGAACTCCAGGGCGCGCACGTAGTCGGCGTCCATGAACTGGGCCTCGTCGTCGCCGGCCTCGCGCTGGGCCACCTGGTCCATGAAGCGCGCGCGCTGGTCGTCGGGGTCGTTGAGCTCGCTGAAGCCGTTGCCCATCTCGCGGCCGGCTATGAAGAACTCGAAGCGGTCCACGATCTCGGCGTCCAGGTCGTTGGTGCGCGACAGCGGTGATATATCCAGGGGGTAGCCGGTGATGAAGGTGGGCTGGAACAGCTCGGGCTCCACCAGCACGTCGAAGATCTTGCCCAGGGCCTTGCCCAGGCCGTCACCGGCTTTGTGCACCCCGCCCAATTGGCGCGAGAGGTCCAAGGCCTTCTCGGTGTTGAAGAGCACGTCCGGCGGCACCCCGCCGATCTCCAAGAGGCTGGTACGGAAATCGAAGTTCTGCCAGGGGGGAGTAAGGTCTATCTGGCGCCCCTGGTAGGGGACCTTGAGGGAGCCCAGCACCGCCTTGGCGCACAGGCCCACCACCTCCTCGGTGGTGGACATCAGGTCCTCGTAGGTGGCATAGGCCTGGTAGAACTCCAGCATGGTGAACTCGGGGTTATGGCGCACGCTCACGCCCTCGTTGCGGAAGTTGCGGTTGAGCTCGAAGACGCGCTCCAGGCCGCCCACCACCAGGCGCTTGAGGTACAGCTCCGGGGCCACGCGCAGAAACAGCTTCATGCCCAGGGCGTTGTGGAAGGTCTCGAAGGGCCGGGCCATGGCCCCGCCGGGGATGTGCTGCATCATGGGGGTTTCCACCTCCAGGAAGCCCCGGTCTTGCAGGTAGCGGCGGATGGTGGCCACGATGGTGGAGCGGGCCTTGAATATCTCGCGCACCTCCTGGTTCATTATCAGGTCCAGGTAGCGCTGGCGGTAGCGCTGCTCCACGTCGGTGAGCCCGTGGAACTTCTCGGGCAGGGCGCGGTAGTTCTTGGTGACCAGTTGCCAGTGCTCCACCCGAAGCGTCAGCTCCTGGGTGCGGGTGCGGAACAACGGCCCGCGCACCCCGATGATGTCGCCCACGTCCAGCTTCTTGAACAGGCCGTAGCGCTCCTCGCCCAGCACGTTTTTCTCCAGGTGGCATTGCAGGGCACCAGAGCGGTCCTGGAGCTTGATGAAGGCGGCCTTGCCAAAGGAGCGGATGGCCATGATGCGGCCGGCCAGGGCGAATTTGGTGTCCTGCATGTCCTCCAGGCGGCCGGAGTCCATGCGCTCATGCTCGGTCATGATGTCGGCGATGAGGTTGCGGGGGCGGAAGTTGTTGGGGAACAGCGCAATCCCGGCCTCTTTCAGCTCCTGGGCCTTCTGCCGCCGCTGGCGCATGAGCAGGTTGTCATCCAATATCTTGGCCAGCGGCTTTTCGGGGGTGTCGGCGTTCTTGGTAGGCTTATCAGACACTTGAAATACTCCTGCCCCAGCCCGGCCCCGGTTGGCGGTTACGCCTGGCCCGGCGGTTTTTTCCTTTGAACTAGGCTACGTTATCTACGTCAGGGCCGCGCTTTTGTCAAGTACGGCGCCAGGCGGTCCGGCGGGAAAGCCGGCCCAAATCCGCCCCAAAACCGGGGTTGCTTGACGGTAATGGGGGGCAACCGAATAATTTCGCGGCCAATAGCCAGACTAGGCAGGTTTGTGGGCGGCGCCCCTTGCCGCCATGGCGCCCTTGACAGGCCACAACTTTATGCCATATTTAGCTTTTGCCATGGCATGCGGCCCAGCCTCAGGGCCGGGCCAAACAGCAACCAACCAAGGGGCGCTGGTCCCCTGAACTTTATTCTTTAGGAGTACGGGCAATGCTCTGCACCACCACCAGAGAAGGCATGGAATGCAACTTCATGTCCCCCAAGGGCTGCCGGTTCACCGCTGGCACCTGCCACCCCATCGTGGAGGCCTGCCAGGGCTGCGACCGCACCGTGACCGCCGGTGAGCAGGCCTACTGCAAGAGCTACCCCGACCCGGCCTCCAAGTGGCGCAACGGCCCCTGCAACTTCGCCACCCACATCAAGGTCGAGTCCAAGGAATCGGCCAAGATCAACCCCTTGAAGGCCAGCAAGCGCGCCTCGGCCAAAAAGAAGTAACACCGGGGTCCAACCGCACCGGTTTGCGGGCCGTCATCGTGGCAATACGCGGGCGGGGATAAACCCCACCCCTACGAAACCCAAAGAAAACAATGGCTTTTCTTCGTAGGGGCGGGGTTTATCCCCGCCCGTCGTTTTGCCAACTTTGGCAACCGCCTTATCTGAGGCTACACCGCCCGTCCCAGGTCGCGGCCCATCACCCGCAAGAGGGCCGGCCCGCCCTTGGGGTCGTCGTAGAGGCGCGCGCAGCCCGGCCAAACGGCCTCCACGGCCTTGACGGCGGCCTTGAGCTCGCGGCTGGCCGCCTCCACGCTAAGGCGGCTTAGGCCCCGGGCGCAAGCCAGGGGGGCCAGCAGCCGGGCGGCCAGGCTGGCGGGCAGGCCGGCGCCGCTTTTAAGGAAGGCCATCAGGGCCTCCACGGCCTCGGTGGCCAAGGCCTCGGGCCGTCCGCCCCGCCGGCCCAGGGCGTTGAAGCCCACCCGCAGGCCGTTCTGGCCCTCGGCCCAGACCAAGAGCGCCATGCCCACGCCGCCCCGGGCCTTGCGCAGGCGGGTCTGGGGCTTGATGCCGTGCAGCTCCAGGCGGGCCAGGGCGCCTTCCAAGGCCTGCTCGGCCAGGTGCACGGGCAGGCCCGAGGAGAGCACCTCCAGCCCCACCCGCGCCGGCGCGAAGGCCTCCTCGGCCACCAGGGGATTAATAAGCGCGCAGGTTTCCAGGCGGGCCTCGGCCTCGCCGCCGCCCTCGGGATAAAAGCCCGGCGTCACCTCGGTGTAGGCCACCTCCAGCCCCATTAGCCGCCAGTTGGGCACCAGCACCTGCCTGATCTCGTCGCTGGTGGGGCCGCCCATGACGTGGGTGCCACCCAGCATATACAGGCTGCTCTCTCCGCCCGCCGCGGCCAGGGGCAAGAGGAGGGTCTCCAGAAGCCAGCTCAGGGGCGCGGCGCTCTGGCGCTGGCCGGAGACATCGAAGTCATAGTCGCCGGCCTGGGGCCGCCCCGGCTCCAGGATGATCTCCTCGCCGCCCAGCTCGGCGCTCAAGCTGCCGTTGGTGACCATGGCCACGGCCTGGGCCACGGTCAGATGGCCAGGCCCCAGGCCGGGCTTGGGGCGGGGGTTGTCGTCCAACAGCCCACGGCAGACCAGGGGGCGGCCAGCCAGGGCGCACAGGCCCAGCGCGGTGCGCAGGGCCTGGTTGCGGCCGGCCCCGGCCTCGGGGAGCAGCACGGGATTGGGCAAGGGTGCCTCCTGAAAAGCGAATTCCTCGGCCTCCCTGGGGCGGACCAAAGGCCGCCGGCCCGGGAGCATGGGCCAGTATACCCCATTATGCCACGCCTCCCACAAGAGGACCCGCCCCTGCCCTTTCCTGGCCCGGCCCTTGCCGGGCCAGGGGGGCTGGGCTATCCTAGGAAGATCGCCGCCCCTGGTAGGCCAGCGGCGGCATGGCAACCAGGCAGAGGTAGTAACCGCTTGAGCGTCTCCACCCCATCCCCCACCCCTTCCTGGCCTCTTGGGCCGGAGCTGGAACGCGCCTTAAGTCTGTTGCGGGACCAGGGCCAGGTGCTGGTCAGCGGCCTGGAGGCCGGGGCGCGGGCCTTTGCCCTGGCCCGGGCCTGGCTGCACAGCCCAAGCACCTGGCTGGTGGTCTGCCACACCTTGGCCGCGGCCGAGGCCCTGGCGCGCGATCTGGAGTTCTTTTTGGCCGGTCAGGCCGAGGGGCAGAGCCCCGTGCGCCTGTACCCGGCCTACCAGTTCTCGCCCTACCAGGACATGGCCGCCCCGCCGGAGGTGACCGCCCGCCGCCTGGGGGTGCTGTGGGAGCTCTTGGCCGGCCAGGGGCCGCTGATCGTGGTCACCTCGGCCCGGGGGCTGACCAGCCGCCTGTGCCCGCCCGAGTACCTGGTGGATAGCGCCCTGGAGCTGGGGCCCGGCCAGACCCTGGAGCGCCAGGCCCTGCAGGACGCCCTCTTGGCCGGTGGCTACACCCAGGTCTCCCTGGTGGAGCAGGTGGGCGACTTCGCGGTGCGCGGCTCGGTGGTGGATTTCTTCGGTCCGCTCCTGGACGAGCCGGTGCGCGTGGAGTTCTTCGGCGACGAGATCGAGAGCCTGCGCGGCTTCGACCCCACCGACCAGCGCTCCCAACTGCCCCTGGCCGGCGCCACCCTTATTCCCTGCCACCCCGTGGACCTGTCGCCCCAGGCGGCGCAGCGCGCCGTGGGGGCCTTGCGCAAGCTGGCGGCCAGCGAGGGCCTAAGCACCCGGCGCCTGAGCGAGCTGATAGAAAAAATGCAGCTTAGGGTCACCTTCGGCGGCCTGGAGCCCCTGCTGCCCCTGTACTTCTCCCGGGCCGCCGACCTGTTCGAGTTCCTGCCCGGCGACTGCCAGCACATCCTACTGGAACCGGCGGAGGTGCGGTCACGCCTCTTGGCCGAGGCCGAAACCCTGGTCCAGGAGTTCGAGGAGGCCCGCGAGGAAGGGCGCATCGTGCTGCCGCCGCCCATGCTGCGGCGCACGCCGGCCCAGGTGGCCCAGCGTCTGGAGGCCCGGCCGCGGCTGTTGATGAAGGCCCTGGCGCTCACCAGCCAGCCCGAAGAGGAGGCTGTGCTGGTGACCATGCGGGCCGCCGGCCACACCGGCCTGCACGGCGAGCTGGCGCGCAAGGGCGAGGGCTCGCTCCTGGAGCGCTTCCTGGGCTGGGTGGAGGACCAGGGCCAAGATGGACGCGACGTCATCCTGGTCTGCCGCTCGCGCTCCCAGGTGGAGCGCCTGGGCGAGTTGTTCGCCGAGCGCGAGGTGCCCACCACCGCCCTGGGCCAAGCCGCCCAGGCGGGGGTGGGCACGGGCCGGGGCGCCCTGTGGCTGGTGGTGGGCGCCCTGGGGGCCGGCTTCGCGCCCCAGGAGCTGCCCCTTACCTTCGTCACTGAGGACGAGGTCTTCGGCGCGCCACGGGTGGTGCGCCAGAAGGCCCCGCCCCGGCTCTCGGCCATGTTGGCCGCCCTGGACGATCTCACGCCCGGCGACTTCGTGGTGCACGTGGACCACGGCATCGGCCGCTACGAGGGACTGTCCAGCATGGCCGTGGGACCGGCTGAGAGCGACTTTTTGCTCCTGACCTTCCAGGGCGGCGACAAGCTCTACCTGCCCGCCGACCGCATGGGGCTCATCAGCAAGTACCGCGGCCCTGGCGATACCCCCCCGCCCCTGGACCGCCTGGGCGGCAAGGCCTGGCACAAGACCAAGAGCCGGGTCAAGAAGGCCGTGGAGGCCATCGCCCGCGACCTGGTGGAGCTCTACGCCGCGCGCAGCTTCCAGAAGGGGCACGCCTACGCCCCGCCGGACAGCGCCTTCCGCGAGTTCGAGGCCACCTTCCCCTATCAGGAGACCCCGGACCAGGCCAAGGCCATCGAGGACGTGGTGGCCGACCTCACGGCGCCCCGGCCCATGGACCGGCTCATCTGCGGCGACGTGGGCTATGGCAAGACCGAGGTGGCCTTGCGCGCCGCCTACCTGGTGGCCATGCAGGGCCGGCAGGTGGCCTTCCTGGTGCCCACCACGGTGTTGGCCGAGCAGCACTACCAGACCTTCTTCGAGCGCCTCAAGGACCAGGCCCTGGTGGTGGAGTCCCTGAGCCGCTTCAAGACCGTGGCCCAGCAGAAGCAGGTGCTGGCCAACTTGGCCGCCGGCAAGGTGGACATCATCGTGGGCACCCACCGCCTGCTGCAAAAGGACGTGGTCTTCAAGGACCTGGGGCTGGTGGTGGTGGACGAGGAGCAGCGCTTCGGGGTGCAGGACAAGGAGCGGCTCAAGAAGCTCAGGCGCCTGGTGGACGTGCTGACGCTGACCGCCACGCCCATACCCCGCACCCTGCAGATGAGCCTGTCGGGCATCCGCGACCTGAGCGTCATCAACACCCCCCCGGCCGACCGCCAGGCCATCAAGACCTACCTGGCCAGCTTCAACCCCAAGAGCCTCAAGGAGGCCATCGAGCAGGAACTGGCCCGGGGCGGGCAGATATTCCTGGTGCACAACCGCGTGCAGGACATCAGCCGCATGGCCCGCCTGGTGACCCAGCTCACCCCCCAGGCCCGCGTGGGCGTGGCCCACGGCCAGATGGCCGAGAAGTCGCTGGAAAAGGTCATGCTGGCCTTTGTGCGCCGCAATCTGGATGTGCTGGTCTGCACCACCATCATCGAGAGCGGCCTGGACATCGCCAGCGCCAACACCATCATCATCAACGACGCCGACAAGCTGGGGCTCAGCCAGATATACCAGCTCCGGGGCCGGGTGGGCCGGGCGGGAGAGAAGGCCTACGCCTACCTCTTCGTCAAGAGCGAGGGCTCGCTGGGGCGCGACGCGGCCAAGCGTCTCAAGGCCCTGATGGACTTTACCCAACTGGGGGCCGGGTTCGCCATCGCCATGCACGACTTGCAGATACGCGGGGCGGGCAATCTCTTGGGCGAGGTGCAATCGGGCCAGGTGGCCGAGGTGGGCTACGAGCTGTACGTGCGCATGCTGGAGGAGGCCGTGGCCAGCTTGAAGGGCGAGGCCCCGGCCGAGGGGCCGGAGCCGGAACTGCACCTGGCCATCAACGCCAGCCTGCCCGAGAGCTACGTGCCCGACAGCCAGGTGCGCTTGAGCCTGTACAAGCGCCTGAGCCTGGCGCGGGCCCCCGAGGAACTTGCCTCCGTGGCCGCCGAGATGAGCGACCGCTTCGGCCCGCCGCCACCAGCGGCCAGCAACCTGCTTGAGGCCGTGGAGCTCAAATACACCCTGCGCCGGCTCCATGCCAGCCGCCTGGACCTCTCGGGCGGACAGTTGCAGGTGCATTTTGGCCACGAGGCCCGCGTGGACCTGGACCGCCTCTTGGGCATGGCGCGCAAGGAGCCCAAGCGGGTGCAGGTCTTCCCCGACGGCCGGGTCAACTATAGCCTGGACCAGACGGCCCCACCCCTGGCCCAGGCCAAGGACTTCTTGCAATACATCGGGGGACATGGTAACTAACCTGCTTGTTATGCTGCAAGAATCTCCCCAGGGGCCCCGGCGGGGCCGCTCAGGCCGCTTTCTGGCCTGCGGCCTAATGTTGCTGTCCCTGGCCATGGCCGGGGCCTGCGACAAAAAATCCCACTCCCCGGAGTTGGCCAGCGTGGAAGGCCAGGCCATCCTCATGGAGGACTTCCTGGCCCAAAGCGCCTTCATGGGCCTGGGCAAGGACCCCACGGCGCTGACCCGCGACCTCAGGCGGGCGGTACTGGAGACCCTGGTGCGGCGGCGCCTGGTACTGGTTCAGGCCCAGGCCAAGTCCATCCGCCTGGAGCCCGAGGAGTTGGACCGCGAGGAGGCCTCCCTGCGCCGGGGCCTGAGCGAGGAGGCCTTCGACCGCTCGCTCTTGGCCCAGGGCATCGAATACGAGGAGTGGCGCCGGGTGCTGTCCCAGGAGATACTCATGCGCAAGGCCCTGGACCTGCTGCTGGGCGGGCGGGTGCACATCGCCGCCGACGACGTGCGCGCCTACTACCAGGCCCACCGCGAGGACTTCCGCCGGCCCGAGCAGGTACTGGCCCAGCACGTGCTGATGCCCAGCAAGGAGTCGGCCCAGGACCTGGTGCAGCGCCTGGCCAAGGGCGAGGACCTGGGCACGGCGGCGGCCGAGTTGGGCCTGGCCCTGGCCGACGACGGCGAGCCCACCTGGCTCAGCCGGGGCCACATGCCTCCGGCCCTGGAGGATAAAATCTTTGGCCTGGAACCGGGCAAGTTGGCTGGTCCCTTGCCCAGCCCTTACGGTTTTCACGTGGCGCGAGTGCTGGCCAAGCGCCCGGCGGCTGAACTGGACCTGAACCAGGCCGCCGAGGAGATACAACGCCGGCTCTCGGCCGAGAAGCGGGAGGCCCTGGCCTCCTCGTACATCGAGGAATTGCGCTCCAAGGCCCGCGTGGTGTTCGAGGCCCGTTTCGAACAGAGCGGACTGCTTGGCGACGCAGGGGGACAATGATGGCCAGTCTGAGAATGATGCTACCGGCGCTGGGCTGCCTGTTAACCCTGATCTTGGCGGCCGCCCCGGCCCCAGCCCAGGTGAACCGGGTGGTGGCCGTGGTGGGCGACGAGGTGATAACCTCCCTGGACCTGGACAAGGTGGGGGCCCTGCTGGAGGCCCAGGTGGCCGCGGCGGCCGCCGCCCGCCCTGGGGAGCAGTTGCCCAGCAAGGGCCAACTGCGCCGCATGGCCTTGGAGCGTTTGATCGAGGACAAGATATTTGAACAGGAGGTCAAGCGCGCCAATCTCGCGGCCACCACGGCCGAGATTGAACATTACATCGAGCGCATCAAGGCGGCCAACCAAATGGGCGACGAGGAGTTCACGGCCCAGCTCAGCCGGCGGGGGCTGACCCCCGATGAGTACCGCCAAGAGCTCAAGCGCGAAATCCTCAAGCACAAGCTGGTGGAGCGTAGCGTCAAGAACCGGGTGGTCATCAGCGACAAGGAGGTGGAGGCCCATTACCGCCAGCAGCAGGGCCAGGCCGGCGATGAGCCCGGCAAGGAGGTGCGCCTGCGGGCCTTGTTCCTCAACCTGCCCGAGAACTCCACCCCCGCCGCCGAGGAGGCGGTGCGCAAGCAGGCCGAGGACCTGCGCAAGCAGGTGGCCGGCGGCCAGGACTTCGCCGAACTGGCCCGCCGCCACTCCCAGGGTCCAGGCGCCAGCCAGGGCGGCGAGCTGGGGCCGGTGCCCGAGAGCGATCTCTTGCCCGAGATGCGCCAGGCCCTGAGCCAGCTCAAGCCCGGCCAGGTCAGCCAGGTCCTCAAGCTGCCTGGCAGCTACGCCTTCCTACAGATCATGACGCAGCCCAGCGGCGGCGGCAGCGCCCTGCGCCCGGAGATGCGCGAGCAGCTTCGGGTCAAGCTGGAGCAGGAGGCCCTGGAGAAGCGCTTCCGGGAATGGCTCACCGAGCTGCGTTCCAAGTCTTACGTCAGGGTGATGGATGTAGATTAAGACCGCGCGCTATTCACGGCTGGGCTGGCCATGGCGGTCCAGCCGTGGCGCGTTCAGGCCCCAGGCAGGCGCGATTGCGCCTGGGTATGATGGCTCCTAGATTCTGGGCCAGGGAGGTTTTTTCAGGCATGCGCGTCCTATCGGGTATCCAGCCTTCGGGCACCCTGCACATCGGCAACTACTTCGCCATGATGCAGCCCATGATCCGTTTCCAGGAGGAGCACCAGCTCTTCTGCTTCATCGTCAATTACCACGCCCTGACCACGGTGAGCGAGGGCGAGCGCCTCAGGCAGGGCACCCTGGACGCGGCCTTGGACTTCCTGGCCCTGGGCCTGGACCCCGAGCGCGCCTATTTCTACGTGCAGGCCGACGTGCCCGAGGTCTGCGAGCTGACCTGGATACTCAACAACCACGCCCCGGTGGCGCGCCTGGAGCTGGCCCACTCCTACAAGGACAAGCTGCAAAAAGGCTTCACGCCCCACAACGGCCTGTTCAGCTACCCGGTGCTCATGGCCGCCGACATCCTGCTCTACCAGGCCAACGTGGTGCCCGTGGGCAAGGACCAGAAGCAGCACCTGGAGATCACCCGCGACATAGCCATGCGCTTCAACCACGCCTACGGCGAGACCTTTGTGGTGCCCGAGGCCTGGATTGACGAGCACACCGCCGTGGTGCCGGGCATTGACGGCCAGAAGATGTCCAAAAGTTACGGCAACACTTTGGAGATTTTCTGCCCCGAAAAAGAGCTCAAGAAGAAGGTCATGAGCATCGTCACCGACTCCACGCCCCTGGAGGAGCCCAAGGACCCGGACAAGTGCAACGTCTTCGCGCTCATCAGCCTGTTCCTCGGCGAGGACGAAAAAAAAGACCTGGCCGAGCGCTACCGGGCCGGCGGCCTGGGCTACGGCACGGTGAAGAAGGAGCTCTTCAGCCGCATGTGGGAGTATTTCGCGCCCTACCGCGCCCGGCGGGCCGAGTTGGCCGCCGACCTGGGCGAGTTGCACCGCATCATGCGCATGGGCGCCGAAAAGGCCCGCGCCGTGGCCGCGCCCACCCTGGAGGCCGTGCGCGCCAAGGTGGGTTTGAGCTACTGAGTAAATCGCCCGGGGCACCCGGCCCCAGGCCAAGCGAGGGCCACGATTAGCCGCCAGGACTTCCCCTTCACACCGGCGCGCTGGCGCCAATCCCAGCGCCGCCTGCTGGCTCGTGTGGCCGCTCCCGGCCAGGCCGCCACCCGCGGCCTGGCCGCCCAACTGGAGGCCAGCCTGGAGCCGGCCCGCCAGGCCTTCGCCCGCCTGTGCCCGGAGCTTTGCCCGGCCTGTCCCCGGGTCTGCTGCCTGGGCATCAGCCCCCACGGCCTCCTCGATCAGGTGGACCTGATCTACTTCGCCGCCCTGGACCTCAAGCACCTGCCCTACCCCCGCCCCCGCGAAAAGGGCTGTCCCTTCCTGGAGTCCGAGGGCTGCCTGCTGCCCTGGCGGGCGCGGCCCTACGCCTGCCTGCACTATGTCTGCCCGCGCCTGGCCGCGGCCCTGCCCGGCCCCGAGCTGGCGGTGGTGGAACAGGCCCTGGAGCGGGCTGGGCAGTTGCGCGCCAGGCTGCACGCAGCCTTCGTTGACCCGGGCTAATCCTTGGCTTTGGCCTGGGACTGCCGCGGCCAGAACCCCCCGGTTGTGGCGGCGTAGTCGCGATAATCCTGGCCGAAGCTGACCTCCAGGATCGCCTCCTCGCGCTTGGCCAGGCTCATCCACAGAGGCAATAGCAGAGCGGCCCAGGCCAGCATGACATAGCTGTTCAGGGCCAGGGCCAGGCCCGGCGCCAAACACCAGACAAAGGCCGCGTACTGGGGGTGGCGCATATAGCGGTAGGCACCGGTGGTGCACAGCCGGCGGCCCAGGTCCCCCAGGCGGCGCACGCTCAACAGGCTCCAGAGAACCAGGCCCAGACCCAGGCCCATCCACAGCAGCCCCAGGTCGGTCAAGAGTTTCTGATGGCCGCTGATGATGAGCAGGCCCAGACGCTGGTCCAACTCCCAGGCCAATATCCCCAACAGGGCCGAGGGCAGGGCCGCCGCCGGCCCCACCCCCACCATGTATCCCACTTGCAACAGCTTGTCCGGCGCCCGCCGGTTTTGCTTGGGCTGGTCCGGCCCCATGGCCTACTTGCCGGCCGCTTTCTTCAGCTCTTGGCCGCAGGCCACGCCGCCCTTCATGCCCACGCCGAAGCACTGGCCACAGGAGATGCAGGTGGCCTGATCCGACTGCCCGCTCTTCCACAGCTTGGCCAGGTGGGGCTGGCGGATGAAGGGCCGGGACATGGAGACCGCGTCCACCTTGTCCAGGGCCGCCTCCACCCTTGCCTTGCCGCGCCAGCCGCCCACCACCATAACCGGGCACTTGACGGCGGCCTTGATGGCCAGGGCGTTGTTGAAGAAGTAGCCCTCATCCTCGGGCTTGACCACCGGGCGCGCGCTGCCCAGCTTGCCCGCCGCCGGTACCCCACCGCTGACCTCGATGGCGTCTATGCCCGCCTGGTCCAGCATCTTGGCCACCTCCACCGCCTCGGCGGGGGTGAAGCCGCCCTCCAGGCCATCCTCGGAGTTGAGCTTGATGAAGACCGGGTAACGCGGCCCCAGGGCGCGGCGCACCGCCTGGTACACCTCCAGGCAGAAGCGGGCGCGGTTGGCCAGGCTGCCGCCGTACTCGTCGCCGCGCAGGTTGATGTTGGGGCTCAAGAACTGGCTGATGAGGTAGCCGTGGGCACCGTGCAGCTCCACGGCGTCGTAGCCCGCCGCGCGGGCGCGCAGGGCCGCCTCGGCGAACTGCTCCACGATGCGGGCGATGTCGCTTTTGCTCAACTCGCGCACCTGTTCCTTGAAGGCCGGGTGCACGATGGCCGAGGGGCCTTCGGGCTGGCCGCCGATCCAGTCAGCCCTGGTCTGGCCGCCGGCGTGCACGATCTGGGCGGCGATCAGGCCCCCCAGCTTGTGCACCGCGTCGGTGATGCGGGTCTGCGGCCCCACCATGGCGTCAATGTGCATGCCGCTCTGCTTGGGCAGCCCGCGCCCCAGGGGGGTTATGAAGCTGTAGCCGGCGATGATGAGCCCCACGCCGCCCTCGGCCAGGTCGGCGGTGAAGTTGACGGTATCAATGGTGGGCGTGCCGTCGTCCAGGGCCATGCCCTCCCAGGTGGCGGAGCGCACCAGGCGGTTGGGTATCTCCAGGTCCTTTATTTTCCAGGGGGTGAAGATGTCGGCCATGGCAAACCTCGCAAGATGGGTGATAAGGGTGGCGTAGCTAATGAACTTTAGCCTGCCCGGCCTTTCCAAGCAAGTGCTCGCTAAAGACCGGGCGCGCGAGGCGATGGCCCCGCGCGCCCGTGGTGGAAGCTCCTGGCGGGATGGCTACTTGACCATCACGTACTTGCCGCCCTTGATCTCCAGCATGACCATGGAGTCGGTGTCCAGGCCGTTGTGGTCCTCGGGCGTAAGGTTGAACACGCCGCTGACCCCCACGTAGCCCTTGGTGTTCTCCAGGGCGCTCCTCAGCTTCTCGGGGTCGCCGCCGGCCTGCTTCAAGGCCCCGGCCAGCAGGTACAGGGCGTCCCAGGCATAGCCCGAGTGGGTGTTGATGGGGTATTCCTTGTCGAACTTGTAGACCTCGTTGTACAGGCGCACGAACTCGGCGATGACCTTCTTCTGGGGGTCGTTGTCGGGCAGTTGCTGCCAGGCCATGAGCTTGGTGGCGGGCATGAGGTTGCCCTCGGCGGCCGGACCGGCCAGGTCCAGGTAGCGCGGGCCGGGCAGGCCGTGGCACTGCACCAACGGGGCCTTGATACCCAGCGCCTGGTGGTTCTTGGCCACGATGGCCCCGGCGTCACCGATGGTCCAGCAGATGATGGCCTGGGGCGCGGCGGCATTTAGCTTGGTTAGTTGGCTCTTCATGTCCACGTCGCTGGGCTCGAACTGCTCCTTGCCCACGATGGTCAGCCCGAAGTCGGGGGCCAGCTTCTCCAGCCAGCGCAGGCCGTCGCGGCCAAAGCCGTCGCTGGCGGTGATGAGCCCGATCTTGGTCAGGCCCTTGTCCTTAAGGTAGCCCATGACCTTGGAGACCGCCGTGGAGGAGCGCTGGGGGGTCTTGAAGACGTAGCGGGCGGTGCCGAAGTCCATGTTGCCCATCTTGCCTTCCATGATGACCGGGTCGCCGCCCACGCACATCACCGTGGGCATCTTGGCCTCCTCGGCCTGCTTCTTCACCGCCATGCCGGTGTCGGTGCGCGTGGGACCCACCACGGCCACCACCTTGTCCACGGCCAGGAACTTCTTGTAGACCATCACCGCCTTGGTGGGATCGCTCTCGCTGTCGCCCAGGATCAGCTCGATGGGCCGGCCGTTGATGCCGCCCTCCTTGTTGATCTTGTCGGTGACCATCTGGGCCACCAGCTTGGTGGGCGTGCCGATGCTGGCCGCCGGCCCGCTCAGGTCAAAGAAGGCGCCGATCTTGATGGGCTCGGCGGCCAGGGCCGAGGCCGAGAAGGCCAGGGCCAAAACCAGGGCCGCGGCCAGGGTCAGATATTTCTTGCCTGCCGACATTTCTTCCCTCCCTCTAATCTTCGGTTTTAACACCCGGATTACCGCTCAGTTCTGCCATTCTTACCGCCAGTGCGGCAAATCCCTTGGCTCCATCAAGATTCGCAAAATTAACTCTCCTTCCGGAATTTGTAATCCATCCTTCATAGATTATCCAGACATCATAGTAATCCATATTCGTCAATCCTCTATGATATAAACTATGAGTCATCACATACGGACCCTTGATAGTAATTTTTATCAATTTGCTCCATTTTATATGGTCATTATGTCTATCCTCATATCTTACATAGACCTCTTTCCCTTCATTTTTAGGTGTAAATGCTTTGATTTCCCCATACTCGAATTTAATAGCGCTATCATCAATTTTTATCATTCCGTTTGCCAACATGGTCCTATCGGCTAGGAATAGGCTATTTGCCAAGACTTTTCGTATTGCGGCAGCCCCTTGTGCTTTGTCTGATACTTTTTCAGATACCTTTTCCGTGATAGCCACATCCACGGATTGTTTTGCAGCCCTGCTAGCATCCAAACAACCATAGCAAGCGGCTATGGCCACGAGCAGACAAAGGCAACCACCTATTCGTTTCATTGTCCCCCCACTTCCTTCAGTTGTTTTAGCGCTCGGTGAGTGCTACTTCTCGAATCGCCTGTCGAAAACCCGCTTGCTCTTGCGGTCGCTACGCGGCAGGGAGCCGTAATCCACCAACTCCACCTCCACGCTGACCAGGATGCCGGCCTTGATGGCTCTGACGATCTCGGCGGCCACTTGCTGATCGTCGGCGGTGGAAGCTCCCTCAATGCGCTCCACCCGCACGACCATGCGTTCGCGGCCGTCCCCCTGGGGCTCCAGGATGATCTGGTACTCCGAGCCCACGCCGTGGCTATGGCTCAGCACCGCGTCTATCTGGCCGGGGTAGATGTTCACCGCCCGGAATTTGATCATGTCGTCGCTGCGCCCCAAGAGGCGGTCGTGACGGGGCAGCGTATTGCCGCAAGCGCAGGGCTCGGGCAGGAGCCGCGTCAGGTCGCGGGTGCGGTAGCGGATCAAGGGCGCTGCCTCTTTGCGCAGGGTGGTGACCACCAACTCGCCGATCTGGCCCGGTGCCACGGGCTCCAGGGTCACGGGGTTGATGATCTCCGCGATGTAGTAATCGGCCCAATAGTGGATGCCCTGGTGGGCGGAGCACTCCAGGCCGGTGCCCGGGCCGTAGAGCTCGGTCATGCCGGGGATGTCGTAAAGCTCCACCCCGCCCAGGCCCTCGATGATACGCCGGCGCATGGCCTCGGAGGTGCGCTCCGAGCCGTAGATGATCTTTCTCAGACTGATGCGGTCCAAGAGCCCCCGGCGCTGCACCTCCTCGGCCAGCAAGAGGGCCATGGAGGAGGTGCTGCACAGCACGGTGCTCTGGAAGTCCTCCAGGAACTGGCACTGCATCTCCAGGTTGCCCGGCCCCACGGGCACGGCCAGGGCTCCGAAAAGCTCGCAACCGCGCTGGAAGCCGGCCCCGGCCGTCCACACCCCGTAGCCCACGCAGATCTGCACCCGGTCCAGGCGGGTCAGGCCGGCCATCTCGTAGCAGCGGGCGAACATGTGCGCCCAGTCATCCAGGTCCCGCTGGGTGTAGGACATGACCTTGCGCTTGCCGGTGGTGCCGCTGCTGGCGTGGATGCGCACCACGTCCTCCATGGGCGTGGACAACAGCGGGAAGGGATAGCCCTGGCGCAGGTGCTCGGCGGTGGTGAAGGGCAGTCGCTTAAGGTCCTCCAGGCCCTTGATGTCGCCCGGCGTCACCCCGGCCTCTTGAAGGTGCTGGCGGTAGAAGGGGCTGTGCCCGTAGGCGTGGCCCACGGTCCATTGCAGGCCGGCGGCCTGCAGGGCCTCCAGTTGGTCAAGGCTGCTCCAGGATGGCATGAAGGTCATGGCGTGGCTAGGCTCCGTACCAAAGGGGAAAGGCGTAGGCCGCGGCGCTGAGCAGGAACAGCAAGCCGAGCACGAGGGAGAGCGGATGGCTGGCCTTAAAGTAGCTGAACTGCAAGCCCAGCCGCAAGAGCCAGAAGCCGGCCATCAGCCCCAGCACCTGCCGGCCCAGATAGCTGTCCACCAACTCGGGCGCCCAATACAAGGAAAGAAAGGCCGCGGCCAAAAAGTAATAGGCCAGGCAGAAATTCATGATGCGCATGACGGCGCTGTTCACCGGGTCCAAGGAGGCCAGATTGGCCGCCCACTTGAACAGGCGAGGGAAAAGCAGATGAAACACGGCCCAGCCCAGGTGCAACAGCCCTCCCAGATAGACACAGGCCAGATCAATATCAATCATGGCTAGACCTTTTCTGGGCTGGCCGTTCGGTGGCGCTCCCCGTCAGAAGGCCCATGCCCTTCATGGCTTGGGTCCCTTGGGGCTGGCGGGCGCCTCGTCCTGGGCGGGGGCCGGGGCCTGGTAGGCCTTGAGCCGTGACAAGAGCCACTTGCCGCCGCGCTGCACGTGCTCGCGGCACAGGCGGCCGGCCTTGACGGCGTCGCCGGCCTTGATGGCCTCCACTACCAGGCGGTGGTCCTTGACCGACCACTGGCCGGCCTGCATGCTCATCATGATGGCCCGGGAGATGCGCTCCACCTCCTCTTGCAACTCGCTGAGCATGTGGTGCAGCAGGGTGGAGTTGGCCGCCTGGTACAAGAGTTCGTGGTAGCGGGTGTTCAGTTCCACCAGGCGCACCTCGTCCTGCTTGGCCAGGGCCTCCTCAAACTGCTCCAGGTTGCGCTCCAGGTCCTTGATCTGCCTGGGCTGGGCGCGCCGGGCCGCCAGCTCGCCGGCGTAGCCTTCCAGCACGCCGCGCACGCCCACCGCCTCCTCCACCTCCTCTGGGGTCAACGGCCGCACCTCGTAGCCTCCGCGCGGCCGCTTGAGCAACAAGCCCTCTTGCTCCAGGCGGTGCAGGGCCTCGCGGATGGGCGTGCGGCTAAGGCCCAGTTGCTGGCCCAGGCGCTCCTCCACCAGGCGCTCGCCAGGGGTAAGCTCGCCGCGCATGATAAGCCGCCGGAGCAGAATGGTGGCCTCCTGGCCCAGGGGCCGGCGGCGCAGGTTGGGTTGCGCGGTTTTCGAGGTTTTCATGGCCGTCCGTCCGTGGGGCCGGCCTGATGCTCGGGACCCAGGAAGGCCTCGCGCAGCAGGCGGTCGTTGAGTATTTCCGTGGCCGTGCCCGTGAAGCGTATGCCGCCGTTGGTCAGCACATAGCCCCGCTGGGCCACCGAGAGCGCCCCCATGGCGTTCTGCTCCACCAACAGCACGCTGCATCCTTGGCTGGGCAGCCTCCTGACGATATCGAAGATCTCGCGGGTGACCAGGGGCGCCAGGCCCAGGCTGGGCTCGTCCAATAAAAGCACCCGGGGCGCGGCCATCAAGGCCCGGCCCATGGCCACCATCTGCTGCTCGCCGCCGCTCAAGGTGCCCGCGGCCTGGCGCCGGCGCTTGGCCAGGGGAGGGAACAGGTCGTAGACCCGCTCAAAGTCGCGGACCACCTGCGCGCGCTGCTGGCGGCCCCGGCGGCAGTAGGCTCCCAGTTGCAGGTTCTCCTCCACGCTCAAAGGCCCGAAGACCTGGCGCCCTTCGGGCACCTGCACCAGGCCGGCGCGCACCAGGGCCGAGGGCTTCAGCCCGTTCAGGGTCCGTCCCTCCAGCTTGACCGCGCCGCGCTGGGCCTGGTTGAGCCCGCTGATGACGCTGAGCAGGGTGGTCTTGCCGGCGCCGTTGGCCCCCAACAGGGCCACGATCTCGCCACCGCCCACGGTGAGGCTCACCTCCCTGAGCGCCCGCACCGGGCCGTAGCTGAAATCCACGCGCTCCACGCTAAGCATGGGCCGCCTCCAGGGCGATGGCGGGCTCCACGCCCGGCGGGGGCTGGTCCTGGCAGCCCAAATAGGTGCGTAGCACCTCGGGGTGACGCTGGATGGCCTGGGGGTCGCCCTGGGCGATCTGGCGGCCAAAATGCAGCACCACCACCTGGTCGCTGACCCGCATGACCAGTGACATGTCGTGCTCCACCAAGAGCAGGCCCACTCCCTGCCGGCGCACCTCCAGGAGCACCCGGCCCATCTCCTCGGTCTCGGCCGGGTTGAGTCCGGCCACCGGCTCGTCAAGGAGCACCAGCTTGGGCCTGGCCACCAAGGCCCGCGCCAGTTCCACCCGCTTGCGGTCGCCATAGGAGAGCTGGCCAGCCGGCAGGCCGGCCCTGGCCGCCAGGCCCAGGAACGTGAGGGCCTCCAGGGCGCGCGCGCGGATGCGGCGCTCCTCGGCGCGCTGGCCGGGCAGCCTGAGCATGGCGCTGACAAAGCCTTTGCCCGTGACGCCGTGCAGCCCCACCATGACGTTCTCCAACACCGTGAGGTTGGTGAAGACCTGGAGGTTCTGAAAGGTGCGCGTCAGCCCCTGGCGGGCCAGGACGTGGGGCGCCAGGCCGGTGATGGCTTGGCCCCCGAAGAGCACCCGGCCGCCCTGGGGCCGGTACACGCCGCTGATGCAGTTGATGGCCGTGGTCTTGCCGGCGCCGTTGGGGCCGATGACCGCCGTGATGCGGCCGGCCAGGGCCGAAAAGCTCACCTCCGAGAGGGCCTGCACCCCGCCGAAGCTCATGTCCAGGGCCTCTACCTTGAGCAGGGGCTCCATCAGGCGCTCCTGGCGGCGCGGGCGCGCGCGTGCCGTGTCCACAGGCCGGCCAGGCCCTGGGGCTGGTAGATCAAGAGCACCAGCAGTATGCCGCCGAAGAAGACGTCCTTGTATTCATCGAAGACGTGCAGCACCTGGGGCAGCGGGGTGAGGAAGGCCGCGCCGAAGAAGCCGCCCCACAGCGAGCCCATGCCGCCCACCAGGCACATGGTGACCAGCTCCACCGAGAAGAAGATGTCAAAGGTCTTGGGCGTGACGATGCCGAAGTAGTGGGCGTAGAGCGAGCCGGCCAGGGAGGCGTAGACCGCGCTGAGCACGAAGACCTTCACCTTGTAGGCGGCGGTGGGCACGCCCACGGCGGCGGCGGCCACGGGCGAGTCGTGCAGGGCCTTGAGCCCGCGCCCCACCCGCGAGTCGGCCAGGTTGCGGGCCAAGAGCAGACCCAAGAGCGCCGCGCCCCATACCAGCCAATAGAACTGCTGGTCGCTGGCCAGGGAGCGGCCCAGCACCTTCAGCGGCGGTATGCCCGAAAATCCGCTGGGGCCGCCGGTGAACTCGTCCAGTTGCAGGATGAGGATGGTGACGATGAGGTTGAAGCCCAGGGTGGCCATGACCAAGTAGTTGCCGGCTAGGCGCAGGGTGGGGATGCCGATGACCAGGGCCACCAAGGCCACCACCAGGGCGGCGGCCAGGGAGGAAAGCCAGGGGTCCCAGCCGTGGGTGGAGCTCAGGATGCCGCTGACATAGGCGCCCAGGCCGTAGAAGGCGGCGTGCCCCAGGCTGATGTGCCCGGCGAAGCCGATGAGCAGGTTGAGGCCGGTGACCACCAGCACGTTCAGCGCCATGACGTTGAGCACGTTGAGGTGGTAGGGGTTGCCCACCAGGAGGGGGGCCAGGACCACGGCGGCGGCCAGGGCCAAAAGCTGCCAGAGAAAGGCCCGGCCGCCGTTCATACCCGCGTCTCCTCGCCACCGCCCAACAGCCCCCGGGGGCGCACGAAGAGCACCAGCAGGAGCACCACGAAGGCGATGACGTCCTTGTAGGTGCTGGAGAGCGCGCCGGCCCCCAGACTCTCCAGGAGGCCCAGGCTCAGCCCCCCCACGATGGCCCCCAGGAAGTTGCCGTAGCCGCCCAGCACGGCGGCGGCGAAGCCCTTGAGCCCCATGAGCACCCCCACGTTGTAGGAGGCCGTGGTGATGGGGGTGATGATGGCCCCGGCCAGGGCGCCCAGGGCCCCGGCCAGGGCAAAGGACAGGCGCACCATGCGGCGGGTGTCAATGCCCATCAGGGCGGCGGCCTTGGGGTTGATGGCCACGGCGCGCACGGCCCGGCCGGTGAGGGTGTGGTTGAAGAAGTAGATGAGCACCGCGATGGCCGCCAGGGTTATGCCCAATATCCACAGGTTCTGGGGGGTGAAGGTGGCGCCCAGGAGCTTGAGGGGCACGTCGGGCGAAAGCGGCGGCACGGCCAGGGCCTGTTTGCCCCACACTTCCTTGAAGACCCCCCGGAAGAGCACGCTGGCCGCCACGGTGATGAAGATGAGTACCGTTATCTCGCGGCTCTTGGCCCGGCCCACGGCCGCGGCCTCCAGGACCACCCCTAGGCCGGCCACCACGGCCACGGCCAGGGGCAGGGCCAAAAGCGCCGGCAGGCCGGCGGCGCCCAGCAGGGTGTACATCATCAGGCCGCCCAGGCTGATGAAGTCGCCCTGGGCGAAGTTGACGATGTGGGTGGCGTTGTAGATCAGGCAGAAGCCCAGGGCCGCCAGGGCGTAGATGGAACCGGTGGTCAGCCCGCTCATGATGTACTGGCTAAGCTGCTCCCAGCCGGACATGGGGCATCAAGCTCCCTAAGTGGTGGATTTTGCGAGGTGCCTAAATCAGGAGCACGTGGCGGCACGCTTTGTATTCTGTATGCAGTATACGCAGCGAAAATAACGAATTTGCGTGGGGTTGTCAATGGGCAAATTGTACAGGGTCATGGTGGGGGATTAAGGAACCGGGTCAGGGCATGGGGGAAATCGGGGGTGGCGGCGGGGAAATCAACGGCAGTCGTAGGGCCTCATCAAATAATGTGTTGGGGCGGGGAAGGACCGCCCTTCCCCGCCCACGCATGTTCAATCTTG
This sequence comes from Desulfarculus sp., assembly GCA_016218705.1. GTDB lineage: Bacteria > Desulfobacterota > Desulfarculia > Desulfarculales > Desulfarculaceae > JACRDC01. The sequence continues at coordinate 48,298 of JACRDC010000035.1, forward strand.
GATGCCGCGCGGGCTGGCCACGTGCCTACCCGCCCCCCAACCCAACCAGGCGCCCCCTAGTATTCCTCATAGGCCAGGTCCTCCTCGGTTACCTTGTGGCGGAAGGTGTAGTAGGCCCAGGCCTGGTAGGCGATGACCACCGGCACCATCACCAGGGCCACGCCCAGCATGATCTTGAGCGTGAGCGGGCTACTGGCCGAGTTGCTTATGGTCATGCTAAAGGCCGGGTCCAGGCTGGAGGGCAAGAGGTTGGGGTAGAGCCCGGCCACGCCGAAGAAGGTGCAACCCACGATGGTCAGGGCCGAGGCGAACCAGGCCTTCCACCAGGCCCCCTGGGCCATGGCCAGGCGGTTGTAGAGCAGGGCCGCCACGGCCAGCAAGGGGAAGACCCATAGGGCCAGGTTGCTCATGTAGTTGGCCCACAGGCGGGTGCTGACCCAGGTGGCGGCCAAGAACACCACCGCCACCCCCACCAGCGCCGGCCACAGGCGCTTGGCCATGGCCTGGGCGCGGGCGGCCAATTCGCCGTCGCTCTTGATGGCCAGCCACAACGAGCCGTGCACCATGAACAGCAGCACGAAGAGCACGCCCCCCAAGAGGCCATAGGGGTTGAGCAGAGTGAAGAGGGTCCCCTGGTACACACCCTGGGCGTCAAAGGGGATGCCCATGAAGATGTTGGCAAAGGCCACGCCCAAAAGCAGCGCCGGTAAAAAGCTGCCCAGCCACAGGCAGGCGTCCCACAGGCCGCGCCAGGCGGCGTTGTCCACCTTGCCCCGGAACTCGAAGGCCACCCCGCGCAGTATCAGGGCGAAGAGCAGGAGCATTAGCGCGGAGTAGAGGGAGCTGAACATCACGGCGTAGGTGGCCGGGAAGGCGGCGAAGGTCACGCCGCCCGCCGTCAGGAGCCACACCTCGTTGCCGTCCCAGAAGGGACCCATGGCGTGGTAGATGACCCGTTTGTCGGTCTCGTTCTTGGCCAAAACCGGCATGAGGGCGCCCAGGCCCAGGTCAAAGCCGTCCAGCATGAAGTACACCGCCCACAAGACCCCCCACAGCACGAACCAGATGGTCTCCAGCATGGCCCTTACCTCCCTTCCGCGGCGGCCAGGGGCGCCGGTCCCTTGCGGGCGTACTTGAATATCAGATAGAAGGCCGCCAGGCCCAAGAGGCCGTAGACCAGGATGAAGGCCGCGAAGGACACCGCCACCTGGCTGGTGGCTATGGGGCTGACGGCGTCCGCCGTGCGCATTAATTGCCAGACGATCCAGGGCTGGCGCCCCACCTCGGCCACGGCCCAGCCGGCCTGCAAGGCCAGGTAGGGCAGCGGGATGACCCAGACCAGGATGGTCAACAGCCAGCGGTTCTGCTCTAGCTTCTTGCGCTTGAGCCAGGCCAGGACGGCCAGCACGATGAACAGGGTGCCCAGGCCCACCATGACGCGGAAGGCCAGGAAGGTGAGCAGCACTGGCGGACGGTCGGCGGGCGGGATGTCGCTGAGCCCCTTGACCTCGGCCGAAAAGTCGCCAAAGGCCAGGAAGCTCAAGGCGCCGGGGATGGGGAAAAGCTCCACGGCGTTCTTGGCATTCTTCTCGTCGGGCACCACGAAGAGGTACATGGGCGCGGCCTTCTTGGTCTGCCAATGGGACTCCATGGCCGCCAGCTTGCTGGGCTGCTTCTCGGCCACCTCCTTGCCGCTCAGGTCGCCGTTGATGGCCGTGAAGACCGCGAAGACCAGGGCAAAGACCGCGGCCATGCGGAAGCTCTTGTTGAACAGCGCCGTCTCGCGGCCGCGCAGAAGGTGCCAGGCGCTGACGCCCATGACGAAGAAGCCGGCCAGGATGTAGGCCCCGCCCACGGTGTGCACGAACTCCAGCACCGCCCACTTCTGGGTTACGATGGCCAGGAAGTCATCCAACTCGGCGCGGCCGTTGCGCAGCACATAGCCCACGGGGTGCTGCATGAAGGAGTTGGCCGCCAGGATCCAATAGGCCGAGACGTTGGAGGCCAGGGCCACCAGCCAGATGGACAGGGCGTGCATCTTGGGCGAGAGCTTCTTCCAACCGAAGATCCACACCGCGATGAAAGTGGACTCCAGGAAAAAGGCCAGGGTGGCCTCGATGGCCAGGAGCGAGCCGAAGATGTCGCCCACGTAACGGGAGTAGCGCGACCAGTTGGTGCCGAACTGGAACTCCAGGGTGATGCCGGTCACCACCCCGATGGCGAAGTTGATGATGAAGAGCTTGCCCCAGAACTGGGCCATGCGTTTGTAGTCTTCGTCGCCCCGGCTGACGTAGAGCGACTCCATGATGGCCACCAGCACCGACAGGCCCAGGGTCAGGGGCACGAAGAGAAAATGAAAAAAAGTAGCGGCCGCGAACTGCAACCGCGAGAGCATGAGTACATCCATGGGTCCCCTCCTTATCGAGAAACTTTTCGATAATTATTACTATATAGATATTGGAAATGTCAAGCTGGAATTATGTATTAATTATGCGCCCCAGTTTTCAATGATGACAAGCGGTTGTGCGGAGAGGGGCCAGGGTGTGCGGAGGACAAGGCTGGTTTCTGCCGGGGCCAAGTGGATGCCGAAAAAAGTGGCGCGGCCTAAACCGCCGGACCGGCGAGCCTTTGCGCGGCCCAGGCGGCGATATCGGCCACGGGCTTGTTTGCCAAAGCCCCCTCCCAGGGCAAGCGCGCCAGGGCACGGTCCCCGGCCAGCCGGGCCAAGGCCGGGGCGGCCTCCGGCGCGGCCAGCACGCCCAAGGCCCAGGCCGCGCACCCACGCACCTCGGGTTGGGGCGCGGCCAACAGGGGCAGCAGCAGATCAGGTCCTCCGCCCTGCCCCGCCACCCCTGGGTCGGCCTGGGCCAGGCGGCCCACCCCCCAGGCCGCGCCAGCCTGCAAGGGTGGGTGCTCCAGGTAGTTGGGCCCCGGGGTCAGGTAGGAGCACAGAAGCTTGCCGTACTCCCCGGCCAGGGCGGGCACCTGGTGGAGTATCTCGCCCAGGGCCTGGGGCGCCGCCCAGCCGATGCCTCCCGACTCCTCGTTGAGGCTCCACATCAGGCGGCGTAGCACCTCGCGCACCGGCTCCAGCCCTCCGACTGCGGCCAGGCGCGCGGCCATAAACCCTACAAGGCCCACCGCCCGCCAGCGCTCATCCTCCCCGGAGGTGCTGAGGCCCAGCAGCAAGGCGCGCAATACGGCCTTGGCCGGGGCGCTGGCCAGCTCTGGCGGCAACTCCGGGGGCCAAACGAGCAGGTCCGGCGCCTGGAGCAGACGCCGGACCTGGTTTTTGATATCGGCAGCCCTGGTCAAGCGGCCAGGCTAGAGCTTGCAGGCGCAAGCTGGCACGCCGCTGTCCTTGACGGCCTGGGCCACCTTGAAGCCCAGCTCGCGGCACTTGTGCAGGGCCGGGTGGTCGGGCACGAACTGATGGCGCAGGCCATCGTCAATCACCTGGAGCTTCATGTCGGCCAGGTACTCGTTGATGTGCTTGACCGCCTCGCCGCTCCAGCCGTAGGAACCGAAGGCCGCGGCGATCTTGCCCGTGGGCTTGAGGCCCCGCAGGTAGGTGAGCAGGTCGGCCATGCGCGGCAGCATGCCGTTGTTCAGGGTGGAGGAGCCGAAGACCAGGGCCTTGGCGTCCAGCACCTCGGTGAGGATGTCGCTGCGGTGGTTGAAGGCCAGGTTCATCAGCTTGACACACAGGCCCTCGTCAATCAGGGCGTCGGCCACGGCATGGGCCATCTTCTCGGTGCTGTGCCACATGGTGTCGTAGGCCACCACCACCTTGGCCCAGGCCTGCTGGCGCGACCAGCAGTCATAGGCGTTGATGATCTTGCCCGGCTCGCGCCAGATGGGGCCGTGGTCCGGGGCGATGGTGTCAACCTCCAGCTTCATCTCGGCCACCGTGGCCAGAAGCTTCTGGATCAGGGGCGAGTACAACAGCAGGATGTTGGCGTAGTACTTGGCCGCATGGCTCATCAGCTCGGCCTGGTCGAGCTGGTCGGCGAAGCGCTGGGAGGTGGCCCAGTGCAGGCCGAAGCCGTCGTTGCTGATCAGGAGCTTCTCCTGGGGAATGTAGGAGAACATGCTGTCGGGCCAGTGCACCATGCGGGTTTCCAGAAAGTGCACGCTGCGGCTGCCCAGGCTGATGCTGTCGCCGGTCTTGACCACCTGCACGGGCCAGTCCTGCTGGTGGAAGTGGCTCTGCATGATCTTCTGGCCCATGGGCGAGGTGAAGACCTTCTCGGGCCGGACATGCTCGATGACCTGGGGAAGGCTTCCCGAGTGGTCCATCTCCAGGTGGTTGACCACCAGGTAATCTATCTTCTGGGGGTCAATGATCTGGTGGATGCGGTGCAGGAGCTCGCCTTGGAAGCCGCTCTTGACCGTGTCGAAGAGCGTGACCTTATCGTCTATGACCAGGTAGGCGTTGTAGGTGGTGCCCTTTTCGGTGGAGTAGCCATGGAAGTCACGGATGTCCCAATCCACGGCGCCCACCCAGTAGATGCCCTTTTTTATCTCAACCGGCTTCATGCTCGCCTCTGCTCTTACAGGAATTGGCTAAGGGGCGCTGATTGCGCCCCCCGCAACGGCCAGGCGGTACCGGCCATCAGCCGGCGCCGGGCGCCTCGGTCCTAGCCCTCGGGCTCGAACTGGTCCTTGGAGGCGCCGCAGACCGGGCAGGACCAGTCGTCGGGCAGGTCCTCGAAGGCGGTGCCCGGCGCCACGTGGCCCTCGGGGTCGCCCTTGGCGGGATCATAGGTGTATCCGCACACGCCGCAAACGTACTTTTTCATTATGTCCTTCTCCTTGTGCCGCGAGGGCTGGTTGGGGGTGGCTAGCGTGGCGCCGAGCGGCCCCCGGGGCCGCTCCGGCGTTGTTCAGCGCTGGCGAGGTTTAGGACTTCCAGTGGCCGTGCAGGTTGCAGTAGGCCCGGGCGGTGACGCCCTCGGCCTCGACGCAGAACACCGCCTCCGGCGCCTGGCCCGGCTTGAGGAACTCCAGGTAGGTCTTGTCGCCGGCGAGCAACTCGATCCACTCGATATAGTGCTTCTCCTCCATGGGATGAGGCACGCTGCCCAGCTTGACCTTGTAGCCTTGGGGCACCTTCTCGATCACCGGCACGTGCTTTTCCTTGGCCGCGTCCACGGTGTTCTCGCTCTGGAGCTTCATGGGCTGGCCACAGCAGACCAGCTCGCCCTGGCCGGCGTGGAGCATCCCCACGATGTTGCCGCACAACTCGCATTTGTACACCTGGAGTCTCTGGGTCATTTAGGGCTCCTCCCTGTCCTATAGAGCAATGGGATACCAAATATTCTGGAGTTTTTTGGGGGGCAGGTCTACCAGTTTTCGCCCTTGATCTCGAAATGGGCCTGAGGGTGGGCGCAGGCCGGGCAGGTGTCCGGCGCGCAATCGCCCTCGTGGATGTAGCCGCAGTTGCGGCAGCGCCAGGTGGTTTCCTGCTGGCGCTTGAAGACCCGGCCGGCCTCGATGTTGGCCGCCAGGTCCTTGAACCGCTTCTCGTGGAAGCGCTCGGCCACGGCGATGGCCTCGAAGACCTGGGCGATCTCGGGGAAACCCTCCTGGCTGGCCACCCGGGCGAAGCCGGGGTACATGATGACCTGCTCGTGGTTCTCGCCGGCGGCCGCCGCCCTGAGGTTGTCCACGGTGCCGCCGATAAGCCCGGCCGGGAAGACGGCCACCACCTCCACGTCGCCGCCCTCCAGGAACTTGAACAGGCGCTTGGCGTGCTCCTTTTCCTGGTTGGCCGTCTCCTCGAAGATGAAGGCCATCTGCTCGAAGCCTTCCTTCTTGGCCTTGGCCGCGAAGTAGGTGTAGCGGTTGCGGGCCTGGGACTCGCCGGCAAAGGCCGTGAGCAGGTTCTTCTCGGTCTGGGTCCCCTTCAGTTCAGGCATGGTCGAACTCCCTCTGTTTATCAGATGCAGCGATAGGTTCCCGAAGGGTGGACGGCGCTGGCCGCCGGGGACTAGGGCTTGGCCGCCGCCTGGCCAGCCGGCGTGAGCCCGTATTTGCAGCGCACCGGGCTGTCCACCAGGCCCTGGCCCTTGAGGCCCTTGATGACCTCGCTCACCACCTTGCCGTCCAGGCCGGCGGCCTGGGCGATCTGTTTGGGGGCCTGGGGGCCGCCGGCCTGGGCCAGGGCCTTGAGTACCTGGCGCCCCTCTTGGTCCAGGGCGTTCTTGTCCTTGGCGGTCATGCCTTTGTCACTCCGCGATGATTTTGGTTGATGGCTCAGGCCGTGGCCTGGGCCTGGCGGCAGTCCGGGCAGTGGCCCACGAACTCCAGGCGGTGGCCCAGGACCTCGAAACCGCTGTATTGGCCCACGGTGTTCTCCAGCCCCTGCAGGGGCCTCATCTCCACGTCCACCACGCGGCCGCAATCCAGGCAGCGCAGGTGGTAATGGTTGTCCACCGTGCCGTCAAAGCGCATCTCCAGGCCGGCCACGTCCAACTTGAGCACCACCCCCGAGCGCGAGAGTATCTCCAGGTTGCGGTAAACGGTGCCCAGGCTGATGCGGGGCAGACGCTGCCGCACAATCTGGCATAGCTCACCGGCGGTGGGATGGCTCTTGAGCTTGCGCAGCTCCTCCAAGATCACCTGCCGCTGCGTGGTCATCCTAAGTTTGGCTGAAGCTTGCACCACTGACTCCATTTAGTAACAATTATCAATTAAAATTTAACGCCTGGGCAGGCGCGTGTCAATCCTCGGCGTTGAAATTATCTGGCTGAAGAAAAGACACTCCCCCGTTTGTACCGCCGCACAAAGGGGCAATCTTTGTGCAAAGCAGTACAGACAACCATAAACCAGCTTAATCCTAGGATCAAGAGCTAACTAACTGTGAAATGGTCCCAACCCGCCTATTGGCGGCGGCGGGGGGCGGGTTTATACTCCCCGCAAAGGCCACTTTGCTTGACTGGAGGAAAAATGACCCCACCAGACCCCGGGCCACCGGCTGTGGTGCTGCTCTCCGGTGGGCTGGATTCCAGCACCGTGCTGGCCCTGGCGCGCCAGGACGGCTACACCTGCCACGCCTTGAGCTTCCGCTACGGCCAGCGTCACGCCGTGGAGCTAAAGGCCGCCGCCCGGGTGGCCCAGGCCCTGGGAGCTGCGCAGCATCTGGTGATGGATATGGACCTGCGCCTCATCGGCGGCTCGGCGCTGACCAGCGACCTGCCGGTGCCCAAGGACCGCCCCCACCAGGCCATGGCCCAGGGCGTGCCCGTCACCTATGTGCCGGCCCGCAACACCCTGTTCCTGTCCCTGGCCGTGGCCTGGGCCGAGACCCTGGACTGCACCGACATTTTCATCGGGGTCAACGCCCTGGACTATTCCGGCTATCCCGACTGCCGGCCGGAGTTCATCGCCGCCTTCCAGGAGGTGGCCAACCTGGGCACCCGCCTGGGCGCCGAGATGGGACGGCGCTTTGGCATCCACACCCCCTTGATAAACCTGAGCAAGGCCCAGATCATCGCCCAGGGGCTAAGGCTGGGCCTGGACTACGCCATCACCCACTCCTGCTACGACCCCGGCGAGCACGGCCTGGCCTGCGGCCGCTGCGACTCCTGCCAGCTCAGGCTCAAGGGCTTTGCCCAGGCCGGCGCGCGCGACCCCCTCCCCTATGCCGTGTGACGCTTTCGCCGGCGCTTGAGCCAGGCGCGCGCCAGCATCGCCAGGGTCCACAGCAACACCAGCCCGGCCAGGATCAGCAGGGAATGTTTGTGTATTTCGCCCAGGTAGCGCTCCAGGGCCTGGCCGAAAAGATAGCCGGCCCAGGCCCCGGCCACGGCCCAGATCAGGGCGCCGATGGCGTTAAGGGTGGCGAAGCGGACCAGGGGCACGCCGCTCATGGCCAGCACGAAGGGAGTGGGGTTGCGCAAACCCCAAAAGAAGCGGAAGGTGAGCATCCACAGATCCAGGTAGCGTCCGGTCTTGTGGCGAATCCTCTCGATCTTTTCTTGCCAGCCGGGGAAGCGGGCCACGATGGGCCGGCCCCAGCGGCCGCCGATGAAAAAGGCCAATTGGTCGCCCAGCAGGCTACCGGTGAAGGCCGATGCCATCACCCAGGGCAACTCCAAAAGCCCCTGCTGGGCCGCCAGCCCACCCAGCACCAGGATGGTCTCGCCCTCCAGAAAGGTGCCCACGAACAGCGCCAGGTAGCCGTACTGGGTGACCAGACTTTGCAGGTCGAGCATGGGCGCTCCCGGAGGGGCCATGGCTGAGGGACCGTGGTTGGCGCCGGGGCGGCCCGTCAGGCGCCGTTAGCGGCCCCTTCGCGGGATGGGCCAGCGGTGTCTAGCGCGGCGGGCTGGCCGGCGCTCCCGTGGCCGCGGACGGTGCCGGGGGCGGCAGGGCCGGGGCCGCGGGCATGGGCGTCACGGAGGTGGCCGCGGGCACCAGGGACGGGGACGGGATGCTGGAGGGCTCCACCGGTACCAGTGTCTCCGAGCCGTCCAGGCGCCGGAAGGCCTCGCCGCGCACCGTGAACAAGGGCAGTGGCTTTTTGATGCGGCGGTCGGGACTCACGGAGAGCGGGCCGCAGACACCGGGCACGTCCTTGATCTCGGCCAGGACGTCGCGCATGCCCTGGCGGGTGCGCGGCGGCTGGGGTCCTTGCAGGATGCCCCGCAGGATAAGGGCGGCGTCGTAGCCGTGTGCGTCTATGACGTTGGGATCGCGCCCCATGGCCTGCCGAAACTGCCCCACGAAGCCGGCCACCAGGGGCGAGGGGTCGCTGGCGTCGAAGGCGTCGGGGATGATGGCGTTGTGCAGGAAGCGGCCGGCCATCTCCACTAGCTTGGGGTTATGCCACAGGCTGGTGCCCAGGAGGGGCAGGCCGGCCACGTCGTGATACACCAACTGGGGCACGATCAGCCCCACCCGCTCCACGTTATCGGGGATGAACAGGGCGTCGAAGTCCATGGTGGGCTTGGGTCCGTCTCCGCGCCCCCCCCGATAGCCAGGCGGCAGGTGGCCCAGTTGGCGGATGTCGGTGGAGAAGTCGGTCTGGTTGGGGTCGTAGAATACCGTGCGCACCACCTGGCCGCCCCGGGCCAGCACCCCGGCGTCAAAAAGCTTGGCAAAGCCCTGGCCATAGGCGGTGCGGGGAGCCAGCACCGCCAGGCGCTTGAGCCCCCGCCGGTCCATGGCCTCATCCAGGAGGGCGGCCACCTGGTCGGCCGGCGAGAAGAAATTCTGGAAGACGTAGTCCCCGGCCTTGGTGGCCCCCTCCACCACGCTGGGCGTGATGAGCGGCACCTTGAGGGCCTGGGCCTGTCGGGCCGTGGCCAGGGCCGAGGCGCTGTCCAGCGGGCCAATCACGGCCATGACCTTGCGCTCGCCGGCCAGGCGGGTCAGGGCCTCCACGGCCTGCCTGGGGTCGTTGCCGCTGTCCTCGATGAACAGGACCGAGGCCTGGTCGCCGCCGCTCAAGAGCCCCAGGCCCAGTTCCACGGCGGCCAGCACATTGCGGCCGTGGCTCTCGTAGGGGCCGGAGAGCGGCAGGATCACCCCCACGGCGCTGGCCCGCACCTGCCGGGCCTGGCCCAGCTCCTGGGCCAGGGCCTCCACCCGCGGCAGGTAGGGCTGGGCCGCTGGTGTCTGGCGCAGGCTGTTCAGGCCGGCCTCGGCCTGCTCGGCGCGCCCCTCGCGCAGGTGGGCCTGGGCCAGGGCCAGGGCCAGGGCCGCCCGCAGGGAGGCGTCGGCGGCCTGATTCAGCAAGGGCTCCACCTGGCGGCTGGGGGCCTGGCCGGCCACCTCGGCCAGGCGCAGGCCCAGGGCCGTCAGTTGGTCGGGCGGGGTGTCCGGCGCCAGGCGCAGCAGATAAGCCGCCGCCGCCGCGTGCTGGCCCTGGGTTTGCAGCACCTCGGCCAAAAGCCCCAGGGCCTGGCGCCGCTCCTGGGGACCCGGCATCAAGGTTGGGCTGGCCAGCAGGGTGCGCAGGCGCGTCTCGGCGGCGCCCAACTGGTTCTGGTCGCGCTCCAGGCGCGCGGCCAGGAGCCCGGCCTCCAGTTGCGCCGCCGGCAGCGGCCCGCTGGCCAAGAGTTCCTGAAGCTGGGCCAGGGCCAGGGCCTTCTCGCCGGCTCCGATCAGGGCCTTGGCCAGGCCCAGGCGGGCCTCGGCCACCTGGGCCGGCGTGGAGCGCATCTTGAGCGCCGCCCGGAAGGCGTCTGCCGCCTCATGGTGCTGGCCCCGGGCCAGGCGCTCCTGGCCCAGGCGCAGCACGGCCTGGGTCTCGTCGGCCGGCGTGGGGCGGGTAAGCACCGGCGCCGGAGTCAGGGGCTCCTTGGCGCAGCCCAGGGGCAAAAGGATGGCGGCGGCCAAAAGGGCCGCCAGCCATATGACCAGACGTGCTGGCAACTACTTCTTCACTTCCTCGAAGTCGGCGTCCACCACGTCGTCGCCGCCCTTGGGCTTGGCCGACTGCTGCGGCTGCTCTTGCTGTGCCCCGGCCTGCTGCTGGGTGCTGGCGCTGTACAGGGCCTCGGCCATCTTGTGGCTGGCCGCCGTCAGGTCGGCCACGGCCTTGTCAATGGTGGCCTTGTCGTCGCTCTCCAGGGCCTTGCGCACCGACTCCACCTTGGCCTCCACGTCGGCCTTCAGCGCCGGGTCCACCTTGTCGCCCATCTCCTTGAGGTTCTTCTCCACCGAGTAGGCCAGGCTGTCGGCGTGGTTGCGGGTTTCCACCAGCTCGCGCTTCTTCTTGTCGTCTGCCGCGTGCATCTCGGCGTCCTTGATGAGCTGCTGTATCTCGGACTCGGACAGGCCGCTACTGGCGGTGATCTGGATGGACTGCTCCTTGCCGGTGCCCAGGTCCTTGGCGCTGACGTGCACGATACCGTTGGCGTCAATGTCGAAGGTGACCTCGACCTGGGGCACGCCCCGGGGGGCTGGCGGGATGCCCACCAGCTCGAAGCGGCCCAGGGTCTTGTTGTTGCCGGCCATCTCGCGCTCGCCCTGCAGCACGTGGATGGAGACCGCCGGCTGGCTGTCGGCCGCCGTGCTGAAGATCTGGCTCTTGCGGGTGGGGATGGTGGTGTTCTTCTCGATGAGCTTGGTCATCACCCCGCCCAGGGTCTCGATGCCCAGGCTCAAGGGGGTCACGTCCAAAAGCAACACGTCCTTGACGTCGCCGCCCAGCACGCCGCCCTGGATGGCCGCGCCGATGGCCACCACCTCGTCGGGGTTGACGCCCCGGTGGGGCTCCTTGTTGAAAAGCTCCTTGACCTTCTGCTGCACCCGGGGCATGCGGGTCATGCCGCCCACCAGGATGACCTCGTTGATCTGGTCGGCGCTCAGCCCGGCATCGCGCATGGCCATGCGGCAGGGGCCGTCCAGGCGGGTGATGAGCTCGTCCACCAGGGCCTCCAGCTTGGCCCGGGAGAGCTTGATATTCAGGTGCTTGGGGCCAGACTGGTCGGCGGTGATGAAGGGCAGGTTGATGTCGGTCTCCATGGAGGTGCTTAGCTCCATCTTGGCCTTTTCCGCCGCCTCCTTGAGCCGCTGCAGGGCCATCTTGTCGCCGCGCAGGTCAATGCCCTGGTCCTTCTTGAACTCGTCGGCCAGCCAGTCAATGACCTTGAGATCAAAGTCCTCGCCGCCCAGGTGGGTGTCGCCGTTGGTGGACTTGACCTCGAATACGCCGTCGCCCAGCTCCAGGATGGATATGTCGAAGGTGCCGCCGCCCAAATCGAAGACCGCGATCTTCTCGTCCTTCTTCTTGTCCAGCCCGTAGGCCAGGGCCGCCGCCGTGGGCTCGTTGATGATGCGCAGCACGTTGAGGCCCGCGATCTTGCCCGCGTCCTTGGTGGCCTGGCGCTGGGAGTCGTTGAAATAGGCCGGCACGGTGATGACCGCGTCGCTGATCTTCTCGCCCAGGTAGTCCTCGGCGGTCTGCTTCATCTTGACCAGCACCATGGAGGAGACCTCGGCTGGCGAGTAGTCCTTGCCCTGGATGGTCAGATGGGCATCGCCGTTAGAGGCCTGGGAAATCTTGTAGGGCAGTATCTTGATGTCGTCCTGCACCTCCTTGGAGGCGTACTTGCGGCCGATCAGGCGCTTGACGGCGAAGACGGTCTGGGTGGGGTTGGTGATGGCCTGGCGTTTGGCCACCTGGCCCACCAGGCGCTCGCCGCTGTCGGTGATGGCCACCACGCTGGGGGTGGTGCGGCTGCCTTCCTGGTTGGTCAGCACCGTGGGCTCGCCGCCCTCCATGATGGCCACGCAGGAGTTGGTGGTGCCCAGGTCAATTCCGATTATCTTGCCCATGGTAAACTGCCTCCCCGCAAATCTGGTGGGCCGGCGGCGCCTGGCGCCGATGGCTATTAATTGATCGTGATCTTAATCTCGGTGCCCTCGTCGTCGCTGGGCGCCGGCCTTTTGCTCACCACCACCATGGCCGGCCTGAGCAGCCGCCCCTGGAACATGTAGCCCTTTTGCAACTCCGTGAGCACGGTGTTCTCGTCCTGGGCCGGGTCCTCCTGCTGCATCATGGCCTCGTGGAACTCGGGGTTGAAGGGCTGGCCCAGGGCCTCGATCTTCTCCAGGCCGTGGCGCTCCAGCACCTTCATCAGTTCCTGGACAGTCAGCGAGACGCCCTCGGCCAGGGTGCCCTGGCCGCTAGGCTCGGCGGCGTGGCTCAAGGCCCGCTCCAGGTTGTCCAACACCGGCAAGAGGTCCTTGACCATGCCCTCGTTGGCCCGGCGCAAGAACTCGGCCTTGTCTCGCTCCAGCCGTTTCTTGAAGTTCTCGGTCTCGGCGGCCAGGCGCAGCATGCGGTCCTTGAGCTCGTCGCGCTCGGAGGTGAGGGCGGCCAGGGGGTCGGCTTCCACTTTGGGAGCATCCCCAGCCTGGGGGGCCGGCTCGGATTGAGGCGCCGCCTCGGAGGCCACGTCCTGCTTCTTGCTCTTCTCGCCCGCCGGTGACTCCTGCTTGACCAAATTATCCTCCAGGCTGACGGCGCCCTAGTCCCGGGACCCCAGGATGCGGCTGACCAATTGGGCGGTGTAATCCACGATGGGGATGACCTTTGAGTAGTCCATGCGCGTGGGGCCGATCACCCCCAAGGCCCCCAGGGGCGCGCGCCTGCCGCCATAGGCGGCCGTCACCGCGGTCAAGCCCTCCAGCCCGGCCAGATCGCTCTCGGCGCCGATGAATATCTGCACCCCCTGAGCGGCCAGGGACTTTTCCAAGAGCCGCAGCAGGGTGGATTTTTCCTCAAAGGCCCGGAATATCAGGCGCAACCTGGCCACGTCCGCGAACTCGGGGGCGCCCATCAGGTTGGTCTGCCCCTCCACGAACACATCGCCCGGCCCACCGCCTGGCAGGGCCTTTTGCCCCAGACGCAAGGCCCGGCTCAAGACCCGGTCAAAGCGCACCTTCTCGCGCGCCATCTCCCGGGCCACCCGCTCTTTGACCTCGCTTAAGGTAAGATCGGCCAGCAGTTCATTCAAGTACCTGGTGAATTTATCCAGGTCATCTTGTTTAAGGTCGCTATCGGCCTCGATAATTCTGTTCTGGACCCCGCCGCTTTTAGTCACCAGCACCACCAGGATCAGCCCCGGCTGCAACAGCGCGAACTCAACATGCCTGAAGACCTCCTGCTCGGGCAGGGGCGCGGCCACCACCGCCGCCTGCTGGCTCAAGAGGCTCAACGACCGGCTGGCGGCCTGGAGCACCTCGCGCAGGTCCAGGGGCTGGCGCTCGTGCAGGGCCTGGTTAATCTGGGCCTTGGCCTGCTGATCCAGCTCGCGCACCTCCAGTATGGAGTCCACGTAGAAGCGCAGGCCCTGGGAGGTGGGCACCCGGCCAGCCGAGACGTGGGGCTGGGCCAGGTAGCCCAGGTCCTCCAGGTCGGACATGACGTTGCGGATGGTGGCCGGTGACACCGACACGCCCGTGAGCTTGGAGATGGTTCGCGACCCCACGGGCTCGGCGGTGGCGATGTAGTTGGCTATCACCGCCGAGAGCACCAAGCGAGCGCGCTGCGAAAGCTCTTCGGTCACGGGCAGTTACCCCCTATCAGCACTCAAGTGCCCCGAGTGCTAAGCAAATCTAACAACGCCCCCCCACCATGTCAAGCCGGCCCGGTGCCCGGGCTGGCATTGACGGGTCGGGCGGGGTTGTCGAACTGGCCAACCGTGCGGGCTCCCGGTGCAGGGTTATGTAATCTCGCAAGCCGGCCCGGTGCCCGGGCTGGCATTGACGGGTCGGGCGGGGTTGTCGAACTGGCCAACCGTGCGGGCTCCCGGTGAAGGTTGCTCATCATCAGAGATGGCGAAGCCGGGCTGGCCGCTTAAGCCGCTTCCAGCCAGAGGCCCAAGGCCCCCAGCAGGGCCTGGTCGCCGGGGTCCAGGCCGGCAGCCCGGCGGGCTAAGTCCAGCAAGGCCTGGCCCGCCGGGCCGCGCTCACCCCGCCCATCCAGGCAGGTCAGAGCGCGTTGCAGGGCCTGGGTCAGTTCCCGGAGTCCGTCCTGGCCGGCCAGGCGGGCCAAGAGCGGGCCGGCCCGCATGCCCAGGCGGCGCTCCACGGCGGCGTGGGCGGCCCGGGCCAGGCCGGGCGCGGCCTGGCGGGTGGCCAGGGCGATGGCCTGGTCGCCAGCGCCCTGGGGCTTCTGCAAGAGCCCCTCGGCCCCGGCCAGGCTGAGGGCCACGGCATCGGCGTACAGGGCCTTGCGCGAGTAGCCCAGGGCGGCGGCATGGGGGTAGTGGCGCCGCGCCTGCTCCAGGTTGTATAGCCCATAGGCCCGGCCCTGGCCCAAGTCCCCGGCTGCCTGTAAAAAGGCCCGCTGCCAGCGCTCCACCTGGCCGTAGAGCCGGCGCAGGTACAGGTTGCCCGCCTCTGCCCCGGCCTGCTCCAGGCCCTCGTACAGGGAATCCAGTGGTGTGCCCGGCCCCAGGTCCCGTTCAAGCTCGGCCAGGTCTGGGATGCGCGGGGCGCTCACCCGGGGGCCGGCCCCGTAGATGTCCAACAAAAAGCACAGGGGATATTCCCCAGCCAGGCGCTCCCTGGCCTCGCCAAAAGTACGGGCGTAGACAAAACGCGCCCGCGCAAAGGCCGGGGCGGCATTCTGCGCGAAGTTGTCCAGCTCGAACTGGGCGTCATCTATGAAGCAAAAGACGGGCGGCATGGCGGGCGCCTCCCTGCGGGTTATGTGGATGGGGTGCTTGTCATGCCATAGCACCCGTGGCGGGCCGGGGCAAGCGGGCATTGTGGCCGCCCTTGACCGGTCCCCTGGGCCGTGCTAGGAATATCCCTGCGATTATCAGGTGATAACAGAGCGCCCCCAGCGCCTTACTGGGGATTTGCCAGGAGGGCCAAAGATGAAACCAGTGGCGGTGATCGGTTGCGGCTCCTACATGGACGCGGGGTACGGCTGCCCGGGCGAGTGGCGCTGCCTCAAGGCGGCGGCCCTGGGCACGGGCAAGTTCACGGAGCCGGTGCAGGTGGTGGCCTTCATAAAGTGCGAGTGCCCGGGCCGGGCCACGGTGCCCAACCTGGGGCACTTCATGAAGATGGCCGAGATGCGCCCCGAGGCGGTGTATCTGTCCTCGTGCATGGTGGGCGCCAAGCCCGAGTGCAAGAACATGTCCCTGGAGGACCGCGTGGCCTTTATCCAGGAGAAGACCGGCCTGCCGGTGCTCCTGGGCACGCACGAGTACCACTAGCTAGCAGATAGGGCCGGCGATGGCCCGCGCTTAAACCAAATCATCAATTTTTGCCATAACTGGCACTAATCATTGGCGCTTGGCTCAGCAAATCCACGGGGCGATCTCCCGTTTCCCGGCCATGACCACGGGCTTGTGCCAGCCGGGGGAGGGAAGCGGGAGATCGCCGCGCCAGGTGGCGAGGTAGCCGGACTACCTGGGTACCGCGGGCACAAGCGGTATTATGGAGCGTCCCGGTCTTCCGCAAGACCCGTTCACCACGACGCACCCCGCCTCAACCTCTTGCCGCCGCGCGGCCCCGGCAACCGGTTGCCGGGGTTGCCCATAGGGCAGCGTCACCCAGCCTGCCCCCACCTTCCCTGACGATTTATTTCTTGGTTTTTTCCAGGAACACCAGCACCAGCCCCTCCTTCACCGGCCTGCGCTCAAACTCCCGGTATCCCAGCCCCTGGTACAGCCGCAGGTTGCCGGCGCTTTTGTGCCCGGTGAACAACTCGAAGCGCTGGGCTAACGCAAAGCGCGCCTCGATCTCGGCCATCAGGCTGGTGGCCAGGCCCTGACGGCGGGCGCGGGGGTGCACGATGAGCCGGCCCACCAGGCAGGTGTGGCCTTGCATGAGGCCCCGCACCGAGCCGGCGATAGCGCCGTCCTGCCGGGCCTTGAGAAAGACATGGCTGGCGAACTCGGCCTGAATCTGCTCCAGGGTTTGCAGCAGGGGCGGCAGGGACCAGTCGCCGTAAAGCTCGGCCTCGGTGGCGTAGGCCAGTTTTTGCAGGGCCAGTATCTCGGCGGCGTCGGCGTCGGTGGCGGTCTCGATGGACAGGGGGCCTTTCTTCATCTGCATGGCTGACCGCCCCGCTCCTTACCGCTTGGCTTCGCCTTGCAGCCAGTCGAGGATGTAGCCCGCCACGTCCCGCCAGCCCGGCTCGGCCAATATCCAGTGGGCATGCTCGGGAAACACCTTGAACGTCGCGCCATGGGTGTATTTCTTTTGCAACTGGCTGACCACCGCCGCCGGGGTGATGCGGTCCTGGCCCGCGGCCACCACCAGCAAGGGGCATTGGATGGCCTTTTCATCCACCGCCGAGGGCTTCTTGCCCCAGTGCAGAAGCCAGAAACCGATCTCCGCGGTGGCGCGCCCTGATTCGTGCACAAACCGCCCGAAGTTCTGCCTCTGCTCCTCGGGGGTCAACAGATGCATCATGGAGTAGGACGCCTCGGCCAGGGTTGGCCGGTGGGGCAGGCCCAAGAAGCGAAAATGCCAAATGGCGCTCCAGAAGCTCTTGATTACCGAGAAGCGCAGGGCCATCACGCCACGGGGCGTGGCTGGGGTGATGCACACCGCCGCCTTGCCCAGGCCACGGGCGGCCAGCATCTGGGCCAGAAGGCCCCCCATGGAATGGCCCATGATGATGGGCGGCTGGGGCAGGGCGCTGATTTGGCTTTCCAGGTCCTGGGCGTAGTCCAACAGGCTGAGCCGGCCCAATCCTGGCGGTGGCGGGTCCTGGGGGGCAACGTCATGTCCACGGAGCGTGGGTGTCAGGCATTGGTACCCGGCCTGCTGGAAAAAGGCCCGGTAGTTATCCCAACACCAAGGCCCGCCCCACATGCCATGGATCATGAAAAGGGTATCTGGCATTCCCCACTCCCCCCTTTCGCCAATGATTGATCTTGCCGCCTGGCGCCGGCCAGCTGGATCAGGGCCGGCTGTTGTGGGTCACCTTCCAGAAAAAGTCGTCACCCGCGCCGATGGCCCAATGGCTGTCGTCGGAGGCATAGACATAGCCCATGACACCCTTGAGGGTCTCGGCGCCAAAGCCCTGGTACAGGGCCCAGGCCTGGCGGCGGTACTTGTCATAGTCATGGGGGCTGGAGTTGTAGCCGTGCTCGCTGATGATGACCGGCCGGTTGCCGGTGAAGGACTTGGTCTGCTGGGCCCAATACTTGGTGTGGCCGGCGTCGTCATCGTATATGTGGGAGCTGAAGTAGTCAAAGCCGGTCTGCACGTTGTTCCACACCGTGCGCACGGTGTCTATCTTGCTGTCGTTGAGGGTCATGAAGGGCGAGAAGGCCGTGGTGCCGCCCGCCTGGCGCACCCCCGAGGAGAAGCCGTTGCACAGCTTGGTGATGGCGCTGGTGAATTCGCTGCCCGAGGCGCCGATGCCGATGCTGGAACTGGAGTTGTCGGGCTCGTTCCAGGCCTCGAAGATGGCGTCGCCCCAGCCCTGGGAGCGCACCCGGCTGGTCAGGCGATTGGCCAGGTCGGAGTAACGGCTGGCCTTGGCGTCCCAGGACAGGCCGCGCTCCAGGGGGGTGTCGCCGCCGCTGGAGTAACCGCTCAGGTTGATGACCAGGTTGGGCTGGATGCCGGTGCTGTTGGCCGCCGAGCGCAGCTTGGACAGGCCCGGGTCCAGGCGGAACCAGTTGTTCTCCGACACCTCGGCCGTGGAGATGTTGAAGCGCACCCAAGGGCCGGCGTAGCGCAGCACCCGCGAGAAATCGTCCACGCTCATGGTGTCCAACTGCTGCACGTTCATGCCGTAGAGGTTGCCATAGAAGGGGTCGTGGGGTATGCCGGCGTCGCTGTACTTATCGCCGGTCACCTCGTCCTTCTTGTCGTTGAACCAGTCCAGCCAGTCGGTGAAGAAGTCGAAGAAGCCGTTGAGCGGTTGGCCATTGCCGCTGGCGTCCATGGTTTCCCAGGTGGGAGACTGTCCCCAGTACGCGGCCTGGTTGCCCAGGGTGGCGCTGGCCAAGGCCTGGGCCTGGTCCAGGTAGGGCTGGCGGCTGGCAACGGCGGGCGTGGCCAGCAGGGCCACCAACAGGAGGGCGGCCAGGCAGGCCAGGGTGCTTCTTGGATTACGGGAAGGTCTGGCAGGCGGCATGATGCATCCCCATGCGCGGGAGGCCCGGCCGCCGGAGAAGGCCTCCGTGGCCGGGGATAAAAGTTACATCGAACCAATCAGGGGGGATTATGACACGGGCTGACCACAAAATCTAGTGTAAGATGACCTTGTTGCACACCAAACCTGGGCATGGGGCAGCCGGGGCGGCCTCGGCGGAGCAATACGGGCCGCGACGCTTGGATTGAACCCCGCCTCCCCACGGGTTATCATGCCCCAGGCTGGCCACGCCCCGGCTCGGCCTAGCCGGCCAGAGGGCCAACCTAGCCATGGGCTGGCCGTGGGGGCTGGTGCTGCTCCCTTACAACTGCTGGAGGCGGACAACATGCACGGACTGGAGCCATCGGAGGACCAACGCCTGCTGCTAGAGGGCGTGCGCCGCGCGGCCGTGCAGAAGATCGCCCCACGGGCGGCCCAGACCGACGCCCAGGGCCGCTACGACTGGGAGGTGACGTCCCTGCTGTGGGACCTGGGCCTGCTAAGCATCATGCTGCCCGAGGAGTTTGGCGGCTGGCCCCAGCAGACCTGCCACACTCTGTGCCTGTGCGTGGAGGAGATCGCCAAGGTCTGCGCCTCCTCGGCCCTCAACCTCATCATCCAGGCCGTGGGCAGCTTCCCCCTGGTGCACGCCGGCAGCCCCGGGCAAAAGGCCAGGTTCCTGCCCCGCATCTCCCAGGACAGGCAGCTCATGGGCTATCTGGTCACCGAGCCCGGCGCCGGCTCGGACGTGGCGGCCATCACCACCAAGGCCCAGCGCCGCGGCGGCAGCTACGTCCTGGAGGGGCGCAAGGTCTTCGCCACCAACGGCGGCGTGGCCGGGCTCTACAGTGTGCTGGCCAAGACCGGCCCCAAGGAGTTCTCCTTCTTCGTGGTGGAGCGCGGCCGCCCCGGCCTGCACATAGGCAAGGTGGAGGATAAGTGCGGCTTTCGGGGCAGCAACACCGCCGAGGTGATCCTGGAGGGCGTGGAGGTGCCGGCGGAAAACCTGCTGGGCCAGCCCGGCGACGGCTTCTTGATCGCCATGGCCGACTTCGACATGTCGCGGCCAGCCGTGGCCGCCCTGGCCCTGGGCATCGCCGAGGGCGCCCTGGAGCACACCCTGCGCTACGCCAACCAGCGCCGCACCTTTGGCCGCGCCCTGCTGGACCACCAGGCCATCTCCTTCATGCTGGCCGACGCCGCCATGAACATCGAGGCCGGCCGGGGGCTCATGGCCCGGGCGGCCCTGACCCGCGACCAGGGCCAGCGCAACACCCAGCTCTCCTCCATGGCCAAGTGCTTCTGCAGCGACATGGCCATGGCCGTCACCACCGACATGGTGCAGATACTGGGCGGCTACGGCTACATCAAGGACTTCCCCCTGGAGCGCATGTTCCGCGACGCCAAGCTCACCCAGATATTCGAGGGGGCCAACCAGATACAGCGGAGCATCATAGCCCGCGAGATCAAGAAGGGCATCGGGGCCAAGTCCTAAACGCAAGCCCGCCGCCACCGGGCGGTGCCGCTTGGCGGCTAGGCGGGGGCCTTGCCGGTCATGGCCCGCCAGGCCTCCAGGCGCGGCGCCTGGGCCACCGGCCGGGCCAACTCGGCCAGCACGTCATCCACATAGGCGGGCCGGCGCATGCCCACCAGCACCGAGCTTATGCCCTCGGTGGAGCGCAGGGCGCGGATGGCCATCTGACTCAAGGAGGGCGCCTGGGCCCAGTCCGGATCGGCCAGGGCCAGGCGGGCCTTGAGCACCTTGTTCTCCTGGGCCGTGGCCGCCCGGTACACCGCCTCGATGGTGCCCAGGGCACGCGCCAAGAGCTCCAGGTGCCCCTGGATCAGGCCCGCCGCCTCCTGGTCCTCGCCCAGGGCCTGGGCCAGGAACTGCATTGCCGCGTGCACGCGCGGCAGCAAATACTCGCCCTGCACGCTGCGCCAGTGCTCCAGGCCCTGAAACTCGGGCCAATGCTCGGAGAGCATGCGGGCCGCGCCCAGGAACTCGGCCAACTGCTGCCTCTGGTCTTCCTCCAGGGCCAGGCGCGGAAACAAGAGGGTCTTGATCTCCGACTCCGAGGCCAACAGATCGGCGACCACCGCGCCCACCTGGTCGGGGGTGGGCACCAGGCCGGCCTGCACCTCCACCAGGCGCATGAGCCGGCCCTGGTTCAGGGCGTTGAGCGGCCGGTTGCCGAGCGCGCCCAGCCTGAGCTGGCGGGCCTGGCCCAAGAGGCTCTGGCCGCCGGGTTGGTTGGGCCTTGTCAGGGCCTGGGGCTCCAGCACGTTGAAGGGGAACTGGATGACCCGGAAGCGGTGCCCGTGCCCCAGGGACTGGGCCAAGAGCCACACCCTGGCCAGGGAGGTGAACTCGGGGTGGTCGCTGGCCTGCGCGAAGGTGTTGGAGCTGATGCCGTGGTAGCTGATGCGCCCCTGCCGGGCCTCGTCCTCCAGGTGGGCCAAGGCCTGCCCAAGGCGGCGGTAGTATTCCTCGCGGGCCTGGCCCAGGTCCATCTGCTGCTGGGCCGCCCAGCCCAGGTAATACTCGGGGTTGTGCAGCAGAAACACGTCCAGGCGCTTCAGGCCCAGGCGCTCCAGGCTGCGCGTAAGCTGGTCGGCCAGGAACTCGGGATGCAGGCAGTGCTCCAGGCCCTGGCCGAACTCCACCAGCTCGGGGAAGGGACGGCCCTCCTGCTTGCGCTGCTGGCTCAGCTCAAAGTTCTGGCCTTGCAGATAGCCGGCCTTGCTCACCACCACCACCTGGTCGCGGCTGATGCTCCCCTGCCCCATGAGCTTGCCCAGCGCCGCCCCCACCAGGCGCTCGGAGTTGCCGTCGGTGTAGTTGCTGGAGGTGTCTACCAGGTTGACGCCGGCCAATAGCGCCTTTTCCAGGGCCTCGTGATGCTCGGCCACCTCCACGTCCACCCGGTAGCCGCCGAAGCCCGCCGCCGAAACCATGAGGCCGGTGTTGCCCAGGGGCTGGTAGGGAACGCTGGGATGGGCCTGGGATAAGGCCTGGGTGGCCTCGGGCGTGGCGTGGGTGTTTGACATGAGGCTTTCTTGTTCCCTCTAGGTGTTTGCCGATCTAACCGGCTGGCATGGAGTCCATGTCGAGAAGCGCCCGGCAGGAAGCCGCCAAGGGAGCCAGCTTTGGATCCCTAGGCATAGACGGTCTCGCGTTCGATTACGGGCCGCAGGCGGGGCTTGACCGCGTCGGCCATGAGCAGGTCCACCGGCCGTTGCAGGGCATCTTCCAGGTAAAATTTCAGGTCCATGTAGTGGTCAAAGGTGGGCTCGGCCAACTCCACGATGATGTCCACGTCGCTGGCTGGGCCTGCCTCGCCCCGCGCGCAGGAGCCGAAGATCCCGATGCGGGTCACGCTGAAGCGCCGGGCCAGTTCGGGGCCCATGGCGGCCAGGGCGCGCAAGAGGGGAGAGGCGTCGGGGTTGATGGTTGGAGATGGAGGCAATGAAAACTCCCGTGCTTTCGGCGGCCACATGACGGGATTAGGGGCCGTCAACGGTTGTCAAGGTCCTGACCACTCCAAGTCATGATACCAGATTTCCCGGTGCCGTTGGGCTGGCCGCCCACCTCACGCCCGGCCGGGACAGGCCGGGAGGGGATGAAAAAGCAGGAGAGATCATGGAAGGAAGGGGGACGAGGTGCCGGTTCTCGGGTAGCCTGGACAACTCGTTGTCCAGGTCGCGCAGCGACAAGAGGTTCAAAGGCAGCCGTCAGCGGTTTATGGGCGTGTCGGCAAAGGATAGCCCAGGGCAAAAATCTAGTGCCTTAGGCACCAGGACAACGAGTTGTCCGGGCCACCCGCGATTACGTGTTGGGTGGGGTGGTCGAACTGGCCGGGGCCGCCGGCTCCCGCCGAGAGGACGTGAGGGAGCTTATAGGACATTGGGGGATATCTCTACAAGCAAACGCATAAGCAGAAAGAATTGAACGCACCTCTGCCCAACGAAGGTGCCTAAGTCTCCAAACGAAGACCACAAATAACAAACAATACAAACTTAGGAGGTAATTGCTATAAGTTGCGCTAAAAAATAGGCGGGCAAGCAAACAAACTCCCAACGCATAAGACATGCCAGATAAAAACCTAATTGTGCCCTCAAAAAATATTAATTCGTCATGCAGAGCTGTTGATTTTTGCTTAACTAATAGTTTGCAGCTATTGATAAAGTGGTGTCCACTCATCCGAGTTCTATTGTTGCCAAACTCGTTGGCCAACAACTCAAAGAAGAACTTAGACTGGGAAGATGCAGTCTTTTCTAGGTAGTTATCGAAGAACCAATTAATATATGGGAACCGCTCGCTATATAGGCTAACTTTATATTTTATTCTCTTTATGATGCCGCCTTGTGGCTGGTAAATATTGGGATTGCTGCTGCCAATTTGTTGTGGGCCCGTTTCCCGTAGTGTCCTGTAAATTATATATGGAAATCTAATGATAATTGACAGCCATTCTATAAATGATGGAGTTAATAGACGCAAGGCAAACCCTATAATATAACTAAGCACAAAGAGAAGAGTGGTGACAAGACCTTCCTTGCCTGCTAATGAAGCTGCAATAGTGTTTTCGTAGAAAATGTTCTTCATGGCTGGGACAAAAAATGTGAAGTTTATTACGAGAAAAGCTCCGGGAATAATAACCCCAAAAAAATCTCCTCGCCCAAATTTAAATATATTCATAACTGTCCTTGCCTGACAATTAGCCTTAAGGGCCGGTTAGACGTATTAAAACACTACACCGCAGGCATTTCCTGTGCCACCAACCGCAAATCCGCCGACACCGACAATTCCAGCATGTCGCTACGCAGCAGGCGGGTGGAGAAGAAAATAATCTCCAGGTTTTCCACCTCGCCGGTTTCTGGATTCAGGCGGGCGATAACCTCGTCCCCCAGTTCCTCGGACTCCTGCTCGGCGTAGGGCGGGCGCTTGTTGATGTAGAGGATGTCGCCCTCGCGGTCGTACTGTAAGGTCAGCTTTGGGGCCATGTCCACCTTCTACCTTTCCCCAACTGCCTTCATCCCCCGCGCCCTCGTCCCACCCTACACATCCCCGCCCCCACCGGTCAACCCCGCTCGCCACCCCTCCCCTGTTATGATTCCGCAAGCTCCAACGGGAGCCGTTGGCGGCCGAGAGCACCACAGCCTCACCCGACCCGCTATGGCAGCCGCGGCTCGCGGCCCCGCCTTGACGAATCCCCCGGCTTAAGGTCAAATTAAGCTAAACCCTGACAGGGGATGGCCATGAGCAACCACGACCAGGATCACGACGACCACGACGACGTCGAGGAGTTCGAGTACCATTGCTTCGACACGTGCGAGCGCTACCCTGATGGCTGCAAGGACTGCGACCAGGTGATGCACGAGGGCTACGGCCAGCAGGACAAGGACAAGAAGCCCCCCGAGAAAAAGTGAGACCGGGCAGGATGCTCAGCCCGCAAGGCTGACGCCCTAACTTCCCAGGCCGTACTTCTTCATCTTGTAGGCCAGGTTGGATTTGGTCAGGCCCAGGGCCTCGGCGGCGTGGGCGGCCACGCCCTGGTGCTCGCTCAGGGCGCGCTGGATCATGCGCCGCTCCAGGTCCTCCACCGCCTCGGTGATGCCCACGTCCCGGGGGGGCTCCTGGGCGGATGCCTTCTCACCGTGTCCTACTTCCAGGGGCAGGTCGGCCGGTCTTATCTCGGCCCCGGACATTATCACCGCCCGCTCCAGGGCGTTCTCCAGCTCGCGCACGTTGCCCGGCCAGGCGTAGTCGTAGATGCGGCGCATGGCCTCCTGGGAAACCTGGGGGGAGGTGCGGCCGGTCTCGGCGGCGTAGCGGCGCACGAAGTGGGCCACCAGGGCCGGCAGGTCCTCCTTGCGCTGGCGCAGGGGCGGCAGGTCCAGGCGCACCACGTTGAGGCGGTAGAACAGGTCCTCGCGGAAGCGCCCCGTGGCCACGGCCCGGGTCAGGTCGCGGTTGGTGGCGGCCACGATGCGCACGTCCACGCTGATGGGCTGGTTGCCGCCCACCCGCTCGAAGGTGCGCTCCTGCAACACGCGCAAGAGCTTGACCTGCAGGGATGGGGCGATCTCTCCCACCTCGTCCAAAAACAGCGTGCCCTTGTCGGCCAGCTCGAAGCGCCCCTTGCGGCGGCCCGCCGCGCCGGTGAAGGCGCCCTTCTCGTGACCGAAAAGCTCGCTCTCCAACAGCGTCTCGCTCAAGGCCATGCAGTTGACCGCCACGAAGGGCTCCTCGGCCCGGGGGGAGCGGCTGTGGATGGCCCGGGCGATCAGCTCCTTGCCGGTGCCGCTCTCGCCGGTGATGAGCACCGTGGCCTTGGTGGCCGCCACCTTGTCCACCATCTCGTAGACCTGGCGCATGGCCTTGCTGTCGCCCACGATCTGTCCGAAGCCCTGGCCCTGGGCCACCTCCTCGCGCAGCAGACGGTTCTGGGCCAGCAGCCGGCTGAGCTTGAGCGCCCTCTGCACCGTGAGCAGAAGCTCCTGGTTCTCGAAGGGTTTCATGATGTAGTCCACGGCCCCGGACTTCATGGCCTCCACGGCGTTTTCCACGGTGCCGTAGGCGGTCATGACGATCACCGGCAGGTCGGGCCGGCGCTCCTTGCTGGCCTTGATGAGCTCCAGGCCGGTCATGCGCGGCATGCGCATGTCGGTGAGCATCAGGTCGGGCTCGTCCTCCTCCAGGATGGTGAGCGCTCGCGCCCCGCCGTCGGCGGTGGCCACCTCATAGCCGGCCTCGCTCAAGAGGGCGTCCAGCACCAGCAGGTAGTTCTTCTCGTCGTCCACGATCAGGATGCGTTCCAAGGCCAATCTCCGCTGGTATGAGCCGGGACCCCGTGGCGGCGGCCCCGGCAAGGTCAGGTCAACGATAACACGGAAGGCCGCCCCACATAAAGGACTGGCGATGGCGGGCGCCTTGGCCAAGGATCAAAAATGAACATGGATTTCGGGATATGTTCCTAGTATAAATAAGCCGCCCGTGGCCAGCCTACCCAGGCAGGAGCATATCCCCAGGAAGCGAGCCGGCATGCCCTCCTTGGACCCCCGCACCGTCATCCTAGTCTCCATGGTGATCTATGTTCTGCTGGCCATGGCCATGGTGCTGTTCAGCGCCTCCCTTAAGCACCAGCGCGGGCCTGGTTATTGGGCGCTGGGCACCAGCGGCTGGGCCTTGTTTTCCCTCTTGCTGTTCCTGCGCGACATCCTGCCCGATTGGCTGACCATCGTGGTGGCCAACCAGGGCCTGGTGATGAGCCTGTGCCTGGTGGCCCAGGGCCTGGCCCTGCTCTTGGGCCAGCGTCCGCCCTTGGCCTTCCACCTGGCGGTCAGCGTGGCCAACCTGGCGGGGTTCCTTTATTTCACCTACATGCTCCCCAGCTTCTCGGGCAGGGTGGTGGTATTCTCACTGGCCATAATCGTCCTGGGAGCGGAGATGGCCCGCCGGCTGCTGCCCCTGCGGCAGAAACCCAACGACCCCACGCGGCTGCTGGTGCTGTTCACGCTCATAACCTGCATGGCGGCTTTTTCCCTGCGCATAGCCTTGACCTCCCTGGACGCCTGCCAGGGCCTGCTGCAGGACCGGGTCATAAACGTTGTCTTCCTGGTCTTCTTCCCCATGAGTGTGGTGGCCCTTAACTTCAGCCTGCTGGGCCTGGCCGCCTCGCGCTTTGCCCGCCAGAAGGACGAGGTCAACGCCACCCTGGCCGAAACCAACGGCCAACTACAGGAGGCCCTGGACAACGTCCGGACCTTGAGCGGGCTCTTGCCCATCTGCTCCCATTGCAAGAAGATAAGAGATGACCAGGGTTATTGGCAGCAGATCGAGGGTTATCTGCGAGAGCACACGGACGCGGACTTCACCCACGGCATCTGCCCTGCCTGCGCCCAAGAACTGTATGGGGACTATATCAAGAGCCGCAAAGCCGGCTGAGCCCTGGCACCACAACCCCAGAGCCACGGATTGGCCATGCCCATGCCGTCCCTTGATGAGCTAGGCTTCGACCGCTTCCAGCGCTTCGCCGCCACGGCCCGGCTGGTGGGCCAGGTGGCCGCCGAGGCCGGTGGCCGGCGCTTGAGCATCCTGGACGTGGGCGGCTTTGACAACGCCCTGGCCGCCTTCCTGCCCGGGCACGGCCTGACCCCCTGGGGCGAGAAGGTGCTCAGGAGCGGCGGGGGCCTGCGCTTAGCCGACGCCAGCCAGGACGTGGTGGTGGCCCTGGACGTGCTGGAGCACGTGCCCCCGGGCGAGCGGCGCTTCTTCATATCGGAGTTGGCCCGGGTGTGCCGCCTGGCCTGCGTGCTGGGCTTTCCGGTCAAGGCCGCCGAGGCGGCCGAGGCCTTTGTGCTGGAGCTGACGAAGAGCGCCTGGCTGGCCGAGCACCGTGAGCACGGCCTGCCCGACCCGGGGGAGATCGAGGCCCTGTTCCGCGACCTGGGCCTGACCTATACCCGGCACCCCAATGCCTGCCTGCCCTCCTGGACGGCCATGATGCTTCTGATGCACGGGGTACAGGACCTTGGGTTGCGGGCCAGCATCAGCCAGTTCTTCAACCACAACTTCGCGCCCATCGAGGACCGCGAGCCGGCCTACCGCTACATCTACCTGTGCCGGCGGGGCTAACCATCCGGCACGGTCAAGCCCCGGCCGCTAGCAGGGCCAAAGCTATTGCTTCGTCGCCTGGTGGCTCCTCGCAATAGCTTGGTTGAGGTGGTGAGCCGGCCCTAGGCCGCCCTGAGCCGCACCTCCACCCGCGCCCCCCCGCCGGCGGCCTGGCCCACCTCCACCCGTCCCCGGTGGCTGGCCACGATGCTGCTGACGATACTCAACCCCAGGCCGGTGCCCTGCTCCTTGGTGGTGAAGAAGGGATCGAACAGACGCCCCGCCGCCTCGGGCTCGAAGCCCGGGCCGGTGTCCTCCACGGCGATGACCACCCACTGACGGCCATTGCTCTCGGCTTGGCTGGTGGAGACGGTGAGCCGGCCCCCGCCCTGCTCCTCCATGGCCTGGATGGCGTTGTTGAAGACGTTCAGGAAGGCCCGGTAGAGCAGATCGGCGTCGCCCAGGGCCGGCGCCTGGCGGTTGTTGTAGCGGCGCACCACCTCCACGCCGGACCGCTGGGCCTCGGGCGCCAGGGCCGCCAGGTTGCGCTCCAGCACCTGCTCCACCACCAGGGGGCGCAAGTCCGGGGTCTGGGGCCGGGCGAAGTCCAGAAACTCGGTGACGATGCGCCCCAGGCGGGTGGACTCCTCCACGATGACCTGGGCCAGGGGCCGCTGCTTGGGCTCCACCCGGCTGCCCAACAGCTCGGCGGTGGAGCGCACGATGCCCAGGGGATTTCTGATTTCGTGGGCCACGCCGGCGATCATGCGCCCCAGGGCGGCCAGGCGCTCGGAGTGGTGCAGTTGCTCCTCCAGGGAGGCCTGCAGGGCGGCGCGCAGGCCCATGATGCGCTGCCCCCTTATGACGATGGTGCGCAGGATGACGAACAACAGCACCATCATGCCCACCAGCATGCCCACGATGAAAAGCTGATCGCGCCAGATCTCCTTGAAGTCCTCGCCCACGTCCAGGGTTATCTCAAAGACCGCCCGGGCCGGCCCCAGTTCGGAGGTGAGCCGGCGCTCGTCGCGCAGGGGGATGAAGGTCTTGAGCACCATGGGCCGGTAGCCGCCCAGCTCCAGGAAATCCAGGGGCGGCTCCAGCACCGAGGCGTGGGAGCCGGCCACGGCCTGGCGGAAGGGCTCGCCGTCCGAGCCCAGGCGGCTGATGAATTCCGGCTGGGTGGAGTAGATGATATTGCCGTCCAGGTCCAGGATGTTGACCTGGCGCACCTGGAAGGAATGGATGGTGTTCTTGACCACCGCGTCCAGCAGGCTGAACTGGGAGGGCTGGCCCACGTTGATGCCGCCGTGGTCGCGCAGGGCCGGCACCACGAATCGCACCATCACCTGATGGTTGAGGTTCTCGGCCAAGAGCAGGGCGTACTGCTCGCGCTTGTGCAGCACCAGTTGGCTGGCCCGCTGACTGACCACCGTGGAGATGGCCATGGTGAAAAGCAGGATGATGACCAGGCTGGTCACCGAGAAGTACTTGACCAGTTGGAAGGGCTTCTGCTGGGCCGGGTCGGCCTCGGCCTCCGGCGGATGGAGCAGCAGGGCCTCCTGGTTGTTTGGTGTCATTGCCGGCGCCCCGGCCTAGGCCACGAAGCGCGCGCCCTGGTCCATCTGCTCCAGGCGCTTCTTCTGCTCGGCGAAACCGGGCCGGCCCATGAGGCCGTAGGTCAGCTCCTTGGAGAGCTCCACCCCGGGCTGGTCCAGGGGGTTGACCTCCAGCATGGCCCCGGCGGCCACGGTGGCCGCCTCCAAGAGGAAGATGAGTTGACCCATGACCTGGGCGTCCAACTGGGGCAGGCGCAGGCTAAGGGAGGGGCGGCCCTGGCTGGCCAGGGCGGCGGCGGTGGCCAAAGCCTCGGCCTGGATCAGCTCGCTCATGGAGCGGCCGCCCAGGTAGGCCAGGGCGGCGATCTCGGGGTACAGGGCGGGTATCTCCAGGTCGGCGCCGTAGTTGGCCAGGGTGAGGAAGCAGACGAGCTTGTCCTGGGGGCCTTCCATGTAGAGCTGCAATTGGCTGTGCTGGTCGGTGGCGCCCACGGCGGCCACCGGGGTCTGGCCCAGGTTGACCCGCCTGCCATCTAGGGACAGGGCCTTGCCCAGGCTCTCGGCCCATAGCTGGGCGAACCACTGGGCCAAGCCCAGGAGGTCGCTGACATAGGGCATCATCACCAGGATGTTGCGGCCGGCCCTCTGCATGGCCACGGCCAGGGCCGCAAAGAGGTAGGCCGGGTTCTCCAGCAGCCCGGGGCGCAGGCAGCGGCTGGCCATGGCCGCGGCCCCGTCAAGTAGGGCCTTGACGTCGTGGCCGGCGCAGGCCAGGGGCAATAGCCCCACGGCAGAGAGCACCGAGTAGCGCCCGCCCACGTTGGGCGGCACCGTGAGCACCGGGAAGGCCTCGCGGTTGGCCAAGAGGCGCAGGTTGCCCTTCTCCGGGTCGGTGGTGAAAAGGATGCGCCGGCGGGCCTCCTCGGCGCCCAAGGCGCGCTCCAGGCGCTCCAGCACCACCAGGAACTGGGACATGGTCTCGGCGGTGGAGCCGCTCTTGCTCACCACGTTGTACACGGTGCGCTGGGGGTCCAGACCCGACAGCAGGCTGCAAAACATGCGGGGGTCGGAGTTGTCGGCCACGAAAAGGCGCATGGCCTGGTTCTTACAGGGCAGGGATTGGCGGAAGACCCCTGAGAGCGCCATGTCCACCGCCGTGGCCCCCAGGGCGCTGCCGCCGATGCCCAGCACCACCAGGTTGTCGGCCAGGCCGCGCAGGCGGTCCGCCTCGCCGGTGATGGCCGCCAGGTCCTCCTGGCCCATGGCCGGCAGTTGCCAGAAGCCCAGGCTACCGGCCTGGCGCTGTTGCTCCAGGCTGGCGTGGGCCTTGTCCGCCTGGGCCTGCAGGGCCTTCAGCGCCGCCAACTCCAGGCCCTGCCCCTTGCCTAGGGCTTCGGTCAGGCAGTAGGCGTAGTCCAGACGCACCGCTTGCTCGGACATGGGGCCTCCTCTCGCAGACGCGGCCTCGCCGGGGCCGGGGGTTGGGCGCCGGGCTGCCGGTCCCGCTTGGGGGAGGGCTGCCTGGTGAGTTTGATTATACGTTGCCGCCCATGGGCAAACAAGCAGCCGTCAAGACGCTCAAAAACATGGCCGTTGAATTTGACAAACCCTGGCGCCCGGGCTATCATGGGTAGCCAATCAAGTTTGTGCCGATGTGAATGAGGTTTCCACCGCGGGAGGTTGCCCGTGCAGGACATGCTGGACCAGTTGGCCGACCAGATCTTGGACATGGATTCCCAAGAATTGAAGGCCCTGCTGCCCCAGATACAGGCCCGCATGGACCAACTGGACCACACCCGCGAGTGGGAGCGCTCGGTGGTGGCCTTCTTCATCATCAACGCCCTGCGGGTCAAGGACAACCTGGCCGAGCAGGGCCGCCGCCCCGAGGTGGCGCCCCGCGAGGGCGTCCGCCTGCGCCTGGTCAAGTAACCTCTTCCCCCTCGCCCTTTTCCCGCCGCAGCCTGGCCTTGGCCCGCATCAGCTCCCGCAGCCGTTCGCGGATAAGCTTCTCACGCCCGCGCTCCGTGGGCTGGTAGTAGCGCCGGCCCTTGAGACGCTCGGGCAGGTACTCCTGCCCCACCACCGCGTCCTGATGGTCGTGGGGATATTCATAGCCCCGGCCATAACCCAGGTTTTTCATCAGGCGGGTGGGGGCGTTGCGGATGGTGAGCGGCACCTCCAAAGGCCCCAGCTTGGCCGCGTCGGCGTTTGCCTGGCCAAAGGCCACGTACAAGGCGTTGGACTTGGGAGCCATGGCCAGGTACACCGCCACCTGGGCCAGGGCCAGTTCGCCCTCGGGCCGGCCCAAGAGGTCAAAGGCACCTAGGGCGGCCACGGCCTGGTTCAGCGCGTAGGGGTCGGCCAGGCCCACGTCCTCGCTGGCGAAGCGCACCATGCGCCTGAGCAGGTAGTGGGGGTCCTCGCCGGCGGCCAGCATGCGCGCCAGCCAGTACAGGGCCGCGTCGGGGTCGGAGCCGCGTAGGGACTTGTGCAGGGCGCTGATGAGGTTGTAGTGCTCCTCGCCGGCCTTGTCGTAGCGCAAGGCCCCCCGGCCCACGGCCTGCTCGGCCAGGGTCAGGTCCACCAACCGCCGGCCGCCGGCTCCCAGGGGCGCGGTGGTCACCGCCGCCTCCAGGGCGGTGAGGAGCCGCCGGGCATCCCCAAAGGCCGTGGCCACCAGGTGGGCCTGAGCCTGGGGCAGCACCTCCACCACGTAGCCGCCCAGGCCGCGCTCCTGGTCGGCCAGGGCGCGCTCCAGGATGCGGTTCAGGTCTTCCTCGGCCAGGGGATGCAGCACCAGCACCCTCAGGCGCGACAACAGGGCCGGGATTATCTCGAAGCTGGGGTTCTCGGTGGTGGCGCCCAGCAGGGTTATGACCCCCGACTCCACGTGGGGCAAGAAGGCGTCCTGCTGGGCCTTGTTGAAGCGGTGTATCTCGTCCACGAAGAGCACCGAGGGCTGGCCGCCGGCACGCAGGCGGGAGCGCGCTTCCTCCACCACCCGGCGGATGTCGGCCACGCCGCTGAGCACCGCCGAAAACTCCACGAAGGCCGCCTGCCACTGCCGGGCCAAGAGCCGGGCCAGGGTGGTCTTGCCGGTGCCGGGCGGACCCCAGAAGACCAGGGAGGCCGCCCGTCCGCTGGTCACCAGGCGGCCCAGGGGCATCTCCGGCCCCATGAGGTGGGACTGGCCCACGAACTCCGCCAGGGTCTGGGGCCGCAGGCGCTCGGCCAGGGGCTGGCCGGGCGAGGGGCCGGCGGGTGCCTGGAACAGGGCCATCAGGCCCTCCCTCCGGCGGCGCGGCTCTCCAGGGCCTGGCGTCCGGCCCGCCAGGCCCGGGAGAGCCTGTGGCGCCAGCCATCGCGTAAAAGCATCTCTATCTCGGGCAGCATCTCCTGGGCGGCCTCGCGCCCCAGGTCCATGATTAGTTGGGCCTTGGCGAAGTCCATCCAGTGGATGGCCCCCACGCTTGGCCGCACCACCAGGTCGGCCTCGCGCTGCACCAGCCGCGACAGCAGGGCGCCCTGGATGTCGCCGGCCCGCAGGTATAGCTCCAGGGCCTGGCGGGGGGTGTCCTCGGTGGCTATCTCGCGGTCAACGCTGACCGCCACCAGGCGCCGGGCGCCCCGTTGGCGGGCCTCCAGGGTGGGCACCAGGGCCGCCACCCCACCGTCCATGAGCAGCCGTCCCTGGAACTCCACCAGAGGTGTCACCCCCGGCACCGAGGAGCTGGCCAGCACCGCCTGGCGCAGAGGTCCCTGTTCCAGCACCAAGGTCTGGCCGGTGCGCACGTCGGTGGCCACGGCGGCAAAGGGTATGACCGTGGACTCCAGGGGCACGTCGGGCAAGAAAAAATCCACCAGGTGGCGCATGAATTCGGGCTCGAAGACCGCGCTGCCCAACAGGAGCGACTTGACCATGCGCCCCTGGCAGAAGATGCGCCCCACGCGGTCGCCCAGGGTGGCGCAGACCTGGTCCTCGCTCTGGGCCACCAGGGCCTTGACCCTAGGGTCCTGGGCCTGGGACGAGCGCGCGAACTCCAGCACCCGCTGGCGCATCTGGGCCGGGGTGTAGCCCAAGGCGTAGCCAGCCCCGGCGATGGCCCCGGAGCTGGTGCCCACGATGGCCTCCACGCGCACCCCGGCCTCGTGCAAGGCCTCCAGCACCCCCACGTGGGCGAAGCCCCTGGCCCCGCCGCCGCCCAGGGCCAGGGTCAGCCCGGCCGGCGTTCGGCTCATATTATCCCCCCCTTTACCCGCATTTTCACTTTACAGCCCCGCAACCCTTGGCTATATTTACCCGTCGGGGCCGGGCAGGTGTCCGTGGACGTGTTGGGCATATTCTACCCCCCACGCGCCGCCAGCACAGGCCCACCTCAAATTTATAGTAAAGAAGGTGATGTTAGTGCAAGTCCAGGTCGTGGATAACAACGTCGAGAAGGCCATCAAGCTGCTCAAGCGCAAGCTGACCAAGGAAGGCATCTTCCGCCAGCTTAAAGAGAAGCGTTGGCACGAGAAGCCCTCGGACGCCCGCCGCCGCAAGCAGCGCCAGGCCCGCCGCCGGGTGCGCCGGCAGATCGCCCGGGCCAAGGCCCGCAGCCGCGGCTAGACGCCAGTAATCAAGAACGCGAGACGGCCACCCAGGCGGGGGCCGTCTCGCGTTTTTTGTGCACGAGGCGCTGCCAAATCAAATACTAATTTTACAGTAATCATATAGTATTGGGTTCTGGGTTCCTTGATCCAGGCATCTTCTGGGCGGTGGCTATGGGTTTTGGACCGCCCAAGCCCCGTGTCCCGCTCTTATACCAAGTTGCGATCAAACGAGTAGTTTGATCGCAACTTGGTATGCGGGCCATGGATCCACCCCAAGCAAACTGCGTTTGCTTGGGGACCCCGGGGAATGGCCCGCCGGGCGCGAAAGCGCCCGGGAGGCCGGGCAAA
>JACRDC010000005.1 GCA_016218705.1 Desulfarculus sp.
CATCAAGGCTAGAAGCCAACACCGTAACAAAGCCAAGGCCGCATATAACCAACACCTCGTCTACACGGCCTCGGCAATAAACCAAGGGGACATTTTCCCGTTGCACTTAAGGGGACACATTGACTTGGCTTAAACAGGCCGCCGCCCCGGGCGGCCTGCGGTGGCCCCAGCGGCCCTTTGGCGGGCAAGCCGGCACGGGCGCTCGAAAAACACTTGCAGCCCCACCCCTTAGGGGGTATATTTCGACCTCTGAAACCGGCCCCGGCGGCGCCACCAGCCGGCCCCCGGCGCGCCCACTCAAACCAGACACCAGGCCCGGCTTGCGCACAGGGCCCGCTGATAAGCCAGGAGGACCCCATGAGCCAGGTCTGCGAGATTTGCGGCAAACGCCCCCAGGTGGGCAACAACGTCAGCCACGCCCATAACAAGACCCGGCGGCGCTTCAATCCCAACCTGCAGAGCGTGCGCGCTCTGGAGAGCGGCCGGGTGCGCCGGGTGCGCATCTGCACCCGCTGCCTGCGCTCGGGCAAGATCGTCAAGCCCGCCTAGACCCCATTAGCCCAGCCCAACCGGGAGGCCCGCCGGGCCTCCTGTTGTTTTTTGTGGCCCTACCGGCAAAAAGAGCCTAGTTTTTCCCCGGCCTTGCTAGATATACGCTGGCTTGAGGTCCTGTGACCTGGGGTATAATTTTCACAGGTCACGGGCTGAACCCCATCATCACGACCTAGCCGCCGTGCTGCGCCAGGCGGTTACCAGGAGAGCAACGATGCTTGGCGGGTCATGGACGGCGGAATCGGGCCACGGCCATGGCCGCATAAAATCCGTCCCGCTTCTCCTGGCCTGTGGCCTGGCCCTGCTGATTTGCCTGGCCCTGGCCGGGACGCCGGCGCCGGCCGCCGCCCAGGCCAACCTGCCCCGGGTGGTCATCCTGGACTCCTACCACCAGGGCGAGGACTGGTCGGACAACGAACTGGCCGGCATCCTGCCCACCCTGCAAAAGGCCTATCCCGACCTGGCGCCGGCCATCGAGCGCCTGGACGCCAAGCGCTGGCCCGGCCCGGCCAACCTGCAAAACGTCAAGCGCTACCTGGCCGGCAAGTACCAGGGCCAACGCCTGGACCTGCTGATGGTCCTGGACAACTCCGCCCTGGATTTGGTCCTGCAAAACCGCGCCGAGCTGTTCCCCGGGGTGCCGGTGGTCTTCGCCGGCGTCAACGGCTTCAGGCCGGAGATGATCGCCGGCCAGCCTGGCATCACCGGGGTCAAGGAGAACCAGAACATCGCCGGCACCCTGGAGCTGATCCTGGCCCTGCAACCCGGCACCCGGCGGGTGCTGGCCGTGCACGACTACACCTCCAGCGGCATTTCCATGCGCCGGGAGGCCGTGGAGGCCCTGGCCCTCTACCGGGACCGCCTGGAGGTTACCTTCACCTCCGACGCGCCCTTTGCCCAACTGGACCAGCAACTGCGCGGCCTGCCCGCCGACGCCGTGGTTCTTATCCTCACCTATGTCACCGACCAGGCCGGCCGCACCTTCACCCGCGCCGAGAGCACCCGGCTCATCAGCCAGGCCAGCCCGGTCCCGGTCTACGCCGCCCACGAGACCCGGCTGGGCCACGGCATCCTGGGGGGCCTGCTCCTGGAGGGGCGCGAACACGGCGCCCAGGCCGCCGAGATGGCCCTCCAGGTGCTGGCAGGCGCCGACCCGGCCTCCCTACCGGTGGCCGACAGCCGTGCCCACCCCGTCTTCGATCACCAGGTCATGGCCAGGTTCAACATCTCCCGGAACTCCCTGCCTCCCGGGTCGCGGATTATCAACCTGTCCCCCTCGCGCTGGGAACGCCACCGCGCCGTGCTGGTCCCCCTCTCGGTGGTCCTGCTGGTGCTGTGCTCCCTGGCGGCCTGGCTGGGCTGGGCCCTGCTGCGCGGCCGGCGGGCCGAGGCCGCCCTGCGGCAAAGCGAGGCCCGGCAGCGCCTGCTGTTGGAGACCATGACCTTCGGGGTGGCCGAGTGCGACCCCCGGGGCACCATAACCTACGCCAACCCGGCCCTGGCCCGCATGCAGGGCGCCGACGCCCGGCAACTGACCGGCCAGCCCCTCTGGGACACCATGCTCCCCGGCGCCGACCAGGAAAGCATGCCCGCCTATTTCCAGGACCTGACCCTCCACCAGCCCGAGCCCCAGCCCTACTTCACCACCAACCAGCGCCAGGACGGCTCCCAATACCTGGCGCGGGTGGACTGGAGCTATCAGCGGGACCAGCAAGGCAAGGTGACCGGCTTCACGGTCATCATCCACGACATCACCGAGCCCCTCCAGGCCCAAGAGGCCCTCAGGAAAAGCGAGGAGAAGTTCCGCCAGCTCTTCGAGCACTCCAACGACGCCATCTTCGTGCACGATGACCAGGGGGTTTTCCTGGACGTCAACCAGCGGGCCTGCGGCATGCTGGGTTACTCCCGCGCGGAGATATTGGCCATGCAAACCAAGGACTGCCACCCGCCCGAGGCCCAGGAAGACGGCCGCCAGGCCTTCCGGGAATTGTTGTCCCAGGGCTCGGTCTACTTCGAGACCGTATTCCTGCGGGCCGACGCCTCGCTCATTGACGTGGAGATCAGCACCAACCCCGTGGGCGGTCAGGAGAACGTCTATCAGGCCATCGTGCGCGACATCACCGGCCGCAAGCGGGCCGAGGAGGAGAAGGCCCGCCTGGAGGGGCAACTGCGCCAGGCCCAGAAGATGGAGGCCATAGGCACCCTGGCCGGGGGCATCGCCCACGACTTCAACAACATCCTGGGGGCCATCCTGGGCTTCGCCGAGATCGCCCGCGACGACGCCCTGGCCGGCAAGGCCAGCCCCCAGGACATCGAGCAGATACTCACCGCCGCCGAGCGGGCCAAGAGGCTGGTGCAGCAGATACTCACCTTCAGCCGCAAGGTGGAGCCCCAGCGCCGGCCCCTGGACCTCAACCAGGAGGTTCGCCGCGCCCTGGACCTCTTGGAGCGCACCCTGCCCAAGATGATCGGCATCGGGCTGGAGCTGGCACCGGACTTGAGGCGCGTGGAGGCCGACCCCGGCCAGATCAGCCAGGTGATCCTCAACCTGGCCGCCAACGCCGTGCAAGCCATGCCCGAGGGCGGGCATCTGACCATAGCCACGGCCAACGTCCAACTGCATGGCCAGGGCTGCGGCACCTGCGGGGCCAACCTGGAGGGCGACTGGGTGATGCTAACCGTGCGCGACAGCGGCCAGGGCATCGCCCCCGAGGACCTGCCCCGCATCTTCGACCCCTTCTTCACCACCAAGGAGGTGGGCAAGGGCACCGGGCTGGGGCTGTCCATGGTGCACGGCATCGTCAAGGCCCATGGCGGGCACATCGAGAGCCAGAGCCAGGTGGGCCGGGGCACCGGCATCACCATCTACCTGCCCGGCCTGGGGGTGGAGGCCACCGAGCCCGGCCTGGAGGGGCAGTCCCCGGAGCTGCCCGGCGGCCGGGAGACCATCCTGCTGGTGGATGACGAGGAGGCCCTGTGCGCCATGGGCGCGCGCCTGCTGGCAGCAGCAGGCTACCGGGTGCTGGTGGCCCAGAGCGGCGAGGAGGCCCTTGAGCGCTACTGGCAGCAGGGACGAGGCATAGACCTGTTCATCATGGACCTGGGCATGCCGGGCATGGGCGGCCACAAGGCCCTCAAGGCCATTCTGGCCCTGGACCCCCTGGCCAGGGTGGTCATCGCCAGCGGATATTCGGCCACCGACCAGGTGCGGGCCGCCCTGGAATCAGGCGCCGTGGGTTACGTGGCCAAGCCCTTCCGGCGCTCGGATTTGCTGGGCACGGTGCGCCAGGCCCTGGACCGCGGCCCCTCGGCCAGCGGCCCCTTTTGAAGCCTGCCCTGGCGGCCGAACCAGCCCTAGGCGCGCATCACCAAACCCAGGACGGCCAACTCCCCTAGCAGCCCCCCGCCGGCCCAGGCCCGCCCCACCACCTGCTCCGGGGTTTCCTCCGGCCCCATGTCCAGCCACAGGCGGCCCCGCTCCAGGTCGGCGGCGTCGCGCACCACCACCTCCAGGCGCCCGGCCTCGGTGCGCCCCGGCTCCAGGCCGCCACCGGCGTAGCGCCCAGGCCACAACTGGGCCTTGAGCCAGCCCGGGGGCGCGGCCTGGCCGTGGCGGATCGCCAGGCGGGCGGCCAGGTCGCCGGCCACGGCCGCAAAGGCCGGCGTCTGCTCCACCGGCCCCAGACCGCCCCAGCCCTGCTCTAGGGCCTTGGCGCGGCGGGCCGCGAAGTCTTCGAGCTTTAGCCCCAGGTGCTCCCAGGTCAGGAGCTTTTGCAGCACGTGGCGCTGGGGCGAGGTCAGATCCAGGTCGCAGTCCACCGCCCGGCCCGCCAGGGTCAGGTAGATCATCGCCGCGCCCCTGTCTCCGGCGGCAGGTGGGGGCACTGGCCCAGGGCGGCCTCGGCGGCCTGGTGCAGGGCCTCGCTCAGGGTGGGATGGGCGTGGATGGTGTGGGCGATGTCAGCCACCGTGGCCCCCAGCTTGAGGGCCAGGGCGCACTCGTGGATCAGGTCGCTGGCGTGGGGGCCGATGAGATGGGCGCCCAGCAGGCGGCCCGAGCCGGGCTCGTATACCAGCTTGGCCTGGCCGGCGATCTCGCCCATGGCCTGGCTCTTGCCCAGGAGCCTAAAGGGGAAGACGGCGCTGGCCGCCGCCAGCCCCTGGTCCTGGGCCTGCTGGGGCGACAGCCCCACCCAGGCCACCTCGGGCATGGTGAAGACCGCCGCCGGCACCACGCGGTAGTCCATGGCCTGGCGGCCACCCAGGGCGTTGGCCGCCGCCAATAGCCCCTCGGCGCCGGCCAGGTGGGCCAGCATGGGCCGGCCCGGCCCCAACAGATCGCCCAGGGCGAGGACCCCGGGGGCGGTGGTTTGCAGGTACTCGTCCACGGCCACGGCCCCGCGCTGGTCAAGCGCCACGCCGGCCTCGGCCAGGCCCAGGCCGGCGCTGTTGAGGGCGCGCCCCACCGAGACCAGCACCTTGTCGGCCTTGATCCGCAAGGGCGGGGCGCTGGCCGGCGGCTCCAGCAAGGGCGGCGGCCCCAAAGTGAGCAGCAGCCCCTGGCCGTCGCGCTCCACCTGGCTGACCACCCGGCTGGTGTGCACGGTGACGCGCTGCTTCTTCATCTCGCGCAGCAGGAGCTTGCTCACCTCGGCGTCCAGGGAGGGGATGGGCAAGAGGCGATCCAGGGCCTCCACGATGGTCACCTGGCTGCCCAGGGCGGCCAGGATGCCGGCCAGCTCGCAGCCCACCACCCCGCCGCCCACGATGCACAGGGAGCGGGGTATCTCCCGCAGGCTCAGCGCGTCGTCGGAGTTGAGGATGTATTGGCCGTCGCGGATGAGCCTCGGCAGGCCGGCCGGCCGCGAGCCGGTGGCCAGAATGACGCGATCGCTGGGCAGTTCCTCCACGCCGCCGCCCGCAAGCTCCACGGCCACCAGGTCCGGCCGCAAGAGCCGGCCCCGGCCCTTGACCAGGCGTATGCCGTGGGCCTGGAAGAGCTTCTCCAGGCCCGCTGCCTGCAAGCCCACCACTTGGTCCTTGCGGGCCATGATGGCGCCCAGGTCGGGGCTGGGGCTGCCCTCCAGCTTGATGCCGAACTCGCCCAGGCGGCGGGCGTTCATGAGGGCCAGGGCCGAGGCCTGTAGGGTCTTGGTGGGGATGCAGCCCCAGTGCAGACAGGTGCCGCCCACGCCGGCGGCCTCCACCAGGTTGACCGAGGCGCCCAGTTGGGCGGCGCGCACCGCCGCCTGGTAGCCGCCGGGGCCGGCGCCGATGACGGTGAGGCTGGGGCGCACGGGCGGGCCTAGTCCAGGCGGATGATCTTGACTTTTTTGCCCACCCAGGTGGGCGGCAGGTAGATGCGGCCCGAGTTGCCGCTCTGCTTGACCTGCTTGCTCACCACCTCCACGCCCATGACCTCGAACTTCACCGAGCCACGGCGTTCTTCCTCGAGCGGCTGTTTATCTACTTCGGACAAGCCTTGCTCCTGCCTTAACCTATGATTCCTTGCCTGGCCGGCCACAGGGCGTGGCAGGGCACGATGAGGTCTATCTCGCCGCCCGCCAGCATGGCCTTGACCTGGTTGGCGCTGTCCCAGGCCTGCAGGGCGTCGGTGTGCACGCCCGGGCAGACGGCTGGCCCCGCCGAGGGGAAGTTGCCCTCGTTGCTACAAAAGCCGGTGATGAGCACCCGGCCGGCGCCCTGGGTCTGCACCACCACCGACTGGCCGCCGGGGGTGTGGCCGGGGGTGGGCACCACCCGCACCCCGGGGGCCAGCTCGGCCGGGCCGCGCAGCCCCACCAGATCGCACCCATTAACATACTCGGAATCGTAGCGGTGGTCCAGTGGATGAGGCGCGTTCATAAAATCTATTTCAGCCTGCTGGACGTAGACCTTGGCGCGCCCGCACAGGCGGTCGTTCTCGCAGTGGTCGTTGTGCAGGTGGGTGTGGATGACCATGTCCACATCGCCCGGCTTGAGGCCCAGGCGCTCCAAGCCCTCCTCGAAGTACTCGGCCTTGACGCCCAGGCTCTCCTCCAGGCCCTCGGGGATGACGAAATCCTCCAGGCCGGTGTCTATGACCATGACCTGGTCCCCGCCGGTGAGCACCCACACGTAGATTGGGATGTGGATGGCTTTGCCGTAGCCCCTGAGGTAGGTCATGATGCCCTGGTCGGTGGCGTTGAGCCCGCAGACGATGGGGTGGATTACATAGCCGGCCATGGCTCAGCGTCCCTTCCACACCGGGTCGCGCTTGCCCAAGAAGGCGTTGACGCCCTCGGCGCCGTCCTCGGTGCTGCACAGGCGGGCGAAGGCCTCGTTCATCAGGTCAAAGGCCTTGTGGTACTCCAGGTCGGCCATGGCATAGAAGGCCTTCTTGCCGATCTGCACCGCCAGGGGGCTCTTGCGGGCCAGGCGGGCGGCCCAGCGGTGGGTTTCCTTGTCCAGGTCGTCAGGCGGCACCACCTGGTTGACCAGGCCCATCTCCAGGGCCTTGTTTGCGGTGATGAGCTCGCCGTAGAGCAATAGTTCCAAGGCCTGCTTGCGGGTCACCACCCGGGAGAGCGGCACGGCCGGTCCCAGGCAGAACAGCCCCACGTTCACCGCCGTGTAGCCGATGCGCGCCTTCTCGCTGGCGATGGCCAAATCCGCCGCCGCCACCAGGCCGCCGCCGTTGGCCGCGGCCACGCCGTGCACCGAGGCGATCACCGGCTTGTTCATCTGGCTCATGGCCACCAGGGGCAGTTCCATGTTCTCCACCCAGGCCTTGAGTTCCAGGGGCGACTTGCCCTGCATCTCCTTGACGTCAATGCCCGCGCAGAAGGCCTTGCCCGCGCCCTTGAGCACGATCACCCGCGCCTTGGGCTCGGCGTCCAGTTCCAGCAGGGCCGCGCGCA
The DNA here is from genome assembly GCA_016218705.1 of Desulfarculus sp. Taxonomy (GTDB): domain Bacteria; phylum Desulfobacterota; class Desulfarculia; order Desulfarculales; family Desulfarculaceae; genus JACRDC01. Next base: position 7,452 of record JACRDC010000005.1, read on the forward strand.
GGTCCTTGGCCATGGCCGAGTTGAAGGTGTTGAGCTGGTCGGGGCGATTCAGCGTCAACGTGGCCACGAAGTCCTCGCCGATCTCGATAAGAAGGCTGTCGTAGGGCATGCGGGCCTCCCTTGGATCCTTGGTTTATTCTCGGTGGTCATGGCCGTCCGCGCCAGGACATGGCCGTGAAAAAATCATCATTCAAGAACAGTCATTGCGAGCGAAGCGCGGCAATCTTCCATTTCGCTCTTACCACCATGCCCGTCGCGCATAAGAACGAAGCGGGAGATTGCTTCGCTGCGCTCGCAATGACAGCTAATGCTGATTAGAGTAACCCTCCGTTGGCGCGATCAAGCTTGCCGGCGACCGGAGATGCTCTGCCGGGGCCAGCCGGCGGCCGCCTACTCTTCCTCCACCGCTGGGATGATGGGCTCGCCCCATTTCTTCACCGCCGCCACGCCGCCGCTGACGTTGACCGTGTTGGTCAGGCCGGCGGCCTGCAACACCCGCTGGGCCTCGTAGGAGCGCACCCCGGAGTTGCACACCAGCACCACTTCCTTGTCGCGGGGGACTTCATCCAGCCGCTGGCTCAGGCTCTCGCCGGGGATGTGCACCCAGGCCGGCGATAATGCCGCCAGGTAGGGCGCGGCGTTGTCCAGGCCGCGCACGTCCAGGAACACGCACTGACCCTCGCTCCGCGCCGCCAGTCTTTGCGAGAACTCCTCGGGCGAGATGGGGCGCAAGAGCCCGGCCAGCAGGTTGTCCACGGTGTTGGCCGCGGCGTTGAGCACGTCCACCGCCGCGCCCAGGGGCGGGCTGTAGCACAGCTCCAGATTGCTGATGGCGTCCACGGTCACGCCCAGGGGCAAGAGCCCGGCCACGGCGTTGACCCGGCCCACCACGGCGTCGCCGTTCTCGCCCAGGGCGGCGCAGCCCAGCACCCGGCGGGTGGCCTTCTCCACGGTGAGCTTGAGGTACATCAGCTTCTGGTCGGGGTGGAAGTGGGCCCGGTCGGCCTGCACCACCAGGGGCGCCACGGCATCCATCCCGGCGGCGGCGGCCCGCTCTTTTTCCAGGCCGGTGCGCGCCACCGACAGGCCGAAGAGCTTGATGCAGAAGCTGCCCACCGCCCCGGGGAAGGTGGCCGACCCGCCGCAGACGTTGGTGGCGATGACCCTGCCCATGCGGTTGGCCAGGGACCCGCTGGCCAGCGTCAGGGCCTGGCCGGTCAGGATGTTCCTCACGCTGACGCAGTCGCCGCCGGCAAAGATGTCCGGGTCGCTGGTCTGCAAACGCTCGTTGACCTCTATGCCGCCATTGGGGGCCATGGCCAGGCCGGCGGCCCGGGCCAGGGCGCCCTGGGGGCGCACGCCGGTGGCCAGGATCACCAGGTCCACGTCCAGGGTTTCACCGTCCACCACCACCCCGGCGGCGCGGCCCTCCCAGCCGTCCAGAATGCGCTCCACGCGGGCGCCCAGGCGCAGGTTGACGCCCTCCTGGGCCTTGAGGTGGGTTTCCAGCATGCGGGCCATCTCGGGGTCCAAGAGGCCGGGCAGCACCTGGGGGGCCATCTCCAGGACGTGGACCTCCACGCCCCACAGGTCGGCCAGGGCCTCGGCCATCTCCAGGCCCGTGGCCCCGGCGCCGATGATGGCCGCCGTGCCCACCTGGCCCTGGGCCACCAAGTCCTTGATGGCGCTGGCGTGGTGCAGATTGGCCACCGGGTACACCCCCGCCAGTTCCACCCCCGGGATGGGCGGGATGAAGGGCTCGGAGCCCGTGGCGACGACCAGCTTGTCGTAGGGCAGATCGCGCTCGGCCCCCGAGGCCAATTCGCGCACCCGCACGGTCTTGGCGGCGCGGTCAATGGCCAGGGCCTCGGTGCCGGGCAGGGCCTCAATGCCCTTGGCCCCCTGGAAAAAGGCGGCGTTGCGCTCCATGTGGAAGCTGGTGGAGAGCAGGCCCTTCAGCTCGGCCACGTCGCCGGAGACATAGTAGGGAATGCCGCAACCGCCGTAGGAGATGTAGTTGTCGCGGTCCAGCATGGTCACGGATGCGTCGGGCAGAAGGCGCTTGATGCGGCAGCCGGACTTGGGGCCGGCGGCCACGGCGCCGATGATGACTACGCTCAGGCTCAAGGCTGAAGCTCCTTGGTTGTTGGGCAGGATGCGGAGATAGTCCTAGAGGCAACAGGGGCTAGGAAACCACACAACGGCGGGCAATGCAAGCCAGGGGAGGCCTGGCGGACAAGAGCTGGTTTTCACGGGGTCTTTTCACCACCATTATGGCGGTAGGTGATGACCTGCACCTTCTCCAGGGTGACCAGGCCCTCGCCGATCATGGTGTCCAGCATTGGAAGGAACTGGGCGATCTTGTCCTGTTTGTCCACAATCTCCACCAAGACCGGCAGGTCTTGGGACAGGCGCAGTATCTTGGAGGTGTGCACGAGGCTGTTGGCCCCGAAGCCAAGGACGCCGCGCAGCACCGTGGCCCCGGCCAGGCCCTGGCGCCGGGCCTCATGCACGATGGCCTCGCTGAGCACCTTGCCCTGGTACTTGTCGTCCTCGCCGATAAGTATGCGCAAAAGTTGCGCCTCGCCCGATAGCTTCATGGCCTTCCGCTCCCTCGCTAAATTGCCTTGCCGGCGGCCCAGCCCAGGGCCAGGGCCACCAGGCCCACCAGGTTTTGCAGGACCAGGTTGGCGCACGCCATGAGCCACTGGCTGTCCTTGAGCAGCATGCCGGTTTCGAAGGCAAAAGATGAGAAGGTAGTGAAGCCGCCCATGAAGCCCACCAGGACCACGGCGCGCATCTCGCCGGTGAACCACAGCCGGGCCTCGGCCCAAGTCCACACCAGGCCGAAGAGAAAGCAGCCCAGCAGGTTGACGGCGGTGGTGCCCCAGGGGTAGGAGAAATCGCCCAGGCGCTGCACCCAGCCCGACAGGCCGTAGCGCGCCAGGGTGCCCAGGGCCCCGGCCAGGCCGATGTAGAAGAGCTTTTGCAAGGGCCGCCACCTTGGTGCCAGGATGAAGCCAATGCCGCATGATAACTCCAACCAGCCGCCGGGCCAAGGGGTGTGGTCCACCACAACTTACCGACCTGACATTTCCATGACCCCGCTAGCCCCAACGGGAGCCGCCAGCGCAGGTTTGGGCTACAATGCCGCCCGACCCGTTATCACCAGCCCAGGTACTGGGTCGCTTGACACCCCGCCAACCCTGGGATAAGTTCCATCATTTACGGCGGTGGGAGGCATTTGCCACCCGCTGGCTAGCAAAATCTGGCACAAGCGCGGGTAGAGGGTCATGGAAGAATTCCGGCGTATGAAGCGGCTGCCGCCCTACGTCTTTGCCGTGGTCAACCAGATCAAGATGGAGGCCAGACGCAGGGGCGAGGACATCATAGACCTGGGCATGGGCAACCCCGACCTGGGCACACCCCCCCATATCGTGGAGAAGATGGTGGAAGCCGCCCGCAAGGCCAGCAACCACCGCTACTCGGCTAGCAAGGGCATCACCAAACTGCGCCACGCCATCACCAGTTGGTATAAACGCCGTTATGACGTGGACTTGGACCCAGAGACCGAGGCCGTGGCCACCATCGGCGCCAAGGAGGGCCTTAGCCACTTGGTGCTGGCCACCATCAGCCCCGGCGACGTGGTGCTGGTGCCCAGCCCCACCTACCCCATCCACCCCTACAGCGTGGTCATCGCTGGCGGCGACCTGCGCTCGGTGCCGCTCTTGCCGGGGCGCGACTTCTTCGACGACCTGCTCACGGCCTTCCGGCAGACCTGGCCCCAGCCCAAGATGCTGATAATAAGCTTTCCGCACAACCCCACCTGCACGGTGGTTGACATGGACTTCATGAAGAAAATCGTGGAGTTCTGCCGTAAGCACGAGATATGGGTGGTGCACGACTTCGCCTACGCCGACCTGTGCTTCGACGGCTACCAGGCCCCCAGCATCCTGCAAGTGCCGGGCGCCAAGGACATCTGCGTGGAGTTCTTCTCCATGTCCAAGTCCTACTCCATGGCCGGCTGGCGCCTGGGCTTCTGCGTGGGCAACCCCGAGATGGTCAACGCACTGACCCGCATCAAGAGCTACCTGGACTACGGCGTGTTCCAGCCCATCCAGATCGCGGCCATCATCGCCCTGAACGAGGACCAGTCCTGCGTGCAGGAGATCGTGGACGTCTACCGCCACCGCCGCGACACCCTGGTCACGGGGCTCAACCGCGTGGGCTGGGACGTGGATAGCCCCAAGGGCACCATGTTCCTGTGGGCCAAGATACCCGAGAAGTATCGCGCCATGGGCTCGGTGGAGTTCAGCAAGCTACTCATCAACGAGGCCAAGGTGGCGGTGAGCCCGGGCCTGGGCTTTGGCGAGTATGGCGACGATTTCGTGCGCTTCGCCCTGGTGGAGAACGACCACCGCATCAACCAGGCCATCCGGGGCTTGCGGCGCTTCTTGCAAGGATAGCCACCCCAAGAAAACCGCGTTTTCTTGGGGACCCCGGAAGACCACCCCAAAAAAGCTCACACTCTTTAGGGGACCCCGAAGATGGCTTGGTCGGGCACACTCTTAGGACCGGCGGGAGAAAAAGAGGGCAGGCCATGGCCGACAGGATCATAAAGGTTGGGCTGTTGGGCCTGGGCACCGTGGGCGGCGGCGTGGCCCGCCTGCTCCTGGAGCAACGGGACCTGTTGACCCAGCGCCTGGGTGCCCGCCTGGAGCTGGCCCGGGCCGTGGACCTGGACGCCAAGCTGGCGGCGGAGTTGGACCTGCCCGCTGGCGTCTTTTCCACTGACGCCGGCGCGGTGCTGGACGACCCGGCCATTGATATCGTGGTGGAGTTGATCGGCGGCCTGAAGCCAGCCAAGGATTTCGCGCTCAGGGCCATCGGCAATGGCAAGCACGTGGCCACGGCCAACAAGGCGCTCTTGGCCAACCATGGGGCCGAGATCTTCGCCGCCGCCCGGCACAAGCGGGTGGGGGTGGCCTTCGAGGCCTCGGTGGCCGGCGGCATCCCGCTCATCAAGGCCCTGCGGGAGGGCCTGGCGGCCAACCGCGTCACCCGGGTCTTGGGCATACTCAACGGCACCTGCAACTACATCCTCAGCCGCATGACCAGCGAGGGCGCCGAGTTCGGGGCGGTGCTCAAGGATGCCCAGAAATTGGGCTACGCCGAGGCCGACCCCACCTTCGACGTGGAGGGCATAGACACCGCCCACAAGCTGGCCATCGTGGCCGCCCTGGTCAGTGGCCAGCACCCGCGTTTGAGCGACATCCCCACCCAGGGCATCAGCCAGCTCACGCCCCTGGACATCCAGTTGGCCCGGGAGTTCGGCTACCGCATCAAGCTGCTGGCCCTGTGCCGCCAGCAGGACGGGCTCTGCGAGGCCCGGGTGCACCCGGCCCTGGTGCCCCAGAGCCACCTCATGGCCTCGGTGGAGGGGCCCTTCAACGCCGTGCACCTCACCGGCGACTGGGTGGACGAGGTGATGCTCTACGGCCGGGGCGCCGGACGCCGGCCCACGGCATCCGCCGTGGCCGCCGACCTCATGGACCTGGCGCGCGACATCCTCTGCGGCTGCGGCGGCCGGGTGCCGGGGCTGGGCGTGGCTGGCGATGGCGGCCAGCCCCTGGAGCTGGCCCCCCTGGAGCGGGTCTCCTGCCAGTACTACTTCCGCTTCACGGCCCAGGACCAGCCGGGAGTGCTGGCGGCCATCAGCCGGGTGCTGGGCGAGCACCGCATCTCCATCGAGGCGGTGATTCAAAAAGGCCGCCAGGACCAGGGCGCGGTGCCCATCGTCATGCTCACCCACGAGGCCAGGGAGGCCGACGTGCAGAAGGCCCTGGCCGTAATTGACCATCTGCCGGTGATCGCCGAGCCAACCATGCTTATCCGCAAGGCCTGAGCGGCGGGCCTGGCTCTAAGGATATTGGCCACATGAAATACCTCATCCTGGTGGGCGACGGCATGGGCGACCGTCCCCTGGCCGAGCTGGGCGGCAAGTCCGTCCTGGAGGCCGCGCGCACCCCCCACATGGACCGCCTGGCCCAAGAGGGCTCCCTGGGCCTGGCCCAGACCGTGCCGGCCGACAAGGAGCCCGGCTCCGACGTGGCCAACATGTGCCTCATGGGTTTCGACCCGGCCTTGTACCACACCGGCCGCTCGCCCATCGAGGCCGCGGCCATGGGCGTGGAGTTAAAGCCCGGGCAGATCGCCTTCCGCTGCAACCTGGTGACCCTGGCCCACGGCGGCGGGGCCACGGTGATGAACAACTACGCCTCCGGGCATATCACCACCCCCGAGGCGGCCCAGATAATCCAGACCCTGGACGAGGCCCTGGGCGGCCTGGGGCTCAAGTTCCACCCCGGGGTGAGCTACCGCCACCTGCTGGTGTGGGACGACGGCCCGCTGACCGCCGCCACGGTGCCCCCCCACGACCGCTCGGGCCAGGCCGTGGACGACGTGCTGGCCGAGCATGGCGAGTTGGGGCGCCTCACGGCGCTTACCCGGGCCTCCTGGCCGGTGCTGGCTCAGCACCCGGTCAACCTGGCCCGCCGGGCGGCCGGCCGGCCCGAGGCCAACTCCATCTGGCTGTGGGGTCAGGGCACCCGCCCCGAGTTCCCCAGCCTGGCCGAGCGCTTTGGCCTGCAGGGCGTGGTGATTAGCGCCGTGGACCTGCTCAAGGGCCTGGGCAAGCTGGCCGGGCTGAAGGTGGTGGAGGTGCCCGGGGCCACCGGCTTTTTGGACACCAACTACGCCGGCAAGGTGGCCGCGGCCCTGGCGGGGTTGCAGCGGGGCAACCTGGCCTACGTGCATGTGGAGGCCCCGGACGAGGCCGGCCACAGCGGGGTATTGAAAGACAAGATCAAGGCCGTGGAGGACTTCGACGCCCAGGTGGTGGGGCCGCTCTTGCAGGGCATGGCCGGCATGGGCGAGCACCGGGTGCTCTTGGCCACCGACCACTACACCCCCATAAGTGTCATGACCCACACCCGCGAGCCGGTGCCTTATGTCATCTGGGACAGCCGGCGCCAACAGGCGGGGGGCGCGGGCTACAACGAGGCCGCCGCCGCCAGCCGGCCGGTGCGCCCGGCCTTTGAGCTGATGGGCATGCTGGTGGAGGGCTAAGTGCACAGAGTAGAGATAAGGCCCCTGTTCGCCGACGTGGACGCCATGAATGTGGTCTACTACGGCCAATACCTGCGTTTTTTTGAGTTGGGCCGCGCCGAGCTGATGCGCGCCAGCGGCCGGGCCTACCGCGAGATGGCCGAGCAAGGCCTGCACCTGCCGGTGACCGAGGCCCAGGTGCGCTACCGGCGTCCCATATTTTACGACGACCTGATCGTGATCGAGACCGGGCTGGCCTGGCTCAAGAGGGCCTCCCTGCGCTTTGAGTACCGCCTCTTGCGCGCCGCGGACGGCGGCCAAGAGGAAGAGATGGCCAGCGGCCACACAGTGCACGGCTGCGTCAACCTTCAGGGCAAGGTGGCCCCTCTGCCAGCCTGGGTTGCCCAGTGCCTCACGCCCCATTTGGAGCCGCCCCAGGCCCCCACAGGGGTCTGACAGCCCCCCGCAGGGCCCCGCTTGCGGGGTGGGGGGGCTATGTGCTAAATATTGTAGGATTTCCAGGGCAAGCGCCCGTGCCCTTTGGTGGAAACCCATCGGCCAGAGGAGGTGTTTCGTGGCCAGCAAGAAGTACGTGTATTTCTTCGGGGACGGCAAGGCGGAAGGCGCCGCCAAGATGAAAAACCTGCTGGGCGGCAAGGGCGCCAACATCGCCGAGATGGTCAACCTAGGCATCCCGGTGCCGGCGGGGTTTACCATCACCACCGAGGTATGCACCTACTATTACGAGCATGGCCACAAATTCCCCGACGCCCTAACTAAAGAGGTGGAGAGCGCCCTACGCAAGGTGGAGAAGTCCATGGGCGCCAAGTTCGGCGATCCCAAGAACCCCCTGCTGGTCTCCGTGCGCTCCGGGGCGCGGGTCTCCATGCCCGGCATGATGGACACGGTGCTGAACGTCGGCCTTAACGACACCACCATCCAGGGGCTCATAGACAAGACCGGCAACGAGCGCTTCGCCTACGACGCCTACCGCCGCTTCGTCAACATGTATGGCGACGTGGTCATGGGGGTCAAGCCCAAGGACCAGAAGGACCACGACCCCTTCGAGGAGGTGATGGAGGCCAAGAAGAAAAAGCGCGGCGTGGTGCTGGACACCGACCTGACCGCCCAGGACCTCAAGGAACTGGTGGCCGAGTTCAAGGCCCTGATCCACAAGCACCTGGGCAAGCCCTTCCCCGAGGACCCCCTGAAGCAGCTCTGGGGTGGCATCGGCGCGGTCTTCGAGTCCTGGAACATCCCCCGGGCCATCTCCTACCGGCAGATCAACGGCATCCCCGAGGACTGGGGCACGGCCACCAACGTGCAGGCCATGGTCTTCGGCAACATGGGCAACGACTCGGCCACCGGCGTGGCCTTCACCCGCGACCCCTCCACGGGCGAGAACTATTTCTACGGCGAGTACCTCACCAACGCCCAGGGCGAGGACGTGGTGGCCGGCATTCGCACGCCCCAGCCCATCAACCGGGCCAAGAAGGTGCCCAAGACCATCATGACCCTGGAAGACGAGATGCCCAAGCTTTACAAGCAACTGGTGGGCATCCGCAACAAGCTGGAAAAGCACTACAGGGAGATGCAGGACATCGAGTTCACCATCCAACAGGGGAGACTGTGGATGTTGCAAACCCGCACCGGCAAGCGCACCGCCGCCGCCGCGATCAAAACCGCCGTGGACATGGTGCAGGAAAAGCTTCTTACCAAGGCCCAGGCCATTGCCCGGGTCACCCCCGAACAACTGGACCAACTGCTGCATCCCATGCTGGACCCCCACGCCAGCAAGAAGCTCATCGCCAAGGGCCTGCCCGCCAGCCCCGGCGCCGCCGTGGGCCAGGTGGTCTTCTCGGCGGCCGAGGCCGAGGAGTGGCGCCAGAAGGGCAAGCGGGTCATCCTGGTGCGGGTGGAGACCAGCCCCGACGACATCCGCGGCATGAACGCCGCCGAGGGCATCCTCACCAGCCGGGGCGGCATGACCAGCCACGCCGCCGTGGTGGCCCGGGGCATGGGCAAGTGCTGCGTGGCCGGCTGCGCCGACATCGCCGTCAACTACGCCAAGGAGCTGTTCACCACCAAATCCGGGGCCCTGGTCAAGCAGGGCGACTGGATCAGCCTGGACGGCAGCAAGGGCGAGATATACCAGGGCCAGGTCAACAAGGTGGACACCAAGCTCACCGGCGACTTCGGCACCTTCATGAAGTGGGTGGACGAGTTTCGCACCCTGGGCGTGCGCACCAACGCCGACACCCCCCACGACGCCGCCGTGGCCCGGGCCTTCGGGGCCGAGGGCATCGGCCTGTGCCGCACCGAGCACATGTTCTTCGAGGGCGAGCGTATCGTGGCGGTGCGCGAAATGATCCTGGCCGGCGACGTTGCCGGCCGCAGAAGGGCTTTGGCCAAGATACTGCCCATGCAGCGCGAGGATTTCGTGGGCATCTTCCGGGCCATGGCCGGGATGCCCGTGACCATCCGCACCCTGGACCCGCCCTTGCACGAGTTCCTGCCCCAGACCAAGACCGAAATCAAGCAGGTGGCCCTGGACCTGGGCGTCAAGCCGGCGGAGGTGGAGGCCAAGGTGGCGGCCCTGCACGAGGCCAACCCCATGCTGGGCCACCGCGGCTGCCGGCTGGGCATCGCCTACCCCGAGATCACCGAGATGCAGGCCCGGGCCGTCTTCGAGGCCGCCTGCATCGTTACCAAGGAGGGCAAGCGCGTCTACCCCGAGGTGATGATTCCCCTGGTGGCCCACGTCAACGAGCTCAAGAGACAAAAGGAGATCGTCATCCGCGTGGCCGAGGAGGTCATGAAGGCCAAGGGCGTCAAGATCAAGTACATGGTCGGCACCATGATCGAGCTGCCCCGGGCGGCGCTGACCGCCGACCAGATCGCGCGGGAGGCCCAGTTCTTCTCCTTCGGCACCAACGACCTGACCCAGACCACCTTCGGGCTGTCCCGCGACGACGCCGGGCGCTTCCTGCCCATGTACGTGGAGGAGGGCATCCTGTCCCACGACCCCTTTGTCAGTCTGGACCAGGAGGGCGTGGGCGCCCTGGTGGAGATGGGCGTCAAGAAGGGCCGGTCGGTGCGTGGGGACCTGAAGGTAGGCATCTGCGGCGAGCATGGCGGCGACCCGGCCTCGGTGGCCTTCTGCCACGCCGTGGGCCTCAACTATGTGAGCTGCTCGCCCTTCCGGGTGCCCATCGCCCGGCTGGCCGCGGCCCAGGCGGCCCTGAAAAAATAGAGCCACAGCATCCGGCCGCGTCCCCGCCCAGCGGGGCGCGGCCAGGCCCCGTTTGCGGAGACTGAAGCGATGACGCCAATTCGCGTTGCGGGCACCGGCTCCTACGTGCCCGAAAAAATCCTGACCAACTTCGACCTGGAAAAATCCCTGAACACCAGCGACGAGTGGATCGTCAAGCGCACCGGCATCAAGGAGCGCCGGGTGGCCGCCCCGGAGCAGGCGGCCAGCGACCTGGCCCTGCCGGCCTGCCGCCGGGCCATGGAGGCCGCGGGCGTGAGCGACCGCGACCTGGACTACATCATCATGGCCACGGTCACGCCCGACACCTGCTGCCCCTCGGGCGCCAACTGGTTGCAGGCCAAGCTGGACGCCCCCCAGGCCATCAGCTTCGATGTCACCGCCGCCTGCTCGGGTTTTGTCTTCGCCCTGGACACGGCCATCCAGTACCTGCGCGCCGGCGCCGGCAAGACCATCCTGGTGGTGGCCAGCGAGATCATGACCCGCGTGCAGGACTGGACCGACCGGGCCAATTGCATCCTGTGGGGCGACGGCGCCGGGGCGGTGGTGCTCAAGACCGAGGAGGGCGCGCCCCAGATAATAGAATCCTACGTTGGCACCGACGGGGCCAACGGCCAGAACCTCTTGATGCCCGGCGGCGGCTCCAAGACCACGCCCATCAGTTACGAATCGGTGGACAAGAAGATGCACACCTTAAGGCTCATCGAGGCAGCGGCTTCGGTGCGCGTGGCGGTGAAGCACTTCGCCCTGTCGGTGGAGACGGTGCTTAACCGCCGGGGGCTCAAACCCAGCGACGTGGACCTCTACATCCCCCACCAGGCCAACATCCGCATGCTGCAATCGCTGGCCAAGCGCCTGGACGTGGACTTCGACGACAAGTTCTTCATCACCATCGAAAAATACGGCAACATCAGCTCGGCCAGCTCGGCCATCGCCCTGGACGAGGCCGTGCGCTCCGGCCGCGTCAAGCCCGGCGACCTGGTCTGCGTCACCGTCTTCGGCGGCGGCCTGACCTGGGGGGCCACCCTGATCCAGTTCTAGGCCCCAACCCGAACAGCCAAGACGGGCGGGGGTATACCTCGCCCCTACATTAATACCAAGTTGCGATCAAACGAATAGTTTGATCGCAACTTGGTATGCGGGCCATAGACGGCCCGCCGGGCGCGTAAGCGCCCGGGAGGCCGGGCAAAATCACGCTTTTGCCCGGCCGATCAGCAATCAAAGCCATGGATGGCTTTGATTGCATATTGGTATAAGACATCGCAACCGTTGTCTTATCTTGATGTAGGGGCGGGGGTTACCCCCGCCCGTCTTATCCTGGCCCACGGAAGGGCGGCATCATCGCTCTACCCGCCCCAGGTCCTCGCCCTGGCTGGGGCAGGAGTAGCGGGAGACCTTGCGTTGCAGCACCCGGGCCGAGGTCACCGGCACGCGGGTGAACTTGAGCCCCACGAAGGTGCGGTTGGCCTGGGGGTCGTGGGCCACGCGGTTGACCAGGGCCTCGGCCACCACCCGGCCACCGTCGCTGAAGATCAAGTTGACCTGCAAGGGCTGGCCCATCTCGTGCCGGGGATCGCCGGCAAAGGAGGCCAACAGCCCGCCCAGGGAGAAGTTGTGCAGGTGGGGGTGTCCGGCGTGGGGCTGCATCACCAGGTAGATGCCCATGTCGCGCCTCACCTCCACGCGGTGATAGCGGCGCAGGCTTATCTCCTCCAGGGGGCCGCCGGGAGCCGAGAGCAACAACGCTGGCCCCTCCTGGCCAGGCCCTGGCCCGCCGCTGGCCAGGGCAAGCAGGGTGGCGGTGTAGCCCAATCGGCGCGGGGGACCCTGGGGCGCGGGCTCCAGGAAGGTCAGTTGCAGGGCCTGCCCCACCTCCCCGGCGGCCAGGGGCGGGCCGGTCTGGGCGCAGAGCACCCCTTGCGGCCCCTGGCCCCAGAAGACTGAGGGCCGGTTGTCCACGATGTCGCGGTAGAAGTCCTGGGTTATCACCAAGTCCACCAAGTCGCCCGGCCGCAGGCCCAGGGAGTGGGCCGGGACATTGTCAGCGAGCTTGCCGTCCATCTTGGCGCCCGTCTCCTCCTGCCCCATGACCATGGTCCTAGCGCCCATCCCGGCCCGGGGCACCGGATTCACCCAGGCCGGGCATGGTCCGGGTGGGGGGCAGGGCCGGCAGGCCCCGGCCGGCCTCCGGCGGGGACTGAATCATGGCGCCCGCTTCCCCTGGCGCGGGCAGTCCCGGGCCGCCGGCCCCGGGCAGGCCGGCGGCCTGGGCGTCCAGCACCCGGATGCTGATGCGCCGGTTGCGGGGGTCGCCCGGGTCCTGGCTGACCAGGGGCTGGGAATCGGCGGCGCCGGCCACCAGGGCCAGGTGGCCAGCGTCCAGGCCCCAGGTCTCCATCTCGCGGCGGGCGGCCAGGGCGCGAAAGCTGGAGAGCTCCCAGTTGGTCAGCCGGCTTTGCGAGGCAAAGGGCACCGCGTCGGTATGGCCGGTGATGGTCAGCTTGTTGTCCAGGCCCCCCAGGGTTTCGGCCATGACCTTGAGCACCCGCTTGGCCGTCTCCGTGGGCTCGGAGGAGCTGCGGGCAAACAAGGGCCTGCCTTCCTTGTCCACGATCTCGATGCGCACGCCCTTGTCGTCCAGGTCCAGGAGCACCTGGTCCTTGACGTCGGCCAGGCGCGCCTCGATGGCCGCCGCCAGGCGCGAGCGGATGTCCTCGGGCCGGGCCTCCTTGCCCAAGGCGATGGCGAAATGCCGGGGCTCGCCCAGCACCCCGGGCTGGCCGCTGGGGGACGTGGCCTTGGGCCTGGTGCTGTCGGCGAAACCGGGCTGGCCCTTGAGCACCTGCAGCAGGCTGTACTCCACGAAGAAATCGGCCAGGCGGTCGCGCTTGTCGGGCTCCAGCATTGCCAACAGCCACAAGAGCAGAAAGAAGGCCATCATGGCCGTGACGAAGTCGGCGTAGGCCACCTTCCAACTGCCGCCGTGGCCGGCCTCGTGCTCCAGGTGGGTGGCCTTTTTGACCACCACCTTGGCCTGGCTGCTACTTCTTGGCGCCACGGATGGTCCCTTCCAACTCGTCGAAGCTGGGGCGGTCGTCGCCGGGGATGGCTCGCCGGGCGCTCTCCACGGCCACCGCCGGCGGCAGGCCCATGGACAGGCCCAACAGCGCCGTGCGCACCACGTCCAACTGGGCCTGCAGTTGCTTGCTGCGCAGCTCCATCTTGGCGGCCATGGGTCCCACGATGCCGTAGCACAACAGCACGCCCAGGAAGGTGCCCACCAGGGCCGCGCCCACGCTGTGCCCCAGCACCTCGGGCGACTCCTTCATCTTGCCCATGGTCAGCACCACCCCCAGCACGGCGGCCACGATACCCAGGCCGGGCAGGGAGTCGGCGGTGCGGGTCACGCCGCCGCTCATGATGGCCCGGTTACGCAGGGTAGCGGCGATGTCGGTCTCCATGATGGCGTCGAACTCGTGGGGCTCCATCTCCGAGAGCATGTAGACCTTGAAGTTGTCGCAGATGAAATCCAAGAGCAGGGGGGTGGACAGCACGTGGGGGTAGCGCCCGAAGACGCGGCTCTGGCTGGGGGTGTTTACGTGACCCTCCACGGCCAGCATGCCCTCGCGGCGCTCGATGCTCAAGATGTCGTAGAGCAGTTGCAGTATCTGGGTGAAGTGCTCCTTGCCCACGTCCTTGGCGGTGAAGACCTCCCACAGGTCCCGGGCCGAGCGCTGGAAGAGCTTGGCGGTGGAGGCGATGGCAAAGGAGCCCAGGGCGGCCCCGCCGATGATCAAGAGCTCGCCGGGCTGGAAAAGCACCGACAGGTTGCCGCCCTCCAGCAAAAAGCCCCCGGCCACGGCGCCCAACACCACCACGATGCCCACGACGGCAAGCATTTGGCAACTTCCTGGATGGTTCAGCCCTGGAGAGCGGCCCCGGCCGGCTCCCCGGTATTAAGTTAGTGTAAATGATAGCATAGCAGACAGGCCACCCCCTAGGCCAATCATTGGCCCCGCGCCGCTGGCGCATATTCCGGGGCCGGCGAAGAAAAGCCCTTACCAAGCGCCCCGCCAACCGCTAGAATTTCCCTAGATGGACTTGCCCGTGGCCCCTTAACCCCCCAAACAGGAGGCGGCGTCTTGGACGAGAAAGACGTACTTCGTTATCATCGGGAGCCGAGGCCTGGCAAGATCGAGGTGGTGCCGCTGAAGCCCTGCGTGTCGCAGGCGGATTTGAGCATGGCCTACACGCCCGGGGTGGCGATACCGTGTCTTAAGATC
>JACRDC010000040.1 GCA_016218705.1 Desulfarculus sp.
GGCCATTCCCCGGGGTCCCCAAAAAAGCGCGGCTTTTTTGGGGTGGTTCTTGGCCCGCACACCAAGTTGCGATCAAACTACTCGTTTGATCGCAACTTGGCATCAATGCCCCCGGGGGGGCACCCAGCCGCTTGCCTGCGCCGCTTTTTTGCGCATCCTCATGTTTAGCATCTCCACCAAGAGGCTGAAGGCCATGGCGAAGTAGACGTAGCCGCGCTCGATGTGCCGGCCCAGGCCCTCGGCGAAGAGCATCACGCCGATGAGGATGAGAAACGACAGGGCCAGCACCCGCACCGTGGGATGGCGGTGGATGAAGCGGCTGACCGCCCCGCTGAAGACGATCATGATGACCACCGCCAGCACCACCGCCAGCACCATCACCGCGATGTGCCGGGCCATGCCCACGGCGGTGATGACCGAGTCCAGCGAGAAGATGATGTCTATCACCCCGATCTGGGCCACGGTGGACCAGAAGGAGGCCCGGCCCTGACCGCCGGCCTGCTCCTGGCCGGCGCCCTCCATTTGGCCGTGGATCTCGTGGGTGGCCTTGGCGATCAAGAAGCCGCCCCCGCCCAAGAGGATCAGGTCGCGTCCGGTCAGCACCTGGCCCAGCACGGTCATGAGCGGCGCGGTCAGGCGCATCACCCAGGTCAGCCCCAAGAGCAGCAGGATGCGCATCACCATGGCCAGCATCAGCCCCAGGCGCCGGGCCGCCGGCTGCTCTTGGGCGGGCAGGCGGCCGGTCATGATGGCGATGAAGACGATGTTGTCTATGCCCAGCACGATCTCCAGGGCGGTGAGCGTGACCAGGGCGGTCAGGGCCTCCAGGCCCAGCAGGTCTGGCGAGAGCCAGGCGGTCATGGTTGGTTGCCTCCCCATGAATGATGCCCCGCCGGCGGGCGGGGTTTGGCCGGTGGCCGGCGTTCAGGCTGGCGCAGGTCAGGCCGGGTACAGCAGATAAGGCCCCACGCGCTCCAGCCAGCGCTCCAGGCCGGGCCGCCAGCGCTCCTCCAGGGGCAGCGAGGGCCCTCCCCGTTGCAGGAGGTTGGCGGCCTGGGGGTCGCCCAGGAGCAGGTCCAGGGGCCGGCGGGTGTGCTCGTACTCGTAGGGCGGCGGCCGGAAGTCCCACAACCCCGGGTGCGCGCGGTTGATGGCCGACAAGAGCGCGCAGGTCAGGCGCAGGGGCCGGTAGCACCCGGGGTCGGTGACGTGTATCTGCCAGCCGCCGCAGGTTTTTTGCGCGAACTTATGAAAAGTAGGTTCGAAGAACAGCGGACGCAAGACCGCCCCGGCCAGGGCCTCGGGCTCCACCGCCGCCGCCACGGCCCAGGGGTCAATGCCCGGGGCCCCGCAGATCTCGAAGGGCCGCGTGGTGCCCCGCCCCTCGGAGAGCGTGGTGCCCTCCAGCAGCACCTGGCCGGGGTAGACCCGGGCGCTGTCCAGGGAGGGCAGGTTGGGCGAGGGCATGATCCAGGGCAGGCCGGTGTGGGCAAAGTCCCCGCCGTCCCAGCCCCGGGCCTCGATCACCCGCAGGTCCAGGTCCAGGCCCAGCTCGCCGGCGCACAGGCGGGCCAGCTCGCCCATGCTGAGGCCGTGGCGCAGAGGCAGCTCATGCACCCCCACGAAGCTGAACAACTCCGGTGGCAGGATGGGTCCCTCCTGGCCGCGGCCCAGGGGGTTGGGCCGGTCCAGCACCCACACCGCCACCCCGGCCGCCGCGCAGCCCTCCAGGCAGGCCGCCAGGGTGCTGAAGAAGGTGTAGACCCGGCAGCCCACGTCCACCAGGTCCACCAACAGGGCGTCCAGGCCGGCGAGCATCTCCGGCGTGGGGTGGCGGGTCTGGCCGTACAGGGAGTAAACTGGCAGGCCCAGACGGGGGTGAAGGCCGTGGCCAGACTCCACCATGTTGTCCTGCTTGTCGGCGAAAAACCCGTGCTGGGGGCCGAAGATGGCCTTCAGCGCCCCGGGCAGGGCCTGGCTGACCGCCTCGGGGGCCGGGGTGAAGCCGGGCAGGCAGGAGGCGGGGTTGCACAGCAGGCCCAGACGGGCCTGGCGCAGGCGGGCCGGCGGCTCCTGGCACAGGCGGGCCAGGCCGGTCTCAAGGGGCGCGCTCTCGGGGCCGGACATGCGTCTTGACCTCCCAGGGCAGGGGCTACATTATGGGTTTACCTGCCCCGGAATTATAGGGCAGCCCTTCCCTGGCCACAAGGCGGGCCGCCCATCCCGGACCCGAGGAGGGTTGAGACCTTGGACATACGCACCCTCCTGGTAGCCATAACCGTCTTGGAACTGGCCATCTTTGTGGCCATGTTCTTCTTCTGGCGCACCCAGAAGACCTACCCCGGCTTCGGGCACTGGGTGGTCTGCAACCTGCTGGTGGTGGCCGGCTGCCTGCTCCTGGGCCTCAAGGACCACATCCCCGTTTTTATCTCCGAGGTGGTGGGCAACACCGCCTTCATCCTGGGCGCCCTGCTGCGCTTGCAGGGCCTGCGCCTGTTTCTGGGGCAGTCGCCGGGCCGGCCCTGGGAATGGCTCTACGTGGTGGCCACCACCGCCGGCCTGGCCTGGTTCTCCCTGGCCGACGAATCCTGGACCATGCGCACCCTGGTCATCTCACTGCCCATCGGCCTGCTGGCCGTGCAGGCGGCTTGGCTGCTCCTGCGCCAAAAAGGCAGCCCCGCCGTCACCCTGTGCCGGGCCATGGCCGTGGCTGTCCTGGCCTACTTCCTGGCCCTCCAGGCCCGGGCCTTCGTGCTGCTGCCCGCCGGACCGGCGGCCCACCTGTTCATGGAGCACCCCCTGCAATACGCCTACTTCCTGCTGGGCATCGTGGTGGAGGTCTTCTGGAACATCAGCTTCGCCATGATGAACTCTAGCCGCCTGGCCAGCGAGCTGGGCCAGGCCCAGGACGACCTGACCCGCCTGGCCACCACCGATTCCCTCACCGGCGCCCGCAACCGGCGCAGCCTGCTGGAGTTGGGCGCCCTGGAGATGGCCCGCGCCCGCCGCTACGGCCACCCCCTGGCCGCCCTGCTCATGGACCTGGACCACCTCAAACGCATCAACGACAGCCAGGGGCACCAGGCTGGGGACAAGGCCCTCAAAGCCGTGGCCGACACCTGCCGCGCCGGCCTGCGCCAGAGCGATATCCTGGGGCGTCTGGGCGGTGACGAGTTTGCGCTGATACTGCCTGAAGCCGGCCTGGAGGGGGCCATGCGCATAGCCGGCCGCCTGCGCCAAAGGGTTGCGGAACTTGCGCCGGCGGAGGTAGGGATAGAGCAGGGCTTGAGCCTGAGCGTGGGGGTGAGCGTGCTGGGACCCATGGACCAGACCCTGGACGACCTCTTGCACCGCGCCGACCAGGCCCTGTACCAGGCCAAACAGGCGGGGCGCGACCGGGTGGCCCAGTACTCCCAGGCCGGCGCCTAGGCGGGCCGCCCCCAAAAAAGTGGAGGCCCCTGGGCTGGCCGGCCCAAGGGCCCCCGGGGGAAGGAGGTCGGGAGCGAGATTGCCCAGGTCCGGGCCAGGAGAGGGGGGTCTGACCAGGCCTGAGTGGCCCTCGCGGGTGGGTGACCCATGGCAGTTACCACACCCTAACTAAATTTAAGACTGGTTCCTGCACATGTCAACTTCTATACGAGATCGGGTGTAAACATGCTTGATTACATACCAGCCGCCCGGCATCGCGGCGGACACCATCATCATCACGGCGAGGATGGCCACCATCACCACGGCGGCGGCGCCCCGCCCGAGTACGCCCCGCCCTTGGTGGAGCTGCGCCGGGGCGGGCTGACCGAATCGGTGCACCGGGGGGCCGTGGCGGTCTGCGACGCCAGCGGCAAAAGGCTACGGGGCCTGGGGCACCCGGCCATGCCCAGCTTCCTGCGCTCGGCGGCCAAGCCCTTGCAAGCCCTGCCCATCCTCACCACGGGCGCCATGGCGCGCTTCGGCCTGGATGACCGCGAGCTGGCCTGCATGTGCGGCTCCCTCAATGGCGAGGACTTCCAGGTGGCCACGGTGCTCTCCATTTTGGGCAAGGCCGGCCTGGGACCGGAGCTTCTGGCCTGTGGCGTCCACCCCCCCAGCCACCGCCCCACGGCCAAGGCCCTGCAGGCCGCCGGGCAGAAGCCCCAGCCGGTGCACAACAACTGCGCCGGCAAGCACGCGGCCATGCTGGTGCTCTGCGCCCACCTGGGCTATGACACCCAGGGCTACACCCAGCCCAGCCACCCGGTGCAGGGCCTTATACTCAAGACCGTGGCCCAGATGTGCGCCTACCCCGCCGAGCAGATCGGCGTGGGCATTGACGGCTGCGGGGTGCCGGTCTTCAGGGTGCCCTTGATCGCCCTTGCCGGGGCCTACGCCCGCCTGGCCGACCCCGCCGGTGGCGGCCTGCCCGCCGAGACGGCGGCAGCCGTGGGGCGTCTCATGACCGCCTGCCTGGCCCACCCCGAGATGATCGCCGGCACGGACCGCCTGTGCACCCGGCTGATGCGGGCCGCGCCGGGCCGGCTGTTGGCCAAGACCGGCACCGAGGGCACCTATGCCCTGGCCATCCCCGATTTGAAGCTGGGCGTGGCCTTCCAGGTGGAGGATGGCGCGGCCCGCGCCCTGGCGCCCGTGGCCTGCCAGGTGCTGCACGAGCTGGACGTGCTGGACCACGCCACCCTGGCCGGTGCCCTGGCCGACCTGGCCCGGCCCCAGATCAAGAACCACCGTGGCGAGGTGGTGGCCGAGCTGGCGCCGGTGTTTGGCCTATGAGCCCGGTGTCCGGGCGGGCATGGCGGGCTGGTTTTGGATTTCGTTGGGGCGGGGTTTATCCCCGCCCCAACCACGGGCCTGGCTGAATATTCCCAGAGGTTATAGGATGTTGTCCAGGTAGGCTATGGTGGCTCAGGTTCACTGGAATGGGGAATAAATATGACGGCGGCCATCAATGAGATCGACTTGTCATACTATTTTAACAACCATCATATAGTATTAGGTTGTTGGCTCTTGATCCTGGCATCCTCTGGCCGGCGGGTTTTGATTTTTGGCCGCCCAAGCCCCGTGTCCCGCTCTTAGCCCGGCCATTCTTAGGGCACCGGCAGGGGGCTGCTATGATCCACCC
>JACRDC010000003.1 GCA_016218705.1 Desulfarculus sp.
CCCATGGGCCGCACCACCTCCTCATACGGGAAATAGTGCTCCTCGTCCCACTTGTCAGCAAAAGGCGCGATCTTCTCCGCCGCGAAATCCCGCGCCATGTCCCGAAGCATCTGCAACTCTTCGTTGAGTTCGAAATCCATGTGTATCCTCCGTTTATGGTAGGGGCCGTTTTCAGGCGGTCCCCTCTTAAGGCGATGACGATTGCCCCAGCCGGAAAGCTAGGCTGGCGGTGGACCCAGTATCAGGCGTTGGGGGTCCACCTTCTGGCGCAAGGTGGCCAGCTCCTCCTCGGTGGGAGGGGAGGCCTTCTGGGCACGGGTCAGGTCCATCTCAAAGCCGGTGCTCTCGGCCACCTGCTGGGCCTCGACTCCGGGGTACAGTTCGGCCAGGTACATGCGCTTGGAGTCCTCGTCGAACTTCATCACCCCCAGGTTGGTGACCACGGCCATGGGACCGCCCCGCCGGAAGCCGGCCTCGGTCCGGGCCTGGCCACCATCCAGCCAGCCCGGACCGGTCAGGTAGTCCAGCTTTTCCACGAAGCGCCTGGTGTCGTGCTGCATGAACAGGATCACCGCGTGGGCCAGGCACATGGCGTCGCAGGCCCCGCCGGAACCGGGGAAGCGCACCCGGGGCCGGTGATAGTCGCCAATGCAGGTGGAGTTGATGTTGCCAAAGGCGTCTATCTGGGCGGCACCCAGAAAGGAGATGGTGCGCAGCCGGCGGTGCCCCAGAATGGAGAAGGCCTCCAGCAGGCCGCTGTTCAAGCAGGTGCCGGACATGACGCGGGGGTCGGCCACGGCCATGGGCAGCTCGTCCAGGGTGGGGTCTATGCCGCCGGTCTCGAAGAAGACCGTGGATTGGGGCGCGTGGATGCGCTTGGCCACGGCGGCGGCCAGCATGGACAGGCCCGTGCCGGCAAAAAGGATGTCGCCGTTGTTGGCCATGCGGCCGGCGGCCAGGGCCATCATCTCGTTCTTGGTGTAGGCAAGCGTCATGGAGGCCTCCCCCTAGCGCCGGTCCAGGCCCGGCGCGTAGCCGGCCTGGGAGTTGGCGCGGATGCGCATGAGATCGGCCGCGCCCACCTGGGCCAGATAATCCTCCTGGCTGGGGCAGGCCGTCACCCACTTGTCCAGATAGCCGCGGAAGGAATCATCGCCGCCGGCCTCCTGGCGATACATGTTCAGGTGGCGGGGGTCGTAATCATAGAAGTAGTGGCAGGCCGTGGGGTGGGCACCGAAGGGGGCGTGCACCACGGCGTCCACCAAAAAGGGCGGCAGGGAGTTCTGGTCCGGGTCCTGGCGCAGGAAGGACTCCGGCACGATCTCCTCGCAGGAGACGATGACCCGGCTGGCGGCGCGGGCCTGCTCCAGGTCCAGGAAGGTTAGCCCCTTGATGCGCACGGTGCCGTCGGCGCTGGCGTACTGGGCGTGCACCAGGGCCACGTCAGGGGTGAGGGCGGGCAGGAGCAACACCTTCTCCGGCTGGCGGCTGAAGGGGTCGTCGGCCACCACCATCTTGTGGGGGGGAATCTTGCCCTGGCCGCGCAGCTCGGGGCCAAAACCCATGTGCACCAGCAGGTCGCTGGCGAAGCCCGAGCGGCAGGGCATGAAGGGCAGGTTCAAGGCCCCGGCCAAGAAGCGCAGGCTCATCTGGAAATTGGAGTAGTCCTCCACCTCCAGCCTGCCCTCCTGCACGGCCCGGCGGAAGCATATGCAGGTGGGAGCGAAGCGCCCGTTGCCGCCGTAGGCTATCTCGATGCGCCGCACGCAGCCAGCGCCCACCAGCAGGTCCAGGGCCTGGCCCTGGGAGTGGGCCACCAGGTGCAGGTCTTGGATGCCCCGGCGCGCGATCTCCCGGGCCAGGGTCATGGGGTTGCGGGTGACCGTGAAGCCGCCCAGGGCCACCATGTCACCGTCGTGGATGAAGCGTCCGACCGCCTCGCCGGCGCTCATGACCTTGCTATCGCCGCCGTTGTGTTGTGGCATGTGGTGCTCTCTTTGTTGGGAGAAGAAGGCCCGCCCCAGCGGCCAGGCAGGGGCCAGGCCGTTGGAGCGGGCCGTGTCCCTTACTTGATGCCCAGGCCCTCCAGGACCGAAAGCATGATGCCGGCGGCCATCACCGAGCCCACCTGGCCGCCGGTGTTGGCGCCCATGGCGTGCATGAGCAGGTAGTTGCGCTTGTTGTAGCGCTGGCCCTGCATCTGGACCACGCGGGCGGCCATGGGGTAGGCCGAGATGCCCGCCGCGCCGATGAGCGGATTGATCTTGCCGCCGCTGAGCAGGCACATCAGCTTGCCGAAGAGCACGCCCACGGCGGTGTCCAGCACGATGGCCACCAGGCCCAGGCTTAAGACCAGCAGGGTGGTGGTGTGCAGGAACTTGTCGGCCTGCATGGTGGCGCCGATGGACAGGCCCAGGAGCAGGGTGATGACGTTGGGTATCTCGTTCTCGGCCGCGCCCACCAGGCGTCCCACCACGCCGCTTTCGCGCATCAGGTTGCCGAGCATTATCATGCCCATCAAGGGCGCGCCCTTGGGGGCTATCAGGCAGGTGACGATGGTGACCACGATGGGGAATAGGATGCAGACCGTCTGGCTGACCTTGGAGTCGGTGTTCTTCATCACCAGCTTGCGCTCGCGCTCCGTGGTCAGGGCGCGCATGATGGGCGGCTGCACCAGGGGCACCAGCGACATGTAGGAATAGGCCGCCACCGATACCGGCCCCAGCAGATGGGGGGCGTACTGCGAGGTCACGTAGATGGCCGTGGGGCCGTCGCAGGCGCCGATGACCCCCACGGCCACGGCGTCCAGGTGGGTCATGCCCAAGAACAGGGCCAGGATGATGGTCAGGAAGATGCCGAACTGGCCGGCGGCCCCCAACAGCAGGATGCTGGGCCGGGCCAGCAGGGGGCGGAAGTCGGTCATGGCCCCGATGCCCACGAAGATCAGGCAAGGGAAGACTTCGGTGAGCACGCCGGTGTCATAGAAAAAGCGCAGTAGGCCTTCCTTTTCCATGAGGCCGGTGAGCGGCAGGTTGACCAGAAGCGCCCCGAAGCCGATGGGCAACAATAGCAGCGGCTCGTAGCCCTTGGCCACGCCCAGGTAGATGAGCAGGCCACCCACGGCGATCATGAAGGCCTGCTGCCAGGTGAGGGCCATGAAGCCCGAGCCCAGGAACATGAGGGAGTTGAGGATGGACTCGATCATTTGCGCGCCTCCCCTCCGGCGCCGCCGGCCTGGGCCTGGGGCCGCACGGGGAAGAGCCGCTTCATCAGGCTTATCACCAGGGTTATCAGCCACAGGGACACCAGGGTGCCGCCCATGCCCACCGAGGTCATGATGGTGCCAAAGCTATAGTTGTCCAATGTCCTCTTCCTTTGCCGTGGATGGGGAGCCCCACCAACCGGCCGCCGAAAATCGCTGGGCGCGCCGGTTGGTGGGGTGGTGAGATCGCCAGGGGCGACTAGGCCACGCTGGCCTTGAGACCCCGGCTGGCCACTTTCTGCCAGATGCCCACGCCGACCACGCCGCCCAGGCCCAGCAGGTCGGTGAGGCCGCCAGAATACATCAAGAGCAGCCCCGAGGCCAGGAGCACCCCGCGCTGGACCAGGTTGGCCCTGGCCAAGAGCCAGCCCGAGAAGCCCGCCGACAGGCACACCACGCCCAGGCAGGCGGTGAGGAAGGTCACGATGATGTTGGACCAGGGACCGGCCATGAGCAGGCCCGCGCCGTCGGTGGAGAGCACGAACATGAAGGGCACCACGAAGGCCGTGGCGGTGTACTTCCAGGCCTGCATCATGGTCTTGAAGGCGTCGCCGCCGGTGATGGCCGCGGCCGCGAAGGGCGACAGGGCCGTGGGAGGCGAGACCTCGGAGAGCACGGCGTAATAGAAGATGAACATGTGGGCCGCGAAGTCGGGCACGCCCAGTTGGATCAGGGCCGGACCGGCGATCACGGCGCCGATGATGTAGGAGGCCGTCACCGGCACCGCCAGGCCGATGATCCACATCAACAGGCCGGTGAAGATGGCGGTGAGCAGCAGGTTGCCCTGGGCGTAGGCGATGATGATGCTGGAGAACTTGAGGCCCAGGCCGGTGAGCGTCACCACGCCCACGATGATGCCGGCGCAGGCGCAGGTGTTGGCCACCGAGAGGATGCTAAGGGAGCCGCTGCTCAAGGCCTGCACGGCCTTGGCCGGGTAGAGCGCCGTGTCCTTGTTGATGAAGCTGGCGGCGAAGGCGATGATGATGGCGCAGAACACGGCCATCATGGGGGTGAAGCCGATGAGCATGAAGACCACGATGAGCACCAAGGGCGCGAAAAAGTACCAGTAGCGCTTGACCAGGTCCTTGGCCGACTGGTTGGTCAATAGGGCGTCCTTGGAAATCGTGAAGCGCTTGGCGTCGAGCTGCACCATCAGGAAGATGCCCAGGTAGTAGCAGAAGGCCGGCATGGCCGCCATCTTGATGATCTCCAGGTAGGAGACCTTGAGTATCTCGGCGATGAGAAAGGCCGCCGCGCCCATGACCGGCGGGCAGAGGATGGCCCCGATGCCGCCAGCCGAGAGAAGGCCGCCGGCGGTTTCCTTGTCGTAGCCGGCCTTGGCCAGCATGGGGTAGGCCACCGAGCCCAGGGTGACGGTGTTGGCCACGCCCGAGCCGGAGATGCAGCCCATGAGGTAGGAGGCGAAGGTCACCGTGCGTCCGGCGGCCGAAGCCTTGCCGCCCATGATGGCGAACGAGAAGTCAATGTAGAACTTGCCCGCGCCGGACTTGTCCAGGATGGCGCCGAAGATGGTGAAGAGGATGATGTAGGTGGAGGAGACGTCAATGGGCACGCCGAAGATGCCCTCC
This sequence comes from Desulfarculus sp., assembly GCA_016218705.1. Lineage (GTDB taxonomy): Bacteria > Desulfobacterota > Desulfarculia > Desulfarculales > Desulfarculaceae > JACRDC01. Next base: position 4,852 of record JACRDC010000003.1, read on the forward strand.
AGGGTCATGTACATGTGCCCCACGATGCGTTCCAGGTCATAGCCCCGGTGGTTCCAGGGCGCGGGCAGCCAGGGACCCATGAAGGCGTAGGCCAAGAAACCCAGCACCACCACGGGCATGATCCAGCCCGCCGAGCGCCGGGCGGCCTCCATGACCAGGAGCATCAGGATGGTGCCCAGGACCAGGTCCGTGGTCTCGGGGGTGACGGCCCGGTAGATGAATTCCTCGAAGTCCCAAAGCATGTAGACGATGGTGGCCACGCTTAGCAGGGCCGCCAGCACGTCGTACCAGGCCAGGCTGCCGCGCTTCTTGGGGGTGATGGGAAACACCAGAAAGCTCAGGAAGAGCACCATGCCCACGTGCACGCCGCGCAGTATCTGGGTGGTGATGGTGGCCACCGCGGCGTAAAGGTGGAACACGGTCATGGCCAGGGCGAAATAGGTGATGAATTTCTGGGCCATCCCGGCCAGGTCGCGGGTGGCGCCCTCCTCTTCCTCGATCAGCTCCTGCACCTTTTTGAGGGCCTCGTCGCTGACCTCATAGTCCTTTTGCTCTTTGTCATCCGTTGGGCTCATTGTCTTGCCTCGCCGTCTCGGTCCCCCCCAGGGGGAATTAGGGTGTCACCACTTGGAGCAGCAGGGGCTGACCCGGCTGGGCCAGGTCCATCAGGGGGATGGCCTGGCCCCCCACCAGCAGGCGGTGGTGTTCATAGCTGGCGCTGCGCAGCCGCAAGGCCCCCAGGGGGCGCTCCAGAAAGGCCCGGCCCCCGGAGGGCGGGTCGTGGCCGTGGTATTCAAAGACCCCGGCGCTGGGGCTTTCCAGCATCACCTGCCTGAGCTCCCCGTTGGGTCCCACCCGGTAGGTCTCGCGCACCAGGGCCAGATAGATTGAGTTCTGGTGCTCCAGGGTGAAGACCTGGCCGGGCTCCATGGCCACGCTGAAGACCATTCTCCGGGGTTCCAGGGTCCATATCTGCAAGCTGGCCTGGGCCGCCGCCGGGGCGCACGGCCAGAGGATAAGCAGGGCCAGGGCCAGGCCCCCCGCCGCCCGCGCCCAGCCATGGCCAGGCCTGGCCATGACCTAGACCTTGACCCCCTTCTCCTGGAAAAACTTGACCGCGCCGGGATGGAAAGGCAGGGGCGAGCCCACCACCGCGTCCTTGAAGGTCAGCGACAGGGCTTCCTTGTGGATGGCCACCAGGTCGGCGTGATGCTCGAACATGGTCTTGAGGATGTCGTGGATCAGCTCCGGCTTGGCCTTCTGGTTGCAGAGCAAGAGGTTGCCCACCCCAGCCACGGCCACGTCCTGCTTCTGGCCCATGTAGACCTCCTTGGAGATGGTCTTGGGGAAGTAGACCGGGCCGTACTTCTCGGTCAGCTTGGGCAGGCAGTCGGCGTGGTCCAGGAGCAGCATGGTCAGGCCCGGGGTGGCGGCCAGGTCCATGATGGAGGCCGTGGGCACACCGCCGTCCCAGAAGAAGGCGTCTATCTTGTTGTCCTTGAGCGCCCCGCCCGACTCCGAGGCCCCCAGGCGGTCGCGCTTGATGTCCTTGTCGGGGTTGATGCCGTAGGCCTCCAGCACGCGCAGGGCCTTGACCTCGGTGCCGCTGCCCGGCGCGCCGGTGGAAACCGTCTTGCCCCTGAGGTCGGCCACGCCCTTGATGCCCTTGTCGGCCACGGTCACCACGTGCATGTAGCTGGCATAGAGCACGGCCACGGTGGCCAGGGGGAGCTTGTTCTTGAACTTGCCCAGGCCGGCGAAGGCGTCGTAGGCGGTGTCGGCCATGCAGAAGCCCAGGTCGGACTTGCCGGCGCCCACCAGCTTGCAGTTGTCCACGCTGGCCGCGGTCACTTCGGCGGTCACCTCCACGCCGGGCAGGTTCTTGGAAACCACCGCCGCGATGCCGCCGCCGTAGGGGTAGTAGACCCCGCCGGTGCCGCCGGTGGCGATGGTCAGGCTCTGCTTGGGCGTGGCCGCCCAGGCCAGCGATCCACCCAGCAATGCCCAGCCGCCCAGGGCGGCCGTGGCCGCCAGGAACTGACGGCGCGAAATTTCTTTGGCGGGCTGTGTTGTCTTGCTCGACATGGCGGGGTCCTCCTCGCTTTTGGGGGGTCAATGGCTAGCCCGGGCAGTGAGCAAGTTCCAGGCCAGCCGTCCGGCCGGTCGAGCGGGGCATTGCGCCAACCCGCAATTGGGCGAACGGCTAGGCCGCAGCTTGGCATAGCCGTGGGCGCGCTGGCTGGAGGCTGGGGGGAATGAGCGGGAAATTGCCGACCGGCGGGGGGAGGCTAGGCGGATTTCCGCCTAGCGGCCGAGGTCATCGTGGCGCAGCAGGCCGTACTTGGCCATCTTTTCGTTGAGGGTGCGCCGGGGCAGGGACAGCTCGGCCATGACCTCCCTCATGTCGCCCTGGTGGCGCTTGATGGCGTCCTTGATGATCTGGCGCTCGAACAACTGCACCTGCTCGGCCAGGGGGGTGGCCGGGGCCGGGCGCCCCGGGCCGGAGGAGGACCAAAACCCCGGTAGGGTGCTCAAGGCCGAGAGGCTGGAAAGGGCATAGCGCTCGGCCAGGTTTTTCAGCTCGCGCACGTTGCCGGGCCAGGCGTGGCGCATCAGGGCCAGCATCTGCTCGGCGCTGGGCGGCCGCACCTCGCGGTCATAGGTGTTGGCGGCGCGGTCCAAAAACAGCGAGAACAACGGGGGCACGTCCTCCTTGCGCTCGCGCAAGGGAGGTATGACCCACTCCACGGTGCTAAGGCGGTAATAGAGGTCCTCGCGCAGGCGGGCGTTCCTGATGGCCTCCTGGGGGTACTCGTTGGTGGCCGACACCAGCCTGAAATCCACGGGCCGCGGCGTGTTGGAGCCGATGGGCAGCACCTCGCGGTCCTGCAGGACCCTGAGCATCTTGCCCTGCACCTCCAGGGGCATGCTGGATATCTCGTCCAGGAACAGGGTGCCGCCCGAGGCCGCCTCCAGCTTGCCCAAGCGCTGGTGGGTGGCGCCGGTGAAGGCGCCGCGCTCGTGGCCGAAGAGCTCGCTCTCGGCCAGTTGCTGGGGGATGGCCGCGCAGTTCACGGCCAAAAAGGGATGGGAGCGCCGGGGGCTCAGCTCGTGCAGGCAGCGGGCCACCACCTCCTTGCCGGTGCCGGTCTCCCCCACCAAAAGCACGTTGGCCTTGGTGGGCGCTATGTTGACGATCTCGCGCTTGAGCGCCCGCATGCTGGGGCTGGAGCCCATCAGGCGGGCGTCCAGGCCCTCGGCCGCCGCCAGGTCCTGGCGCAGCTCCCGGTTCTCCAGCACCAGGCGGCGCTTCTCCAGGGCGCGCCGCACCACGTCCAGGATGCGCTCGGGATCAAAGGGCTTCTCGATGAAATCATAGGCCCCGGCGCGCATGGACTCCACGGCCATGGTGATGTCGCCGTGGGCGGTGACCAGCACCACCGGTATGTCCGGGTCCAGCTCGAAGACGGCCCGTTGCAGGGCCAGGCCGTCCATGCCCGGCATCTTGACGTCGGTGAGCACCATGCCCGCGAAGCCTGGGGAAAGAGCGTCCAGGGCCTTCTGGGCGCGGTCGAAGTCCTGGCAGGACAGGCCGGCCAGCTCCAGCCATTGGCGCACCGAGGTGCGCATGGTGGCCTCGTCGTCAATGAACAACACCAGGCCCGGGTCTTGCCGTGGGCTATGCATCTTTGAACAAAGGCAGGCGCACCGTGAAGCACGCCCCGCCTCCCTCCAGGTTTTCACCGCGAATCTCGCCGTTCATATCACGAATTATGCCATGGATGATTGACAGGCCCAGGCCCAGGCCGTGGCCAGGCTCCTTGGTGGTGAAGAAGGGGCTGAACAGGCGCTCCTGGGCCTCGGGGGCCAGGCCCGGGCCGCTGTCCTGGATGACGGCCTCGGCGTGACCCAGGGATTGGCGCAGCAATATGCGCACCACCTTGGCCGGCGCCTCGCGCATGGCGTCCAGGGAGTTTTGCAGCAGGTTGACGAAGACCTGGTCCATGTGCATGGGAATGCCCCGCACCATCAAGGGATCATCCGGCTGGGTCATCTGGATTTGGCAACCCATGGTCTCGGCCTGGTGACGCAACAGGGCCAGGGCGTTGTCCATGGAGCGGCGCAGGTCCATCCTCTCCTTCTGGCTGGGCGACTTGCGCGAAAAGCTCTTGAGCTGGCTGGCCACCGCCGCCAGGCGGCCCGTGAGGTCGTGTATGGTGCCCAGGTTGTCCAGCACCGGCCCGGTCTGGCCCCGTTGCAGCATCACCCGGCAGTTGGCGCTGAACATTCTGATGGCCGCGAGCGGCTGGTTGAGCTCATGGGCCACCGAAGCCGCCATCTGCCCCAGGGCGGCCATCTGCCCGGCGTGGATCAGCTCGTCGTGGGTCTCGCGCAGCTCCTGCTCCTTGCGCCGCCGCTCGGCGATCTCGGCCTCAAGCTGCTGGTTGATCTGGTGGATGCGCTTGGCCTCGATGGCCTTTTGCCGCGAAACCTTGCGCTGGTGGTTGGCCCGGGCCAAGAGGCCCAGCAACACCAAGAGGGCAAAGGCCGCCACCGCGATGATGCTCACGCCGCGTATCTGCTCGTCCACGAAATGGGCCGGCGCCAGGTAATGGATGTGCCAGCCCAGGTGATCCAGGGGGCGCGAGCCCATCAGGAAGCGCTCGGGCCCCATGGCCAACTCGGTCATGCCGGCCCGTTGCGTGGGCAGGGCGGGCAGGACCGACAGGCTGACTCCCCGGTACTGCTCCTGGGACTGGATGCGCGCCAGGGCCTCCTGGCCGTGGGGCGTCAGGGAACGGTAGACCCATTCCTCGCGGGTGGCCAGGACGATGACCCCATTCTGGTCGGTGACGAAGACGGTCTCGCCGCCCTCGCGCCACTCCTTTTGCAGGCGCTTCAACTCCACCTTGACCACCGCCGCCCCGATAAGGCGATTGTCCTGGCTGATGGGGCAGGAAAAGAAAAATCCCGGCAGCTTGGTATTGACTCCCAGGCCATAGAAAATGCCCCGGCTGCCCTTCATGGCATCGCGAAAATAGGGGCGGAAGGAGAAATCGTGGCCAACGTAGCTCTGGGGCGTGCGCCAGTTGCTGGAGGCCACGGTGACGCCCTGGGGGTTCATGATGTAGATGGAGGCCGGCCCGGCCTCGGCGTTGACCGCCTCCAGATAGCCGTTGATGCGCAGGGGATCGCCGCCGCGTTCCAGAAGCTGGAGTATCTCCTGATTGGTGGCCAGGATGTAGGGCAAGTACTGGTAGCGGTTGAGGGCCGAGTGAAAGGTGCTCTCGTACAGGAGCAGGCGGTTGTCGGCGGTGTCGCGCAACTCGGTCACGGCGGACAGCTCGGCGTAATGGGCGGAGTACCAGAGCGTGGCGCCCAGGCCGGCCAGCAGCAGCCCGGCCAGGAGGAGTTGTTTTTTACCCAGCGGCCTGAACATCGGCGGTCTTCACCTCGGGGTGTCCCCTGTCCCCTAATCAGACTGAATCATCCCTTAAGCCCATGGGGTCTTCAAGGTCATATGCATTTTTCACGCCGCGCGTTGCTCTGGCCGGCCACCCGGCGGCGGGGGGGCGGAGAAAAAAGATGGGGGCCGGATTGACTCCGGCCCCCTTATGACCCAGGTATCAGGAACTTAAACGGAAAAAACCAAACTAAACTCTGGTGTCCGCGCCCGGGGGCGCGGGTATGGGCCTTACCTGCGGGGCTTGGCTTCGTTAACGGTAAGGTCGCGGCCGTCCATGTTGTAGCCATGGAAACGCTGGATGGCCTGCTTGGCCTCCTCGGCCGAACTCATCTCCACGAAGCCGAAGCCACGCGAACGGGAGGTTTCACGGTCGGTGATTACCCGGGCGGAAATAACGGAGCCCACCTGGCCGAAAAGGTCCTGGAGCTCTCTGTCGCCGGCGCTGAAGGGAAGATTGCCTACATAAATATTCATCTAAACCAAATCCTTTTCTTTCCTGAGTCTGGTAAAGCGTACCAGCCCCCAGGGGTTTTGCCATGTTTATTAAATAATGCCGGAAAATAAGTGCGCGCGGCGGGCCGGCGGGGGGCGGCCACAGACCCGGCGTGCCGGGAGGGGCCGCCCAGGCCGGCTCCCGTTCAACCTCGCGGGCGGGGTTCAGGCCGCGTCGGCCACCTCGATGACCAGGCGTTTGCCCAGGGCCTTGAGGGCCTCGGCCAGCAGGTCCAGGCGTGAGTTGTGGTCCAGGTCCAGCAGGCGGCGCACCTGGCGGGAGTCACACTTAAGGCGCGTGGCCAACTCGGCCTGGCTCAGGCCCTGGTCGCGCATGGCCTGGTAGATGGCCAACTTCAAGGCCACCAACGGCGGCAGGGCCACCAGCTTTTGGCCGCGCTTGGGCTTGGAAGGCTGGGGGATGTCGCGGCGGTCATCAAGATAACCGGACAGGGCCACCACCAGGGCGTCCTGGGCCCAGTAAAGGGCGTCAGCCTGGTCGGAACCCACGGTGAGCGCCTCGGGCACGTCGGGGAACTGGGCGATGAAGGTGCCGTTGGAATCCAGCGTTAGTATAACGGGATATGCAATCAGCAATTGGGTCCCTAGCCTTCGCTGCCCAGCTCGATGCCTAGCTGGCGGCATATCTTTTTGATGAACGTGGGGCCAAGGTCCAGGTTGCCATGCAGAGGCACGATGGATTGCCGGCCTTGGTATCTCACCAGGACATGCCCGCCCTTGCCTCTTTGCTCCAACACCTCTACACCATGGCTGCGTAATAGTTTAAGCAGTTGCTTGGGTTTCATCCATGGCTCCAAGTATAGGACATAAATGTCCTCACGTCAAAGCGGCTTTTTACCACTAGCAATGCTAGCCTGCCGTTACCTCAAGATACTTTGCCCATAAATCGGCGATACTGGGATCGTCATCCTCCTCGCCAACAAACCAATAAGCTGGTCCTCTTACCGCCTTGACATTGTGCCCATTAGCCTTAAACATCTTCAACGCGAGAGAACTCATGCTATATTTTTTATTATTTTTAACTAGATAATCCCCATCCACGTATGCCACACATAATTCGTTTCTTAGGTCCTGGCTGTATAGATAGAGCTTCTGGCCTTCTCTTAAGTATCCGGAGGCTGTCAATAACGAAAGCTTGGTTCGCATGGCTCTAGTATTAACCGACCCAATCTTTGTTGGGGAATCTCTCTCACCCTCAGACACCTGGCCATTCTCGACATAATAGGCTGTAAGACCAAGAAGCCTTCGCAAGACCTGGTTGGGCGATTCCCCAAACTCGCGTATATTGTTAATTAATTTGGCGTAAACTTCATCGTCCACTTGAATAGAGCGCATGGCGTGCCCTCCTTATATTCTTACTATACATTGTCCCGCTTACCAGTCAAGAGCAATTTTATCTTATATCTTGCTCTTATATGGACGCTAGCCTCGCTGTAGAGCACACCATGGTCGCAACCGATATTTTTTGTGTACTTTCTGCCTGATGACAAAGCGGGCCGCCCCGATTTCTCGGGGCGGCCCGCTTTTGCTTGCTTACTCTTACGAGGTTACGGCCTGGCTCGCGGCTAGCCTTTTATGATCCTTGGCAGCATCATGTGGTGGTGAGGGCAGAGGCTCTTGGGGTTCTGGTAGGCGGCCTCGGTGAAGGCCACCAGGTAGTCGCGCAGGGAGGAGAACTTCACCACCTCGTCCACGAAGCCGCGCAGGGCGCAGTAGGCGGGGCGGGACTTGTCGTAGTAGTCCTGGGCCAGGGCGTTCATCTTGTCAATCACCGGCTGGAGGTCCTTGCCGGCGTCCTTTTCCTTGACCAGGCGGCGGCTGAAGGAAGCGGCGGCGGCGGTCTCGCCGTGCATGACGTAGATCTCGGTGCAGGGGGTGCCCAGCGTGAAGGC
>JACRDC010000004.1 GCA_016218705.1 Desulfarculus sp.
CAGTCGCCCTACGGGCTCCTTCCGTCAAGCCCACGACCTCTCCCATCTCCCGCTTCTCATCTGCCATCCCAATGCCTCCTTGTACACGTCTCGGGTCTGTTTATCCCAATTCCGTGTCCAAGGAAACCGGGGGCACCTCACCGACAGAGACAGGAGCAAAACCAAGGATAATGGCAACAAGGCATAACGGGACGACACTTTGCTAAACATCCTGAACTCCCCCAATAGACAATGGGTTATTAAGGAGCCAACCCCGCTTGGTTTGGCTCGGTTACGGTAACAGCGCGGTATTGGGCGGCATGCTAGGCTAGGTTCCCCCCTGGGACGGGGGCTAAGGCACGGCAGGCGTCCCCCCCTGACCCCGCAGATAATCTAGCACACCCGTGGCGAGGCAATCTAGGGGATATCGGACCGTGAGGAGTTTTGCTTGGCCTGCGGTCTACTCAGACGCCGGCATTCTGGCCGGCCAACAGCGTGGTGCGGATGGCCCGGCGCCGCTCCAGGGGCAACTCCAGCAGAAAGGTGGCCCCCTGGCCGGGCTGGGACTGCACCCGCACGCTGCCGCCGTGGGCCTGCACGATCCTCTTGAGCACCGCCAGGTCTATGCCCAGGCCGTCGGCCTTGGTGCTGAAGAAGGGGTTGAAGATGAAAGGCAGGTCCTGGGGGGCGATGCCCCGGCCGCTGTCGCTGAAGGTCAGCCGGCAGCAGTTGTCCTCCTGGCGGGCCTCTATGTTGATGGCCCCGCCCTGGGGCGTGAACTCCAGGGCATTGTCAATGAGGATGCCCAGGCCCCTTTGTATTTGCTGCCTGTCCAGGGCCAGGCGCAATTCCTGCATCTGGGTGCGCACAGTTATCTGACACTGGGCGATCTGATCGCCGCGCGCCCGCAAGGTTTCCTCCACCACCTCGCCCAGAGACTCCTCGGCCAGGCTGGGGTCGTGCAGGGCCACCAGGTCGTTGACCTTGCGCACCAAAAGCTCTATGCGGTTGAGGTTGTTGATGATGTATTTGTAGTACTGGTCATGGTCCATGGAGATGCGGCAGGACTTGTACAGACGGTTGACGAACCCGCCGATGCCGGTCAGGGGATTGCGCAACTCATGGGCGATGGAGTTGGCGATGGTCAAGAGGTCGCCGTAGTTGGCCTTGCCCAGTATCCTTTCCAGCTTCTTCTGGTGGTCAATGTCCTCCAGGCCCAGGAGGATCAGGGGCGCCCGCCCCGGCTCGGGCGGCACCTGGTCCAGGGACAGAAAGGCGAAGAACCCCTGGCCCTGTCCGTTGCGCAATAAGAGTTCGCCCCGGAAGGCCTGGCCTTGGCTGGCCAGGTGCAGCAGGTTGGGGTAGAGGAAGTCCTGGTCGTCGGACATGAAGAAGCGTGACAGGGCCTGGCCCTGGGCCTCAGTGGCCTGGCAGCCCAGGAGCCTCTCGGCCTGGGGGTTTAGGTACAACACCGTGCCCCCCAGGTCGGCCAGGATGACGGCGTGGGTCAGGGTGCCCAGCACCTGGCTCAGCAAATGGGGAGAAGCGGACAGGCCGGGCGGTAGTTCCATGGGCTTTCTCCAGCGCGGGCGCGCAACATGGCCACTAATATTTATTATCAACGTTTTGGGGGGCGCCTGGCCATGGTTTTCGCGGCTGGGCGGCGCCTTGCCGCCAGCCAGGGGGGCTTGGGCATAAGCGCTATGCAAGCGCGGGGGCGTTTGCTATCCTGGCGCTCGGCACCACTTATTAAGCTTGCAAGCTGGTTCACGGTCCTCGTCAAGGGAGCGCGCCCCTTGCCACGCCTTTCGCCCCGGAGTTGGCCCTTGCCACCGTTACTCTTGGCCGGCTGGGCCTTGCTGCTGGTCCTGGCCCTGGGTCTTGGCCCGGCCTTGGCCGGCCAGGCCCCAGAGGCCGCGCCCCCGGCGGCGCCACGCCTAAAGGTGGGTCTGGCGCTCTCCGGCGGCGGGGCCCGGGGCCTGGCCCACATCGGGGTGCTCAAGGTCATCGAGGAGCTGGGCATCCCCGTGGACATGGTGGCCGGCACCTCCATGGGCTCCATCGTGGGCGGGCTTTATAGCGCCGGCTACACCCCGGCCCAGATTGAGGAGATCGTGGCCAAGGTGGACTGGAAGGAGTCCTTCTCCTCCCAGCCCGAGCGCCGGCTGTTGCGCTTCGATCAGAAAGACGAGAACCGGAAATACCTGTTCGAGGTGGGCCTGGGCGACGGCACCGTGCACCTGCCCGCCGGGCTGATAAGCGGCTACAAGCTCACGGCTCTCCTGACCCGCCTGTGCCTGCCCGTGGCCCACGTGGACGACTTCGACCGCCTGCCCATACCCTTCCGGGCCGTGGCCACCGACCTGACCAACGGCGAGGCCGTGGTGCTGGGCCGGGGCAACCTGGCCCAGGCCATGCGGGCCTCCATGTCCATTCCCTCGGTCTTCCCGGCCTACGAGCTGGAGGGGCGCCTGCTGGTGGACGGCGGAGTGGTGCAGAACCTGCCGGTGCGCACGGTCAGGGACATGGGCGCCGACGTGGTCATCGCGGTCAACGTCTCCACGCCCCTCAAGGACCGCGGCCATTTGCGCGACTTCGTGGACGTGATGGACCAGACCCTGAGCCTGCACATGATCCGGGCCACCCTGGAGGATGCCCGCCTGGCGGACCTGGTCATCTCCCCCGACCTTACCAAGATCAGCAACTCCGACTTCGCCAAGGGCCAGGAGATCAGCGGCATCGGCCTGGGGGCCGCCCGCCAGGCCGCGCCCCGGCTGTTGGCCCTGGCCGCGGGCAAGGGCATCCAATTGGCCGTCAAGCCCCGCCCAGGGGTGGAGCCGGTGCAAGACATCGTGGTGAGCAAGGTGAGCATGATCGGCCCCCGGGTCTACCAGGCCGAGGTCAGGCGCCTGGCCCCCTTCGAGCCCGGGCGGAGGGTCAGCAGCCAGGACCTGGACCAGGCCGTGCAAAAGCTCTACGGCCTGGGCACCCTGGAAAACGTGGCCTACGAGGTCATCCCCGGCCAGGAGGGGCGTTCGGAGGTGCGCTTCACCCTGCGCGAGAAGCCCCTGGGTGACATGGTCACCCGCCTGGGCCTGCGCCTGGGCGTCAACAGCGAGCGGGCCGACGCCCTGGAGGCCCACCTCAACCTGCGGCGCAACAACCTGTTCTACGGCGGGGCCTATGGCGAGGCCGACGTGTACATGGGCCGCGTCTACGGTGTCGGCGGCCGCCTGATGCTGCCCAACAAGCCCTGGGCGGGCCTGTTCTTCAGCCCCGAGATTGGCTATCTGAGCAGGCTCTACGATGTCTACGCCAACCAGTCCATCAAGGCCCAGTACCTGCGCCAGACCTCCAGCCTGGCCCTGGAGGCGGGCCAATACCTGGGCACCCTGGGCGAGGTGCGCCTGGGCTATCTCTATCAGGTGGAAACCATCTCGGCGCGTGTGGCCACCATAGACCTGCCCGAGGGCACCGACACCGCCGCCGGCCCCCGCCTGAGCCTGCGCCTGGACAACCTGGACCGCGACCCCTATGCCACCCGGGGCTTCCGCTCCGAGATCACGGCCTTCCGCAGCATGAAAAGCCTGTACTCCACCCTTGATTTCATGCGGCTGACCTGGGAGGCCAAGGTGGCCCTGGCCCTCACCGACCGCCAGACCCTGGTGCCCAACTGGAGCCTGGGCACCTCCCTGGACAGCGGCGCGCCCCTGGCCCAGGTGATGTTCCTGGGCGGCTACCCGGGCCTGTGGGGCTATGCCAACGACGAATTCTTCGGCCAGGAGCTTTTGCGCGCCCAACTGCTGCACCGCTACAAGCTCACGCCCAGCCTGTACTGGCAGACCGCGGTCAACGCCGGCAAGGTCAGCGACAGCGTGGAGAGCTCCCTGGCCAAGCTGGACGATCTGCGCTGGGGCGGTGGCGCCGGCCTGGCCTATGACACCCCCCTGGGACCGGCGGAGGTGACCGTGGGCCTGGGCGAGGCAGGACGGCTGAACCTCTACTTCTACTTCGGTTACGGGTTCTAGCAACGCCACCGGCCAGAGGCCGGCGGCGTCAGTCAAAGGAGACACACCATGTGGGAAGAGCATCTTAAAGGGCAGAACATAGGGCTCAGGCAGGGGCGCCAGGCCTTTGATCCGGCGCGGCCCAGCCTGTTGTGCGTGCATGGCTCCGGCGGCCGGGCCGAGAACTTCCTGCCCCAGTTGGCGGGGCTCTCCGGCCAGGTCAACGTGGCGGCCATTGACCTGCCCGGCCATGGCCAGACCCCAGGGCCGGGCTGCCAGGTGGTGAGCGACTACGCCGCCTGGCTGGGTGACTTTTTGGCCGCCGGGCCGCTCAGGCCGGTGCTCCTGGGCCACTCCCTGGGCGGGGCGGTGGCCATGCAACTGGCCCTGGAGCGGCCCCATCTGCTGCGAGGCCTTATCCTGGCCGGCACCGGCAGCCGGCTCAAGGTGCTGCCGGCCATCCTGGAGGGCCTGCTGAACAACTTTGCGCCCACGGTGGGCATGATCGTGAAATACGCCTACGCCCCGGGGGCCGACCCCCGGCTCATCGAGCAGGGCACCCGGGAGATGGCCCAGAACGACCCCCAGGTGATCTGGGGCGATTTCACGGCCTGCGACGGCTTTGACATCAGCCATCGCCTGGGCGAGATACGCCTGCCCGCCTGGTGCATCGTCGGCGACCAGGACAACCTCACCCCGCTCAAGTACAGCCAGTATCTGGTAAAAAACATCGCTGGCGCGGGCCTGACCGTCATCGAGCAGGCCGGGCACATGGCCTGCCTGGAAAAACCGGCGGCCTTCAACGAGGCGGTGCTGGACTTCATGGCCGGGCGCTAGGCCGCCTAGGGCGGGCCAGGACGGCCAAGAGGAGAAAGCCAGGGATGGCTTTCTCCGACACACTAGGGAGGCGCCATGGACCAGAGCCAGGCCGGCCAACGCCTCTTGGCCGTCATCCAGGAGATCGCCGAGGGGCATTACTCCGACCGCATCATGGACCTGACCCGGCCCGAGGTGCCCGAGCCCCTGCGCACCGTGGCCGAGGCCATGGGCCTGATGATGGTCAAGGTGGAGGCCCGGGAGTTCAGGCTGCAGCAGCTCGTCGGGCAATTGGAGGAGCTGAACCAGCGCATCCGCCAGGCCACCATCGCCACGGTCTCGGCCATGGCCAACGCCCTGGCCGCGCGCAACGCCTACACCGAGGGGCACGCCAGCCGGGTGGGCGAGCTGGCCGGGGCCACGGCTTTGGCGCTGGGCCTGTCCGAGGAGGAGACCGAGGCCGTGCGCCTGGGCGGGCTCTTGCATGACATCGGCAAAATCGGCTTCAGCGACCGGCTCTTCGAGGACCACGGCCAGAAGAACCCGCCCGAGCTGGTGAAGATCATCCTGGCTCACCCCGAGATGGGCTACGGCATTCTGCGCGGTTTGGACTTCCTGGGGCCGGCCCTGGATTTTGTGCGCTGTCACCATGAGCGCCTGGACGGCTCGGGCTATCCCCGCCGCCTCAAGGCCCCGGATATCCCCCGGGGCGCGCTCATCATCGCCGCGGCCGACGGCTTTGACGCCATGACCACCGACCGGCCCTACCAGAAGGGCATGGACCAGGAGACGGCCCTGGCCAACCTGCGCAAGCAGTGCCCCCACCGCCTGGACCCGGAGGTGGTGGAGGCCCTGGCCCGGGTGGTGGCCCGGTGCCCGGGCGGCCCATGACGGGTCGGTTGGCGCTTTGGCGCAAGCCCGCGCTGACGGCTCCCGTTGCAGGTTGTTGACAGGACGGCGTCGGTTGGGCGTTGGCTGGTCATTCAGGAATTATCAGTGTTGCGCTTATCCTGATAAGCCATGTGTTGCCATTGTTTGCAATGCATACAATCAACCATGTCCGCATTTTTCAAATCACAAGTAGCCGTCATTGCGAGCGAAGCGAAGCAATCTCCCGCTTCGTTCTAATTCTCGCCGGGCTTAATGTCAAGAGATCAAGAGCGAAACGGGAGATTGCCGCGTCGCTGCGCTCCTCGCAATGACACTATTTGTTTGATTTTGCCTTACGCAAGGCCTTGGACCAGGCGAGGCTTTTTTTAATTCAGAAACATGGCTTGATCGTATAGGCGCATACCAGTGTTAACTTGATATGACTCTTGCGCGGGCAAAAGTAGAAGACGGGAGGGGGTAACCCCCGCCCCTGGTATGTTAAACAAGGTCTCTACGGGAGCCGACGGGGTCGGTCAGGTGAGAGCGCCGCCCGACCCGTATTGGGAGTCGAGGCACTCGGCCCCCGCCGGATCGCGCCGGCGGGGGCCTGGTGTTGGTGGTTGGTGGGCGCGCTACTTCAGGCGGGCCTCCACCTGCTGGGGGCTGATGGGGCCGGCCTGGTTGCCCCAGGCCTGGCGAACGTAGGTCAGGGCGGCGGCGATCTCCTGGGGACTCAGGCTGCCCTGCCAGGCGGGCATGGTGGCCAGGCCCTTGCGGCCCTTGAGCACCGTGTCAATCAGGGGCGCGGGCTGGCCCAGCACCAGGGCGCTGCCCTTGAGGGCCGGGAAAGTGGGGGGCAGGCCCTCGCCGCTGGCCCGGTGGCAGGCGGCGCAGTTGTCCTCGAAGACCGCCTTGCCCTGGGCCGCCAGGTCGGGCTGGGCCAGGGCCTGGCCGGCCAGGACCATGAGGCCCAGGCCGGCCAGTATCGTCAGCTTGCATGGCCGATGCGCCATGGGCCTACTTGCCCAGGCTGGCGGCGGGGGTGATCATTTCCTGGATGCCGTAGGGGTCCTTGAACTCCAGCTCCGGGCGGAACTTGAGCTTCTTGACGCCGCGGTCGTTCAGGTACTTGGCCATCTCCAGGTTGATGTTCACCGGCACGTCAATGCCCGCCTTGGTCATGGCCTGGCGCAGGAGGCTCTCGGCCTTGTTGGCCATGGCCAGGGCGTCGGTGCAGATGCGTCCTGCCTCGGTGGGGTTGTGGAAGCCCACCGAGTTCTCGGCGCCGATGTAGATCACGCGGTACAGGGCCTCCAGGTAGAGGTCCTTGGCCTTGTCGTAGAGGGCCTTGTCAATGGTCTTACCTTCCTTCTGGGCCTTGTGCACGGCCTCGAACATCTTGGCGGTCACCGCCTCGGCATAGCCGGCGCGGTTCATCATGGACACGGTGCGGTCCTGGATGGCGATGACCTGGTCGGCCAGCCACTCCGGCGACTGGCTGTGGCACTGCTGGCAGGACTTCATGCCGGCCTTAAGGGGGCTGGTCACGTTGTGGTCCGAGACCTTGTTGGCGCCCACGCGGGTGTAGGGCATGTGGCAGTCGGCGCAGGAGACGTTGGCCTTGAAGTGCACGCTGTTGTCGGTGAAGAACTCATACTCGGGGTGGCGGATGAAGCCCACCTTGAAGCCGGTGACGCTCTGGGTCCACTCGTTGTGCGAGGGATTGCTGCGGATGACCTTGATGATCTCCTCGATGCGAATCTGGCCGAACTTGCTGCCCTGCCAGGGGAAGAACACCGAGGTGGACTTCATCTCGGCGTCCTTGGGGATGATGTAGGTGACGTGGCACTGGGCGCAGACGGCGCTGCGGGCCTCCTGGCGGGTCAGGGTGGAGGGATCCTTGCCGATCGCCTTGAAGGCGTTCTGCAGGGTCCAGCGCGACAACTGGGGGCTTAGGTCCTTGTTGTTGTGGCAGTCAACGCAGGCCACGCCCATGCGCTGGAAGTCCTTGGGTATCTTGGCGTGGACGTCCAGGTAGGGATCGGCGAAGTACTTGGCGCCCATCTCCTGCATGAGCTTGGGGGCGTAGGGGCTCTTGCAGGTCAGGCAGGCGCCGCCGGCCTTGAGGCGCGAGGGGTCAATCTCGAGCTGGTCAATGACCATGTAGTAGTGGCCCCGGGGCTCGTTGTACTCCACGCCGAAGCCCCAGCCGTTGAACAACAGCGGCATGTAGGGGAACTCGCTGAGCTTGTCGTAGTGGGAGTTCTTCTGGTCGAAGCCGGCCTTGTACTTGCTGAAGGCCGGAGGCTTGGGATCCTTGGTCTTGAGCCACAGATCGTACTGGTGGGGATAGGCCTTGCCCCAGTTGGCGGGGTCAAAGTCACCGTCGGCGATGCTGTAGGTCTTGGTGGGCTCGGCCTTGGGGGGTTGGCAGGCCACCAGGGACATCGCCCCCCCGAGGGCCAGGGCCATGACCAGGATGCCGATGAAGGGTTTTCTCAGTTTCATGGACATCTCCTCATTTTTTAACTAAGGGGGGGATCACATGGCCCCGGTGTTGCGGTGCGAAAGCCGGCGGTGGCAGTCCCAGCACTGCCGTTCCTCGTTGATGCGCGACACCATCTCGGCGTGGCAACGCTTGCAGTTGTCCAGCACGATGGCCGCCCCGCTGGGGGATATCTTGATGGTCTCGGGCACCCGGCCGGAGTAGAAGGCGAATACGTCCTGCATGCCCGTCAGACCCTTCCAGGCGGCGTGCTTGATGGGATTGTCGTTGGGCAGGTGGCAGGCCACGCATTGCTGGTTGCGGTGTCCGCCGTTGTGGAACCAGTTCTCGAACTCGCTTTCCATGACGTGACAACTGGCGCAGAACTCGGGGGTGGCCGCCTTGGCGTAGAGCCCCGGCGGCCCGAAACTCACGAACCCGGCCGCCGCCCCGCCGATCAAGACCAGGATCAGCAGGTTGCGCAGAAGCGTTTTTCGTCTGGACGTGGACTGGGGGGGTCCCATGGATTCGCCCTCCTCGCTTGGATTGCCGCACGCGCGCTCGCCGCCGGCAAGCCCGCCAAAACATGCCTACTGAAAAAGTATGGAGCAGCGCCGAAGCGCAAGACAAGGACAAAATTGTGCATGTCTTATAAAAAATCAGTAATGCCAGCCAATTATGATTATGATCTAGCCGGTAGGTATTTTGGCCCTGATTAAGGGCAGTTGTAATGCCTAATTGATGATAGGAAATGCGTGGCTGGGAAATAGGCGGCGGCGGGCCTGGCCGCGGCGAGGCCCGCGCGGGTCCGCGAGGCTTGAAATGGGGCCAGGCGTGGCCGCCAGGCCCTCAGCCGGCCTGCTCCAGAAAAGGCAGGAGGTCGTCGGGAGGCGGCGGGCTCAGCCGGAAGAGGCGGGGCAGGGCAGTGGCCCCCTGGCAGCGGCCCCGCCGGAAGATGGCCACCTCGGCCAGCACCAGCTTGGGCCACAAGGCCTCCCACAGGCCCAGGCTGAGCAAGGCCTGCTTGGCGTACTGGCCGGCCGGCACCAAGGCCGGGTCGCCCAGGGCCAGGCGCCGCACCTGGGGGGCCAGCAGTTCCTGGGGCTGGCTCAAGGTCGGGCTCTCGCCGGGCTGGATGATGACCAGGGCGTTGGCCGCGAAATGGCGGCGGGTCTGGGGGAGCAGCAGGCCCTGGCGGTCAAGGCGGTCCATGTGCTCCTGGTTGGCCGAGGCGAAGACATCCACCGGCGCGCCCTGCTCGATCTGGGAGGCCAGGGCGCCCGAGGCCCCGAAGTTGAAGGCCACCCTGGCGCCCGGGTTCTGGGCCTGAAAGGCCTGACCCGCCTCCTGCAAGGCCTCGCGCAGGCTGGCCGCCGCCGAGACCAAGACCTCGCCGGCTTGGGCCGCCAGGGGGACCGCCCAGGCCGCGGCCAGGGACAGCCCCAGCACCATGGCCAAAAACCTGCGGCGTGGCATGGCTTTCCTCCTTGCACGGGGTGCCGGGGCTACGATATGTTTTACAAAACATAACGCAGGCCGCGCCATAGGCCAATCTTTTTTTGTATAGCCAGCAAGGAGCCCGCCATGCCCCGCCGACACCAGCAGCCCGGCGACAATGCCCTGGCCCAGGCCCCGGCCGGCCAGGGCCTCCAGGTCAAGGGGCGCATCTGGCTGGAAAGGGACGGCCAAACCTATCTGTCCTGGGGCCGGGTGGTGCTCCTGGAGCGCATCGGCCAGGCGGGCTCGGTGGCGGCGGCGGCCCGCTCCATGGGCATGAGCTACCGCCACGCCTGGGGCCTGGTGCGGGAGATGAACCAGGCCGCCGGCCTGCCCCTGGTGGAGCGGCGCGCTGGCGGCCAGGGCGGGGGCGGGGCCATGCTCACGGAGGCCGGCCAGGGGGAGGTGACCAACTTCTGGGCGCTTGCGGAGCAGTTCCAGGCCTGGCTGTCGGCGCGGCGGCCGCGCCAGCCAGGGGACGCGCTTCCCAGAGGCTAAAGGCCTCTCTCCGGACCGGCGACGGGGGCAGGTCCCCTCGCGGGCCAGGTCCATAATGAAGCATCCGCCGGCGTAGGGTATGATTCATACGCATTTCAGGTCGGACGCATAGTTTTTCGGCATATTTCCCCTGGGTACGACTCTTTCCGTTTAGGCGGCCCAAGAAAACCTAAGCGGTTTCTTTTTGTGCCCCGCTCAGCCGCCCGGCCATACTGGCTTTGCCGGCGCGGGTGCCGGCGCGGGGTGGACTCTTCGCCTTGGCGTGGGCAGGGGCCGCAGGGACCCCGTATCCCTTCCCGGGTGGATCATAGCGGCCCCCTGCCGGTGCCCTAAGAATGGCCGGGCTAAGAGCGGGACACGGGGCTTGGGTGGCCAAAAATCAAAACCCGCCGGCCAGAGGATGCCCGGATCAAGAGCCAACACCTAATACGATATGATGGTTGTTAAAATGATATCAAGGCCTTCAACGCCAAGCAGCCTTGCATCTGTCTTGCGCGGCAGAGAGCGGCCATGGCCCTGATAAATCTTTTTGACGTGAGCCTGGCCTTTGGCGGGCCGTTGCTTCTGGACCGGGCCGGCTTCCGGGTGGAGCCCGGCGAACGGGTCTGCCTCTTGGGGCGCAACGGCGCGGGCAAGTCCAGCCTGCTCAAGCTCCTGGCCGGCCTGCTGCCGCCCCAGTCCGGCGAGTTCAGCCGCGCCCTGGGCCTTAAAACCAGCTATCTGCCCCAGGATGTGCCCGCCGGCCTGGTGGGCCAGGTCCAGCAGGTGGCCGCTGGCGTCCAGGAGGCCGGGCCAGGCCTGGAGCCGGAGGCCTGGCGCGCGGAGCACCAGTTGCGCGCCATGCTCAGCCGCCTGGGCCTGGAGCCCCAGGCCCGCGTGGAGACCCTCTCCGGCGGTCTGCAACGCCGGGTGCTCCTGGCCCGGGCCCTGGCCGCCGGGCCGGGGCTATTGCTCCTGGACGAGCCCACCAACCATCTGGACATCGAGTCCATCGTCTGGCTGGAGCAGTATCTGTCTGGCTACCAGGGAGCCATGGTCTTCGTCAGCCACGACCGCGCCTTTGCCCGCAACCTGGCCACCCGGGTGGTGGAGTTGGACCGGGGCCAGATCTACGACTGGAACTGCCCCTATGACCAGTTCGTGCAGCGCCGGGAGGACGCCCTGCTGACCGAGCAGGAGCAACGGGCCAGGTTCGACAAAAAAATGGCCCAGGAGGAAGAGTGGCTCCACCGGGGCGTGAAGGCGCGGCGCACCCGCGACGAGGGACGGGTGCGCCGGCTAATGGGCATGCGGGCCGAGCGCGCCCGGCGGCGGGAGGTCCTGGGTTCGGCCAGGCTGCGCACCCAGTTGGCCGGGCTGTCGGGCAAGGTGGTGGTGGAGACCCAGGATGTAACCTTCGCCTATGACGCCGCGCCGGTGATACGTGACTTCAGCACTCTCATCCTGCGGGGCGACAAGATAGGCATCATCGGCCCCAACGGCTCGGGCAAGACCACTCTGCTGAAGGTTCTCCTGGGCCAGCTCAGCCCCCAGGCCGGCCAGGTGCGCCAGGGGGCCAACCTGGAGGTGGCCTACTTCGATCAGATGCGCCAGGAACTGGACCTGGACCAGACCGTGCAGGAGAACCTGGCCGGCGGGCATGAGTCGCTTATCGTGGCCGGCCGGCAGCGCCATGTAATCAGCTACCTCAAGGACTTCCTCTTTGCCCCGGAGTGCGCCCGCAGCCCCGTGCGGGTGCTCTCGGGCGGAGAGCGCAACCGCCTGCTGCTGGCCAAGCTTTTCGCCAAGCCGGCCAACCTGCTGGTGCTGGACGAGCCCACCAACGATCTGGACCAGGACACCCTGGGGCTGCTGGAGAACCTCTTGGTGGAGTTCGAGGGCACGGTGCTCCTGGTCAGCCACGACCGGCAATTCCTCAACAACGTGGCCGCCGGCACCCTGGTCATGGAGGGCCACGGACGGGTGGGGGAATACGCCGGCGGCTATGACGATTGGCTGGCCCAGCGCGCGCCCCAGGCGGAGCAGGCCCCAGCCAAGCCCAAGGCCCCCAAGCGGGTCAAGAGCCCGCCCCCGGCTGGGCAGCGCGGTCTAAGCTTTCAGCAGCGCCGCGATCTGGAAGACCTGCCCCGGCGCATCGAGGAGATGGAGAGGGAACAGGCCCTGTTGCTCAACAAGGTGGCTGACCCGGCCCTGTACGCCAAGGCCGGCAAGCAGGTGACGGCCATCAGCGCCCGCCTGGCCGAGTTGGAGGCGGAGATGGAAACGGCCTTTGCCCAATGGGAAGAGCTGGAGCGCCTGGCCCAGCCGAGGCCGTGAGCGTTCTTTTTTGCCGCGCCGGATCGTCCGCCAGGAGATGTCCCTGCCAGCCAGGTTGACAGAAATGGCAATCGCCGATTAAATAGTAATAGTAATCGTTGGCGATAAAATGGTATTTACCGCGCCCGGGCTTGTGCCATACTAAAAAAAGAATGTATGCGCAAACCCGGTCAACACCAGGGAGGCAGCCGTGGCCAAGCCCGAAGAGATGTATCAGTGCCAGACCAGCAACTGCGGTTATATCTACAACCCCGACAAGGGTTGCAAGAAACGCAAGGTGCCGGCTGGCACCTGTTGGACGGACATGCCCGAGGACTACTGCTGCCCGGTCTGCGGCGCGAGCAGGAAGATGTTCCGTCCCCTGGCCGGCCCGGGCAGCACCAAGGCCTGCTAGGCCCGCAACCAAGTGACACCACCCGAACCGAAGCGAGGAGACAGGATGCAGAACGCGCAGAATACCTGGAAGTGCTCCAAGTGCGGCTACACCTTGACCGCCACCCCGCCGCCGCCCGAGACCTGCCCAGCCTGCAAGGAAAAATGCGAGTTCCTGGACGTGAGCTGCTACACCCCGGACTGCACCGGCACCGGCCAGGACAAGCGCCTGGGCTAAAGCGGCCGGCCGGCGCGCTCCGCACAGAACGTGGCACCTTTGCTCAAGGCAGCGGGAGGAACGCCGTGCGTAATTTGGCCCTGTTCGCCTTCAATGGCGAGATGGCCTGTTTCGCCCACGCCCTGCTCAACGCCCTGGACCTGCATGGCCAGGGGCACCAGGTAAGGCTGGTGGTGGAGGGGACGGCCACCAAGCTCGCCTCCCAATTCGGCGCCGGCTATGGCCCCTTTGGGGGCCTGTTTGATCAGGTGCGCCAGGAGGGCCTGCTGGCTGGCCTGTGCCGGGCCTGCGCGGCCAAGTCGGCCTCCCTGGAGGAGGCAGAGCGCCTGGGCCTGCCGCTCCTGGACGACATGTCTGGCCATGCCGGCATGGCTCCCTTCATCCAGCAGGGCTTTGACATCATCACCTTTGCCTGAGCCATTGGCCGTCCGTCCCTGACGCCCCAGGGGCGGCCGGCCTGGTGCTTGAGAAACGGACCGCCAGATGAAAGTGCTGGGAATCTACGGCAGCCCCCGCGCGGGTGGCAACAGCGATATTCTATTGGACCAGGCCCTGGAGGCCGCCCGCCAGGCCGGGGCCGAGGTCAAGGCCGTGTACGTGCGCGACCTGGACATATCAGGCTGCCTGGAATGCGGCGGCTGCGACGAGACCGGCCAGTGCGTGGTGGCCGACGACATGGACAAGGTCTACCCCCAGCTGGAAGAGGCCCAGGCGGTCATCCTGTCCACGCCCATCTTCTTCTACAACGTGCCGGCCCAGGCCAAGGCCCTGATTGACCGCGCCCAGGCCTGCTGGGCCAAGCGCCTGCTCAAGAAGGGCAAGGACCGCGGCAAGTACGAGGGGGGCAAGGGCTATCTAATCGCCGTGGGCGCCACCAAGGGGCAGAACCTCTTCCAGGGCGTGGAGCTGACGGCCAAGTACTTCTTTGACGCCATGGACATGAGCTACCACGGCGGCCTGCTGCACCGGGGCATCGAGGCCAAGGGCAGCGTCAACGACCACCCCGAGATACTGGAGGAGGCCCGCCAACTGGGCCGGGACGTGGCCAGCGGCCAAGCGTGATCCTCACCCCCTGGCGCCCAGAGGGAGGAGTCTGTTTGTCCAACCAACCCCAACGGGAGCCGGCGGCGTTGGTGACGCGGTAACGCCAACCGACCCGTTAATGCCAGCCCGGGCACCGGGCAAGGAGATATGCGCCACATGGCCAAAGGCTTGATCGTGTATGCCAGCCGCACCGGGCAGACCAAGAAGATCGCCGAGCTGATCGCCGAGGGCATGCGCCTGAGCGGCATGGAGGCCGAGGTAAAGAGCGCCACCGATATCAAGAAGGCCGAGGACCTCTTGGGCTACGACGCCTACGCCTTCGGCTCGGCCACCTACCACGGCGAGATGATGGAGAGCATGAAGCAGCTCTTGTTCCTGGCCGAGAAGGCCGACCTCTCCGGCAAGTGCGGCGGGGCCTTCGGGGCCTTCGGCTGGTCGGGCGAGGGCTCGGAGCGCACCTACAACACCATGAAGCACGTGCTGAACATGAACATGGCCGGCGACTGCCTGCGGCTCAAATCCGCCGCATTGGACGGCGGCATCCCCATGTCCCAGGGCTACGGCAAGACCATGGCCAGCAAGGCGTGAGCCAGGCCACCCGCCAAGAGCTTGAGGCCCAGGTAACGTCCCTGGCCGCCGAACTGGCCGAGGCCCAGGCGGCCCTGCCGGCCCACTCGGTGCGCCCCTGGCAGTGGCAGCGCGTGGAGGACCTGGAGGAGCGCCTCAAGGAGGCCAAGGCCCAGCTCAAGGCCCTGGACCAGTAACCAGCGTTTGGCTTGGCGACCCGGCCCCCCTGGCTTCGCGGCTGGGGTGGGCCGGTGTTTTTCCTCTTTCCTTGAACCCTATTCATTGCTAAGCACTAGGATATGTCTGGGGGCACCGCCCGCACGCCCACCGGTACAGAGGCACACCCATGATACATGTCAAGCAACACGGCCCGGTCACCGGCTTTCGCCTGGCCCGCACCCTGCTGGGCCGGGGGCGCTACTTCACGGCCTGCTTCCACCTGGACGGCCTGATGGTGGACAGCGGCTGCCAGCACACCGTGCCCGAGCTGCTGGCCGCCCTGGAGTCCCTGCCTGTCCACAGCGTGCTCACCACCCACAGCCATGAGGACCACGTGGCCGGCAACCTGCCCCTCATGCGCCTGCGCGGGGCCAGGGTCTATGCCCACGCCCTGGCCGTGCCCCTCCTGCGCGGTGAGATTCCCCGGCCGCCGCTCATGCCCTACCAGAAGGTGTTGTGGGGCTGGCCCGCCACCTGCCAGGCCCAGGAAGCGCCGGAGTACCTCGAGACCGAGCGCTACCGCTTCGACGTGCTGCACACCCCCGGCCACTGGCCGGACCATATCTGCCTCTACGAGCCCCGCCAGGGCTGGCTCTTCTGCGGCGACGCCTACGTGGGCGGCCGCGACCGGGGCCTGCGCGCCGGCTACGACGTGTGGGGCATCATCGCCTCGCTAAAGAAGCTGGCCGCCCTGGACATCTCGCGCCTGTTCTGCGGCTCGGGCAGCGTGGTGGAGAACCCCGCCCGGGAGCTAGCCGACAAGATCGCCTACCTGGAGGACATCGGGCAGAAGGTGCTGGCGCTGCACGGCCAGGGCTGGCCGGTCAGGCGCATACGCAAGAAGCTCCTGGGCGGGCGCCAGCAGATAGACTACTTCACCCAGGGCAACTTCAGCGGCGAGAACATGGTCAGGAGCTATCTGGCTGACTCGCCCTGGAAGCCGGCGGCCCAATGACAGCCAGCCCCGGCGCGGGCCATCCGCCGCCGGAGCTGACCATTGCTGACTCGGCGCCTACTCGGGGTAGTAGGCCGCGCCCACCAGGTAGTGCTTGCCCTTGCCCTTCACTCCCTGCACATAGGCCCGGCAGGCTACGGGCTTGTCGGTGCCGGGCTTGGCCCACTTGCAGTCATACCAGCCCTTGCCCTTGGCCTTGACCAGCTTCCACTCCTCCTGAATCACCAGCTTGCCGTCAGGGTCCTTGTAGTTCCACAGGTTTTTGCCCACCACCGTGGGGTCCACCGCGTTGGCCAGCTCCAGGCCCTTTTCGCCGCTGACGAAGATGCCCGTGGGCGCCTTGCCCCAGCGGCCATCCTTGTTGGCGTTGAACTCGGCCATGGCCGCGTCGCCCTTGGCCTTGATGAGCTTGGCAGCCGCAGCCACCAGGACCTTGATCTCTTTCTCCTGGGCCGTGTACTTGGCGGGGGCCTTGGCTGGCTTGGCGGCAAAAGCCACGGAGGCCAGGCAGGTCAGGGAGAACACCAGCGTCAAGGCGATCACGTTGAACTTTTTGAGCATGAGGGGACCTCCTGAAAAGGGTTGGTTGGGAATAGGGTAGCAAGCCGGCGGGGCGGCGGTCAATTGGGGAGGCTGTTCGGTGTGGGAGGAGCCGGCGGGAGAGGGGAGCAGGAAGAATATCAGGGAAGGTGAAGATGGCCGGCGCGGGTGTGCGGGGTTGGGCGGTTCGGCAAATGGTTGCCGTGGTGCCGAAGGCACGAGAGATTTGACGGGAGGTGAGCTCTATATTTGACAATTCTAAGATGATGCTTGACATGTTTTAATAGTAGTGGCTATATATGCTAAATTTGACGAGGAAAAATTGATTTCAGGTGTGATATTAACTAAAATAGTGGGGCTACCTAATGCGATATTTTCTTGAAAAAAACGCAAAATTAATCGGCGCTGTGGCCGGTATTGTGGCAGTGTTGTCAGCTTCAACTGCCCTTACATTATATATTATTAACTTTTTCGAAAATCGAAGTGAGCGTGCTTTTATAAGTCAACTAAACCAGGAAGCAATGTCGTTGATGCAGGAGATGGTAAGGGAAAAGGGTGGCGTAAAAGAATTTCTAACAATGAAACCCAAGGGCAAGGTGGACGTTGACCATAAATGGAAATACCTTGAAGAACTGGACGTGATGAGTAATAAAATGATTAGCAAGGCGGAAATGGTATCCTTAAATCAAGTTGATTTTGGAGCGATCGCGCAGGGAACGCAATATGGTACTTTAACTATTGTTTCTCACCCTAGGTACGGCAATCAAATTACTTTATCCGTTAATGATGGGCTATTTTTTGCTCCTCCACGCCAAGGCAGGATTATTGCCAAGTTCGACTCTGGACAAGGCAGAGCCATACCAGCTTCTTGGCCTAGTGCTATGGCCCCTAGAACAATCAGCATATCAAATTATGATTGGTTCATAGAAAACTTAAAAACTGCTACTAATCTATCCATCGAAGCGCGCGGATTTCAAGATGTTATCCTGACATTCTCATTTAACGTTAAAGGTTTTGATCAAAACAAATATAGCGGTGGTAAAATTTAGATTATTACGTTTACCTTAATAATTACGTATAAACGCAGCCGGCCCGGACAACAACTAGTTGTTGTCCGGGTGCCGAAGGCACAAGCGGTTTTTTCACCCTTCCCTGACTCTAAAATTTCTTGTCGCTGCGCGCCCTGGACAACAAGTTGTCCAGGCCACCCAAGCCTGCCAGCTTAGGGCCGTAGCGGCTGACGCTACGCCACCCCGCCTTCTTCCCAAAACCTATTGGTGTGCATTGTTAACAAGCCTAATATCCAATTTCATGCCCAAGGCCTGGGCATACTTCTTCAGTGTTTTAATGGTGGATATGCGGCCGCTCTCCATTCTGGCCACCGCTGATTGGGTGGTGCCCATGA
The DNA here is from genome assembly GCA_016218705.1 of Desulfarculus sp. Lineage (GTDB taxonomy): Bacteria > Desulfobacterota > Desulfarculia > Desulfarculales > Desulfarculaceae > JACRDC01. The sequence continues at coordinate 17,809 of JACRDC010000004.1, forward strand.
GCGCGGCTACTTCCTGTTGGGTCAGCTTGGACTTGGTTCTAGCCTTGATAAGAGCCCGCGCCAAGGTAAATTCTTCCTCCAGGGCTTCGTATTCCCGCCTGAACCCAGGGTCCTGCATGTCCCGCTGGAATTCTTCCTCAACGCTGATTCGCTTTTTCATTTTCCAGCTCTCTTTGTCTCTGCTTGCAAATGTCCAATTCGTTTTTGGGTGTCTTCTGCGTCTTCTTGATGAAAACCCTCAGCACCACTATTTTTTTGCCTTTTTGCGTGGCGTACACGGCCCGGGCAATGCCCGCCTGGCCCCGCAGCCGCATCTCCCATAGTCCTTTGCAATTCTCCAAGGGGCCGATATAGGGCATGCCCACGTTTTCAAGGCCAACGTCTTGGATCAATTTGCAAATACTGTGAAAAAAGGCTCGCATGTCGTCGGGCAGGCCGCGGAACTCACGCCTGACCGCCTCGCCGTAGAATTCAATGCTCCATTTACCCGGTGTCGCCATGCTCTCAATATAGCAATGCTGCTATAATTTGCAAGCGATTTACCCGCCGGCCCCCGCCATCGCCACACCCCCGCCCGACCCGTCTCCGCCTGCCGCGGCTCGCGGCCCTTGCGCGTGGCCGCGCCTGATGCTAGCATGTCTACTTCCCGAAACCGCCGCGCAAGCGGCATGATTCGCTAGCTATTCCACGGGGGAGGAGCATGGCCCCGAAAGCAGGACTGAGCTTCCAGGAACTCATCATGGCCCTGACCCGCTACTGGGCCGACCAGGGCTGCATCATCGGCCAGCCCTACGACCTGGAGGTGGGCGCGGGCACCTTCAACCCCCACACGCTCTTGCGGGTGCTGGGGCCGGAGCCCTGGAAGGTGGCCTACGTGGAGCCCAGCCGGCGCCCCACCGATGGCCGCTACGGCGAGAACCCCAACCGCCTCCAGCACTACTACCAGTACCAGGTGATCCTCAAGCCCTCGCCCCTGAAGGTGCAGGAGTTGTACCTGGACTCGCTCAGGGCCTTTGGCATAGACCCCCTGGAGCACGACATCCGCTTCGTGGAGGACGACTGGGAGTCGCCCACCGTGGGCGCCTGGGGCCTGGGCTGGGAGGTCTGGCTGGACGGCATGGAGATCACCCAGTTCACCTACTTCCAGCAGGCCGGGTCCATTGACCTGGACCCCATCAGCGTGGAGCTGACCTACGGCCTGGAGCGCATCGCCATGTACCTCCAGCAGGTCAACAACGTCTATGACCTGAAGTGGACCGAGGGCATCAAGTACGGCGACGTGCACCACAAGGGCGAATGGGAGCATTCCACCTACAACTTCGAGCAGGCCGACGTGTCCATGCTCTGGAAGCTCTTCGAGCTTTACGAGGCCGAGGCCCAGCGCCTGCTTCAGCAAGGCCTGGTGCTGCCGGGCTATGATTTTTGCCTGAAGTGCTCGCACACCTTCAACCTCCTGGAGGCGCGGGGGGCCATCAGCGTCACCCAGCGCACGGCCTACATCGGCCGCATCCGCGACCTGGCCCGCCGCTCGGCCGAGGCCTACGTGAATCAGCGCGCCGAGATGGGGCACCCGCTTCTGCGCGGTCAGGAGGTGGCCTGATGGCGGAGCTACTGTTTGAGATAGGCAGCGAGGAGATGCCGGCCCGCTTCGTGGCGCCGGCCATGGCCGCTTTGCAAGAGATGGCCGGCCAGGAGCTTACCCGCCAGGGACTGGCCTTCGAGGGTCTGGAGACCTTCGGCACTCCCCGGCGCCTGGCCCTGGTGGTGAGGGGCTTGGCCCCGCGCCAGGCCGACCGCCAGGAGGTGGCCCTGGGGCCGCCGGTCAAGGCCGCCTACGACGCCTCGGGCCAGGCCAGCAAGGCGGCCCTGGGTTTCGCCAAGGGCCAGGGCATCGAGGTGGGGCAACTGGAGCACATCGAGACCGACAAGGGCCCCCGCCTGGGCTTCACCCGCCACATACCGGGGCGGGCCGCCGGCGAGGTCTTGAGCGAACTGCTGCCCCGCCTGGTCACGGCCATCCCCTTTCCCAAGACCATGCGCTGGGGCGGCTACAAGCTGCGCTACGCCCGGCCCATCCACTGGCTGCTGGCCCTCTTGGACGGCCAGGTGGTGCCCTTTGAGTTGACGGACATAGCCAGCGGCAACCTGACCTATGGCCACCGCTTCCACGCGCCCGGGGCCATGCAGGTCAAGGACGCCGCCGACTATCTGCAAAAGCTGGCCGGGGGCCAGGTCATGGCCCAGCGCGAGCAGCGCAAGCTCCTGGTCATCCAGGAGGTGGAGGCCGCGGCCTCCCAGGCGGGCGGGCGGCTCTTGCCCGACCCGGGGCTCATCGAGGAGGTCACCGACCTGGTGGAGCTGCCCGTGGCCTGCTGCGGCAGCTTTGACCGCGAGTTCCTGGAGGTGCCCCGGGCGGTCATCATCAACGCCATGCGCTCCCACCAGCGCTACTTCGCCCTGGAGGACGCGGCTGGCAACCTGCTGCCGGCCTTCGTGGCGGTCAACAACACCAAGGCTATTGCCCCGGCGGTGGTGACCCAGGGGCACCAGCGGGTCTTGCGCGCCCGCCTCTCCGATGCCCGCTTCTTCTTGCACGAGGACATGAAGCGCCCGCTCATCAGCCGCCTGGAGGACCTCAAGCAGGTCACCTACCACGCCAAGCTGGGCACCAGCCTGGACAAGGTGGAGCGCTGCGCCAACCTGGCGGTGTGGCTGGCCGAGAAGCTCTTGCCCGGCGAGGTGGAGAAGGTGCGCCGGGCGGCCCAGTTGGCCAAGTGCGACCTGGTGACCCAGATGGTGGGCGAGTTCCCGGACCTGCAAGGCCAGGTGGGCATGGACTATGCCCAGCGCAACGGCGAGGACCAGGGCGTGGCCACGGCCATCCTGGAGCACTACCTGCCCGCCGGGGCCGGCGGCGAGCTGCCCGCCGGGCTCATCGGCACCATGGTGGGCATCGCCGACCGCCTGGACACCATCTGCGGCCTGTTCGGCGTGGGCCAGACGCCCACCGGCGCGGCCGATCCCTATGCCCTGCGCCGGGCGGCCATCGCCATCATCCGCCTGGTCATCGAGAAGGGGCTCAAGCTCTCCCTGGGAGCATGCCTGGAGCAGGCCCTGGTGGGGCTGGGCACCTGGCTGGCCCGGCCAGCCGGCGAGGTCAAGGCCGAGGTCACGGAGTTCTTCGCCACCCGCCTGGCCGGCATGCTGGCCGAGCAGGGGGTGCCCACCGACGTGGCCGAGGCGGTCTTGGCCGCCGGCCTGGATGACCTGGGCGCCACCCAGGCCCGGGCCCTGGCCCTGGCCGAGATGAAGAAGTCTGAAGATTTCGCGGCCTTGGCGGCGGGCTTAAAGCGGGTTATGAACATCCTGCGCAAGGAGGCGGACCAGGTGCCCGCCACCCCGCCCGACCCGGCCCTGTTCGCCGAGGAGGCCGAGCGCCAGCTCTTCGAGGCCTTCCAGGCCTTGCGCGCCGAGGCCCAGGCCCGCTTCGCGGCTGGCGAGTATTTGGCCTTTTTGCAGGGGCTCTCGGCCCTCAAGGTACCCATAGACAAGTTCTTCGACGACGTGATGGTCATGGTGGAGGACCAGGCCGTGAGGGTCAACCGCCTGGCGCTCCTTAACCAGATTGCCAGCGAATTCGGCAAGCTGGCTCAGTTTGCCCATTTGCAGTTGGCCTAGAGACCACCCCGGGCAAACTGCGTTGGCCCGGGGACCTCGGAGAATAAGCGCCCCGAGGGGCTGCCCTGGCTAGCTGTCGGCCAGGCCATAGTTGGTGACAACGGCCCGGCTAAATGTAGTAAGATAGGGGATCGGCGCTGGCCGCCGGTCCCCTTACATTTTGCTGGCCCGGCCTTCCGCCTGCTCCCGGGAGGCTTGCCGATGATAGAGTATTAATAACGCTTGGTTATGCCACGGGAGGGCCATGGCCGTCCTTGGAGCGGACAGCGGGTGCCAACGGGCCTGGGCGGGCGGTTGGGCGGGGTTGGCGGGCCGGGCGCGGCTAAGCAGTGGTAATCGTTGGAACACCATATCTAGTTACCGATTTTGTGCCCACCAACCAAATGTAGTGTTCAGCCTTGACTTGAGCCCGAGGTTTTGCTATCTAGGGGTGTACCCAAGAGCGGAGTGAGCATGCGGGTTCGCCGGCTGGAGATCAACGGCTTCAAATCCTTTGCCGAGCGCGTCGTGGCCGACTTCCCCCAGGGCCTGTGCGCGGTGGTGGGTCCCAATGGCTGCGGCAAGTCCAACGTGGTGGACGCCGTGCGCTGGGTGCTGGGCGAGCAGTCGGCCAAGGTGCTGCGCGGCCACAGCATGGAAGACGTCATCTTCAACGGCTCCGACAAGCGCAAGGCCACCGGCCTGGCCGAGGTTTCCCTGGTCTTCGATAACACCGGCAGCCTTACCAACCCTCAGTTCGCCGACCTGCCCGAGATCATGGTCACCCGCCGCCTGTACCGCAACGGCGACAGCGAGTACCTCATCAACAAGGTGGCCTGCCGCCTCAAGGACATCCAGCAGCTTTTCATGGACACCGGCCTGGGCAACCGCTCCTACGCCATCATCGAGCAGGGCCGGGTGGCGGCCTTCATCGAGGCCAAGCCCGAGGACCGCCGCCTGTGGGTGGAGGAGGCCGCGGGCATCACCCGCTACAAGAACCAGAAGAAGGTCTCCCTGCGCAAGATGGAGGCGGCCAAGGAGAACCTGGACCGCCTGCAAGACATCATGCACGAGGTCCATACCCAGATGGAGCGGCTGCGGCGTCAGTCCCAAAAGGCCGTGGTCCACCGCGATCTGCGAGACCGCATCCGCGAGCTGGACCTCAACCTGTCCAGCCACGACTTCGCCCGCCTGCGGGATGACACCGCCACGGCCCAGGCCGAGGCCGACGCCGTGGCCGCCCAACTCATGCTGGCCAACCAGGCGGTCACCAACCTGGAGACCGAGCTGGAGGCCGTGCGCGTGCGGCTCCTTAGCGCCGAGGAAGAGATCAGCCAGGCCGGCACCCGGCGCCTGGAGGCCCAGGGGGCCATCCAGAAGGCCGAGAACGAGCTGACCCTGCTGGGCCGCGAGGCCGAGAACCTAAGGCGCCTCAAGGAGCGCTACGAGGAGGAGCGGCGCCAGCTTAAGTCCCGCCTGGCCGAGCAGGAGCGCCAACTGGACAAGGCCCGCCGCCTGGCCCAGGAGAGCCAGGACAGCCTGGCCGGCAGCCAGGAGGCCGCCCAGAGGGTGAGCGAGGAAGTCCTGGAGCGCCAGGAGGCCCTCACCAATCTGGAGCAGCGGGTGGACGCGGCCAAGCACGGCCTGGTGGACCATATGTCCGCCATCAGCCAGCAGCGCAATCGCCTGGCCGACATGGAGCGCCAGCAGTCGGAGCTGCAACGCCGCCAGGAGTCCCTGAGCGGCCGCCGCCAGGCCCTAGAGGATGAACTGTCTCGGGTGGAGGCTGACCGCCAGCAGGCCCAGGAGTCCCTGGACCTGGCGCGGGCCGAGCTGGAGGAGTCCGAGGCCAGTCTGACCCGGCTGTCCCGCCAGCGCGACGAGTATCAGCAGCGGCTCATCGGCCTGCGCAAGGCCGAGCAGGAAGCCACCCGCCGCCGCCACGGCCTGGACGCCTCGGTCAAGGCCCTGGGCGACGCCCTGGGCTCCCATGACTGGACCCAGGCGGGGGTGCGCAAGGTCATGGCCGAGGCCAAATCCGGCAGGCTGCCGGTGACGGTGCTGGGCCTGGTGGCCGAGAAGCTCGCCGTGCGGCCCGGGGCCGAGGCCCTGGTGGAGGCGGCCCTGGGGCCGGACCTGCAGGCGGTGATCGTGCCCGACGGGCCTGCCGCCCTGGCGCTCGGCCATTACTTGGCCCAGCAGGACCTGGGGCGCATCCGGGTGGTGGCCCTGCACGAGCTCACCGGCCGCCTGGATCATCCGGCGGGTAGCGAGCCCCTGGCCGGGCTGGTCAAGCCCGAGCAGGGATTCGAGGCCCTGGCCGCCCTGTGGATGGCGGTGGGCCACAGCCCGGACCTGGCCGGGGCCTGGCAGGCCGCCGGCGCCCTGGAGCCCGGCCAGGTGGTGGTCAGCGCCTTGGGCGAGCGCTTGGACCGTCCCGGCGCCGCCAGCCTGGGCCGCGGCAAGGCCGAGTCGGTGCTCACCCGGCAGAACGAATTGAAGCGCCGCCGCGAGGAACTGGCCGCCGCCGAGGAGGCCCAGGCCGAGGCGGCCCTGGCCCGCGAAGCCGCCGAGGCCGAGGTGGCCCGCCTGGAGGACGAGCACCGCCAGCGGCGGGGCTCCCACCAGGAGCAGGAGCGCGACCTGCGCCGCCGCGAGCAGGAGCTTTTCCGTCTGCGCGAGGCCACGGGCGTCAAGGAGCGCCAACTGGAGGGCCTGGAGTACGACGCCGGCGAGATATGGTCCGAGCTAAACCGTCTGGAGACCGAGGGCGCGCGCCTGGCCGAGGCCCTGGCCGGCCTGGAGGGTAAAAGCGCCGAACTGGAGCAGGGCCTGGCCGCCGCCCAGATGGGCTTGAGCCAGGGCCGCCAGGACCTGGAGCGCGCCCGCGCCCAGGAGGGCGAGGCCCGGCTGGCCGTGGCCTCCCTGCAAAACGCCGCCGAGCAGTCTCTCCGAGAGGCCAAGCGCCTGGGCCAGGAGATGGAGGCCGCGAGCGAACGCCTGCTGGCCTTGAGCGCCGACGCGCAAGGCGCGGGCGACACCCTGGAATCGGTCCTGGCCCGCCGCAAGGCCGAGGAGAACCGCCTGGGCGGGCTCTATGCCGAGATGGACCGTCAGGAGGAGGCCTACCGCCAGGCCCGCGAGGTCTTGAGCCAGGCCCAGGCCAGGGCCGCCGAGCTGGAATCGCGGCTCAAGCAGGGCCGCCAGGACCAGCGCCGGGTGGAGGCCGAGAGCCAGGCCCTTAGCCTGCGCCTTAAGGAACTGGACCTGGCCAGCCAGCACCTGTGCGAGCAGGTCATGGAGCGCTGCCGGGTGGAGTTGGCCGCCGAGTACCAGACCCACCTGCCCCAGGGCCCCTTCCAGCCCGCCCAGGCCAAGGAGCGTCTGGCCAAGCTCAGGCAGCGCCTCATGCGCCTGGGGCCGGTGAACATGGAGGCCATCAGCGAGTTCGAGGCCCTGAGCGAGCGCCACCAGTTCCTTACCGAGCAGAAGGCCGATCTGGAGGCCGCCCTGGACGACCTGCGCTCGGCCATCCGCAAGATCAACAAGACCAGCCGTACCCGCTTCACAGAAACCCTGACCGAGGTGAACCAGCGCCTGGAGGCGGTCTTCCCGGTGCTCTTCGGCGGCGGCCAGGCCCGCCTGGAGCTGGACCAGGACGTGGACCCCCTGGAGTCGGGCCTGCACCTGATGGTCGAGTTGCCGGGCAAGAAGGTCAAGAACCTGGAGGCGCTCTCCGGCGGCGAGAAGGCCCTGTCGGCGGTGGCGGTGCTGTTCGCCCTGTTCCTCATCCGCCCGGCGCCCTTTTGCATCCTGGACGAGGTGGACGCGCCCCTGGACGAGGCCAACGCTGGCCGTTTCCACGATCTGCTCAGGCAACTGTCCGGCCGCTCGCAGATACTCATGGTCACCCACAACCGCCGCACCATGGAGATCATGGACCTGTTGTACGGCGTGACCATGGAGGAGCGCGGGGTCAGCAAGATGCTGGCCGTGAACCTGGCCCAGGGCGAGTCCCTGGCCGCTTGACGCCAGCTTTTTCGCTCTATACCATGCTACGGACGGGGCGCGGTGAAGGCGCTCCGTCCGTCGCCATTTAACCCCCCCGAGGACCATGGGCCTTTTAAATTTCTGGAAGAAGAAGGACAAGCCCCCCCAGGAAGAGGCCCCGCCTCCGGCTTCTTCCCAGGAGGCCCCGGAGCAGCCCCCGGCCCCGCAGCCGGCCGCCGCCCCCCAGGAGGCGCCCCTGGCCGGTACCCCGTCCGAGGCCCCAGGGGAGCTTGTGGCCGAGACCGCCCCTTCGCAGCCACAGGAGCTAATCCTGCCCGCGCCCGAGGCCCCGCCCGAGACCTCGCCAGAAGCCGCGCCCCCGCCCGAGCCCGAGAAGAAGAAGGGCTTCTTGGCCCGCCTGGCCGAGCGCCTGGGCAAGACCCGCGAGAAGATCAGCGGCTCCATTGACCGCCTGACCCTGGGGCGCAAGATTGACGAAGAGCTCCTGGACGAATTGGAGGAGGTGCTGGTCACCGCCGACCTGGGGGTCAAGACCAGCCTGGAGCTGATCGAGGGCCTGCGCGGCCAGGTGCGCCGCCAGGAGTTGAGCGACGCCGAGGCCCTCAAGGCCGCCCTGCGCGCCGGCATGGAGCGGGTGCTGACCAGCGTGGCGCCGGTGCCCAGCCGCCACAACGCCCCCCACGTCATCATGGTGGTGGGGGTCAACGGCGTGGGCAAGACCACCACCATCGGCAAGCTGGCCAATTACTTCGGGCAGCAGGGACGCAAGGTGCTTCTGGGGGCCAGCGACACCTTCCGGGCCGCCGCCGCCGAGCAGTTGGAGATATGGGCCGAGCGCGTGGGCTGCCCCATCGTGCGCCAGAAGCACGGGGCCGACCCCTCGGCCGTGGCCTATGACGCCGTGGAGGCGGCCCAGAACCGGGGCCGCGACCTGGTTATCATAGACACCGCCGGCCGCCTGCACACCAAGGTCAACCTCATGGAGGAGCTGAAGAAGATTCACCGCGTGCTGAATAAGCGCCTGGAGGGCGCGCCCCACGAGGTGCTCCTGGTGCTGGACGCCACCACCGGCCAGAACGCGCTAAGCCAGGCCAAGCTCTTCCACGAGGCCGTGCCGCTTACCGGCCTGGTGCTGACCAAGCTGGACGGCACCGCCAAGGGCGGGGTGGTGGTGGCCATCGCCGAGGCCATGCGGCTGCCCATCTGCTTCGTGGGCGTGGGCGAGGGCCTGGAGGATTTAAGGCCCTTTGACCCCCAAGAGTTCGCGGCGGCGATTTTTTAGCCACCCCAAAAAAGCTGCGCTTTTTTGGGGACCCCCATAAGAGCGTCCCATGCAAATGGCGTTAGCTCGGGGAGCGCCGCAAGATGGACCCCCAGGGTCTAAGCGCCTGGACATGACGCAAGAGAGGTGTCGCCTTCTTCTTCATCGGCGGCGTGCAACCCAAGACCGTGGAACTGGAGGACGCCAAGCGCCCCTGCCCGGCCTGCGGCCTCAATACCTGCCAGCGCCAGCGCCAGGACTACTACCTGAGCCTGTTCTTTATCCCCCTGTTCCCGGTCAAGCGCGGCGAGCCCTATTGGCAATGCGCCCGCTGCGGCCAGGGCTGCCAAGGGCAGGTCCAGACCTACGCCCAGACCCCCCAGCAGTCCCCAGCCACCCCCCAAGGCCCGGGGCCCAGCCGGCCCGGGCCGGCGGCCTGCCGTTTTTGTGGGGGAGAATTAAAGCAAGACTTTAAATATTGCCCCTATTGCGGCGCCAAGATTATTGATAATAGATGAAAAGGAAAGGATACCAAGGGGGGACCATGTTCATTCATGGTATCGGCATAATGATCTTCCCCCGATTTGGTGGACACGTGGTTAAGCGGTCAAGTTGAGCATCTCATACTCCTCTGGTGCGATGAGGCCCAAGGCGGAGTGCCTGCGGGATCGGTTGTAGAAGACCTCGATGTACTCGAAGATATCAGCCATGGCTTCCCAACGGGTCTGGTAATCCCGGTGGTGGACCCGTTCGGTCTTGAGAGTCTCGTTGGCCAAGCTTCTTCCTGCGCTACCGGGACCTCCCTTGCCTCCGTAGTAGGTTTCGTCTACTTCGACCACGCCGCCAAGGAGGTCGCCTCCGTTGTCGGCCAAGGCCCGACGGAGTTTGTGGAGCATGGTCCAGGCGGTGGCGTAGCGCAGGTTGAGTTACCTCGATACATGCATGGCCGAAACGCCGCGCTTGTCCTGGGCAAGCATGTAGGCGGCCCAGAATCACTTCACCAGGGGGAGCTTGGTCCTGTGCAGCAGGGTCCCCGCAGTGACCGACTCCTGGAAGTTACAGCGGGAGCACATGAAAACCCGTGGTTCCACCTTGAGTTGATAGGCCTTGTCCCCGCCGCACTTTTGGCAATTGTATCCATCGGGCCATCTCAGCGCGGCCAGGTGCACTATGCAGGCCTGCTCGGTGGCGAAGCGTTGCTGGAAGGCGATGAGCGACGATCCTTTGTTTTCTTGGCCATGGCGAACCCCCGAAAAGGTCATACACTATACGCTAGCATAGTATAGAATCTCCGGGCTGTCAGGGCTTATAGGGATAGGCGCAAAAGGAAATTGCGCCGCGTTGGAAAGTAGGCCAAAATTTCTCATAATCGCGGGAACGCACGCAAGGAGCATAGAGGGCCGCCGGGCAACCGGGCGGCCCGTGTGTTTAGGTGGTTCAGTTCCTCCATACCGCCCGGTGCGCATATATGCTAGCCTAATCCCAATGTTAAACCTCAAGGGGGGAGGTTAGCTATGTGCGCCACCGGCATATTGGTCCATACCGTTTTGTCTAATTCGTGTCTGTCGATATCAGGCCTAACCAGGAAAATATTACGTTTACTAACAGCCATTGGGTTTGTTTTAGCTTTCGCATGTCCTCTCTGGGCCACTGAAATTATACGAACTAATCATGGGGAGTCAGAGCGTTGGGAGGGGCGCCTTAAGGAAGGGATTAAATTCTCTACATCCGAGCTAAAAGAAATTCTGAAGCTACACGAGTTATGGGTTTGGAATCTTAAGGATGGCCAACAGGCGGTCCTAGAAGGGGCCAACCTGGAAGGCGCAAACCTAGAAGGGGCCAACTTGGAAGGTGCAAACCTAAAGCGTGCAAACTTAAGCCAGGCAAATCTCCGAAAAGGTAATTTGTCTCGTGCAGACTTACAGAGTGCTAATTTGTCAGAAACAATACTAGAAAATGCAAATTTAAGCGATGCTAATCTACAAGGTTCAATACTACATAAGACCCAATTGCTGAATGCAAAATTAGACAAAGCTAATCTTCAAAAGGCCATTTTTAATGGTACAATACTGCACAGAGCTGAAATGGTTAACGCAAACCTACAGGGAGCGCATTTCTACAACGCCAACCTCCAACTAGCTAATATGTTTGGCACCAATTTAAAGGGGGCTAGACTTAGGGATACCGATTTGAAATCAGCGAAGCTTGTTTCCGCAAATTTGCAAGAAACAATAATGCAAAATGTAGATCTTCGGGAGGCTATTTTAACGGCCGTAAATATGCGAAAGTCATCAATATCTGAAGTTAATTTAAAGGAAGCTGTCTTGTATGGTGCTAACCTTGAAGGCGTTATATTTCAACCCAAAGTTGGGTTTACTTCATCATCTTCGGGGCTTCCGACCATCACAGGTTTAGCAAAACTGACTTTTATTTCTTCTGGCGATGCACTTGGCGAGTTGCGAGGCTGGTACAAAACCGTTGGCCTGCGAGATCAAGAACGTCAAGTTACATATGCTTATCACCACACCAGTATGATGAAGGCATTATCGGGATCATGGTTCGAATATTTGTTGATAAAAACAGGGCTAGAGAAGGGCCTAGACTTTTCAGTGTTAGAAAAGTATTGGGATGAGTTGGGGATAAGAAAAGAGCAAGACAAAACAAAAAAGGATGTTGCCCCCCCCGCTTTGGTCATAGGGGCTGCTATCAAGTATATTGCATTTGATCTAACCTGCGCTTGGGGATTAGATCACACGAGGCCTCTATTGATTCTATTTGTTTTAATGGTGGTGCCCTTTTCCGGTTGTTATTTTTATTCTCTTGTGAGCCAAAGCCGTGACGGTATTTGGAGAGTCTGGCACCCAGACAGGTTGCGTAACGACCAAGGCGGAGAGATACCTGAACGATTGCGGCCAAAAAACTTTTGGTCCCACCTCGGCCTTAGCCTATACTTCTCTCTACTTTCAGCCGCCCATATAGGTTGGCGCGATCTGAACGTGGGCGCTTGGATCAGCCGTATTCAGCCAAGGGAATACACCCTTAGGGCAACGGGTTGGGTTCGGGCTGTTTCAGGGGTTCAGTCACTCATTAGCGTGTACCTTCTGGCACTATTTGTCCTCAGTTACTTTGGTCGGCCATTCGAGTAGGGATGAGAAACCACCTTGCAGGGCCGCCGGGCAACCGGGCGGCCCTTGTGTTTTACGGCGGTATCCCCCGCCAGCAAGCCTGCCCAGAGGCCCGCCCCCCTTCCTCCGTGGGGGGGCGGGCCTTTTCCCTTGGCGAAGGAGAGTGTTTTGGAGATCGTCGCCGACTGGAGCCCAGTGCAGGCCCCGAGGCCCGGTTTGCCCGGGTGCCGGGCGCCATGCCCAAGGCCCTGGAGCTGGCCTTGAACCGCACCGGCCAGGGCATGGCGGCGCTGACCTCCCAGGGCGTGCGCGCCCAGTACACCACCAAGGCTTCGGCCAGGCGGGGCGTGTACGAGGTGCGCACCGACCCCCGGCGCGAAGGCTACCAGCGCCTGTCCTTGATGCACTTCGCCGGCGTGCGCCTCAGGGAAATGCCTGGCGCCGGCAAAGCCCGCCCGCCCAAGGGCATCCGCGTGCGGGTGCGCAAGGACCGGGGCGGCTATCTGCCGCATTCCTTCGTGGCGCCCATGCGCAACAGCCGCACCGGCGGCGACACCGGCCTGGGCATCTTCCAGCGCCAGGGCAAGGCACGCACGCCGATCCGCGAGATGACCAGCGCCTCGGTGGCCTCGCAGATGAAGAACACCGGCGTGCGGGAGCGGGTGGTGCCCGAGGCCCAGCGGCGCCTGGACGCGCGCCATCCCTTATGGGGCAGGCCGGTTGATGCCGCCAAGTGGCGCCTGGCCACCTGGCCTAAAATTTTTTCTAATTATAGCTGGTTTCCCCGGCGGTTCGCGATAGCCGGTCTGGCGAGATTTCCTGCCGGGTTAGCCCCGGCCCTTGCCCGCCACCACCACCATTATGCTCCCCTGGCGGGGATCGAAGCGGCCACCCGCGAAACCCGGGTGCACTTCCACCCTGGCCCAGCCCTGGAACCAGCGGCGCAGGTCATCAAGCTCCCACAGTCGCACGCGGGTGGTCAGCCCGCCCAGCTCGTCCAGGCGCAACTCTTCCAGGCCATGCTCCACCCGGCGGCAGCGGATGCCCTCGCTGAAGTCCCGCCAGCGGCCGGGCGCCGCCTCGGGGGGATAAGAATGGGGATGGGGCAGCTCCAGGACCAAGAGCCCCCCGGGCCGCAGCACCCGTAAGGCCTCGGCCAGCAGGCGGGGCGGGTCGCCGGGCCGGGTGAGGTGGATCAGGCTGGAGTGCAGGCTGACGATGCTGGCGAAGCTGGCCGAGCGCAGGGGCAGGCCCTGGCTGGCGTCGGCCAGCACCAGCGGCGCATCCGGGCAGGCCCGCCGGGCCAGGCCCAGCATGCTGGGGGAGCAGTCCAGGCCCGCTACCGGCGCGAAGCCCGCCTCGCTGAGCGGCCCCAGCATGCGCCCGCTGCCGCAGCCCAGGTCCAGAAGCGGCCCCGGCGGGCAGACCCGGGCCAGCCAGCGCGCCTGCTGGAAGGTATAGGCTGGCGGGTGGGCGAATTGCTGGTCATAGACCGGGGCCACCTGATCGTAGAAGGCCGCGGTGGATTGGGCGCCCTGGCCGGGCCTGGCGCTTGGCAAGGGCTTTTCAAGCGGCATGGCCCATGGCCTCGGTCCCTGGGGCGCGTCCCCTGTCAGATGGGCGGGTGCTTGAGGTGGTGGCCGGTGGCCTCCTGGAAGGCCTGGCCCAGGGCCAACAGCGTCTCCTCGGCAAAGTGCGGCCCCATGAATTGCAGGCCAATGGGCCGGCCAGTACTGGTCAGACCGCAGGGCAGGCTCATGCCGGGTAGGCCGGCCAGGTTGGTGGACAGGGTGAAGACGTCGCTCAGGTACATCTGCATGGGGTCGTCCACCTTTTGCCCCAGGTCAAAGGCCGCCGTGGGCGCCACCGGGCTGACGATGGCGTCCACCTGCTCGAAGGCCTGCTGGAAGTCGCGCATCAACAGGGTGCGCACCTGGCCGGCCTTGCCATAGTAGGCGTCGTAGTAGCCGGCGCTGAGCGCATAGGTGCCCAGCATGATGCGCCTGATGACCTCCGGCCCGAAGCCCTGGCTGCGGGTGTCCAGGTACATGTCCATGAGGCTGCCGTGCTCCGCGCGCCGGCTCAGGCCGTACTTCACGCCGTCGTAGCGGGCCAGGTTGCTGGAGGCCTCGGCCGGGGCGATGATGTAGTACACGGCCAGGCCGTACTCGGTGTGGGGCAGGCTGATCTCGCGCAACTCGGCCCCTTGCGCCTCCAGGACCTTGATGGCCGCCTCCACGGCCTGGCGCACCTGGGGGGCAATGCCCTCGCCGAAGTATTCCCGGGGCAGGCCCAGCTTGAGGCCCTTGACGCCGCGCCTGAGCGCCGCGCGGTAGTCGGGCACCGGCACCGGTGCGCTGGTGGAGTCGGCCGGGTCGTGGCCGGCGATGACCTGCAGGACCTCGGCCAGATCGGCCACGCTGCGGGCGAAGGGGCCGGCCTGATCCAGGGAGCTGGCAAAGGCCACGATGCCGAAGCGGCTGACCCGGCCATAGGTGGGCTTCATGCCCACCACCCCGCAGTGGCTGGCCGGCTGGCGGATGGAGCCGCCGGTGTCGGTGCCGATGGCGTAGAAGGCGCTGCCCGCCGCCACCGAGGCCGCCGAACCGCCCGAGGAGCCGCCGGGGATGGCCTTCAGGTCCCAGGGATTGTGCGTCGGGCCATAGGCCGAGTTCTCGGTGGAGCTGCCCATGGCGAACTCGTCCAGGTTGTGCTTGCCCAGCATGACCAGGCCGGCGGCCTTGAGCCGCGCCACCAGGGTGGCGTCATAGGGCGGCACGAAGTTCTCCAGGATCTTGCTGGCCGCGGTGGTGGTCACCCCCTGGGTGCAGATGATGTCCTTGATGCCCGCCGGTATGCCGGTGAGCGGGCCGGCCGTGCCGCCGGCCAGGGCCTGGTCGGCGGCCTGGGCCTGCTTGAGCGCCAGTTCGGGGGTGCGGGCCAGGTAGGCGTGCAGGTTGGGCTCCGTGGCCTCCAGGCGCGCGATCATGGCCTGGGTCAGTTCCACCGAGGATATCTGGCGGCGGCGCAGGAGGTCGCCGGCCTCCACCAGGCTGAGTTGGTGCAGTTGCATGGGGGCCTCGCTAGATCACACGGGGGACGATGAAGCTGACGCCGTCGCTATCGGGGGCGTTGGCCAGGCCCTCTTGGCGGGGCAGCGAGGGCCGCGCCTGGTCGGGGCGCAGGGCCCCGGTAAGCGCCAGGGCGTGGTTGGTGCTGGGCACCCCGCTGGTGTCCAGCTTGGCCAGCTTGTCCATGTGGGTGAGGATGTCGTTGAGTTGTCCGGTGAGCTTGGCGCTCTGCTCGGGGCTTAGCCTCAAGCGGGCCAGGGCGGCCACATGGGCCACTTCCTCGGGGGTGATCTTCATGGAGACACCTTAAAGCTAATTAGTTGTTATTACGCAAGAGTATGTAACAGAAAGTTTACCAAAAGGCAAGTGGAGATAGGCATAACCGAAGGTAAGTATAATGCTTGCGTTATGCATTGTGTGCTCCGGTTCCAAACGAAAATTCCGCATAACCTTTTTCTTTTATCTCAGATAAATTGGCCTGAGCTATTACATAACTACTAACATATGGAGGGAATATTGTCACGTTAGCTTCTCCTTCCACAGTTGTTATTCGCAGCAGGGGGGCTTCGTAGGAAGAGCTAGATTTGAATAAATCGATATCCCTTGCTTTGTATTTTGCGTAAAGATCAGAATGAATAGCATTTGATATCTTTTCATCGTCTGTAAAAAAAGTAATTGGAAATTTACCACTTTTATATGAAAAGGTGCCTGGATGAAAAAAATTTTCCTCTTTATGTCGAGCACTGATTAACGTAGATACATCAAAGGTGATTGCGCTGGTACGTCCTGTTTCATAAAGGCGTTGGTAAAAATTACGGATAATATTTTCTATGTCCTTCCTAATTATTACTATTTGTTTTGACGCACGAATATTTTGCGGATGCATCGTTTTTATCTCGAAATCTATTCTGCTTTTTTTGCTGATTCTTGGTATAAATACTGAGAAGGCTACAAGTATTTTAGACGAATTAGGGTAATCGGAAAGTACAGATATCTTATGGGGAGTTTCGTGTATTTCTATGCCATATTCCGGGTTGGAAAATAGCATGGTTTGCGCTGGCAATATTCCATTAAATCCAAGGTAAATGTCTTTGCCCTCCCCCCTGCCGCTGTTATGCACCGTGCAATGAATAACTGAAGGATTCGCATCTTTGTCCAATTCACATTCTACCGAAATCCTAGGCTCTCTTTCCTGATAAATAAAGATAACAATAGTCACGCAAATCCCAAGAATTCCTACGCCCAGGCCTATCCAAAAATCTGGCCCCATAATACTCCGGCAGGAGAAATTGATAGAAAATAATTCAATTAATATCGAATCAGCAAACCTGCTGTTCAGATATCCTCCCCGGGGGCCGGCAACTATAGGCCCGGAAACACCGCCCAGTACTTGGCCATGATGGCCTTGGCCTTGGCCAGCACCTCGGGCGGCTTGGCCTGGCGGGCGGTTTCCAGGCAGGCGTCGGCCAGCACCGTATCGCCCAAAAAGGTATTGAGCACCGCCAGCACCGAGCGGGCCTGGGCCGCCGGCTGGTAGCCGCCCTCCAGGGTGAGCACCACCCGGCCAGGGCAGAACTCGCGGGCAATGTCCATGAGCACCTTGGTCATGCCGGCGTAGCCGGCCTGGCGCAGTTGCATGCCGCCCAGGGGGTCCTCGCGGTGGGCGTCGAAGCCAGCCGAGACCAGGATGAACTGGGGTGCGAAGGCCCGGGCCACAGGGTCCAGCAGGTCCAGGAAGATGCGCAGGTAGTGGGAGTCCTCCTGGCCGCCCATCATGGGCACGTTCATGGTGTAGCCCAGGCCGGGGCCGGAGCCCACCATGGCCAGAGGGCCGGTGCCGGGGTACATGGGCGACTGGTGCACAGAGAAGTACAGCACCCGCTCGTCGCGGGAGAAGCAGTCCTCGGTGCCGTTGCCGTGGTGCACGTCCCAATCCACCACCAGCACCCGCTCCAGGCCTCGGGCGGCCAAGAGGTGGGCGGCGGCGATGGCCACGTTGTTGAACAGGCAGAAGCCCATGGCCCGCTCGGGCGTGGCGTGGTGCCCCGGCGGGCGCACCAGGGCCATGCCGTGTTGCACCCGGCCTTCCAGGGCGGCGTCGCACAGATCAATCAGGGAGCCAGCGGCCAAGAGGGCCACCTCGTGGGAGCGAGGCGAGGTGCCGGTGTCCGGGTCCAGGGAGGAGTAGCGGCCCTGGGTGGCGGCGATGCGTTTGATGTGGTTGCTGGTGTGCACGCGGCCCAGCTCCTCGGCGGTGGCGGCGCGCAAGGGCAGGCTAACGGTGCCGCCCAGGCCGGGCCAGGCCTGGAGCGCCTGGTCCAAGACCTCCAGCCGCCGGGGAGACTCCACGTGAAAGTCACCCGCCTGGTGTTCCTGAAAGATGGGGTCGTGGACTAGGCCGATGGGCATGGTGCTCCTTACCGGGGTGGACCCGCTTTGCTGCTCAGGGTTTGCCGGCGGCGGGCTTGTCGCGCTTGGGGAAGAGCAGCACCCGGCCGTCGTACATCACGCCCCCCAGCTCCTGGGGCTCGATCTGGGCCAGTTGATCGAATATCTCTGTGAGGTTGAAGACCACCACCTTCTCGCCGGGCTCCAGGAGGTCCAGGTCGCGGGACATGTGGCCGGTCTTGAGGTTGTAGACCCCCACCATGTGCTCGGCGAACTTGAGCACCTTGCCCACCCCCGAGGAGGTCCCCTGGCGGGTGGGCTGGTCGGCCTGGGGCGGCAGTTGGTGCCCCCGGTGGCTTAAGTATTCGCCCAAGAGCCCGTAGTGTATCTTCCACAGGTTGTCGCCGGGGCGCACGGCGTACACCCCCCAGGCGGTTATCTGCTGGCCCTTGCCCAGCGGTTTGTCCAAAAGTGCCTTGCGTCCCTCCACCACCAGCTTGCGTTCCAGCTCGGCCACGGGCACGGTCTCCTTGCCCAGCTTGATGCTCTCGTCGGAGCGCACCACGGCGTCCAGGGACTTCTCCAGGCCGTAGGGCTCCTTGCGCTGCACCTGCTCCGAGGAGGGCAGGGCGGGGGTCTCGCCGGGGGGCTCGGGGGTCACGTCAACCACCGGTCCCTGCTGGCTGGGAGACGGCGGCGGGATGGCCGGGGCGCTCTCGGGCTTGGCGGCCTGGCCGGGGGCCTGCCCCGCCTTGGGCAGCGGAGCGTGGGCGGGGTCTTCGTCCAGCAGGTACCAGAACAGGAACATGGCCCCGGCGGTCACCAGCAGGACCAGCACCCAGGGCCAGGGGGAAGGCCGCCGGTGGACCACTGGGGCGGGTCTGGGAGTGGGCGCGGGCTGGGGAAGGTTTTCGGGGTCCATGCCGGTCCTCGCGGGTGCCATCGGGCACGAGGCGTTTATCAGCGTCGGTAAGGTTGCCTGCTATTCTACTACAACCGCCGAGCCCTTGTTGACAAGTGCGGCCTTGCGGACCGGTCTTCTTGCCCCCGCCGCCTCCTTTGCCCTTCCGTTCTTGCGCGCGGCCTTCTTTTCTCTTGACAAGGTACGGGGGTTTCGGCGAAATAGTTACAACATAGCTATATTGAAGTTACAAAGCCACTAAATTTCAACGGCCGAGGGCAGGTATGGCCCGCGGTCAGGCAACCTAAAGGAGACAACATGCGCCTTAAAGGCAAAAAAGCCATCGTCACCGGGGCATCTCGGGGGGTGGGCGCGGCCGTGGCCCTGGCCTATGGCCGCGAGGGCGCCGACGTGGTGGTTAACTACTCCTCCTCCCAGGGGCCGGCCCTGGAGGTGGTCAAGCAGATACAGAGTTATGGCGGCAAGGCCGTGGCGGTCAAGGCCGACGTGGCCCAATGGGAAGGCTGCCAGGCCCTGGTGGACGCGGCGGTGAACGACCTGGGCGGGCTGGACATCGTGGTCAACAACGCCGGCTTCACCCGGCCGGGCATGCTGCACAAGATGGACGAGGCCAGTTGGGACGCGGTGCTGGACATCCACCTCAAGGCCGTGTGGCTGATGAGCAAGGCCGCCCACCCCCACCTCACGGCCCACAAGCACGGGCGCATCATCAACGTCACCAGCGTGGCCGGCGTGGTGGGCACCGTGGGGCAGGTCAACTACTCGGCGGCCAAGGGCGGGGTCATCAGCCTGACCAAGTCCATCGCCCGCGAGATGGCCCGCTCCGCCACCTGCGTCAACGTGCTCAGCCTGGGCATCGTGGCCACGGACATGACCGAGAAGATCCGCACCGACGAGAAGCTCAAGGACATCTACATGAACCGCATCCTGCTCAAGCGCTTCGCCGAGGCCGACGACATCACCCCGGCCTTCGTGTTCCTGGCCTCCGACGAGGCCGCCTACATCACCGGCCAGCTAATCTGCGTGGACGGCGGCTACGGCATGATCTAACGCCACCGCGCCCGGCGCGCGCCCCAGGGGGGCGGCGGGCAATTTCGTGAGGAGATAACATGGCAGGCCTTCCCGACAAGATAAACACCTGGCAGATGGTGGCCCCCACCTCCAAGGAGGCCCCCGGCAAACTGGAGCGCACCACCATACCCGTGCCGGAACTCAAACCCGGCGAGGCCTTGGTCAAGGTGGCCGGCTGCGGCGTGTGCCACACCGACCTGAGCTATTTCTACGATGGCGTGCCCACGGTCAACAAGCCGCCCTTGAGCCTGGGTCACGAGATCAGCGGCACCGTGGTGGCCGGCCCGGCCAACCTGGTGGGCAAGAACGTCATCGTGCCGGCGGTGATGCCCTGCAACAACTGCGACATCTGCAAGAGCGGGCGTGGCAACCGCTGCCTGAGCCAGCGCATGCCCGGCAACTCGCTGGGCACCTACGGCGGCTTCAGCGACTACATCCCCGTGCCCGCCGGCGACCTGTGCGTCATTGACGAGCTTAAGCTTCCCTTGAGCCACTACGCCGTGGTGGCTGACGCCTGCACCACCCCCTACCAGGCGGCCATGCGCGGGGGGCTCACCCCCGGCGACTTGGTCATCGTCACCGGCGCCGCCGGCGGCGTGGGCGTGTACATGACCCAGATGGTCAAGGCCCTGGGCGCCAAGATGGTGGTGGGCATAGACATCAACCAGGCCAAGCTGGATCGGGCCCTGGAATTCGGCGCCGACTACGTCATCAATTCCAAGGACAAGGACTTCAAAACCCTGCGCGGCGAGTTCTCGGCCATTTGCAAGCAGGCCGGCGTGCCCAACAACGTGGGCTGGAAGATCTTCGAGTGCACCGGCGTAACCCCGGGCCAGGAGATCGCCCTGGGTCTCTTGAGCTTCGTGGGCAAGCTGATCGTGGTGGGCTTCACCATGAAGCCGGTGAGCTACGCCATCAGCCGGCTCATGGCCTTCGACGCCGAGATGATCGGCACCTGGGGATGCCTGCCCGAGCACTACCCCAAGGTGCTGGCCCTGGTGCAGGAGGGCAAGGTGCAGATCGAGCCCTTCCTGGAGACCAAGCCCATGAGCCAGATTCGCGAGGTCTTCGAGCAGCAGCACAACGGCCTGTTCGACAAGCGCCAGGTGCTGGAGCCTGATTTCTAGCGGGACGCTGTCTTGCGGCAGCCTTCTAATCGCCAGTCCCTTGTGGCTGGATATTGTCATCGTCAAGGAGGATTAATCATGGCCCTGGACTGGATGCCCAGAGACAATAACATCAGAAACCACCAGCTCTTCGGCACCGAGCACTGGGGCACGGACGCCGACGCCCCCTGCGTGGTCTACACGAAAAAACCGCTTACCAACCCCAAGACCGGCGAGGCCATACCCGACCTGTTCGTCTCCGAGATCCGCCTCAACAACCCCAAGCAGTACAATTCCTACACCACCGAGATGGTCAAGGGCGTCATCGCCGGCTTTGGCGCCGCCAGCGCCGACCGCTCCGTGGTGGCGGCGGTATTCACCGGCACCGGCTTCGACGCCTTCTGCACCGGCGGCAACACCAAGGAGTACAGCGAGTACTACTCCCGCCGGCCCAACGAGTACGGCGAGTACATGGACCTATTCAACGCCATGGTGGACGCCATCCTCATGTGCAAGAAGCCCACCATCTGCCGGGTCAACGGCATGCGCGTGGCCGGCGGCCAGGAGATCGGCATGGCCTGCGACCTGGCCATCAGCTCCGACCTGGCCATCTTTGGCCAGGCCGGTGCCCGCCACGGCTCGGCCCCCGACGGCGGTTCCACCGACTTCCTGCCCTGGTTCCTGTCCATGGAAGACGCCATGTGGAACTGCGTGTCCTGCGAGATGTGGTCGGCCTACAAGATGAAGGCCAAGAACCTCATCAGCAAGGTCGTCCCAGTGCTGAAAGACGGCGACAAGTGGCTGCGCAACCCCATGATCGTCACCGACAAGTACGTGGAGAACGGCCAGATCGTCTACGGCGAGTATGTCGGCGGTCCGGCCGCCGGCGAGGCCAAGGCCAAGATCAAGGAGCTGCCCAAGAGCTTCGATCTCCTGGACGCCGAGGTGGCCAAGACCATCTGGACCTTCGCCAACCTCTTCCCCGGCTGCGTGATGAAGTCCATTGACGGCATCCGCGCCAAGAAGAAGTTCTTCTGGGACCAGGCCAAGCTGCCCAACCGCCACTGGCTCATGGCCAACATGAACTACGAGGCCTTCCTGGGCTTCGGCGCCTTCAACACCAAGAAGATCACCGGCACCGACGTCATTGACTTCCTCAAGTTCCGCCAGTTGATCGCCAAGGGCGCCGCCGCCGACGAGACCACCTTCGAGGCCGTGCTGGGCAAGCCGAAGAGTTAAGAAAAAGACATGCGGGGGGGCCCTTTTTAGTGCCTAAAAAGGGCCCCCCCGCACCCCCTCCTAAAAAGGCGTGGGGGGAGATGGCAAGCATTTGCCGCAAGTGGCCGACTCAGCCCCCCAGCCAGGCGGCGCCGTGGCGAACTTCACACCAAAAATTAGGGAGACCGGCATGGCCTACGAATTCATAAAACTGGAGATGGCCGACGGCCTGGCCACGCTCACACTCAACCGCGAGCCCCTGAACGTCCTGAACATCGCCATGATGAAGGAGATGAACGCCGCCCTGGACAGCCTGGTTGGCCAGGGGGTCAAGGTCCTGCTCATCAAGGCCGAGGGCAAGGCCTTCAGCGCCGGCGTGGACGTGGGCGAGCACCTGGGCGACCAGGTCAACGAGATGATCGAGGTCTTCCACGGCATCTTCCGCCGCATGGACGCCCTCAATTGCGTCAGCGTGGCATCGGTGCAGGGCGCGGCCCTGGGCGGCGGCTGCGAGCTGGCCGTGTACTGCGACCTGGTGGTGGCCAGCGCCAAGGCCAAGTTCGCCCAGCCCGAGATCATGGTGGGCGTGTTCCCGCCCATCGCCGCCCTGGCCTTCCCCCGCCAGATCGGCTACAAAAAGGCCCTGGAACTGATACTGACCGGTGACACCATCGGCGCCGAGGAGTGCTTGCGCCTAGGCCTGGTCAACCAGGTGGTGGCGCCCGAGGAGTTGGCCGCGGCCACCGGCAAGCTGGTGGGCAAGCTGATGGCCCTGTCGGGCCTGGTGCTCCGGCTCAGCAAGAAGGCCATCCTCAAGGGCCTCAAGGAGCCCGACCCCGAGGACGCGCTGAAGAAAATCGAGAAGGTCTACCTCAAGGAGCTGATGGTCACCGCCGACGCCGAGGAGGGGCTCAAGGCCTTCCTGGAGAAGCGCGCCCCGGTGTGGCAGGACAAGTAGAACCGGGACTGTGGACGGTTTACCCAGGGCCCCGGTTCACCGGGGCCCTGAGCTTTTGGCGAGTGCTATTTGCGGGTAGGCCGCAAGGCCACCAGCCTGCGCAGAAGATCATGCCAGTAGGGCGCGCCGATACTCAGCAACAAGCCGGTCAACAGGGAGCCGGTAAACTCGAATAGCATGGCCACCCAGGGGCCGTGCTGGCGGTAGGCCTCACCTTGGGGAAAGTCCTTGCTCCACAGCCTGCCCACGCCAAATGACATGTCCGTCCTCAGCTTGCTCACCTGAGACATGAAGTTTTGGCGAATTTCCTGCAACGACTTGTCCTGCTCGGGCGGGTCTTGTTCCTGCTTGGGCTTGGCCGCTTGCTGTGGTGGATGCAGCAGCGCCTCGATCTTGGCGGGCTCGATGAGTTTGCCGCGCACCACCTGGTCCGAATATAGGGTGGTCCAGATGGTGAAGGCGTTGATGTTGAGTATCAGGCAGATGCCCATGCCCAGGGCCAGGGTGATGTTCTTGGTGCGAGTCTCGAAGGCGTACTTGATGTTTTGCAGGTGCACCTTGATTCGGTCGTCCAGGCTGTCAATCACCACCAGGGGGGCTTCCATGGCCAGCAGAATGCGGGTCAGGTTCTCCTTGCCTAAGAACTCCTCCCCCAGGCGGTCCCAGCGGAGGTCCTTGAGCCATGGCACGTCCTTTTGCCAGTCCTCCCAGGTGCCCCCCACGGAGGCTTTGATCAGATGCTCGAATTCGCCCTTGAGGTTGGCGCTGTAGTAATCCAGGTGATTCTTGATTAAAGAGGTCAGGCTCTTGGTCAGGAAGGAAAGGGTAAGCATTATTACCACAAAGGCGATGGTGGTTTCCAATAGCAGGAGCATGGTCTACCTCCCTGGCCTGGTCTGGCTATGCCGCCGGATGTTGGGACGGAGGTTCAGCACCAATTGGGAGGTGGCCGAGGCCGTGCCTTGGGCCTCGCGGTCTCGCAGCCTTTGCAGGCCATCTCCAATGGTCTGCCAGGCCTCCTGGATGGTTTTCTGCCCATTTTCCTGGGGTGCCCTTGTTCGCTCCTCTCTGGTCTGTACATCTGGGGGTAGGCTTTCTGGGGGACCAAACCTGGTGCTGGGCAACACCCCCAGAATCACCACCAGCCCCAGCGTCAGGCTCGCCAGCAGCACATAGGCGATTTTATAGGTAGGAAAGGGAACCGTGACTCCAAGCAGGCGCAACGTTGCCAACACCATGACCAGCAAGGCCCAGCAGGCCAGGAACCATATGATATTGCATAGTTGCGATTGCAGTGAGGTTGCTACTTCGCGTGTTTTTTGCTCTGCCATGACCACATACCCCCATAGGTTTGATTGCCACTAGCGGCAGTCAGTCCAAATCAGGGCGGCCTGGCCCGCGATTGTCAGGTGGTGATTACTCTTTGATGATGGCGGGGCAGGCACCTGCATAAGAGCCAATGCCCAGGGCAGGCATGCGGTTGGGCAGTGGCTGGGAAAACCGTGCCTCGGCCAGGCGCTGGCGGCGGCGTTCCCTGTCTGATCAGACGGTGGTAAATTATAGTTTCACAGATGGCCAGGCCACGCAAGGGCGCTGGATGGCCAAGACCGGAATGGTTAGGCAATCTGGCGTGGGGCAAGCTTTTTGCACAAACCTGGATCGAAAATGGACAGCCCGGGTGGCCAAACAAGCCCATGAGGCTTACCATAAAAAATCATTTGATTTTTTCTTTAGCTGGCCAAATGCCGTTAACCAACTTGCAACGTTAAGGAGTTGATCATGGAAAGCAAAACCGTTAACGTGCCCGGCATCCACTGCGGCCACTGCGTGATGAACATCAAGCGCGAGGTGGGCGAGCTGGCGGGCGTCAAGAGCGTGGAGGGCGACCCCAACGCCAAGCAGATCACCGTGCAGTGGGAGGCCCCGGCCACCTGGGAGCAGATCGCCGCGGCCATGCAGGACGCCGGCTACCCGGCTGCCTAACTCAATATTTCGCCCAAAGTACGTCCATGTACTTTGGGCTCATCGGCGAGGCAAAATATGATTTTGCCTCGCCTCCCGGGCGCTGGCGCGCCCGGCCCCGCGTCCTGCGGGGCATGGGGGCTGACAGAAAAACTTACTGTTAGCCGCTGCCCGCCAGCCTGGAGGCACCCTTGGCCCAGCAGCGGATCGAACTGCCCGTGGTGGGCATGACCTGCGCCAACTGCGCTGCCGCCGTGCGGCGCACCCTGGAACGCAAGGTGCCCGGTGTCATCACGGCCGACGTCAACGTGGGCACCGACACCGCCACGGTGGAGTACGACCCTGACCAGACCAGCCCCCAGGCCATGGCCGAGGCCGTGGCCAAGGCTGGCTACCAGCTCATCCTGCCACCGGCCAGCCAGCACGCCGAGCTGCCGGTGGTGGGCATGACCTGCGCCAACTGCGCCCGGGCGGTGGAGCGCACCCTGCAACGCAAGGTCCCGGGTGTCATCAGCGCCAGCGTCAACTTTGGCACCGAAACGGCCAGCGTGGAGTACGACCCGGCGCTGACCAGCCTGGAGGCCATGGCCGAGGCCGTCAAGCAGGCCGGCTACGAGCTGGTGCTGCCCGCCGCCGGCCAGGACGCTGGTTTGCAGGACGTGGAGCAGCAGGCCCGCCAACAGGAACTCAAGGCCCAGCAGCGCTATTTCTGGGCGGGCGTGGCCTTCACCCTGCCCCTGTTCGTGCTCTCCATGGGGCGTGACTTCGGCCTGCTGGGCCATTGGTCCCACGCGGCCTGGGTCAACTGGCTGTTCTTTTTGCTGGCCACGCCGGTGCAGTTCTACACCGGCGGCGGCTACTACGTGGGCGGCTGGAAGAGCCTGCGCAACGGCAGCGCCAACATGGACGTGCTGGTGGCCATGGGCAGCTCGGTGGCCTATGCCTATTCCCTGGCGGTGCTCTTGATGCCCGGCCTGGGGCATCACGTGTACTTCGAGACCAGCGCGGTAATCATCACCCTCATCAAGCTGGGCAAGCTCTTGGAGGCCCGGGCCAAGGGTCAGGCCTCGGCGGCCATCAAGAAGCTCATGGACCTGGCGCCCAAGGTGGCCCACCTGGAGCAGGACGGCACCGAGCGCGACGTGCCCGCCGAGAGCATTCTGCCCGGCCAGGTGGTGGTGGTGCGCCCGGGCGAGGCCATCCCCGTGGACGGGGTGGTGAAGGCCGGCCGCTCGGCGGTCAACGAGGCCATGCTCACCGGCGAGAGCATCCCCGTGGACAAGGCCGAGGGTGATAAGGTCTTCGGCTCCACGGTCAACCAGCAGGGCCGGCTCAAGGTGCGGGCCACCGGTGTGGGCGCCAGCACGGCGCTGAGCCAGATCATCCGCCTGGTGCGCCAGGCCCAGGGCTCGCGGGCGCCCATTCAGCGTCTGGCCGACCAGGTGTCGGCGGTCTTCGTGCCGGCCATCATCGCCGTGGCGCTCATTACCTTCGCGGCTTGGTGGCTGGTGGGGGGTGAGTTCGTGCCGGCCATGATCCGCCTGGTGGCGGTCTTGGTCATCGCCTGTCCCTGCGCCCTGGGCCTGGCCACGCCCACGGCCATCATGGTGGGCACCGGGCAGGGGGCCTTGATGGGCGTGTTGTTCAAGAACAGCGAGGCCCTGGAGACGGCCCAGCGCCTGGACACGGTGCTTTTTGACAAGACCGGCACCATAACCAGGGGCGAGCCCCGGCTAACCGACTGGCAGCCCCTGGAGGGCGGTGACGAGGCCCTGGCCTTGGCCGCCAGCGCTGAGAGCGCCTCCGAGCACCCCTTGGCCCGGGCCGTGGTGCAGGGCGCGCGGGAGCGCGGGGCGGCGCTTACGGAACCCAGCGACTTCCAGGCCCTGAGCGGCTTTGGCGTGGAGGCCAGCCTGGAGGGCCAGCGGGTGCGGGTGGGCAAGCCCGAGTGGTTCGCCCAGCAGGAGGCCTTGCCCCCGGAGGTAGCGGCGCGCGCCGAGGACTTGGCCGGCCAGGGCAAGACCGTGATGCTGGTGGAAGTTCAGGGCCGCCTGGCCGGGCTGTTGGCCGTGGCCGACCAGGAGAAGCCCGGCGCCGCCCAGGCCATCCAGGAGCTCAAGGGTCTGGGCATAACTCCGGTGATGCTCACCGGCGACAACCAGGCCGCGGCCGCGGCCATTGCGGGCAAGGTGGGCATCGCCGAGGTGGTGGCCGGGGTGCTGCCCTCGGGCAAGGAGGCCCTGGTGCGGCGGCGCCAGGAGGCGGGCGCCGTGGTGGGCATGGTGGGCGACGGCATCAACGACGCCCCAGCCCTGGCCCGGGCCGATGTGGGCATCGCCATCGGCACCGGCACCGACGTGGCCATGGAGGCCAGTGACATCACCCTGGTGGGCGGGGACCTCATGGGCGTGGCCCGGGCCATAAGGCTCTCGCGGGCCACCATGCGCACCATCCGCCAGAACCTCTTCTGGGCCTTTTTCTACAACCTGATCCTGGTGCCCGTGGCCGCCGGGGCCCTGCACTCCCTGAGTTGGCTGCCGTCCTTCATCCGCGACCTGCACCCGGTGATGGCCGCCGGGGCCATGGCCTTCAGCAGCGTCACGGTGGTGTTGAACAGCCTGCGGTTGGGCCGGTCGAGTGTCTAGACTCCCATGACGGGTCGCCCGCTGACCGGCCGTTACGGCGCCCGTGGGCAGTTGGCCGCGCGGTCTGGGCCTAGGCGCGTCCGCCAGGATCAGCCCTGCTCGGTTTCCGGCGGGTCCTTGAAACCGATCTCGCCGTGGTTGCCGTCGCAGAAGGGCTTGTTCCTGGAACTGCCGCAACGGCAGAGTGTGCTGTGCTCGTTGGAAACCTGCTCAGCCCTCGACTCGAACCCCGCCACGCTGATGCCTCCCACCAATTGGTAGGGGCCGTCCTTGCTCACGGTAATCAAGGGCTCCCGGTCATAGTCCCGGTATTCCACCCCGTCCAGGGAATAGCTCAGCGCCCCCGAGGGGCATAGGCGCACGGTGGCCATGATCTCCTGGGCCGTGGCGCCCTGGGGATTGATCCAGGGCCGCTTGTCGGGGTCGAACACCCCGGGCAGCGAGTTTATGCAGATGGCCGAGTGGGAGCAGATGCCCCGGTTGTCGTGGATGGTGATCCGGCCGGCATTGTAGTTCTTGCGCCGGTCTTGGCGGCCATCGGTTTCCTTGCGGTCGTTGAAGTGAATGGCGCCGTGGCTGCCGTCGCAAAAGGGCTTGTTTTCCGATGCGCCGCAGCGGCACAGGGCCGTGCCCTTGGCCGAGGCGTAGGTCTGGCCGCCCTCTCCCCGCAACCCCTGGATCGGTTGGGGGGTGAAGTCGGTGAAGTAGTAGTACGGCCCGTTGGGCAGGGCAAAGACCTGGGGCCGGGGCGGTTTGGCTTGTTCGTCCATGCCTGGGTCCTCCCGTGGTGGGTGATTGGCCGAAATATCCTTCTCATCACTCATGCAAAACACCCTGGGGGCACGGCTTGTCCGCGCCTCAAGCCTCACACCAGCCGGTTGGGCGGCTCGCGTCCCTCCAGAAAGGCCAGCACGTTCTCGGCCACCAGGGTGGACATGCGGGTGCGCGTCTCCTGGGTGGCGCTGCCCAGGTGGGGGCAGAGGATGACGTTGTCCAGCCCCAGCAGGCCGGGGTGCACCTGGGGCTCGTGCTCGTAGACATCCAAGGCCGCGCCCCGGATAAGGCCGTCGTGCAGGGCCCGGGCCAGGTCCTCCTCCACGATAATGGGCCCGCGCCCAGTGTTGATCAGGTAGGCCCCGGGCTTCATGCGCTTGATGGTGTGGTAGTTGAACAGCCCCCACGTGGCCGGGTTGAGGGGGGCGTTGATGCTAATCACGTCGGAGCGGGCCAGAAGCTCGTCAAAGCCCACGTACTCGGCCCCCAGGGCGCGCTCGGCCTCGGGGCGGGGGTGGCGGCTGTGGTAGATGATCCGCAGGCCAAAGGCCACGGCGCGCATGGCCACGGCCTCGCCGATACGCCCCAGGCCCAGGATGCCCAGTGTCTTGCCCATGAGGTCCGAGCCCAGCATCCACATGGGGGCCACGCCCTTGAACCCGCCGGCCCTGAGCAACTTGTCGCCCTCCACCACTCGCCGCATCAAGGCCAGGATCAGGGCCATGGTCAGGTCGGCGGTGGCGTCGCTCAATACCCCGGGGGTGTTGGTCATCACCACCCCCAACTCCTGGCCGGCGGCCAGGTCCAGATTGTCGTGGCCCACGGCGTAGTTGGACACCATGCGCACCTCGGGCCGGGCCAGCAGGAACTCGCGGTCAATGGGCTCGGCCAGGGTGCAGACCAGCACCCGGCAGCCCTGGCAGAGTTCCATCAACTCTGGCCGGGTCAGGGCGCGGTCATGGGGGGAGACGACCAGCTCGGCGGCCTGGGCCATCATGTCCAGGCCGGCCTGGGGCAACTGGCGGGTAACGCAGATTTTGTCCATGGCGAATCATCCCCTAGATGGCGGGTTTAGCGCGGCGTGTCTGCCTGGTCGGAGTAGCCCTTCTTTTCCCAGTAGCCCAGGTGGGGCTGGTCAGTGAGCTCCACGGCCGTGACCCACTTCACCCACTTGTAACCCAGCTTGTGCGGGGCCACCACCTGCAAGGGGAAGCCCCGGCGGATGCCCAGCTCCAGGCCGTTTACCTTGTAGGCCAGGAGCACCTGGGCCTTCTGCACATAGGCCAGGGGTAGGGCCGAGCTGTAGCCGTCGGCGGCGCGGAAGATCACCGTGCTGCCCTGGGGCCTGGCCCCGGCCAGGGCCAGCAGGTCGGCCACGGCCACCCCCTGGAACAACAGCCTTTCGTCCCAGCCCTCCACGCAGGGCATGTTCTCCACCCGCGTCTGGGAGGCCAGGGCCAGGATTTCAGGGTAGCTCAGGGACAGGGGCTTGTCCACCAGGCCGCCCACCTCCAGGCGATAGGCCTGGCGGTCTATCTTCTGGGCGCCCTTGATGGAGTTGTCGTAGTGGCGGTCATAGGGCGAGAGCTTCTGCCCCTGATACTCGGTGATCTCGCCGGGGCGGGGGTCGGCAGCGGCGGCGGCCAGGGGCAATAACAGTAGGGCGGCGGCCAGCAGGCCAGCCAGGGCGAGGGCGCTACGATGCATGGCTATCCTCGCGAAAATGGGCCGCCGGGGATTCGGCGGCCTTGCCTGTCATTGTAGCCCAGGGGTATAGGCGGTCAAGCGCCACGGCGCGGGGGCCTGGCTAGGAGGCAGGCTCCTCGCTGGCGGTCTCCTCGGCCTCGCGCTTGGCCTTGTTTTTTTCCACGCGCGCGATGAGCAGGACGGAGAACTCGTAGAGCACCATCATGGGAAGGGCCATGAGGGTCTGGGTGATGGCGTCGGGCGTGGGGCTGACCACGGCGGCCACCACGAAGATGCCCAGGATGGCGTAGCGGCGGTATTTACGCAGCTTGGCCGAGTTGACCACCCCCAGCTTGGCCAGGAAGTAGAGGATCAGGGGCGTCTCGAAGACCAGGCCGAAGACCAAGAGCATGGTGGAGCTGAAGGACAGGTACTCGTTGACCTTGAGCATGGGCACGATCTCGGCGGTGGACAGGCCCATGAAAAAGTCGAACATGGAGGGAAAGACCACCAGGTAGCAGAAGATCGCGCCGGCGATGAAAAGGCCCGAGGAAGTGAAGACAAAGGGCCAGACCAGCTTGCGTTCCTTCTCATAGAGCCCCGGAGACACGAACTTCCAGAGCTGGTAGAAGATCACCGGCGAGGCCACGATAATCCCGGCCAGCAGGGAAACCTTCATGTAGGTGAAGAACAACTCGGCCGGGGCGGTGTAGATGAGCTTGGCCCCGGCGGGCAGGTAGGGTTGCAGGGGCTTTTTCAGCAGGTCGTAGAGGTGCTCCTTAAAGAAAAAGGCCACCACAAAGGCCCCCAGCACCGCGTAGCCCGAGCGGATGAGCCGCACGCGCAGCTCGTCCAGATGCTCCATGAAGTGCATCTTGGAAAAGGCGCCCCCGTTCTCGGGGGGCTGCTCCGCCTCTTGGCCCGCGCCGGTTTTGGGGGCTTCTTCGGGCTCAGGCATCGGCTTTGCGCGGGGCCTCGGGCGAGGCGGCGGGCGAGGGTTTGTCAGCCGGGGCCGCGGCCAGGGCGCCGGCCTCGGTCTGGCCGGCGGGCTGGGTCTCCGGCGAGGGCGGGGCCTCCGGCGCGGGCTGGTGGTGCTCGCTGACGATGCCGTCCATGACCGCCATGCGCCCCTCCAGGTTCTCCACGGGCTTCTTGGGCTCCAGCAGCGGCGCGGCGGCCTCCTCCACCGTGGCGGAGGGCGTCTCGAATTTCTTCAGTTCGGGCGCGGGTTGAGCCGGGGTGGAGGAGGTCGGGGCCTCCAGGTCCAACAGGCCCTTGGGATTGAGAGTGGAGACCGTGTCCTGCATGGTGCTCTTGATGCCTTGCAGGTCCTTGAAGGTCTCGTTGTCTTGCAGGTTGGACTTGAGGTCGTCGGTGGCCTTGCGGAATTCCTTGAGGCCCTTGCCCAGGCCCTTGGCCAGGTCGGGCAGCTTCTTGGGGCCCACCACCACCAGGGCCACCACCAAGATGAGCAGCAGTTCTTGAAAACCTATGCCCAGCATAACGGCCCTTGTGTGATGCGATGAACCGCGCCGGGAGCCGGCCCGGCCAAGGAATTATCGGCCTCTCGGCACCTTAGCCCGCCGAGGCGCCCGGTCCTGACATAGCCGGCTGAAGTCTACTCTGGTGGGGGGGGAGTGTCAAGGTGAGCCCCCAGGGAGGCCAGGAGCGCCTCCACCCGGCGGGCCGTGGCCAGGTCCACGCCGGCTAGGGCCGCCATGTCCTCGGCCTTGGCCGCCTTGAGCCCGGCCAGGGAGCCGAAGGCCCTGAACAGCTTGCGCCGCTTGCCCGGCCCCACGCCGGGCACTTCCTCCAGGATTGACTTAGTCAGCGCCTTCTTGCGCAGGGCGCGGTGATAGGTGACGGCGAAGCGGTGGGCCTCGTCGCGCAGGCGCATCAAGAGCAGCAGGCC
This sequence comes from Desulfarculus sp., assembly GCA_016218705.1. Classification (GTDB taxonomy): domain Bacteria; phylum Desulfobacterota; class Desulfarculia; order Desulfarculales; family Desulfarculaceae; genus JACRDC01. The sequence goes on from JACRDC010000004.1 coordinate 49,576, forward strand.
GGGGTCGCGGGGCTTCATGGCCACCGGGTTCTTGCGCCCGGGCAAAAAGACCCGGTCGGGATCGCCGTCGCGGCCCTTGGCCAGGGCGATCAAGGGCGGCCGGCGCTGGGGCTCCACGGCCTCCAGGGCCTTTAGCCCCGCGCTGAGCTGCCCCTTGCCGCCGTCCAGCACCAAGAGATCGGGCAGCTCCAGGTCGCCGCCCAGGCGGCGGGCCACCACCTCGGCCATGGCCGCGAAGTCATCGGGCGCGCCCTCGGCGCCGATGATCTTGTAGCGACGGTAGGCGGCCTTGAAGGCCACGCCGTCCACGAAGCAGACCAGGCTGGCCACCGTGAGGCTGCCGCCCAGGTGGGAGATATCCATGCACTCCAGCCGGCGGGGGGCCTCGGGCAGGCCCAGCTTGGCCGCCAGGCCGGCCAGCACCTCCCCTGGGCTGGGGCCGGCGGCCTCGCGGGGCCGGGAAGCGTTCATCAAGGCCAGGTCCAGCAGGCCCTTCTTGTCGCCGCGCTGGGGCCGGCGCAGGTCCAGGCGCTGGCCGCTGGCCTCGGCCAGCACCTCGCAAACAAGCCCCGGGTCGCTGGGCATGTGCGAGACCAGAAGCAGCCCCGGGGCCGGCGTCTCCGGGCCGTAGAGCATCACCAGGGCCTGGGCCATGACCTCCTCGGGCGGCTCGGGCGGCTGCCCCAGGTCGTGCACCGCGCTGCCCACCACGCGCCCGCGCCGCACCTTGAGCACCGCCAGGCGCAAGCCCTGGTCGTCCTCGGATAGCCCCAGCACGTCCAGGTCCTCGCCACCCGCCTTGGCCACCCGCTGGCGCTCCAGGGTCTTGGTCAGCGCCTGCCAGCGGTCGCGCAGCATGGCCGCCAGCTCGAACTGCTCGTCCCGGGCGGCCTGGCGCATGGCCTTCTCCAACTCAGCCGCCACGGCCTCGCCCTGGCCGGCGAAAAAGGCCTCGATCTGCCTGACCAGCTTGGCGTAGTCTTCTTTGCTGATCTTGCCCGCGCAAGGCCCCGGGCAGCGGGCCATCTCAAAGTCCAGGCAGGGGCGCACGCGGTTGTTGATGGCGCGGTCGGAGCAGCGGCGCAAGGGGAAGATGCGCTGCAAGAGGTGCATGGTCTGGCGGGCGGCGCCGGCGCTCTCAAAAGGGCCGAAGTACTTGGCGCCGTCGGCCGGGTTGGGCCGGCGCACCAGGTTGAAGCGCGGGAAGTCGTCCCGCACGCTCAGGCGGAAGTAGGGGTATGACTTGTCGTCCTTGAGGTCCACGTTGTAGCGCGGCCGGTGGCGCTTGATGAGCGTGGACTCCAGGATGAGCGCCTCCTTCTCGTTGGCCGTGACCACGTAGTCCACCGCCGCCACGTGGGCCACCATGGCCCGCACCTTGTGGAAGTAGTAGGTCGGCGCCTGGTCCTCGCGGGCGTAGGACGACACCCGCGCCTTGAGGCGCTTGGCCTTGCCCACATAGATGATGCGCCCGCCGGCGTCCTTCATCAGGTACACGCCGGGGTCCTGGGGGATGTGCGCTAGGGCGGCTTTGATGGCCTCGGTGGACATGCAGCAAATATATCAGGAAGGTGGGGAGCGGGAGGTGGCGGTTTTTATTGCGCCCTGGAAATATGGGAGGATAATGGGTTCGAAGAGGGGGGCGGGCTTGATAAGCCCATCGCGTCGACCCCGTCCCCGAATCAATTCATTTCATCTCTGGAATCTGCATCGCGCTGCCTGGGGGCGATCAGGGGGAGAACGGACCATGAGAGCGAAGGCAACCTGTCTTGTGCTGGCCATGTTGTTGGGCAGCCTCCTGTTGGCCGGCAATGGCCAGGCCGCATACGACCCCATCGATTATTCAGCGCCCAACCATTGGCTGTCCTTGCCCTCGTCGATCAACAAGGGCGTGGATGTCTTTTACCTGTACCCGACCGCCTGGCAGAAGACCAATGCCAGCGACCCGTCCATCTGCGACATCGACAACGCCTCCATGCTGTACTATTCCAAAAATGCGTATCAAAGACAGGCCACGGCCTTTGAAACCGTGGCCAACATATACGCGCCTTACTACAGGCAGGTTGATTTGACCCCGCCGCCAGAGGTTAGAACGCGGCTCACGGCGGGCATCCCCACCAGCGACGCCACCGCGGCCTTTGACTACTACATCACCCATCTCAACAACGGGCGTTCGTTCATTCTGGCCGGGCACTCGCAGGGCTCCGACGTGCTGGTAAACCTGCTGGCCAGCTATATGAAAGACCATCCAGATGTGCAGAAAAGGATGATCGCCGCCTATGTCATCGGCTATTCAGTCACCAGTTCATACCTGGCCGCCAATCCCCATCTGAAGTTCGCCGAGGGGGCCGATGACACGGGCGTGATAATCTCCTACAACACCGAGGCGCCCGATACCGTGGCCGGCACCAACCCCGTGGTCCTGCCTGGCGCCCTGGCCATCAACCCCATCACCTGGACCCGCAGCGAAACGCCGGCCGCGGCCTCGCAAAACCTGGGCTCCATAATGCTCAATCCCGATGGCAGCGTGGTGCTGGACAAGGATGGAAATTTCCTGGTGGTGAAGGACTACGCCGACGCGCGGGTGGACCTGGCCCGGGGCGTGGTGATTTGCAGCACCGCCGACGAGAACAAGCTGGCCCCGGGCAACGCGACCTTCGGCCGGGGCGTGTATCACAGCTTTGATATTCCGTTTTACTACTACAATATCCGCGCCAACGCCGAAAACCGGGTGTACAAGTATTTGAAGATTAGATAGGCGGACAAGGGAGGGGCAGGGATAAGAGGGAAGGGGTCAGGGAAGGGGTGAAACACCGGGGGTGTAGGTTGGGTTAGGGGCGTAGCCCCGTAACCCAACGAGTTCCAATGAGAATGAAGATGTTGGGTATCGCTGTGCTCAGCCCAACCTACGGGACTAGGAGTAATTTATGAAGAAATGGGAATATGTGGATTTAGTTGCCTCAATTAATTCGCATGGATTATCAATATCGGAGGAAAAAGAAATTCAGCACGGCAAACAAGTTACATTAGCTGGGGGCACCAAAGCAAATTGGTATACTTCAGGAAAAGTTGTAGTGCAAGGCAAGGATTCAGATGAAAAATCCCTATTAACTAGAGTGGTAAACGGTGGCGAATCTATTGCGGCTCCATCTCCGCCTACTATTCAAACGGTCATTTCCGGAGCTACTACCATAAGAGAGCCAAAGGTATTTGTTGTGTACGGCCACGACACAAGTGCCCGCGATCAACTTGAGCTTTTGTTGCTGCGTATGAATATTAAGCCTGTAATACTAAGTAACATTGCTCCAGATGGCAAAACAATAATTGAAGCGTTAATTGCAAATACAGATGTCCCATATGCCGTTATTCTTTTAACGCCAGATGACGAAGGCCACCTAGCTGGCAAGGTTGAAGAAAAGAAATTTAGAGCTAGGCAAAACGTTGTGCTGGAAATGGGTATGTTTCTGGCAAAGTTAGGCCGAGAAAAAGTGGCAATACTCCATAGGGGAAGTCTGGAGTTACCTTCTGATATCAGCGGACTAATTTATATACCATTCAGAGATAGCATACAAGAAACTAAAAATAAGTTAGCAGCTAGCCTGCAAAAAGCTGGGTTTTATATAGATATAGAGCATCTATCTGCCGAATGATGAAACACGTAAAGATCTATACAGATGGTGGTTGCTTGGGCAACCCCGGCAAAGGGGGATATGCGGCTGTCCTTATTTACGGTAGGCATAGAAAGGATATTTCTGGTGGCTACGCACTGACAACCAATAATAGAATGGAGTTGATGGCATGCATAAAAGGCCTCGAGGTATTGAAATATCAATGCGAAGTTACTATTACAAGTGATTCAAAATATGTAGTTGATGGTATTTCAAAGGGTTGGGCACAAAACTGGAGAAAGAATAAATGGATACGCAGCAATAAGTTGCGAGCTGAGAATTCTGGTTTGTGGGAAAGACTACTAAAACTATCTCAATACCATAAAGTTAACTTTGTTTGGATTAAGGGTCACAACGGACATTACGAAAATGAGATATGTGGTAAATTAGCAATAGAAGCTGCTGGGGGAGATGATTTAGCGATTGATGATGGATATATATATGATACTGAAAAACCACCATCGATATCTCAACTGACATAAGATAATCAAACAACATTATTAGTAAGGAGTAGGGCTGTTCACCTCCACTTCAGCTCCTCCGCCTCCAACTCCCGTATCCTATCACGTATCAACGCCGCCTCCTCGAACCTTAAATCATCCGCCGCCGCGTTCATCTCCTTCTTCAGCTTCTTTATCATGGCCGGTATTTCCTCCGGCGGCACCTCGGCGGCGGCATCAATGGGCGCGGTGCTGTAGTCGCTCTCCAGCTCATGGGGCAGCATGGCGCCGATGGCCTTGATGATGGTCTGGGGCGTGATGCCATGCTCGGCGTTGTAGGCCTGCTGCACGGCGCGGCGGCGGTTGGTTTCCTCCATGGCCCGCTGCATGGAGTCGGTTATCTTGTCGGCGTAGAGGATCACCTGGCCGCCCACGTTGCGCGCCGCGCGGCCGGTGGTCTGGATGAGGCTGCGGGTGGAGCGCAAAAAGCCCTCGCGGTCGGCGTCCAGGATGGCCACGCAGGTGACTTCTGGTAGATCAAGTCCTTCTCGTAGCAGGTTGATGCCCACCAGCACGTCGAAGACGCCCTGGCGCAGCTCGCGCAGAATCTCCACGCGCTCGATGGTGTCTATGTCGCTGTGCAGGTAGCGCACCTTGAGGCCGTTGTCCTTGAGAAAGTCGGTCAGCTCCTCGGCCATGCGCTTGGTGAGCGTGGTGACCAGGGCGCGCTCGCCGCGCGCGGTCACGGCCTTCAGCTCGCCCAAGAGGTCGTCCACCTGGCCCGAGGCCGGGCGCACCTGTATCTCCGGGTCGGTGAGGCCCGTGGGGCGGATGATCTGCTCCACCACCACGCCGCCAGCCTGCTTAAGCTCGTAATCCGCCGGCGTGGCCGAGACGTAGACCACCTGGTTGACCAGCGCGCTGAACTCCTCGAAGTTCAGCGGGCGGTTGTCCAGGGCCGAGGGCAGGCGGAAGCCGAAGTCCACCAGCGTCTCCTTGCGGGAGCGGTCGCCGCGATACATGCCGCCCACCTGGGGCACCGTGATGTGGCTCTCGTCTATGAACAACAGCCAGTCCTTGGGGAAGTAGTCCAGCAGGGTGGGCGGCGGCTGGCCGGGGGAGCGGCCCGTGAGGTGGCGGGAGTAGTTCTCGATGCCGTGGCAGTAGCCCAGCTCCTTCATCATCTCGATGTCAAAGAGCGTGCGCTCGCGTACCCGCTGGGCTTCGATGAGGCGGTTGCCCGCCTCGAAATGGGCGATGCGCTCGGCCAATTCCTGGCGGATGGCGTGGATGGCCTCTATGCGTATGGCCTCGCTGGTGACGTAGTGGCTGGCCGGGAAGATGGTGGCCCGCGTGGTCTTCTCCATGACCTTGCCGCGCAGGGGGTCAATGAAGGCGATCTCCTCCAACTCGTCGCCGAAGAAGGAGAGGCGCACGGCGCGGTCTTCCTCATAGGCCGGAAAGACCTCCACGTTGTCGCCGCGCACGCGAAAGGTGCCCCGGTGGAAGTCGTACTCGTTGCGCTCGTAGAGAATCTCCACCAGCTTCTTGATGAGCGCCTCGCGCTCGATGTCCTGGCCCACCTCCAGGTAGATGAGCTGATCGGCGTAGGCCTCGGGCGAGCCCAGGCCGTAGATGCAGGAGACGCTTGCCACGATGACCACGTCCTGGCGGGTAAGCAGGGCGTAGGTGGCCGAGTGGCGCATCTTGTCTATCTGCTCGTTGATGGAGGAGTCTTTTTCGATGAAGGTGTCGCTGGCCGGAATGTAGGCCTCGGGCTGGTAGTAGTCGTAGTAGGAGACGAAGTACTCCACGGCGTTGTGGGGCAAGAGGGCCTTGAACTCGGCGTAGAGCTGGGCGGCCAGGGTCTTGTTGGGCGCGAGCACCAGGGCGGGCTTGCCCGCGCGGGCGATGACATTGGCCATGGTGAAGGTCTTGCCGCTGCCTGTGACGCCCAAGAGCACCTGGTGCTTGACGCCTGCCGCCAGACCCTGGGATAGCTCCTCGATGGCCCGGGGCTGGTCGCCCGAGGGCACGTAGTCGCTGACGAGAGAAAAGACGTTGCCAGTGGGGCTGGGGCGGGTGGCCCAGTAATGAGCAGTGTAATTGGATTCGCGGGGCATGGGCATATCCACAGGCCGGCCCGCGCCGGAGCGGGGGCCTAGGAGAAGATGATCTCGCCGTAGTAGTCGGGCAGGTCGTCCCGGAAGCGCTTGGCGAAGCTCTCGGGAAAGATCACCCGGCTGACCGCTTGCAGGTCGAAGTCCAGGCGGCCGAAGACGCGCCACTCGCGCTCCATGTAGTAGTTGGCCGGGTCATCGGCGGCCAAGCCGGCGTCGTAGAACTTGCACAGGCTGAAGAAGTGGAAGACCAGGAAGCTTAGCAGATCGTTGACCTGCTGGTTGCTCAGGCCCGGGGCCAGGGAGGGCATGTCGCCGTCGCCCATGGTGGGCAGGTTGCGGAACAGGCTTAAGATCATCTGGTGGCGCTGGTCAAAGTGGCTGGCCAGGTCCACCTGCCGGCCAGGGCTGGTTTCTATCTGGGCCTGCCGGGGCAGATAGAAGACCGGGTTGGCGCCCTTGGCCACCAGAAAGGCCTTCTTGAAGGCCAGGCCGAAGCGGCTGAACTTGCCCATGTGGATGGCCAGGTCTGGCACCGGGATGTCGGAGAAGCAGACCACGTTGGGTTTGTAGTACTCGTTTTCGCTGAACTTGGAGGCGTCGGCGTAGGCGGTGTGCTTGGTCTTGTCGGTGCCCAGTTGGCCGCTGCGCAGGATGTTGACCAACAGCTCGTACTGGCGGTCCTCTGCCTCGGGCAGAGAACGCAGGCCACGCCCCACGAAGTGGGTCAGCTCGTCGGAGACATAGCGTTGCAGGGTCAAGGCGACCTCCCGTGAAGGTCAAGCCGCCTGGCGCAGGGGGCGCAAGAGGGCGGCGTGGCTGCCCCAGATGGCGGGCCGCTCCAGGACCTCCCAGCCCTGGCCGACCATCAGGTCCAGCTCGGCGGCGAAGTCGGCCTGGCGCACGTGGAACTTGGGCTCCACCACCAAGAACGAACCCTCGGGGCGCAGGCTGGCCGCCACTTGGCGCACGAAGCCGACCCGCCCGGGGACCTCGTGCAGCATCCAGAAGGCCAGGGCAAAGTCCACCTGGCCGCGCAGGTCCTCGATGCCCAGGCTATCGGTTGAGCAGCGGCGGGGCTCGATGCGTCTGGCCAGCCCTTGTTTGGCCGCGCGGCGCTTGAGGGCGGCCAGCATCTTGTCTTGCAGGTCCACGCTGACCACCCGGCCGCCCTCGCCCACCAGGTTGGCCAGGCCCAGGGTGAAGTAGCCCATGCCGCAGCCCAGGTCCAGCGCCGTCTGACCGGGCTGCACAAAGGGCTTGAGGGTGGACACCGGGTCCTGCACCAGGCGGCGCAGGGGGTTGTCGAAGGTGTAGCAGAACCACCAGGGACAGACGTGCTCGGCCATGGGGCCTCCTAGGATTCCACCCGCCAGCGGGTGCCCTGGGGGGAGTCCTCCAGGATGACGCCGGCGGCCTTGATCTCTTCGCGGATGCGGTCGGCCAAGGCGAAGTCCTTGGCCTTGCGGGCCGCCTGGCGGGCGGCGATGCGCTCCTCCACCCAGGCCGGGTCAGGGCCGCTGGCCTGGGGAGTGTCCTGGCCCTGCATGAATTCCTGGGGGTCGCCCTGCAATACACCCAGGCGTCCACCCAGGAATTTCAGCCGCGCCGCGCACAGGGCCAGCAGGGCCTGGCGCTCGGGCGCCTCGGGCTCGGCGGCCAGGCGGTTGCTCACCCGGGCCAGGCCGAAGAGCGCTCCGGTGGCGGCTGCCGTGTTGAAGTCGTCATCCATGCCCCGCTCGAAGGCCTCCACTTGAGTCTCGATCTCCTGGAGCCAGGCCAGCCCCGAGGGGCTCTCGATGGCCTGGCCGGCCGGGGCCACAATGGCGGCCTGGGCGGCCATCAGGGCGGTATAGAGCCGCCCCAGGCCCTGGGTGGCGTCCTTGAGGGCCTCCTCGCTGAAGTCCAGGGGCGAGCGGTAGTGCTTGCTGAGGAGGAACAGGCGCAGGGTCTCGGGCCGGGTGGTCTTGAGGATATCCTTGATGGTGAAGAAATTGCCCAGCGACTTGGACATCTTCTCGTGGTTGATCTGCACGAAGCCGTTGTGCACCCAATAGCGGGCAAAGGGCTGGCCGGTATAGGCCTCGGACTGGGCAGCCTCGTTCTCGTGGTGGGGGAAGAGCAGGTCCTTGCCGCCGCCGTGGATGTCAAAGGTCTGGCCCAGGTATTTCTGGCTCATGGCCGAGCACTCGATGTGCCAGCCCGGCCGGCCCGGGCCCCAGGGGCTGTCCCAACTGGGCTCGCCGGGTTTGCTGGATTTCCACAGGGCGAAGTCCAGGGGGTAGCGCTTGCGGGGGTCCACCTCCACGCGAGCGCCGGCCAGCATGTCGCTAAGATTGCGGCCGCTGAGGAAGCCGTAGCGGGCGAACCCCCGCACCGCGAAGTAGACGTCGCCCTCCACCACGTAGGCCTGGCCCTTGTCCACCAGGGCCTGGACCATGGCCAATATCTCGGGGATGTGCTCGGTGGCCCGGGGCTCCAGGCTGGCCGGCAGCACCCCCAGGCTCCGCATGTCCTGGGTGAAGGATTCCACGTAGCGCTGGGCCAATTGTTGCCAGGGCTGGCCCGTCTCGCCGGCGCGGTTGATGATCTTGTCGTCAATGTCGGTGAAGTTGCGCACGTAGAGGACCCGGTAACCTCGGGCCAGCAGGTGGCGATGGATGGCGTCGAAGGCCACGTAGCAGCGGGCGTGGCCGATGTGGGCGTCGTCGTAGACCGTCACCCCGCAGACGTACATGCGCGCCAGGCCGGGCTCCAGGGTGGTGAACTCCTCCTTGCGCCGGGTCTGGGAGTTGTAGATCACAAGCGGCATAAATCGCTCCGGGGGTTACGGGTCAGGCGCGGGTCTGGCCAAGCACCCTGGCGGATGATGGTGGCCAGGGCCAGGGCGGCCATGCCCTCGCCCCGGCCGGTGAAGCCCAGGCCCTCGCTGGTGGTGGCGGCCACGTTCACCTCCCCGGGGGCCAGGCCCAGCACCCGGGCCAGGTTGGCGGCCATGGCCGGGGCCTGGGGCGCGATCTTGGGGCGCTGGGCCATAAGCGTAACCGACAGGGACAACACCCGCCAGCCCTCCTGGGCCAGGCGGTCCCGGACCAGGGCCAACAGCCCCAGGCTGTCGGCGTCCTTGAAGGCCGGGTCGCTGTCCGGGAACAGGCGGCCTATGTCGCCCAGGCCGGCGGCGGCCAAGAGCGCGTCCATCACCGCGTGGGTGAGCACGTCGGCGTCGGAGTGGCCCAAGAGCCCCAGCTCGTAATCCAGGCGCACGCCGCCCAGGATAAGCGGCCGCCCAGGCGTCAAGCGGTGCACGTCCAGGCCCTGGCCGCTGCGTGTCTGGGCCTCGCCCACCAGGCGCCGGGCCAGGTCCAGGTCGTCGGGCGTGGTGATCTTGAGATTCTCGCGGCTGCCAGGCACCAAACGCACCTCCTGGCCCATGGCCTCCAAAAGCCCCGCCTCGTCGGTGACGGTGAGCCCCCGCGCCTTGGCTTGGCGCTGGGCCTCCAGGAGCAGGTCCAGGCCAAAGCCCTGGGGGGTCTGCGCCAGCCACAGGCGGGAGCGGTCCAGGGTCTTTTGCACCCGCTGGTCTGGCCCGGCCTCCTTGACCGTGTCCTGGCAGGGCACGGCGGCCACCGCCGCCCCGCACGCCTTGGCCGCCGCCAGCACGCGGCCAAACAACTCCGGCGGGGCCAGGGGGCGCACGGCGTCGTGCACCAGTACCCATTTGGCCCCCAGGTTGGCGGCGGCTAAAGCCCCGGCGGCCACGCTGTCCTGGCGCTCGCGGCCGCCGGGCACCACCAGGGCCACCTTGGGCAGGTGATAGGGGGCCAGGCACAGCCGGCGCAGTTCATCCTCTTTACCAGGGGGGGCCACCACCACCACCCGCTCCACCTGGGGGACATCCTCCAGGAGGGCGCAGGTGCGGCTAAGCAGCGGCAGGCCGCCCAGGGTGAGGAATTGCTTGGGCTGGGCCGCGCCCATGCGCCGGCCGCTGCCGGCCGCGGGCACCACCGCCACCACCATGTCTTGCATTCAGGCCCCCCGTGGCCGCCCGATGGTTGATGATATTACCTGGGGCCGGCCCCGGCAAGGGGCTGGTCCGAAAGGCCTATTATATATCAAGCGGCGGCCCTTGGCGTGCACGGCTGGAGGCCGCGCAGGCCATGGACACCGGGGTGCCCCTTGGGCCTATAATGTCATGAGCCTGGGCAAGGAAAAGGGGACAAACCTGCATGAGCCTCAGTTTATGGTTTTGGACGATCCTCACGGGATCGCGCCTCAAGGGGATGCTTCTGGAGGGGCGGCGCCTGCTCAAGAACGAGCAGCTCACCGCCGCCTTGCATCTTTTCCGTGAGTTGACCGAAAAATGGCCCGACCGCCTGGAGGGCTACGAGGGCATGGAGCAGGCCTACCGGGCCATGGGGCTTTTGGAGGAGGCCCGGCGGGAGGCGGTCATCTCCGAGGCCCTGAAGACCCTGCGCGACAATCCCTCCGACCTGGACGCCCGCCTGCGCCTGATAAGGCAGTTGGTGGACAAACAGATGTATGCCACGGCCCTGCCCCACACCGAACAGGCACTCAAGCTGTCTTCCCACAACCAGGACGTGCTGCGCCTGGCCGGGGTGGTGCTACGCTACAACAACCAGCTCACCCGCGCCCTGGAGGTCATCAAGCAGGCCCTGGACAAGGAACCCCTGGCCGCCGACCTCTATGAGCAGCAGGCCTTCACCCTGCGCGCCCTCAACCGGCCCCTGGAGGCCACCCAGGCCGCCGGCGTCGCCAAGTCCCTGCAGAACGTGGCCCGCGAGCCCACCAGCCAGGAGGCCATGGAGCGGGCCATCTTTCAACTGACGGTGGTCAAGCGGCGCAAGCACGCCCTGACCCTGGTGGAGCGCTGCCTGGCTGATTACCCCCAGGCCCCAGCCCTGCACTGCCTGCGGGCGGAGCTTCTGATGGAGGAGGGGCGCCAGGAAGAGGCCAGGTCCAACCTGCTGGAAACCGTGGTCCTGGACCCCACCCGCCAGAAGGCCCATGTCCTGCTGGCCGCTCTGTACCTGCAACTGGGCGACAAGGAACGCGGGGCCTGGCACCGCGAGATGGCTGAGTTGTTGGAGCAGGCCCGGCGCAATCCCGACCGCGTGGACGCCGATGGCATGGTGATCGAGGCCCTGCTGCGGCTCAAGCAGGTGGAGCAGGCCGAGCGCAAGGCCGAGGATATCTGCCGCAAGTATCCCCAGGATTGGCGTGGCCACGCCGCCCTGGGCAAGGTGCGCCAGGCCCAGGGCAAGCTGCGCCAGGCCCTGGAGAGCTACCGCCAGGCCACCCGGCTCAACGAGCGGGCGCCAGAGCCCTTCATGGCCATGGCCTGGCTCTACGCCCAGGCCGGGCAGGTCAAGGACGCCGTGTACCAGGCCCGCCAGGCCGTGGGGCTCACCTCCCGAGACCCGGCCATGCGCCGCCAGATGGCCGACCTGTTGGACGAACTGGGGTTCGCCGACCTGGCCAAGGAGGAGCGCGACCTGGCCGAGGCCATGAGCAAGGCCTATGCCTCCCGCGGCGACGACTGATCTCGGTACGCAAATACTAAAATACAATCAAAGCCATCCCTGGCTTTGATTGCTGATCGGCCGGGCAAAAGAGTGACTCCACCCCACAAAGCTAGCGCTTTGTGGGGACCCCGGTTTTTGCCCGGCCTCCCGGGCGCTTTCGCGCCCAGCGGGCCATCCATGGCCCGCATACCAAGTTGCGATCAAACTACTCGTTTGATCGCAACTTGGTATAAGGCTTGAGCCCCAGGCCGGCGTAAAGGGCCGCGAAGTCCAGGCTGGCGGCCACCAGCTCCTGGGCGCGGGCGATCTTCTCGGGCGTGCGCAGGGAAGAGGTGAGCCGCAGGCGCTCCAGGCGGTGGGCCACGCCGTAGGTGTCATCGCGAACCACCAAGACCGGCACCTCGAGTTCCTCGGCTCTTGAGAGTATGATCTCGCTGGGATAGAGGTTGCCGGTCAGTATCAGGCAGGCCGCTCCGCCCTCCAGGGCCGCCAGTTGGATGTCCGGGCGGTCGCCGCCCACGATGCAGCCGAAGTCGCGCACTCCGCCGAAGAACTTGTGGGCATGGCTGACCTGCATGGCCCCGATGAAAAAGCGCGTCACCAACCGCCCAGCCTGCTTGGCCCCCGTGAGCACCTTGGCCCCCAGCATCTCCACCAGGCTCTGCACCGCCAGCGAGCCCAGCACCTCGTCCTTGGGCAGCCGGCCCAGGCAGGCTATGCCCTCGGCGGCCAGGAAGGGCAGCACCCGCTCCTCCAGGGCGCCGGCCATCTCCGGGTCCACCGAGTTCATCACCACCCCCAGGAGCGCCGGCCCCAGGCGGTCGCGGGTGCACAAGAGGTTGTCCAGGAAGTGCTGGTTTTCGTAGCGGTCCACCAGGACCACCCGCGCCTGAAGCTCCTTGACCAGGGTGTGGCCGCTGATGCCGCTCATGGCCCCCGAGGCCAGGGTGCCCGAGCCGGCCAGCAGCAACAGGTCACGGCCTCGGGCCAGGCCGGCGCAAGCCGCCCGGATCACTCCCAAGAGGCCGCTGGCCTGGTGGCGCAGGGACAGGGCCACCAGGTCCTGGGTGCGCACCACCGGGCAGGCCTCCTCGGGTGTCTGCCCCAACCCCAGTTCCTCCACGATCATCCAGGCGTCGGAGTCGGTGTAGTCCCGGCCCACCCGCAAGGGGCTGGTGCCGAAAGGCTTCATGAAGGCCAGCCGAAGGCCGTCGTCCAGAAAACGGCGGCCCAGGCCCAGGCAGACCAGGTTCTTGCCCGAGTGGCTGCTGCTGCTGCCCACGTACAAAGGCTGCATGCTATGTGTCTCCCTTCGCCGGGGCCAGGGTGATGCGCCCGTCCACGGCCACGGCCCCCTGGCCCCGGGGCAGCACCAACAGGGGGTTGATCTCCGCCTCCGCCACCTCGGGGAAGTCATGGGCCAGTGACCCCAGGGCCAACAGGGCCTGGGTCAGGGCGGTCAAGTCGGCCGGCGGTTCGCCGCGCACTCCCCGTAGCAGGGGGAAGGAGCGCACGGAGCGCACCATCTCCAAGGCCTCGTCCCGGGCCAAGGGCGCCACCCGGAAGGAGACGTCCCCCAGCACCTCCACGTAGATGCCCCCCAGGCCGAACATCAAGAGGTGGCCGAACTGGGGGTCCCGCGAGACGCCCACGATGGTCTCGCGGCCGCCGGCCACCATCTCCTGCACCAACACCCCGCGCAGCCAGGTCTCGGGATGCTGGCGCTGGATGCGGGTGGTCATGTCCAGGAAGGCCTCGGCCACCGCCGCCTCGCTGGCCAGGTTGACCCGCACCCCGCCCACGTCCGACTTGTGGATGATGCCCGGCGAGTCAATCTTCATCACCACCGGCAGGCCCAGCTCGCGGGCCGCGGCCACGGCCTCCTCGCTGGTGGCGGCGGCCAGGGAGCGGGCCACGGGCACCCCGTAGGCCACCAGGCAGGCGCGGGCCTCCAACTCGCTCAACTGGCGGCGCCCCTGGCGGCGCAGGCTGGCAATGATTTTTTGCACGGCCTGGCGGTCGCCGGGCACCAGGTCGGGCCGCGCCGGCGGGGCCTCCAGCCATTGCCGGTAGTTCAGCATGCCGGCCAGGGCCTGGGCCGCCTCCTCGGGAAATTCGTAGGCCGGCAGGTTATGTGCCAGGCAATAATCCCGCGCCTGCTGCACCGAGTGGTGGCCCATGAGCACCGCGAAGACCGGCTTCTCGGCGGGCACGGCGCAAATCTCCCGGGCCACGTCCAGGGGCTTGAGGGCGGCGGTGGGAGTTGCGATGACCACTCCAGCGCTGACGTTGTCGTCGCTGAGCAGGGTGGCCAGGCAGCGGCGGTAGGTCTGGGCCGTGGCCCCGCCGGTGGTGTCCACGGGATTGTAGACCGAGGCGATGCCGGGCAGGAAGGAGCGCAGCTCCAGGGCGGTCTCGGGACGCAAGGCCACCAGGTGCAGGCCCTGGGCCTCGGCGGCGTCGGCGCAGATTATGCCCGGCCCTCCGGAGTTGGTGAGGATGCCCAACCCCCGGCCCAGGGGCAAGGGCTGGTTGGCCAGGGCCACCGCCAGGTTGAAAAGCTCGCGCACGCTGTGCGCGCGCTGCACCCCGCACTGCCGGAAGGCCGCTTCGTAGGCCACGTCGGCCCCGGCCAGGGCCCCGGTGTGGCTGGAGGCGGCCCGCGCCCCGGAGCCGCTCACCCCGCTCTTGAACAGCACCACCGGCTTGACGCGGGTGACCCGGCGGGCCACCTCCATGAAGCGCCGGCCGTCCTCCACGGCCTCCAGGTAGCCCAGGATTACCTTGGTTTGGGGGTCTAAAGCCATCAGTTCCAGCATCTCCACCTCGGTCAGGCCGGCCTTGTTGCCCAGGCTGACGAACTTGGAGAAGCCGATGTTGTTGTCCAGCGACCAGTCCAGGATGGCCAGGCACATGGCCCCGGACTGGGAGAAGAAGCCCAAATTGCCCGGCCGGGGCATGGCCCCGGCGAAGCTGGCGTTGAGCCCCACGAAGGTGTCTATGATGCCCACGCAGTTGGGGCCGATGAGCCGCATGGCCGGGTTGGCGCGCAGCACCTCCTTGAGTTCGCGCTCCAGCTCGCGCCCCGCCCCGCCCACTTCCTTGAAGCCCGCCGAAACCACCACCACGGCCTTGGTGCCCCGCTCCGCCAGCTCGCGCAGGGCCTGGGGCACCAGGCCGGCGCGCAGGGCCACCACCGCCAGGTCCAGTCCCATGGGCAGGTCGGCGATGCTGGCCGCCACCGGGGCGCCCAGGATTTCACCGGCCTTGGGGTTGACCGGGATCACCCGGCCCTGAAAGCCGTGGCTGAGCAGGTTGTGCAGCACGTCATAGCTCACCTTGCCCGGCTGGGAAGATGCGCCCACCACGGCCACCTGCTGGGGTCTGAAAAAGGCCTCGTACAAGCGTGGTTGCTCCTTGTGCGTGATTGGGCCGCGCCCCTGGCGGGGCGGCATGAGGCTATGGACAGGGTAGCATCACGAGGGGGCGGGCGGAAGCCCGTAACACGAAACGTAGGGGGGCGGAGAAGGAAGGGCGGCTAGGCGTCTGGCCTGCTTAGGACCAGAGCACCACTTCCACGCGGCCAGGCCCGTGCACGCCCCTTATCATGACGCCCTCTATGTCGGCGGTCTTGCTGGGGCCGCTGATGAGGGCGCACGCCGGCGGACCTTGGGGGAAGCGGCCGGCGTCGGCCAGGGTGGCGGCCAGGGCCGCCATGTCCGGCAGGATGGCGCTAGCGTGCAGCAGGGCCACGTGCAGGGGCGGCAGCAGGGACAACAGGCGCCCGCCCTGGGGGCCGGACAACTGCACCAGCCCGCCGGTCTGGGCCACGGCCATTTCGCAGACCGTGAGCCCCGCCGCCAGGGGCTCGCCGAGTGCCGGCGCGCCCTCCAGGCCGTCGGGGAGGTGGAGCATGTCCAGGCCGGCCTCCTGGGCCAAGGCTGGCAGAATCTCCAGCATCTCGGGCGGCAGGCCGGCGTGGCCGGCCCGGGTCACCCCCGCCTCCTTCATTATGGCCAGGACCGCGGCCAGGGCCGCTTGGGCGCCGGTGGCGCGGTGAAGCCCGCAGCCGCCGGCCTGGAGGTTGGTCAGCAGCATCTCCGTCAAGTCGCCCTGGGCCGGGCCGGGCCGGGGCGGCGCCTGGGGCACGGGCAGGCCGGGCCGGGGGGCCAAGCGCGCCAGGAAGGCCTGCCTATCCATGGCCATCCTCCTTGCCACGGCTGCCCAGCAGGGTGGAGCCTGGCACCTGGGGCAGGCTGCGCCCTTGGCGCCAGCCACGCCAGGGGCCGGGCGGCAGGGCCGGCCGGGGCAGCATCTCCAGGGCCGCCAGGGCCGGCCGGGCCACCTGGCAAGTGGCCTCGAACAAGGCGCGGCTTTGCAGCACCTGGGCCGCCAGGTTGGGCAGGAAGCCGGACGGCGGCCGGGGGCTCTCCTGACGCAGGCGCAAGAGGAGCCCCGGCAGGTCAATGCCCATGGGGCACTTCTCGCGGCACAGGCCGCACAGGCTGGAGGCGTGGGGCAGGTCGTCGGCTGGGGGCTGGTCCTCCAAGAGCGCCGTGAGCACGCTGCCCATGGGGCCGGTGTAGATACCGCCGTAGGCGTGACCGCCGGCCAGGCCGTAGACCGGGCAGTGGTTGAGGCAACTGGCGCAGCGCAGGCAGAGCAGTATCTCCCAATAGGGGCTGGCCAGGATACCGCTACGGCCGTTGTCCAAAATCACCACGTGGCTCTGGCGGGGGCCGTGGCCGCCGTACAGCGCCGCCGGTCCGCCCACCCAGGAGGCGTAGGAGGAGAGCGGCGCGCCGATGGCCGCCCGGGGCAGGTACTCGGCGATGAGCGCCAGGTCCGCCAGGGTGGGCACGGCCTTTTCCAGGCCCATGACCGCGATGTGCACCGGCGGCAGGCTGGTGCAGAAGCGGCCGTTGCCCTCGTTGGTGATGACCGCCAGGGTGCCGCTCTGGCAGGCGGCGATGTTCACCCCGCTGATGCCCACCTCAGCCTCCAGGAAGCGCTTGCGCAGGACGCGCCGGGCGCACTGGGTCAGCTCCGCTGGCTCGTCGCTGACACGCTCACCCAGTTTTTCGGCGAAAAGCTCGGCCACCTGGCGGCGGTCCTTGTGCAGGGCCGGCCCCAGGATGTGGAAGGGCGTCTCGCCGGCCAGTTGGATGATGAACTCGCCCAGGTCGGTCTCGCTGACGGTCAGGCCGGCCTGTTCCAGGGCCGGGTTGAGGCGCACCTCCTCGCAGACCATGGACTTGCTCTTGACCACGCTCTTGGCACCAGCGGCCTGGCAGATGCCCAAGATTACACGGCGGGCCTCGGCGGCATTCTCGGCGAAGTGCACGGCCGCGCCTTGGCTCTCCAGCGCATCGGCCAGCACGCCCAGCCAGTGGCCGGCGTCGGCCAGAAAGGTCAGCTTGGCGGCGCGGGCGCGCTCCTTGAAGTACAGGGCCAACTCCGGCTCGGCCAGGCCCATCTGGCGGAACTGCTGAAAGCGGGTGGTGAAGCTGGCCAGGATACTGGCCAGGCGCTGGTCGGCCACGGGCTTGAGGCGCGGTTGCATCAGGCCACCTCCCCGGCCAGCACCTGCGCCAGATGCACCACCTCCAGGCCGCCGCCCCGCTCGGCCACCCCACAGCTTAAGTGCAACATACAGCCCACGTCGCCCACCACCAGCACCCTGGCCCCGGCCTCGCGCACGGCGGCCAGCTTGTCGGCCAGCATGGCCGCCGACAGCTCGGGGTGAGTCACGCTGAAGGGGCCGCCGAAGCCGCAGCATTTGGCCTGGCGGGGCAGGTCCAGGGCCGGCGGGCCGGGCAAGGCCCCCAGCAGGGCGCGGGGGGCTTCGTCTTCGCCCAGGGAGCGGTGCAGTCCGCAGGAGGGGTGGTAGACCCAGGGGCGGCCAGGAGCGCGGCCCAGGGCCGGCGTGACGCCCAGCACCCGGAACAAATACTGGCTCAGCTCAAAGGTGCGGCTCGCCAGGCGGCGGGCCTCGGCGGCCAGATCGGGCCAGCCGGCCAGCAGGCCGGGCAGGGCGTGGCGCACGTGGGCCACGCAGGAGCCCGAGGGCGAAACCACCACCTCGGCCCCGCTGAAGGCCCGCACCCAGGCCGCGCCCACGCTGGCCGCTTGGCGGGCATGGCCGGCCTTGTATAGCGACTGGCCGCAGCAGACCTGGTCTTGCCGCGGGTCCACGAGCAGACCCTGGCCCCTTAGCACGGCTAGGGCGGCCAGGCCCACCTGGGGCAGCAGGCCGTCCACCAGGCAGGTGGCGAAAAACGAGACCCGCCGGGCGGCGGGGATAACGGCGCTGGCCTCTTTCATGGACCCACTCTATCGCGTATGCTCACGCCATACAACCCCCTGGCCTTGGCCTGGGTTATAATCGGGGGCAGGGGCTAGCCGAGGGGCGGCCAGGGAGACAAGGCATGCCCAAGCAAGTGATCTTGGTGGTGGAGGACGAGCCGGATATCCTGGACCTGGTGGACTTCAACCTGCGCCAGGCCGGCTATCAGGTGCTCAAGGCCCGGGACGGCCTGGAGGGCCTGCGCCTGGCCCAGGAAAAGCGGCCCGACCTGGTGGTATTGGACCTGCTCCTGCCGGGGCTGGAGGGCAAGGAGGTCTGCCGCCGGCTCAAGCAGAACCCGGCCACCCGCACCCTGCCGGTGCTGATGCTCACGGCCCTGGCCAGTGAGACCGACCGGGTCATCGGCTTCGAGATCGGCGCCGACGACTACCTGACCAAGCCCTTCAGCCCCCGGGAGATGGTGCTCAGGGTGGGGGCCATATTGCGCCGGCTGGGTCAAGCTCCCCAGGACCAGGCCCGCTTGGACCTGGGCCGTCTGAGCATGGACCTGGAGCGTCACCAGGCCCAGGTGGATGGCCAGGCTGTGGACCTGACGGCCACCGAGTTTCGCCTATTGCACCGCCTGGCCAGCCAGGCTGGCCGGGTACAGACCCGCGAGGCCCTCTTGGAGCAGGTGTGGGGTTACTCCTACCAGGGTTACGGCCGCACGGTGGACACCCATGTGCGCCGCCTGCGGGCCAAGCTGGGACCCCTGGGCGATCACGTGGAGACGGTGCGGGGCACGGGCTACCGTTGGCGAGAGGAAGCATGAAACTCAAGCTTTCATTTCAGAGCTGGATACTGGCGGGCTGCCTGTTGGTGTCCATCTCCACCCTGCTGGCCGTGGGGGTGGTGCTGGAGCGCTCCCTGGACATCAAGCTGGTGGAGCAGGTGCGCTTGTCCTTGGCGCAGCAACTTATTCTGCTAAAGGAAGTGATCGGCGACCGCTGGCGGCCCGGGACCGGTCCCGAGCAGACCCAGGCCCTGGCCAAGGAGTTGGGCCAGAAACTGGGTCTAAGGATCACCCTGGTCAGCCCCCAGGGCGTGGTGCGGGGGGATTCACACCTGGACAGCGCCGGGGTGACCGCCCTGGGCAGCCACCTGGAGCGGCCAGAGGTGGCCCAGGCCTTGGCCCAGGGCCAGGGTCTGAGCCAGCGCTTCAGCAACACCCTGGGGCTGAACCAGCTTTACGTGGCCGAGCTGTTGGGCACGCCCGCCGACCCCCGGCTGGTTATCCGCCTGTCCCTGCCCCTGGCCGGGGTGGCCAAGACCGTGGCCGCCACGCGGCGGGCGCTCATGGGAGCGGTGGTACTGGGGTTGGCGCTGTCGGTTGTGGTGGCCTACTTCACCGCCCGGCGCATCACCCGGCCCATCAAGGACCTGACCAGCACCGCCCAGGTCATGGCCTCCGGCGACCTCTCGCCCCGGGTGCGGCGCTACCCTCCCCACGAGATCGGCGAGCTGGGGCGGGTCTTCGACGCCATGGCCGACAACCTGCAAAAACAGGTGGCCGCCCTTACCCGGGCCAACGACCGTCAGGAGGCCATCCTGCGGGGCATGGCCGAGGGCGTGATGCTCACCGACCGCGAGGGACGCATCCTCCTGGCCAACCGAGCCTTGGTCAAGCTGTTGAACCTGGGCATGAGCCCCGTGGGGCGCACCCACGCCGAGGTGATGCGCAACCCCGATCTACAGGAAGCCATGCGCCTAGTGCTGGGGGGCGAGGCCCATGTCAGCAAGGAGATCAGCACCCTGGGGCCGGCGCCCCGCTTCTTGGAGGCCCACGTGGTGCGGGTGGCCGGCCAGACCCCCGGGGCGGGGGCGGTGGCGGTGTTCCACGACGTCACCGAGCGCCACCGGGTGGAAAAGATGCGCCGCGATTTCGTGGCCAATGTCTCCCATGAGCTGCGCACTCCGCTCACGGCCATCAAGGGCGCGGCCGAGACCCTCTTGCAGGGGGCACTGGAAAGCCCGGAGGACGCCCGGCGTTTCGCCGACATGATAGACCGCCAGGCCGGCCGCCTGGGCCACCTGGTGGAGGACCTCCTGGACCTGGCCAGCATCGAGAGCGGCGAGGCGGCCCCCCACCTGGAACAGGTGCGGCTGGACAAGCTGGCCGAATCCCTGCTGGAGGAGATGGCCGGCCGGGCGGCGCACAAGGGTTTGGTTTTGGTCAACAAGATGCCCGAGCGGCCGCTGAGTGTCCAGGCCGACCGCCAACTGCTGGAGCAGGCCTTGCTCAACCTCCTGGACAACGCCCTGAAATACACCGACCCCGGCGGGCAGGTTTCCCTGGGGGTGCAAGATGGCGGCCAGGAGGTGGCCATCCTGGTGGCCGACACCGGCCTGGGCATTGCCCAGCCCGATCAAGCCCGCCTATTCGAGCGCTTCTACCGCGTGGACAAGGACCGCTCCCGGGAGATGGGCGGCACCGGCCTGGGCCTGGCCATCGTCAAGCACATCGCCCAGGCCCACGGCGGCCGCGTGGAGGTGGAGAGCCGCCTGGGCGCCGGCAGCACCTTCCGGCTGGTCCTGCCTCGGCAGAGCGCCTGATACCATGTTAACAACAATCATATGGTATCAGGCTGTTGGCCCTTGATCCGGGCATCCTTTGGCCGGCGGGCTTTGGTTTCCTGGCCGCCCAAGCCCCGTGTCCCGCTCTTAGCCCGGCCATTCTTAGGGCACCGGTAGGGGGCTACTATGATCCACCCTGGCGAGGGATATGGGCTCCCTGTGGCCCCTGCCCATGCCAGGGCGGAGAGTCCACCCCGCGTAGGCCCCCGCGCCGGCAAAGCCAGTATGGCCGGGCGGCTGAGCGGGACACAAAAAGAAACCGCTTAGGCTTTTTTGGGCCGCCTATACTGAAAGGGTTGTATCCAGAGGAAACCTACTGAAAAGCTATACGTTCGATCTGAAATGTGTATG
Source organism: Desulfarculus sp. (assembly GCA_016218705.1). Classification (GTDB taxonomy): domain Bacteria; phylum Desulfobacterota; class Desulfarculia; order Desulfarculales; family Desulfarculaceae; genus JACRDC01. Next base: position 70,618 of record JACRDC010000004.1, read on the forward strand.
ACTTCGCAAGCTTGCTAAAATTTACCTTTAGCAAGCGCCAAGAGGAGAAAGCCATGGATGGCTTTCTCCGACACACACCTAGTAAAAATCAGGGACCCCGCCGGCTGGACGCCGCTGGCGGGGTCCCTTTTTGGTGTCGCCGCCTAAGGCCCTGGTGGCGGTCTTGGGCCACGCCAGGTCCCCTCCTGCAATCAGGCGCACTGGTTCACGCTCTGCTTGGCTGCATGACCAGGCCGGTCTGGGCCAGGCGGCTGGGCAATGGGCTAGTGATATGCGGGGGGGCTGCCCCTGGGTGGCCTGGGGTCTTGCCCCGGCTGGCAGCGGACGCGGACGCGGACGCGGCGGTTTTGACGCACCTGGAACCAGGCCACGGTGAGGGCCAGTCCGGTCAGGCTGGCAACGATGAGTGCGACTTCCATGTCGGCCTCCGATGGTTTGCTCTATCCGTCACCTGCTTGATCGGCTTTCGCGGCCTCCGACTTAAGGAAAAAATCAACCCCGTGGGCCTGTGGCGGCCCACGGGGTTTCTGGTATGTGTGGCCGGCCGGCCGCTGGGCGGCGAAGCTGGGCCGGTGTCGGACTAGCGCTGGGGCGCCGCGGCGTGGTCCGCGACCTTCTTCATGTTCTGCTCCAGGCGCTGGCTGAAGGCGTTGAGCATCTCCTGCAGGTCGGTCAGGCCGATCATCACCACCGAGCCGGGGCGCACGGCCGGCGACTTGCTGGTGACCACCATCATCTGGGCCGCCACCTCGCCCTCGCCCGGCACCTGGTAGAACTTGATTAGGTCGCCGGTGGTGAGTACCACCGGCTCGTTGGTGCTCAGGTCGGCGGCCTCGATCATGCCCGAGATCTGGAAGATGTAGTTCTGGGCATGGGCCGAGGTCATGACGTGAGTCAGGGTCAGGGGCTTCTTCTGCTGGTGCAGGGCGATCTCCTCCAGCACCTGCTGGCGTATCTGCTGGCGCACCTCCTCGGAGATCTGGACCTGCCTGGCCTGCTCGGCGCCGACCTGGGCCTGCAAGCCGGCGGTCTGGGCCTGTTGATCAGCCAATTGGACCTGTTGCTCGGCCAATTGCCCCTTCAAGGCATCATTGGTGGCCGCCGCGCTGGCAACCTCCTGTTGCAGGCTGGCCACCTCGGCGGCCAGGGCCTGCACCTGGGGATCTGGGGCCTGGCCGGCCGCCATGGGGGGCGGCGCGTAGACGGCCATGCCGTCGTTCATGGCGGTGGCGATCTGCAGGTCGGTCAACAACACCGCCGGCTCCTGGTAGGCCACCACCGGCTGCTGGTAGACCACCACCGGCGGCGGGCACACCACGCAACCCACCACCACCGGTATGGGCGCTGGCAGGGGTTGGTATACAGTTTGGTATACAGGTGGGTCATAGGTCACGGGTTGGTAGGTGTAGGTCTCCACGCCGTTGACCGGTTCCACGTTGTATTCCTGGATCAGGGGGGCGGCCAGGGCCACCAGGGCGCCGGCCACCAGGGTGGCCACCACGGCGCGCTTGATGAAGCGCTCGGTGCGGCCGTCGTGATGGCGGCGGTGGTGATACTCATCGTGGTACATGCGGCGGCCATCACGCCAACGGCCCTCGCGCCGGCCGTCCCGGTGGATGGTTTCGCTGTAGCCGCTGGCGGTCTGGTGCCTGACGAAGTCGCGGCCCGCAGTCACCCGGCTGCCATCGGTGTAGGTGCGGGTGGTGGCGCCGCTGGCCTGGTCGGTCCGGCTGGTGAAGCCCGAGACCTGGGTCCTGCCGTTAGGCAGGCTGGTGGTGGTCATCGTGGTTTGGGAGCCGTCCCGGTTGCGGCGGGTGGCGCTGTAACCGCCGCTGGCCGGCGTGGCCGACACGGTGGTGTTGGGGTTGATCTGCACCGGCGGCTTGGGCGGCTGGGGTGGCGGTCTGCGGCCCGTGTGCTGTTGGCCAGGCACCTGCCCAGAGGTCAGCCCGGTGGTTTGTCCGGGCCTCTGCCCCGGTTGTTGTCCCGTCACCCGGCCTGGAATCTGGCCAGACTGGGTGGGTGTGAGTTGGGGCGTCTGCTGCCCCGGCTGCTGTCCACTGACCTGGCCCGGCCGCTGGCCTGGACCATGCCCTGGCCGTTGCCCCGGGCCATGACCCGGCTGTTGTCCTGTGACTTGTCCCGGCTGCTGTCCCGGCTGCTGTCCAGTGAGCTGGCCCGGGCGCTGGCCAGGGACCACGCCTGGCTGTTGGCCCGGCTTGGTTCCGGGCACGCCGCCCGGGGTCACGGTTTGCGGCCCCTGTCCGGGCACCTGGCCGGGCTTGACCCCCGGCTGCTGTCCAGGCGGTTGCCCGGGCTGTTGCCCAGTGAGTTGGCCCGGGCGCTGGCCAGGGACCACGCCTGGCTGTTGGCCCGGCTTGGTGCCGGGCGTGGTGCCAGTCACACCGGTCTGCGGTTGCTGACCGGGTTTGACCCCCGGCTGCTGGC
>JACRDC010000041.1 GCA_016218705.1 Desulfarculus sp.
CAAAATGCGCCTCTAAAAACCGCATCTTCCGAACCTCCTGCAACAGCTCTGTCCGCCTCATCGGGGCACCTCCATGGACCCCAACTCAAACCGGACAACTCATGTGCTACAAGTCCGGACAGTTTATGTGTCAGCTACAAGTACAAGCCACCCCCGTTGCCGCTGGCCGGGATTTGTGCCACACTTTGACGGCTTGCCCAGCCGGCCGGGATGGCCTCTCCCTATAAGAACATCGGCCGTCAAGGCCCCAGGAGAACCGCCATGACCCAGCCCGCCCCCCTCGCCGATGCCGCCCCGCAAAGCCCTGAGCGCCTGCGCCTGTCCCTGGCCGCGGCCATGACCCTGGGCCTGGCGGGGGGCAGCTTTTACCGCAACGCCCGCCTGGGCTGCATCAATCTGCTGCTCACCTACCCCGGCGGCTGCCGGGCCAACTGCGCCTTCTGCGGCCTGGCGCGGGAAAACCAGCCCCGCCGAGGCGACCCCCGCTACGAGAAGTTCATCCGCGTCTCCTGGAAGGACTACGCCTTGGAGGAAATCCTGGAGCGCTGCCAGTCCGCTCCGGCCTGGGTGGAGCGGGTCTGCGTCTCCATGATTACCCACCCCCAGGCCCGGGAAGACGCCGTCACGGTCTGCCGGCGGGTGCGCGCCGCCACCGGCCTGCCGGTGAGCATCCTCATCGCCCCCACCCTGCTGGACGAGGGCGGCCTGGAGGCCATGCATGAGGCTGGCGCCGACCGGGTGGGCGTGGCCATTGACGCGGCCACCCCGGAGCTCTTCGAGAAGCTGCGTGGCCGGCCCGTGGGCGGCCCCCACCGCTGGGAGCACTACTGGCGCATCTTCGAACAGGCGCTCCAGGTCTTTGGCGAGGGCATGGCCGGCGTGCATCTGATCCACGGCCTGGGGGAGACTGAAGAGGAACTGGTGCTGGCCATGGACCGGGCCAAGGGCCTGGGCGGCTGCACCCATCTGTTCTGTTTTTTCCCCGAGCGCTTCAGCGCCCTGGCGAGTGCGCCCCAGCCCCCGGCCAGCGGCTACCGGCGGGTGCAGATGGCCCGCTGGCTGCTTGACCAGGGCCTGGCCCGCGCCCGCGGCATGGCCTTTGACCAGGAGGGCAGGGTAGTGGACTTTGGCGTGGCGCCGGAGGTGTTGGAGGCGGCCATGGCCTCGGGCCGGCCCTTCATGACCTCGGGCTGCCCGGGGGCCTCGGGCCAGGTGGCCTGCAACCGCCCCTTTGGCAACGAGAAGCCCGGCCCGGACCTGCGCAACTATCCCTTTGCCCTTCAGCCCGCCGATCTGGAACTGGTCCGCGCCCAGATCGCCGAATACCCGGGCTGATCCAAAAATACCGGCACCACGCTTGCAAATTGTCCCGCCAGGCATAACCTTTTAGCCAGAGTGGCGCCGCCGGCCTGGAACGCGGCGCCCGCGCCGGGCCGCCGAGGGGAGAAATCTCGCCCCGGCGGCTGGTTTTCGGCGGCGGTTGGGCGCCTTGGGGTGCCCGGCTGGGGAATCTTTGGTTGCAGCGCTGGCTTACGGGTGATATAGGTCTAGAATTTTGGAATAACTGTAAACCACCGCATATTGCCCTAAGGATTGGACCCATGAAAGTCAGCGTGGAAGAACTCAGTTCGGTGCAGCGCAAGGTGACCGTGGAGGTCCCGGCCCAAGAGGTGGACAAGACCATGGAGACCCTGTACAAACGTCTGGCCCGCCAGGCCAGGATCAAGGGTTTCCGTCCCGGCAAGGTGCCGCGCAGCATTCTAGAGAAATACTACGGACCCCAGGTGGCGGCCGAGTCGGCCGAGAGCCTCATAGGCGACAAGTACCCCGAGGCCCTGGCCGAGACCAAGCTGGAGCCGGTGGCTCGCCCTGACTTTGACTTCGGCATACCCCAGGCCGGCCAGGACTACGTCTTCAGCGTCACCCTGGACGTCAAGCCCGAGTTCGCCCTGGACGGCTCGATCTACAAGGGCCTGAAGCTCAAGGAGCCCAGGCTGGAGGTCAGCCAGGCCGAGGTGGACCAGCGCCTTACCGCCCTGGCCGGCCGCCAGGCCGTGCTGGCGCCCCTGGATGAGCCCCGGCCGGCCCAGACCGGCGACGTGGTCATCATGGACTACCAGTCCTTCAAGGGCGAGGAGCCCGTGGCCGGCGGCCAGGCCGAGAATGTGGAAGTGGAGCTGGGCGGCGGCCAGGTGCAGACCGAGATCGAGCTGGCCCTTTTGCGCGCCTCGGTGGGCGACTCGGTGGAGACCACGGTTCACTACGGCCCCGAGGCCACCAACCCCGAGCTCCAGGACCAGGACGTGCGCTTCGTGATGCAGGTCAAGGACATCAAGAAGAAGCTCCTGCCCGAGATTGACGACGACTTCGCCCGCTCGCTCTCCCCGGAGTTCAAGGACCTACAGGCCCTCAAGGACCGCATCGTGGCCGACCTGGAGGAGTCCTACCAGGCCCAGCGCGACATGGCCCTGCGCACCCAGATACTGGATCAACTGCGGGAGAAGGGCGAGTTCGAGGTGCCGGCCACCCTGGTGCGCGCCGAGGTGGAGGGCATGGTGGAGAGCTTCAAGAACCGCATGCGCCAGCAGGGCATGGATCCCCAGGCCATGGGCCTGGAGGAGGACAAGCTGGCCGAGGGCTTCCAGGAGCAGGCCCAGAAGAAGGTGCGCGCCGGCATCGTGCTGGGGCGCATCGCCGAGCAGGAAAACGTAGAGGTCAAGGCCGAGGACCTCGACAAGGACCTGGGCAAGATGGCCGAGCGCATGGGGCAACCCCTGGGGGCCATCAAGGAAATGTACATAAAAAACAATATGATGCCCACCTTGCAAGCCCGCATTCTAGAAGAAAAGACGTTGCAGGTCATCAGGGCCGATGCTATCATTGAACAAGTGGACCCAGCTGAATTGGCCAAGGAAACCGAAGCTTAACTACTTAGGCCCCCCAGCGGGGCAAGGCATTCATAATGACGCTCATTCCCTTTGTCATCGAGCAGACCAGCCGCGGCGAGCGCTCCTACGACATCTACTCGCGGCTCTTGAAAGACCGCATCGTGATGCTGGGCCAGCCCGTGGACGACACGGTGGCCAACGTCATCATCGCCCAGTTCCTGTTCCTGGAGGCCGAGGACCCCACCAAGGACATCCACCTCTACATCAACTCTCCGGGCGGGGTGGTGACCGCCGGCCTGGCCATCTACGACACCATGCAGTACATCAAGCCCAAGGTCAGCACGCTGTGCCTGGGCCAGGCCTCCTCCATGGCCGCCCTCCTGCTGGCCGCCGGCGAGAAGGGCATGCGCTACAGCCTGCCCCACTCGCGCATCCTCATCCATCAGCCCATGGGAGGCTTCTCGGGCCAGGCCACGGACATTGACATCCATGCCCGCGAGATACTCAAGCTGCGCGAGGAGCTCAACCAGATACTGGCCGGCCACACCGGCCAGCCCCTGGACAAGATCAGCCAGGACACCGAGCGCGACTACTTCATGAGCGGCGAGGCGGCCCGGGAATACGGCCTGGTGGACAAGGTCATCACCCACCGCGAGCTGGCCTAGGACGCAGCGTACCCCGGCCCAACAGGGAGGCCATAGTACATGACCAAAAAGACCAACGGCGGCAAGGGCTCGGATCTGGTCTGCTCCTTCTGCGGCAAGAGCCAGGATGAGGTCAAGAAGCTCATCGCCGGCCCCTCGGTGTACATCTGCGACGAGTGCATCGAGCTGTGCAACGAGATAATCGAGGAGGAGTATCAGAAGGAAGAGGCCGCCAGCCGGGTCTCCATTCCCAAGCCCAAGGAAATCAAGGCCATCATTGACGAGTACGTCATTGAGCAGGAGCGGGCCAAGAAGATCCTGGCCGTGGCCGTGCACAACCACTACAAGCGCATTGACGCTCGGGTGGAGATGGGCGGCGTGGAGTTGCAGAAGAGCAACATCCTCCTGGTCGGCCCCACCGGCAGCGGCAAGACCCTGTTGGCCCAGACGCTGGCCCGCATACTCAACGTGCCCTTCACCATCGCCGACGCCACCACGCTCACCGAGGCCGGCTACGTGGGCGAGGACGTGGAGAACATCATCCTCAACCTCTTGCAGGCCGCCGACTACGACGTGGAGCGCGCCCAGCGGGGCATCGTCTACATTGACGAGATAGACAAGATCGCCCGCAAGAGCGAGAACCCCTCCATCACCCGCGACGTATCGGGCGAGGGCGTGCAGCAGGCCCTGCTGAAGATCATCGAGGGCACCATGGCCTCGGTGCCGCCCAAGGGCGGGCGCAAGCATCCCCAGCAGGAGTTCGTCAAGGTAGACACCACCAACATCCTGTTCATCTGCGGCGGGGCCTTCGTGGGCCTGGAAAAGATCATCAAGAACCGCATCGGGGCCAAGACCCTGGGCTTCACCGCCGACGTGCGCGACAAGAGCCAGGAGTTGCCCCTGGGCGACGTGCTGGCCCAGTGCCAGCCCGAGGACCTGATAAAGTTCGGGCTCATCCCCGAGTTCGTGGGGCGCCTGCCCGTGGCCGCCACCCTGGACGAGCTAAGCGAAGACGCCATGATCCGCATCCTGCGCGAGCCCAAGAACGCGCTCACCAAGCAGTACGCCAAGCTGTTTGAGTTCGAGGGCGTGGAGTTGAAATTCACCGACGAGGCCCTGCAGGCCGTGGCCAAGGAGGCCTTGAACCGCAAGAGCGGCGCCCGGGGCCTGCGCTCCATCCTGGAGTCGGCCATGCTGGACATCATGTACGACCTGCCCTCCCTCAAGGACGTGCAGGAGTGCGTGATCGGCGAGGAGGTCATCACCCGCGGCGAGCAGCCGATTCTGCTCTACGCCAAGCAGCAGGCCGCCGAATACGCCTAGGACGCGCCCAAAACCGTCCCAGGCCTGCCGCGGACACATAAGCAGGTGAGACGGGCGCCGCGCCCCGACCGGCGCGGCGCCCGTTGATTTTTGGGGGGACGCCGGCCAGCCCGGGGCCGGCAACCCCGGCGGCGCCAGGCGATATTTTTTCCCGTGCCTGCCCGCGCACCCAGTTAAACCATAATGCCCCACCCCTCCTGGGGAGAGAGGCTCATCCATGCACGCCCCCCTGTTGCCCTTAAGAGACATCGTCGTCTTTCCCCATATGGTGGTGCCCCTGTTCGTGGGCCGCGAGAAATCCGTGGCCGCCCTGTCCCACGCCATGGAGCACGACCGCACCATCTTTTTGGCCACCCAGCGCGACGCCCGCGTGGACGAGCCCGGCCAGGGCGACATCCACGACATCGGCACCATCAGCACCGTGCTGCAACTCTTGAGGCTGCCCGATGGCACGGTCAAGGCCCTGATCGAGGGCAAGGAGCGGGCGCGGGTCAAATCCTTCCTGCCCAACCAGGAGCTCTTCCTGGTGGAGCTGGAACAACTCGACGATATCTTCCCGGCCGACCTGGAGTCCGAGGCCCTGATCCGCTCGGTCAACGCCTCCTTCGAGCAGTTCGCCAAGCTGCACAAGAAGATCCCCCAGGAGGTGCTGTTGTCGGTGGCGGCGCTGACCGACCCCGGTCTCCTGGCCGACACCGTGGTGGGGCACCTGCCGCTCAAGCTGGAGGACAAGCAGAAGCTTCTGGAGATCATCGAGCCCAACCGCCGCCTGGAGAGGCTGTTCGAGCTGATGCGCTCGGAGATCGAGATACTGCAGATCGAGCAGCGCATCAAGAGCCGGGTCAAGCGCCAGATGGAGAAGACCCAGCGCGAGTACTATCTCAACGAGCAGATGCGCGCCATCCAGAAGGAGATGGGCGACAAGGACGACAGCAAGAACGAGGTCAAGGAGCTTGAGGAAAAGCTCAAGGCCAAGCGCCTGCCCCGCGAGGCGGCCGAGAAGGTCAAGGCCGAGCTCAAAAAGCTCAAGATGATGTCGCCCATGAGCGCCGAGGCCACCGTGGTGCGCAACTACGTGGACTGGCTGTTGGCCCTGCCCTGGAACGAGCGCACCCGCGACAAGCTGGACCTGGGCGAGGCCAAGCGCATCCTGGACGAGGACCACTACGGCCTGGACAAGCCCAAGGAGCGCATCCTGGAGTTTTTGGCCGTGCAGGCGCTCATGCGCAAGATCAAGGGACCCATCCTGTGCTTCGTGGGCCCTCCCGGCGTGGGCAAGACCTCGCTGGCCCGCTCCATCGCCCGGGCCATGGGGCGCAACTTCATCCGCCTGTCCCTGGGCGGCGTGCGCGACGAGGCCGAGATCAGGGGGCACCGCCGCACCTACATCGGCGCTTTGCCCGGCAAGGTCATCCAGTCCCTGCGCCGCGCCCGCACGGTCAACCCGGTCTTCTGCCTGGACGAAGTGGACAAGATGTCCACCGATTTTCGCGGCGACCCCTCGGCGGCGCTGTTGGAGGTATTGGACCCCGAGCAGAACTACGCCTTCAACGACCACTACCTGGACGTGGACTACAATCTCTCCGAGGTCATGTTCATCACCACGGCCAACACCCTCTACTCCATCCCGGCGCCCTTGCAGGACCGCATGGAGATCATCCGCCTGCCCGGCTACACCGAACTGGAGAAGCTGGCCATAGCCAAGCAGTTCTTGGTGCCCAAGCAGGCCAAGGCCAACGGGCTCAAGCCCAGCCAGGTGCAGATAAGCGACAAGTCCATCCTGGAGATAATCCAGCGCTACACCCGCGAGGCCGGGGTGCGCAACCTGGAGCGCGAGCTGGCCAGCATTTGCCGCAAGGTGGCCAAGAAGCTGGTGAGCGAGAATCAGCGCGAGGGCCAGGTCAGCGTGCCGGTCAGCTCCGTGGAGGGCTACCTGGGGGTGCCCAAGTTCCGCTACGGGCTGCCCGAGGACCGCGACTACGTGGGCCTGGCCAACGGCCTGGCCTGGACCGAGGTGGGCGGCGACGTGTTGACCACCGAGGCCATGATAATGCCCGGCAAGGGCAAGCTGACCATCACCGGCAAGCTGGGCGAGGTGATGCAGGAGTCGGCCCAGGCGGCCTTGAGCTACGTGCGCTCGCGGGCCAAGGCCCTGGGCCTGCCCGAGGACTTCTACCGCCAGGTGGACATCCACATCCACGTGCCCGAGGGCGCCATACCCAAGGACGGCCCCTCGGCGGGCATCACCCTGGCTACTTCCCTGGTCAGCGCCCTGACCCGCATACCCGTGCGCGCCGACGTGGCCATGACCGGCGAGATAACCCTGCGCGGCCGGGTGCTGCCCATCGGCGGCCTGCGCGAAAAAATCCTGGCCGCCCACCGGGTCAACATCAAGAAGGTGCTGATCCCCAAGGACAACGAAAAGGACATCAAGGAGATCCCCGCCAAGGTGCTCAAGGTGGTGGAACTGGTGCCCGTGGAGAACATGGACCAGGTGCTTAAGGCCGCCCTGGCCCTGGCCGACCCCGAGGGCCTGTTCAAGTGCCCCGGCGAACCCTACTGCCTGCCCGCCACCGCGCCCGCCGAGCCGGCCGGAGAAGTGGTGGCGCATTAGCGCTTCGGGGACAACCTCCTGGCCAACCTTGGCCAAACCAGCGTCCAGGCCCTTGACAAGCAGGCGTTCTGTTGATAAATAGGAATCCCCTTCGCGGGGTGCGTCAGGTCAGCCGAACCTCATCGTGGTCGGCCCCGACCAGTGGGCGGGTAGCTCAGTTGGGAGAGCATCGGCCTTACAAGCCGGGGGTCACAGGTTCGAGTCCTGTTCCGCCTACCACCGCTCGAGAACCTTGGGTGGCGGGCATGCCGGAGCGAGCCCGGCGCGAAGTTGACAATCAGTAGCCCGTGCGGGGGCGTAGCTCAGTTTGGTTAGAGCGCCGGCCTGTCACGCCGGAGGCCGCGAGTTCGAGCCTCGTCGTCCCCGCCACGAAATACAAAGGGGTCAGCCGCCAGGCTGGCCCCTTTCATTGTTTCCGCGAGACCGCGCCTCATCTTTTCTGGGCCAGGGCCTTCTTGACCATCTCCAGGCAAGCCATGACGATGGCCTTGCGCTGGCTGAAGAGATGGGCCTGCTCCACCTGTGTCTGGGACACCTGGGTTGGGGCCTGGTTGTCCTGGCCGGGCCGGGGCAGGTAGCGGGCGGCCTCGTCCTGGGCGTCCTTAACCTTCTTGATGTTCAAATCCAGGCGCAAGAGCGCCGCCTCCAGCTTAATCTGCCAATCCTGTAGCTCCGCGGTGGGGGCGGTCTTGACCAGATTGGGCAGGTCCTTGGTCTTCCAGGTCAGCAGGACCAGGTTGTTGCGTTGGGTGATCTGGACGATATCGGCCTTGGTGTTGGGGTTGAGGGTGATGCCCTCCAATATCATCAGGGCAGTTGGCTCGCAGGGGCGCAATCTAATCGAAACAAGGCGGCTATCGTGTGTCTCCACCTCGGGCGGCTCGTACAGTCTATCGTCCAGGGCCAGGTATTGCCTGGGGCTGCCCGCCGGCGGCGGAAACAGCCAGAGTCCGATGCTTTGGTCGTAGGCATTGGTATGGGTAGCATAGGTGCCTGGATGGGCCGCGAAGAAGTACAAGGCATGCACGGTGCCGCCGCCTCCGGCCAGGGGCTCCAGGGTATGCATAATCACCCAATAGGTGCGGCCCCTATCCTCCACCGGCACGGCGGTGGCGTATTCGGCTTGGCGCCGGGCCTCGGCCTTTTCTTGCTCCATGGCCGTTTCCATGGCTGGGCAGCCGGACAATACCAAGCTGGCCAGGATCATGACCAGGCCCAGGGCGCGCCCAGGCCACCTCGCAGCCAAATAGCTGTTCACGGGCCGTCCTCCCTTGTCCCGCCTGGACTTAGCCTGCTTGCGGTTGGCGGCTTGCATTGCGTGCTCATCTTTTCTGGGCCAGGGCCTTCTTGACCATCTCCAGGCAAGCCATGACAATGGCCTTGCGCTGGCTGAAGAGATGGGCCTGCTCCACCTGCCACGGAGGCACCTTGGCCGGCGCCGGCCCCGCCTGGCCGGGCTGAGGCAGATAGCGGGCCGCCTCGTCCTGGGCCTCCTTGACCCTCTTGACGCGGGTATCCAGCTCAAGCAAGGCCGACTCCAGCTTGACCACCAGGTCTTGCAGTTGGGCCTTGCCATAGCCGGGCAGGGCCTCGGCCAGTTCCTTGGTCTTCCACTCCAGCAGGCGCTGGTTGTGCATCTGGGTGATGCGCAGCAGGGCCTTGTGCTCGCCGGCCGAAAACCTTACCTTGGCTCCCTCCAGGATTTGATCGGGCGAAAGGGGGCTCCAGGGGGCCAGCCGCAGGCCCTGCAGGGGCGCCCCGCCCCTCATCTGCCCGAACGTGATCTCCGCTATGACCCATGGCTCTTCATCAAGGGCGAAGATTTGGCCCTCAAAGGTACGTACCAGGACATCTCCTCCCTCTTGCTTCTGCCGGTGACCGATCTCCCAGACGCGCCTGGGCAGCACGAAACCCTGCCGGGGGTCGCGGTCGTAGACCTCCAAATGGTAGACCTCTGGTGGTTCGGTCTTGAGAAACTGGGCCTGGGGGAAAAACTTGGCGGGCAACTCCGTCAGGCTGGCGGCCCGGTGCATGCCGGCCAGCACGAACCAGAAGGTCTGGCCACCCACCTCCAGGGGCAGGGGGACCAGGTAGGGCGAGTTGGCCCTGAAACGCCAGTGCTCGGCCAGGCCGGGGACGGCGCGCGGGTCGGCGTAAAAAAAGGTCAGCCAGACCCAGCGGGTCTTCTCGCGGTCCACCCAGCGCGACTTGAGCAGGGCGGCCTGGGGCTGGGCCGGCTGGCCCGGCCAGGCGAACAACACCAGCGAGCCCAGGGTGGGCTCCTCCCAGCCCAGCTTGCTGGACTCGCCCTTGGACCACAGCACGGCCTCCATCTCGTTGGGGCCGTAGCCCTCCCACAGCAGGCCATGGCCGGCCCAGAAGGGTCTGCCCGAGCCCTCCTGGGGCTCGGAATAGGCCTGGGGCGGGGCTAGCCCCACGCAGCCGGCCGCGCAGGCCACCAGGACGGCCAGGAGCCAGGCCGCCAGACCAACGGCCCCCCGGCCGCCTCCATCCCCCGCGCCCCCGCGCCTTGCCATCATGGCCGGCCCTCCCTCATTGGCCAGGGGCCTTGGGCGTTACCCCAAAGCTCTGGGCCAGGTGGTCCCGGTATACGTTGAACTTGTGCTTGTCCAGGCTCACCCAGTAGTTGTCTCCGAAGAAACGGTATTCCACCCGCCCCCGGCCCAGCGGGTGGCCGGGAGGAATCAGATGGGGCACGGGGTCGCCGCGATTCACCCACACCACCACCCGCTGGACCTTGCCCGCGTCCAGCAGACCCTGAAACTCCAATTCCCGGGACAAGACGCGGTCCCCGGCCAGTATGTGCCACTCGTCCACCTTGATGACCCCGCGCTGGATAAGGCTTTCGCTGACCGTGGCCCCGTTGCTGTAGGAGATCAGCCTCTTGAAGCTGGTCCCTTGCAGGCGGGCGATCTGTTCCTGGGCCTGTTCCTTGCTCAGGGTGTAGTTGAGGGGCGAGAGGCTGTCCGCCGCTCCCCGGGCCAGTTCCTTGACCTTGTCCAGGGAGCCGAAGGCGGTGGTCATGACCTTGCCCTGGGCGGCCATCTGGCGGTAGGCCTGGCCCGTGAAGGGGCTGAAGCCGTTGTTCATCAGCGCTTGGGCGTCCAGGGGCGTGTCGTTCAGGCCCAGGATCACCCCCTCGTCCACCTGCTTGCTCCACCGATAGGGGGCGGGGGGCTCCTTGACGTTCTTGAGCAGGCCCTCCAGGCTGCGGTCCAACCGCCGGCGCCCTTCCAGCATCTTCTGTTGAAAATCCACGAAGGCCTGCTCGTCGGCCAGGTCCTGGGAGTCCTGGCCCTGGAGCCTGGCCAGCGCCTCCTGGGCCTGGTAGGTCTGGGGCCGGCGGGACCCCGGCACCCTGGGTACCTCGCTGTTGGCCTCGCGCAGGTCCACCGGCGAGGGGTCGCTCAAGGCGGCGGTCAGCTCGTCCTTGACATGGCCCTCCCAGCGGTCGCTCAGGGCCTGGGACATCTGCTCCAGGCTGGCACTTTCCTCGGCGTCGCGCAGGGCGCGCAGGCGGGCGATCAGCTCCAGGCGCTCATGACGGGCCTTGGCCCAGGCCCGGGCCTCGGCCTGGGCTTTTTCCTGGGCCAGGCGCTGGGCCTTCTGGGCGGCCTGCTGGTCCTGGGCGGCATTGGTCATGGCTTCGTTGACTATCATGCCCATGATCTGCCCCACCAGCATGCCGCCCACGGCGCCCATGGCCCCGGCTGGCCCCATGCGCCCGCCGGGGCGCGGCACCCCGGCCCCGCAGGGGAAGTTGTTGCCGGCATAGTCGGTGCACCAGCCGGTGGGACCGGCGGTCCAGGCCAGGGCGGACGGGGTCTGCCAGAGAGCGGGCCACAGGCAGACCAGTGCTCCCAAGGCCAGGAGGGTAATGAGATGCACGGTGCGCTGGGCCATGGGCATCCACTCCACCATTTGGTGCCGGCGGGCGGCCGGAGCAAATGCTTTGGGGTCATTATATTATTGAAACGCGAAAGGCCGCCGGGTTATTTGGACTCCCTTGGCGGGGGGCGCGGCCAGCAGCTCGAAGGCGGGGTCCCGGCCCTGGGCGGCATAGGGGCCGGAGCAGACAAAGGCCACGTCCAACTCGCCTTTGGCCAGCAGTTGGTCTATCTGGGCATAGGTCTTGCGCTGCACCAGGCCGATGGGCCGGCCCAGGCGTCCGGCCAGGTACTCCATCACCTGGGCATAGGCCAGGAAGGTTTCCTGGGGGCTGGTCATGGCCGAGGCGGCCATGGTCAACTGGTCCTGGGCGGTTGTTTCCCGCCCCGGCTTGGCCACGGGCGAGGTGCGCGAGAAATCCACCACCTGGGTATCCGAGCCAGAGTCGCAACCGGCCAGCAGCGGAAGCAGGATCAGGACGGCTACACGCATTAGGCCGCGGGTCATGGGTTTGCACGGCCCGGCATCTCGATGAAAAAGCATGGCATATCATGAGCCGTGTCCCCGCGTTTGTGGGGCTCATGCCACATCCCTCCGGGTCCCCCGCCATGTTTGCCACATCCAAGCGCGCGGCGGAAGAAAGGCCAGGCGGTTCCTTTTTTTGTCCCCCTAGAGCCGCCCGGCCATACTGGCTTTGCCGATGCGAGTGCCGGCGCGGGGTGGGCTGCCCGCCCTGGCGCTAGGGCGGCGACCCCCATATGGTTACACCGGGTGACCACGCCCGGGATGCTATTATATTAGGGAGGCTGGCCGCCCGCCGGCCCTGAGCGGGGTTGCCACTATGTTCACCGGGACGGCGCGCCGCATCGTGGACCTGGCCAGGGACCACGCCCGTGGCCAGGGCAGCCAGGACGGGGACCTGCCAAATCTACTGGCAGCCGCGGCCGGTGGCGTTTCCTGTTGCCCGCGCCTGGCCCAATGCCTTGCCGTGGGCGGCGCCGGCCGCGCCGCCCGCCGCTTGCCGCAAACCCAGTTCGAGCGCGCCCAGGAGCTGCTGGCCGCCAACCGCCTAATGCTGGACAGCCTGGTGCGGGAGCTTTGGGAGGCCAACCGCCTCGCCCGCCAGGACCTGGAGCGCCTTTGGGGGCCTGCCCCCTCTGGCAGGCCGCCGCGGGCGCCGGACCGCCGGCAAACCGGGGAGCGGGCGTGATGGCCAACGCCGAGGTCATGGACCTGCCCCTGCCGGTGATCAGGCCGGACATACAGATACTGGCCGGCCCCCCATCCAGCGAGGGCTCGCCCTCCTTCACCCTCTACGACCCCCTACGGCACACCTTCTTCAAGGTGGGCTGGGCCGAGGCCATCATACTTGACCTGCTGCGCCGCCCGCGCACCCTCCGCGAGGCCATGGGCTATCTTCAGGCCCAGACCACCCTGCGGCTCACGCCCCAGGAACTGGCGCTGATGTGCCAACAGGCCCATATGCAGGGCCTGACCCAGGGCGCGCCGGTGCGCCCGGTGGAAGACCTGTTGCGGGAGGCCCAGGCCCGGCGGGTCAAACCCCTCACCTGGCTTCTGCACCATTACATCTATTTCAGAGTGCCCCTACTCCAGCCGGAGCGCTTTCTGCGCTGGGCATTGCCCTACGTCAGGCCGCTGGCCAGCCGGCCCGCGCTGTACGTCTACCTGGTCATCTCCCTCTTGGGTCTGGGCATGCTGCTGCCGCGCGGCGAGGCTTACCTCAAGACCCTGACCTATTTCTTCAATCTGGAGGGCCTTGTTTTTTACGGCGTGGCCCTGACCCTGGTCAAGGTGGTGCACGAGTTCAGCCACGCCTTCGTGGCCACCCATTATGGCGTGCGGGTGCCGGTGATGGGTCTGGCCTTCGTGGTGTTCTGGCCGCTGGCCTACAGCGACGTGACCGACGCCTGGCGGGTGGCCGAGCGGCGCAAGCGCCTGATGATCGCCTTGGCCGGCATCGCCGCCGAGCTGGCCGTCGCCGGGCTCTGCCTCTTCGGTTGGGCCTTGACCTCTCCCGGCAAGCTCAACAGCGTCTTCTTCGTGCTCTCCTCGGGCGCCCTGCTGGCCACCCTGACCGTCAACCTCAACCCTGGCATGCGCTGGGACGGCTACTACCTGCTCATGGACTGGTGGGGCATTGACAACCTGCAAAACCGGGCCTTCGCCTTCACCCTGTGGTTTTTGCGCAAGTGGCTATTGGGGGTGGAAACCCCTTGCCCGGAGGACGCGGCCCCGCCCACGCGCCAGGCAGGCATGATCGTCTATGCCTTCTACACCTGGGCCTACCGGTTCACCCTATTCGTAGGCATAGCCCTGATTATTTATCACCAGTTCACCAAGACGCTGGGCATCTTCCTGTTCGCCGTGGAGGTGGGCTGGTTCATCGCCTGGCCCGTCATCAGCGAGGTCCGACAGACCATGGCAATCTGCAAGCTAAAGAAGCCGGGAAAACGGCTGTGGATCACCCTGGGCCTCTTGGGCCTGGCGCTGGCCTGGCTGTGCCTGCCCCTGCCGCGCCGCTTCAGCGTGCCGGCGGTGGTCATGCCCAGCTTGGCCCAGGTGATCTACGCCCCCTTTTCCGGCGAGATACAGTACCTGGGCACCGAGCGCCTGGCCCGGGTGCCCCAGGGTCAGGTCCTGGCGCGTATCGGCTCACAGGAGCTTTTGACCGAGCTACGGTTGCTGGAGCTGGAGGCCAAGCAACTGCGCATTCAGATGGACGTGCTAAACGTCTCCGGCGAGGACCGCTCCCTGCTGCCCCAAAAGGAGGAGGAACTGGTGGCGGTGGAAACCAAGATCATCAAGCTGGGCCAGCAGATATCCCAGAACCAGTTGCTGGCCGAGATAGAGGGCGTGGTCTACGAGTGGGACGATACCCTCTACGCGGGGCGCTTCATCTCCAAGGACAAGGTGCTGGGACGCATAGCCCGCTCCCAGGACAAGGTGATCTACGCCTTTGTGGGTGAGGAGGATATCAAGCACGTTTCTCCGGAGGACCAGGGCCTGTTCTTGGCCAGCGATCATGCCTCACGGGCACCGGTGGTGGTGCGCAAGGTCAGCCCGGTGCGCGAGGAAATCGTGCGCCACCCCGCCCTGACCTCCCTGGCCCAGGGCAGCCTGCCGGTGGTCAAGTCCGCCTCGGGCGAGGCCATGGTCCTCTTGGAAGCCTACTACCTGGTGGAGGCCGCGGTGGAGCCCGGGGACGCCCAGGAGTTGCGCCTGGGCCAGAGCGGGGAGGTGCGCCTGACCAGCCGTCCCGCCTCCCTGCTGGTGCAAGGGCTGCGGCGGTTCCTGCGCATCCTGGTCAAGGAAAGCAATTTTTAGAGGCCGCCCGCCGGGGCCGGCATAACCGCCGCGCATCTTGGCCGAGGGCACGAGAACTTATTTAATTACTTCAGTAGATCACACCCTCTGGCCGTGGACGCGAAAAGGTTTCACCGATCCGGGGTTGAGCAGAATATGGGTAGGCTTCTCCCTCGGGGAGAGTTCTGACGGAAGCACTTGGAGGAAGGGCCTGTGCATGCGTGAGAGTGTTTATCGCATGTCAGGTGGGACTGTAAATACCATGTGGTATTTGTCCCCAAGTCCCGCGAGAAGGCGTTGTCCGGGAAGCTTCGACGGCGGCTAGGTCCGGTGTGGAGGTAGTGGAAGGACATGTCATGCCGGCCACATCCACGTGTGCCTGAGCATTCCGCCTAAGTACAGTGTCTCGCGGGTGATCGGCTTTTTGAAGGGAAAGAGTGCCGTGCGCATCCACCGTAGCCTGCCAGGGGTGGGCGCCGGTTGACCGGGCCGCGTTTTGGGCCACGGCCGCACCGGCACCCATTGGGGGTATAATAAAAACGATGGAACAGGTTGGCTCGCCTTGGGCGCCCCGAGTAACACCCAGTCCTTGTTGCTCAAGACGGCCGATCTAATCCACTACGTCAGCACCGATTCCGACACCACCACCGAATACGATTCGTGGGCGCCACAGGCCACCCAGCGTTCCGGCAACACCGTGGATATCAGCGATGATAGTTCCCGTGGCACTGGCAAGGCCTATGGCTTGGCTGGCGGCCTGGCCCACATCAACACCGCCGAAAACGCCGGTCCCTGATCTCCGAAGTCTTGCACGGCAGGTATTCGGAGGCGGATTCGGCGAACATGGGCAGGATGATCTTCGGCATGGAAACCAACAACCTCTACCATGGCGGCGACGCCTCCCCCATTGAGGCCGCGCAGGCCGCCAAGCAGGTGCTTGACATCGCCATTGACGGCATGGCCTTCAGCGGGCCCATCAAGGACGTGCTGCCTACCACCAACGACATGATCCTGGACTTGGTGCTCCCGACGCCGGGACAGGGCTCCCTGGACCAGGCCCAATCGTGCCTAGGCGCCCCCAGCACCCGCAGCAGCCCGGTGTTCGGCGGCGGCGGCGGTCCCCTGGCCCAACGCATGGCCACGGTGCGGGGCAACATCCTGGACAAGATACTGAGGGACCTGGCCGCCAACGGCCTTGATACCGCCCAGGCCCGGCGGCAACCGGCGCAGATCAAGCAGAACATTGGCCAATAAGCGCTAACCTGCCGGCGTCGGGCCGTCAGGGATTGGCTCAAGGAAGAGGCAGATTCAAGAAAGGGTTCAGGGGTCATGAAACGGTACTGGTGGTGGCTCGCAGTCCTGCTATGTCTGGGAGGGGCCGGCAAGGGCTATGCCGATTTACTCAGCATTGACATGGCCCCCGCGGTGAACGAGGTGCAAGCCGCTCGACTGGTGGAGCAGCCGCGATCCGCGATCAGCCAACACCGCGACCAGATACGCGCCGCCGTGCCCCACGACGGGGGGACGATCATCCTGGCCTCGGCCAGCGCCACGGCTGCCCCCGCGCCTGCCTCCGGCGAGGTCATGACCACCGACAAGGTGGCTCAGGTCATCAGCCGGCCCGGCCCTGGCCAGAACCTGGTTGATTGGGCCTACCCCGGCCAAAGGGTCTGGGCCAGCAGCCTGGAGGGCGGGTTCTACCTGGTGCATGACCCCAAGGACGTGGGCAAGGCCCAAGCCAAGGCCCTGGGTTACGTAAAGGCCTCTGACCTGCGCAAGCTCGGCGAGGAGGAGGGCGCCGCCATGGCCGGCCCAGCCGGCGTGGCCGCGGCCAAGCCCGCCGCCCCCGCCCTGGCGCCGGCCATGGCCATGCAGGATAAGCCAGGCCCGGCCAAGCCCGCTCCGGGCCAGCCCCTACCCATGGGTGTGCCGGTGACCATGGGCAAGCCGCCCTTGCCCAGGCCCTTGAGCCTCAAGGCGGCCATTGCCCATGCCCTGGACAACAACCTGGACGCGGCGGTGGCCCGCCAGGAACAAGTGGTGCAGGAGGAGATGCGCACCAGCGCCAGGTGGTCCCTTTTGCCCTCGCTAATCCTGGAGTCGGAGAACAGTTGGAAAGACCGCGAGGTGGCCACCTCCTCGCGCGCGCTCAAGACCGGCAAGCAGTCCCTGGAACCCTCCATCTCCAGCGACCAGACAGTCAACCGCCAGACGGCCATAATGTCCTGGGATCTGCTGAACCTGGCCGTCAACGTCAACCGCTGGATGCAGGCCGACGCGCGGGTCAAGACCAGCGGCGAGCACCTGCGCCGCATCAAGCAGGACTTGGTGCTGGACATCACCAGGTCCTACATGCAGGCCGCGGTGGCCGAGGCCTCGGCCCAAAACACCCGCGGCATCATGGACAAGCTGAAGAACCGCACCAAGCTCGTCAAGCGCCAGGTGCAGGAGCGCACGGTGCCCGAGGTGGCCGGCCTGGAGGCCGAGGCCCACTTCATCAGCCTCATCATTCGCTTCAAGCAGCATGAGCGGCGGGCCGAGACCCACCGTGCCGAGTTGGCCCGCCTGCTGGGCACCGGCAGGGTGGACGACATCGAGATACCGCCCCTGGCGGTGGATATCCCCCTGCACAAGGAACCCGCGCCCAAGATCGAGACCCTGTGGCGCGAGGCCCAGAACCTGCGGCCCGAGCTGATGGCCCTGGACCTGGACAAGGAAATCTCCCTGCGCGACGTCACCAACTCCATGGCCCGGCTGCTGCCCGCGCCCACCATCTTCGCCCGCTTCGACCACGACAACAACTCCTACCTCTCCGAGAGTGAGTGGTTTACACTGGGGCTGAAGATTTCCTGGGACCTGTTGGGCATACCCCGCAACCTGGCCGAGCGTGGCGCCGCCCAGGCCCGGGTGCTCATGGTGGACCGGCGCAAGGAGGCCATGGTTACGGCGGTCTTCACACAGGTGCGCCTGGCCACCATCGAGCAGGCCGAGAGCATGGATGACATCGAGTTGTTGCGCGACCTCAACGAGAGCCGCTCGCGCCTGCTGACCGCCATGGAAGGACAGGTCAAGCAGGGCAAGTCCCACGAGGGCGACCTGCTGGACGCCGAGCAGAAGTACCTGGTGGCCAACCATGAGTTCATCAACTCCTATGGACGCTTGGTAACCTCGCGCGCGCGCCTGAACAACAGCGTGGGCCGCGATTGGAAGGCCAAGTAGGGCAGGGGCCCCCCCAGGCCAATGGTGGATGAAAAGGGAGGGCGCCCCTGGCCCCCGCTCAAAGTGCAGCGCCGCGCTCCAGGGGATTGGCCAAGTCCTCGCGAGGGAGGCCGGGCAGTACAGACCCTGGCGCGTGGCGGTGCCTTAAGGGGAGTTCAAGCAGCATGGTGATATTGCGCATGCTATTGCTGCTGGCCGGGCTGGGGCTCCTGGCCGGCGGCCAAGCGTGGGCGGCGGAACCGGCCACCACCTCCCTGATGGCCCCGTCCTCGCGCGACCAGTTGTCGGTGGTGCTGACCAGCCGCCGGGAGTCGGTGATCTCGGCGGAGGTGCGCGCCCAGGTTAACCGCATCCACCGCGAGTTCGGCCAGTCCTTCAACACAGGCCAGGTCCTGATTGAGCTGGACTCCAGCACCTTTCACCGACTTAACCTGGATAAAGCCGAGGTGATGCTGGAGGCAGCCCGCAAGGCCCACGCCGTGACCCTGCAATTGTTCAACGAGAAGTCCGCCTCTATACTGGAATTGGAGAAGACCAAGGCCGATCTGGCCGTGGCCGAGGTCAACCGCAGGTTCGCCTTGCGCGGCGTGACCCTGTGCCGCGTCGTGGCGCCCTACGCCGGCAGGGTGGAGAAGCTGTTTGTCAACGAGCACGAGCTGGTGGATGAAGGGCGCCCCCTGGTGAAGATCGTGGACGACAGCGTGCTGCGCGCCCGCATCATCCTGCCCTCGGACCTGTTCGGCAGCCTGAAGGTCGGCCAACCCATGAACATCCTCATCAAGGAGACCGGCAAGGAGGTGGCGGCCAAAATCTCGCACATCAGCGCCGTGCTGGACCCGGCCAGCGGCACCTTTGAGGTGTACGCCGAGGTGGACAACGCCGGCGGCGCCATGCGCAGCGGCATGACCGGCCGCCTGCAAATGGCCGGCGGCCGGCGCTGAGGTGGCCGAGGGCCAGCACAACCCGCCGTCCCCCGGCCAGGGGCCTCCGGCCGCCGCCGGCGCCTTGCCCCCAGGCGAGGAGGCCCTCAAGGTGCTGGTGGTGCTGCACCAACTGACCCTGGAGTGCTTCCTCAGCCAGAACCAGCGTGAACTCTCCTTCCGCCTGCTCAACCGCACCATCAAGCTGGTCGCTTACGACCGCGCCGTGCTCTGGGATTTCGGGGGCCGCAAGCCCAGATGCCTGGGCGTCTCGGGCCACAGCAAGGTGGAGGGGCATTCCGAGCAGATGCGCCGCTGGCTCGACCTGGTGCGGGTCATGACCCAGCGGGCCGAGCACCAGGTCCTGGCCGAGGGGGCCTTCCCGCCCCAGGCGGCCGAACCCTGGCGCGCCCTGGCCGGACAGAACGGCGGCACCGCCGTGCTGTGGCTGCCCATCCTGGAGGACGGCCGCCTGTTGGCCGGCTTGTGGCTGGAGAGATGGAACGGCCGGGCTTGGTCCCTGCCCGAGCTGAAGCTCACGGCCTCGCTGGCGGTGTCCTACGCCGCCGCCTGGCGCGCCCACCACCGGCCGCCCAAGTGGGGCCTGCTGGCCCGCCGGCTGCTTAAGCCCAACCGCGTGGGCCTGGCCGCCCTGGCCGTGCTCTTGTTTTCGCTTTTGTGGCAGGTACCCCTGCGGGTGGTGGCCCCCTGCGAGGTGGTGCCCAAGGACCCCTGGGTGGTCACCGCCCCTGTCAACGGCGTCATCGCCGAGGTGGCGGTGCAGCCCGGCCAGGAGGTCAATCCCGGGGATGTGCTCTTTTCCTATGACAAGCGCACCGCCCTGGAGGAATTGAAGGTCGCCCGCCAGCAGGTGGAGATCATCCGCTCTGGCTTGAACCGGGCCAAGCTGCAGGCCTTCGTGGATCCCAAGCCGCGGGCCGAGGTGGGCCTGTTGGAGCACCGCCTGGAGCAGGAGGAGACCCGCCTGCAGATGGCCCAGTACACGGTGAGCAAGCTGGAGGTGAGCGCCGAGACCAAGGGCCGCGTGGTGCTGGACGATCCCCACCGTTGGCGCGGCCGGCCGGTGGCCCTGGGCGAGATGGTGCTGATGATCGTCAACCCCCAGCGCAACAAGGTGCGCATCTGGCTGCCCGAGACCGACAACGTGGACTTCGACCGCGACCACGCCTTGAAGGTGGTGCTCAACGCCTTTCCCGAGAAGGAGCACCAGGCCCGCCTGACCTACGTGGCCCAGAACGTGGTCACCAACCCCGAGGGCGTGGCCAGCGTGCTGGCCGAGGCCCAGTGGCAGACCGAGCAGCCCCAGATGCGCATCGGGCTCAAGGGCATGGCGGTGCTCTACGGCCGCCAGGTCTCCCTGGCCTACTGGCTGTTGCGCAAGCCCCTGGCCAACACTCGCAGCTTCCTGGGTTGGTAGGTACGCCGCCCAAGGCGGCCCGTCTCATACCAATTTAATGACAATCATACAGTATTAGGTTGTTGCCCCTTGATCCGGGCATCCTCTGGCCGGCGAGGTTTGGTTTTCCGGCCGCCCAAGCCCCGTGTCCCGCTCTTAGCCCGGCCATTCTTAGGGCACCGGCAGGGGGCTGCTATGATCCAACCCGGCAAAGAATACGGGATACCTGCGGCCCCTGCCCACGCCAGGGCGGAGAGTCCACCCCGCGCCGGCACCCGCATCGGCAAAGCCAGTATGGCCGGGCGGCCGAGCGGGACACAAAAAAACCGCTTAGGCTTTCTTGGGCCGCCTATACCGTAAGGACTGTACCCAGAGGAAACCTGACGAGAAAACCTGACGAGAAAACCATACGTCTGATCTGAAATGCGTATCAGTTATTGCTGAAATACCACCATAACCCCAAGGCGGCCGCCGCCAGCGGGACCAGGTAGACAAAGGGCTTGGTCATGGCGGAGCCGCCGGCGGCCGGGTCCTGTTGGCTGGCCGGGCCGCCAGGCAGCTTCTCGGTCAGGTCGCCGGTGACGTTGGCCATCTCTCCGGTGGTGGCTTTGTTGTCCACCCGCACCAGGATGACCGAGATATTGTCCGGGCCGCCGGCCTGGTTGGCCTGCTTGAGCAGCTCCCCCACCTGGTCGGTCAGGGGTTGCCGGGATGAGAGCACCTTGGCGATCTGGGCTTCCTCCACGGGGCCATGCAGGCCGTCCGAGCACATCAGCAGGATGTCGCCATCCTCCAGGTGCTCGTGGAAGACATCGGGTTCCACGTTGGGCATGGCCCCGGCGGCCTTGGTGATTATATGGCGCAGGGGAGAGGATTTGGCCTCCTGAAGGCTGAGAAGGCCCTGGCGCACCTGCTGGGCCACCAGCGAGTGGTCCTCGGTGATCTGCCGCAGACGGCCGCCGCGAAAGATGTAGGCGCGGCTGTCGCCCACATTGGCCACCACGGCCAGGCCATCCCGGATGGCCAGGGCCACGATGGTGGTGCCCATGCCTTGCAGTTGGGGTTCGTCCTCGGCTTTCTGAAGGATGGCCAGGGAGGCCTTTTGCACGCCTTTCCTGAGCGTCTGGCGCGGGTCGCGGCTTTCATCTCTAGCGAAGTGCTCCTGCAAGGTGGCGACGGCCATGCGGCTGGCCAGGCCGCCGCCCTGGCGCCCCCCCATGCCATCGGCCAGGACGAACAGGGGCACGCCATCCCCGGAAAGAGGGTGGTGGGGTAGCCCGATGGCGTCCTGGTTCTCCTCGCGCACGCGGCCCACGTCGCTGGCGCCGGCATAAGAGAGCTGCAATGTGGCCTCCGCATTAATAACCATACTACAAGCTGGTACTTTGGGGGGCAAGCACGGCGGCGCCCGACCACGGCGGCGCCCGCGCCTTATTTGTTCAAGTGCCCCACGCGAATGGCCGATAACGGGGCAAAGGCCTAGGCATGACCGAAGCCCCCAGCGGCCAGGGACGGCCGGAAAGCGCGAAATCGGCATGGGCAAGAGAATGGCGAAGTGGTTGGCGGCGGCGGCCCTGGTCTTGGCTTATGCCGCCATGACCCAGGCCCAAGGCCCCCGGACCTGGTGGGACAA
Organism: Desulfarculus sp.; assembly: GCA_016218705.1. Classification (GTDB taxonomy): domain Bacteria; phylum Desulfobacterota; class Desulfarculia; order Desulfarculales; family Desulfarculaceae; genus JACRDC01. The sequence goes on from JACRDC010000041.1 coordinate 21,892, forward strand.
GGAGCCGCATCCGGCCCCGCTGACGGTCCAGGCGCGGGGCGGCCCGGGGCAGGGGGGGATGGGCGGCGCCGATTATCAGCGCCTGTTGGCGGCGGTGGAGGAAAACAGCCGCTCCCTGCGCCACGAGCAACTGTATCGGCTGATGCACCAGCAGCGCCGCGGCCACTAGGTGTGTGTCGGAGAAAGCCTTCCATGGCTTTCTCCTCTTGGCGCCCCGGGGCGCGCCCGGGCGGGGCTATTTGAGCTCCAGGCCCAGCAGGTAGTCGTTTTGCCAGGCGGTCTGGTGACACTTGATGCACTCGGTCAAGGCGCCGGAATCACGCACCTGACCAGTGCCGCTGTAGCTGGCCCAAAACCAGTCACCGCCCTTGGGGTTGAAGCCCCGCACCTTGTACATCACGGTGTAGGCCCTTATCTGGCCGTTGGGGGCGTAGGTGTTGGTGCCCATGCCCTGGCCCTCGCGCACCACGATGGAGCCCGGGGGCAGGGGTGCGCCCTTGGCCTTGAGGGCTACGTCGTTGGCATAGACGCGGGCGAAATAGCCGTAGGCCGTGGCGCAGCGGCTGCGGCGCGACTCGCGCAGGGCCGACCAGGTGCCCCACTTGTAGAAGCCCGGCGGCTGGGTGATGTGCTGCCACAGGGCCTGGGCCTCGGGGGGCGGGGCCTGGCCGGCCGAGAGCGGGCAGGCCGCCGCCCACTGCCAGGCCAGGGCCAGACAGCAGAAGGCTATCCATGGCTTGACGCGCTTCAGCACAGCTCGAAGTTGACCTTGACCTTGAGGTCGTTGTGCGGACCCCGGCCCAGGTTGGCCACCGGGTACCCAGGAATGACTATAACAAAAGATTCAGAGCATGGTTCAACCATTTGAGCGAGGCCGCCCCGCCCTGGCCAATGCGCGTCCCAGGTTGGGCCATGCCTGCCGACCTTTGTGAATATCTGTGAATTAAATCAAGAGATGAAAGGAGCGTCCGCGTAGCCATGGAACTATAACACTGATTATAATAGTAAATAAAATAAGAGCTACTGTGAAAAATATTTGCATAAATTATGCGGTGTGCTAAACAGCAAGGGCCTTGCCCCGGCTGACGGGTACCTGCCCTTAGATCCTTTTCCTGGCTCTCTTTCGGGGGGAGAGAGAGTTCATGCCTCCACGGCGTTGCCCTTGGCTAGGCCTGGTTCTGCTGGCCCTGCTGTCCCTGCCCTGTGGCTGCGCCCTGCGGGGCGTCCAGCCGGCGCCCCACCATGTCCCTCCGCCCCACACCTGCGCCGCCCTTGCTCCCGGGGCCTTCTGGGGCCTGTCCGGCGATCAGGGCATGCTCATCGGCGCCTACCTGGGCTGCCTGGCGGCCCTGGCCCTGCTCTGGCGGAGCGGCCAGCGGCGCCGGGGGCGGCGGGCCAGGCCCAGGCGTCAATCCCCGCCGCTTGTCTTGCTGGCGCGCCTGCGCTTCCTGCGGTGGGAGATCAACAAACTTATGGCCCAGGGACGCCGCCAGGCTCAGGTGGTGGAGCTTGTCTCACGGCGCCGCGCTGGCCATCAGCCGCCTCCTGGCCGGGGCCAAGGCGGCTTGTAGCTATAAATCGGCTATTTAGGTGGGGCGGCCGCGCAGGCGGGACTGGATAAGCGGCGCCGCCCGTGTTATAGGTGAAATCCTTACAAGCCCTGTCAGGCGATTTCTTACCCAGGCCTGGGTCCTAGGCGTCATTAAGGGAGGCGAGCGATGGATTGGCCGGCCAACGACAACCTGCGCGCCCTGGGCGGCATGCGCGAAGAGGCCGTGGCGGGCGGCGGTGACCAGCGGGTGGCCGAGCAGCACCAAAAGGGCAAGCTCACCGCCCGGGAGCGCATGGACCTGCTTCTGGACGAGGGCTCCTTCGAGGAGTTCGACCTGCTGAAATCGGGCCGGGGCAACTCCCTGGGGGAGCGCGGCTATCCCGGCGACGGGGTCATCACCGGCCATGGCACCATAGACGGCCGCGAGGTCTTCATCTTCAGCCAGGACTTCACGGTGGTGGGCGGCTCCCTGGGCGAGGCCCACTCCCAGAAGATCTGCAAGGTGATGGACCACGCGGTGCGCGTGGGGGTGCCCATCATCGGCCTCAACGACTCGGGCGGGGCGCGCATCCAGGAGGGCGTGGACGCCCTGGCCGCCTACGGCGAGATCTTCAACCGCAACGTGCTGGCCAGCGGCGTGGTGCCCCAGATATCGTGCATCATGGGACCCTGCGCCGGCGGCGCCGTGTACAGCCCGGCCATGACCGACTTCGTGTTCATGGTGGACGGCCCCTCCTACATGTTCGTCACCGGCCCCAACGTGGTCAAGACGGTCACCCACCAGGACATCAGCTTCGACGACCTGGGCGGGGCGGGGGTGCACGGCCGCAAAAGCGGCGTGTCCCACTTCATCGTGCCCAACGACATCATGTGTCTGCGCGAGGTGCGCCGGCTGATCAACTACCTGCCCTCCAACAACCGCCAGCACGCCCCCATCCTGGACCTGCGCGACCCCTTGGACCGCACCGACCCGGCCCTGGACTACCTGGTGCCGCCCAACCCCAACCAGACCTACGACATGAAGATACTGATCAACAGCATTCTGGACGGGGCCGAGTTTCTGGAGATACAGTCCCATTTCGCGCGCAACATCCTCTGCGGCTTCGGCCGCCTGGGCGGCCAGACCATCGGGCTCATCGCCAACCAGCCCGCCGTGCTGGCCGGTGTGCTGGACATCCACGCCTCGGCCAAGGCCGCCCGCTTCGTGCGCTTCTGCGACGCCTTCAACATCCCCCTGGTCTGCCTGGTGGACGTGCCGGGCTTCATGCCCGGGCCGGAGCAGGAGCACGGCGGCATCATCCGCCACGGGGCCAAGCTGCTCTACGCCTTCGTGGAGGCCACGGTGCCGCGCATCACGGTGATCCTGCGCAAGGCCTACGGCGGGGCCTACGTGGTGATGAACTCCAAGCACATCCGCTGCGACATCAACTTCGCCTGGCCCACGGCCGAGATCGCGGTCATGGGACCCAAGGGCGCCGCCGAGGTGATCTACCGCAACGAAATAAGAAAGTCCCCCGACCCCGAGGCCACCTTGGGCCAGCGCACCGAGCAGTACCGCCGCACCTTCGCCAACCCCTTCCTGGCGGCCCAGCGGGGCTACATTGACGACGTGATCCAGCCCAGCGAGACCAGGCACCGCCTGATCCGCAGCCTGCAATTCCTGGAGGGCAAGACCATGGAAAAGCCCTTCCGCAAGCACGGCAACATACCGTTGTGAGGACAGGCTGGCCCAGCCAGGAGAGGCCCTAATTTTTTGCGGCAAGGTGGTGTGAGCCATGTTTGAAAAGGTGCTGATCGCCAACCGCGGCGAAATAGCGGTGCGCATAATACAGACCTGCCGGCGCCTGGGTATCGGCAGCGTGGCGGTTTACTCGGAGATAGACGCCCGCTCCCTGCACGTGCGCCAGGCCGACGAGGCGGTGTTCTTGGGGCCGCCGCGCTCCGACCAGTCCTACCTGGTCAAGGAAAAGCTCATCGAGGCGGCGCTCAATACCGGCTGCCAGGCCGTGCACCCGGGCTACGGCTTCTTGTCCGAGAACCCAGGCTTCGCCGACCTGGTGGCCTCGGCCGGGCTGGCCTTCGTGGGTCCCAAGGCGGCGGTGATCGCCACCCTGGGCGACAAGATCGCCTCCAAGGAGCTGGCCATGGCCGCCGGCGTGCCGGTGGTGCCGGGCCACAACCAGGCCCTGGGGGAGATTGACGAAGTGCTGGCCCTGGCCGGCGGCGTGGGCTTCCCCCTGCTCTTGAAGCCGGCGGCCGGCGGCGGCGGCAAGGGCATGCGCGTGGTGTTCAGCGCCGAGGAACTGCCCGGGGCCTTGCGGGCCTGCCAGGAGGAGACCAGGAAGGCCTTCGCCGACAACCGCATCTTCATCGAGCGCTACCTGGCCAGCCCCCGCCACGTGGAGATACAGATCATCGCCGACCACCACGGCAACGTGGTGCACCTGGGCGAGCGCGAGTGCTCGGTGCAGCGCCGCCACCAGAAGATCATCGAGGAGACGCCCAGCCCGGCCGTGGACGCCGTCCTGCGCCGGCGCATGGGCGACATGGCCGTCAGCTTGGTGCGCAAGGTGGGCTACACCAACGCCGGCACCGTGGAGTTCCTGCTGGACCCGGCGGGGGATTTCTTCTTCCTGGAGATGAACACCCGCCTGCAGGTGGAGCACCCGGTGACCGAGATGGTCACCAACCTGGACCTGGTGGAGCTGCAACTTCGGGTGGCGGCGGGGGAGCCCCTGCCCATCAGCCAGGAGGACCTGCGGCCCCAGGGCTGGGCCATGGAGGCCCGCATCAACGCCGAGGACCCGGGGCGGGGCTTTCTGCCCTCCACGGGCATCATCACCCGCTATGCCAAGCCCCGGGGCCGGCACATCCGCCTGGACAGCGGCATCGAGGCCGGCAGCCAGGTGGGCGTGTTCTACGACTCCATGCTGGCCAAGGTCATCGCCTGGGGCCAGGACCGGCCCGAGGCCATCCAGCAACTGGTGCAGGCCCTGAACCGCTACCACATCGAGGGCGTGGTCACCAACATGGACTTTGTCAACGCCATCCTCAACCATCCGGCCTTCGCGCGTGGCGAATTGTCCACCGGCTTCGTGGAGGAGCACTTCGAGGACGGCCAGATGAAGCTGGAGCCGGCCCAGGACAAGCTGCACATCATGGCCATCGCCGCCACCCTGATCTATCACGCCCGGCAGAACCTGGTGCGCGACTCCCTGAAGCCCATGGCCGCCAAGCTGGGTCAGGCCCATGAGCAGAAGGAGCCGCCCCGCTACATGGTCAAGAACGAAAAGTGGGTCTACGGACTGCGGCTCTCGCAGCAGGACCAGACGCGGGCCTGGCTCATCTGGGTGGGCGACCGGGCATATCAGGTCTTGACCCCGGAGTTGGAGTTTTTCCGGCGGCGCCTCAAGCTGACCATTGACGGCCAGGACCACTATCTGCGTCTGCAATACCGCGAGAACTCCATCATCACCGCCTATTGCGGCATCGTCAGCCAGTTCGACATCTACAGCCCCAAGGAGTGGGAGTTGGCCCATTTCATGCCCCAGTCCAAGGCCGAGGCCAACCTGGACGAGCTGTGCTCGCCCATGCCCGGCCTGGTGGTGGAGGTGCGCGTGAAGCCCGGTGACCGGGTCTACCGGGGCCAGGACTTGGTGATTATCGAGTCCATGAAGATGGAGTGCGGCGTCTCCTCGCCCCGGGACGGCGAGGTGGACCAGGTCAAGGCCAGCCAGGGGCAGGCCGTGGAGACCGACGACGTGCTCCTGACCTTCAAGGAGGCTTGACCCAGGCGGGCCAGGCGGTTACTCTCGGGCCATTCTTGGCGTGCCATATGTTGTGAGGCCCCCATGCCCGAACACCGCCAGCATCCCGACTGCTTCCGCTGCCGGCACCTGGAGATAACCTGGGAACAGGGGCGGGCCTATGCCTGCCGGGGCATGGGGTTCAAGTCCAAGGAGATACCCTGGCGGGTGGTGCTGGCCAACTCGGGCAAGCCTTGCCTGCTGTTTTCCCCCAAGCCGCCGCGGCCAAGCCGCGCGGGCGGTTGAGGCGCGCGGCCTGGCCAAAAAACCAGCCCCGGCCAGGGGGCCAGGGCCTAGGGGCGCGGCGGGCGAGGCGGCTAGTCGGTGATGAGGGCGCGCTTGTTGGTCTTGCCGCGCTTGCCGGTCTTCTGGGCCTTGGCCTTGGGCTTTAGGGCCTTGGGCTTGGCCCCCAGGGATTGTCCGGCCTTGGGGGCGGCATAGGCCTGGCCGGCCTTCTTGCCCTTCTTAGCCTTGGAGGCCTTGGCCTGGGACGTTTTGCCGGCGGCGCCGGGCAGCTTGCCGGTTTGGGGTGTGGCCTCGGCGGCGAACCTTTTACCGCCGCGGGGCTTGCCGGCCTTGGCGGCGGCCTTGCCGGCGGGGGCTTGTCCGAGGCCGGCGGAGCGCTTGGCCTTCTTGCCTTTTTTTACCTTGCCCGGGGCGGGGACGGGAGCGGGGGGGGCCTCGTCGCTAAAGGTCTTCACCGGCCTGGGCTTGGGTGATTCCTGGTAGGCCGGCGGCTCGCTGGCCATGAGGCCCTGGGCCTCCTCGGCGCCAGCCGGCAGGGGGGCGGCGGCCAGGGACAGGGCGGCGGCGCCGGCAATACTGGCCCAAAGCCAGCGTTTAGGCAACTTCATCCTGCTCGCCTCGCCTGGTCAGCCGGTAGCTTTGTACCTGGATGCGCTTGGTGCCGTCGGCCGGCTGGGTGACGCGCCCCCGGACCTCCACCTCCTGCTGCACCAGGCCGATTAGTTCGCTGGCCAGAGGTCCGCGCTCCAGGAGGTATTCCTCCTCGTCATTGGCCGAGATGCCCACCGTGACGATGCGGCCCTCCTGGTCCCAGGCCGTGGGGATGATGACACCGCGAATGGTTTTTTCCCCGCCTGTGGTCATGGAGCAAGCCCCTTGTCTGGCACTTTGCCGGCCGCCGGGTTTTCCGGGTGGTTGTTTCCCTGGGGAGCAACATGCAGGCCACATGGTAAACTATTGCAATGTAAGTATTACTTGCCGAGCCTCCCTAAAAAAGGAACCTATGGTTCCGCAGGTTTTAAGATGCTTGCCAGGCCCAGCCAAAGGCCATTTGGGTATGCTCTAAAGGTAATATATTGAAAAACCGCCGCAAATTAAAATAGCGGACCTTATAATTCCTATTACTGGCAACTATGAACTAGCTATTCCGGTTAAACGAAGCCAAACTGAAAACCCCTGAAGCTTCCAGAAGATATAGTTTTCGCCTTCAGGCGCGCCTGGAATGACTCCCAATAATTACGGAACTGTTTATTCCTAAAAAATGAATTAGTGAATCAGGCGTTCCGTTTTGTTATTTAAGTTTGAAAAGACAACGTGTTAACTTGGAAAACCCAGAGGGACAAGCCCCAGCGTTCCTGGTTGCTGGTAGGCAAATACCGGAACACATAGTTCTGGATACCATGAAAACCTGCCTACAATATGCAATACAAACAGTATGTTAACTAAATGGCAAGGCCATTGCTGTAGTCGTGGCCAGGAGTGAGGCAAGGCTGACCTGGTCGAGGGGCTAGTGAGCCCTACTGACCGGACGAGGGTGACTGACCCACGGGGGAGAGGGATTCAGACCTCAACCAGAGCCAGCACAGTACTTAAAACCGCTGATTTTGACCAGGAGGCTTGCAATGAAAAAACTGGTGATCCTTGTGGCCATGGCCTTCGCCCTGAGCTGCGCCCCCTTCGCCTTCGCCGCCGACCAGGCCGCCCCCGCTGACAAGCCGGCCATGGAGAAGGAGACCAAGAAGGTCAAAAAGACCAAGAAGGCCGCCAAGAAGGCCCCCAAGAAGGACAAGAAGGCGGCTGACAAGCCCGCCGAGACCAAGTAAGCCTTCTTGCCGCGTGGTTGTCGGCTTTAGCGCCGGCAACTGGGCATGGGCCGCGAGCCATCGCGGCCCATGTTCATTTTTGGCCTGCCCTGGCGGCCGCCGAAACCCCAGCCTGCCGCCCTATCCCTGCCAGCCCGCCTGGGGCGAAGTTTTTTTCGCCGGGGGGTTGACAGGGCGCTAAAAATAAGTATTCTAGTACCAGAATACACCTAAGAGGGGAATCATGGCCAACGTACTGAAGATCTCCGACGCCGCATCCCTGGCCCTGCACACCATGGTGCTCTTGGCGGCCAACCCGGGCAAGATCATGTCCACCAAGGACATCGCTGGGGTGCTCAAGGTCTCCGAGGCCCACCTGGCCAAGGTGCTGCAACGCCTGGGGCGGGCTGGCCTGGTGACCTCCCAGCGCGGCCCCAAGGGCGGTTTCAGCCTGGGCCGCGACAGCCGCCAGGTCAGCCTGCTGGAGGTCTACGAGGCCGTGGAAGGCCCCCTGGAGACCAAGACCTGCCTTTTGGGCAAGCCGGTCTGCGGCGGCAAATGCGTCCTGGGCGGCCTACTGCACAAGGTGGGCAGCGAGGTAACCGACTACTTCACGCAAACCAGGCTTTCGGACCTTACCTTCCCCCTGCCAAGCGAGGAATGCCATGCGCAAGCTTAGAAACATCATCCAAATTGACGAGGAAAAGTGCACCGGCTGCGGTCAGTGCATCCTGGACTGCGCCGAGGGGGCCTTGCAACTGGTGGACGGCAAGGCCAAGCTGGTGGGTGAGATATTCTGCGACGGTCTGGGCGCCTGCCTCTCCGGCTGCCCCACCGGGGCCTTGCAGGTGATCCAGCGCGAGGCCGACGATTTTGACGAGAAGGCCGTGGAGGATCTCCTGCGCTCCCAGGGGCGTGAGTTGCCCCCCACCGGCCAGCAACCCCAGCACAGCCACCATGAGCACGGCCATCACGGTCACCATGGCCATGAACATGGCCACGGCCATCATCACGGCCTGGCGGCCGCGCCCCAGCCGGCCCTGGCCTGCGGCTGCCCCGGCTCGGCGGCCATGAGCCTGGCGCCCGGCGCCGCCCCGGCCACGGCCTCTGGCCTGGCCGCCTCCCAGTTGGGGCACTGGCCCATCAAGCTGCAACTGCTCAACCCCCAGGCCCCCTTCCTCAAGAACGCGGACCTGCTTTTGCTGGCCGACTGCGCCGGCGCCTCCCTGCCCGACCTGCACGGCCGTCTGCTGCGTGGCCGGGCCATCGCCCTGGCCTGTCCCAAGCTGGACGACGCCCAGGCCCACATTGACAAGCTGGCCCAGGTGCTGGCCACGGCCCAGCCACGCTCGCTGACCACGGTCATCATGGAGGTGCCCTGCTGCCGGGGCCTGGAGTACATCGCCCAGCAGGCCCTGGCCAAGGCCGGCGTGCAGCCCCAACTGGGCAGCCTGGTGGTGGCCCGCGACGGCCGGGTGCTGGAGAGCCACCTGCCCTGGGAATAGTCACCCCAATAAAACTGTGTTTTCTCGGGGACCCCGATGGCCACCCCAAGAAAATTGCTCTGATGGCGGCGAAAAGACGGAGAGCGAGGACATGGGTCAGGTGAGTTGGGATAGCGCCGCCGCCGCGGCCCTGGGCAAGGTGCCCTTTCTGGTGCGGCCCCTGGCCCGGCGCAAGGTGGAGGATCGGGTGGCCGCCCAGGGGCGCCAGCGGGTGCTTTTGAGCGACTTCGCCGAGGCCGAGGCCCGCTTCCGGGCGGTGATGGGAGGGCGCTCCGAAAAGGAGCTGCAAGGGCTACTGCCGCAGGACAACCGCCCCGGCGCCGGCCTCACGGTGCTGGAGGCCTGCCGCAGCGAGCTCTCCGGCTGCCCGAACCGCCTGATTGACGTGGAAGCCTGGCGCCAGGCCCTGCAAGAGTGGCTGGATAGGGACCAGGTCTCCGAGCGCCTGCGGGCGCGGGTCAGCGACCCCCAGGTGCTCTATCACCACAAGCTGCGCCTGGCGGTGGCCGGCTGCCCCAACGGCTGCTCGCGTCCCCAGATCGCCGACCTGGCCCTGGTGGGCTTTGTGCGCCCCGAGTTTTACCTGGACCACTGCCAGGGCTGCGGGGCCTGCGCCCGCGACTGCCCGGACCAGGCCATCGTTATGGTTGAGGACCGCCCGGTGTGGGACCAGGCCGCCTGCCAGGGCTGCCTGGCCTGCTCAAAGGCCTGCCCCACGGAGTGCATCATCACCAGCCAGCCGGCGGCGCGCCTGTTGATGGGCGGCAAGCTGGGCCGCCACCCCCATCTGGCCCAGGCGGTGGGCGAGGCCAGCGACCCCGCGCAGGCGGTGGAGGACTTCAAGGCAGTGGTGGAGAATTACCTGAACACGGCCAACCCCGGCGAGCGCTTCGCCGCCTGGTGGACGCGCACGCACTAGAAGGGAGCTAGAACTATGGGCAACACCATGTGCCCCGGACAGGACACGGCCTTCTGGAAGCCGGGCGACATCTTCGAGGTGCCTTGCAGCCACTGCGGCCAGGAGATGGAGTTCTTCAAGGACGACGCCAGCCGCCGTTGCACCGGCTGCGGGGCCCGGGTGCAGAACCCCAAGCTCAACCTGGGCTGCGCCCAGTGGTGCGAGCACGCCAAGGAGTGCCTGGGCTACGACCCCAAGGAGGTCATGCAGGCCGAGGGCGAGGAAACCCCCCTGGTGGACCGCCTGGTGGAGGCCATGAAGCGCACCTTTGGCAACGATCAGAGGCGCATCACCCACGCGCTCACCGTGCTGGAGCGGGCCAAGGAGATCATGCGCGCCGAGAAGGGCGCCGACCCCAAGGTGGTGCTGGCCGCGGCGGTGCTGCACGACATCGGCATCCAGGAGGCCGAGCGCAAGCACGGCTCCAACGCTGGCCGCTGGCAGGAGATAGAGGGACCGCCCATCGCGGAGCCCATCATGAAGGACCTGGGCCTGGACGAGGAGACCCGCGACCACGTGGGACGCATCATCGCCAACCACCACAGCGCCCGCGGCATAGACACCCTGGAGTTTCGCATCCTGTGGGACGCCGACTGGCTGGTGAACATCCCCGAGGAGTACCCCGGCCACACCCCGGAGAAGCTCACGGCCCTGATCCACAAGGTCTTCAAGACCAAGAGCGGCCGCAAGCTGGCCCTGGAGCGCCTGCTGCCCCAGGCCTAGCCCCGAGCCCCGACCCCGCGCACCCGATTATTTTTAACCTGCCAGGCCCCCGGCCCTGCCGGGGGCCTGGCCAGCAGTCCGCCCGCCGGTCCTGGCCAAGGGCGATATGACGCAAGCCTGAGCGGATGGGTTGATATGGCGCAAGGCAATTGGTGGCAAAGGGTCAGCGCCTGGCGCGCTTTGGCGCAGTGGGGCTTTTTCCTGTGGGTGGTCTACCTCGGCGTCAACTTCGGCCTTTTCGTGCGCCATTTCGAGAGCGGCGGGGCGGCCCCCCTGGTCTCGCGCCCGCCGGGGGTGGAGGGGTTTTTGCCCATCGGCGCCCTGGTCAGCCTCAAGCACTGGCTGGCCTCGGGGACCATCAACCCGGTGCACCCGGCGGCCCTGGTCATCTTCCTCGCCATCGTGGGCATGAGCCTCTTGGCCAAGAAATCCTTCTGCTCCTGGCTGTGCCCGGTGGGCACTCTCTCCGAGGCCGCCTGGAAGCTGGGCCGGCGCCTCATGGGGCGCAACTTCCGCCCCTGGCCCTGGCTGGACGTGACCCTGCGCGCGGCCAAGTACCTGCTGCTCTTCTTCTTCGTGAAGATCATACTGCTGGACATGCCGGCCTACGCCTTGGCCGCCTTTCTCAACACCCCCTACTGGGCGCTGAGCGACGTGAAGATGCTCCATTTCTTCACCCGCATGTCAACCACCACCATGGCGGTCCTGGCGGTGCTCACCCTGTTCTCGCTGATCTATGCCAATTTCTGGTGCCGTTATCTCTGCCCCTACGGCGCCCTGCTGGGTTTGGCCAGCCTGCTCAGCCCCTTCAAGATTAGGCGTGATCCCGAGGGCTGCACGGGATGCCGCAGTTGCAGCCGGGCCTGCCCGGCGGGCATGCCGGTGCATGGCAAGCAGACCATCCGCTCGCCGGAGTGCAGTGGCTGCCTGACCTGCGTGGACAGTTGCCCGCAGAAGGGCGTCCTGGCGATGGAGCTCGGCGGCGGGCGATTGGGGCTGCCGGCCTGGGTCTTCCCGGCGGCGGCGGTGGCGCTCTTTGCCGTGGGGGTGGGCGCGGGCATGGCCAGCGGCCATTGGCAGAGCTCCCTGGGTTATGCCCAGTATCGGATGCTCATCCCCATGGCGTTCATGTTCAGCCATTAAAAAGGGGCGGGCTCCGGCCAGCCCCTCTCGGCCTTCGAGGGCTTCGGCTACAACAGCCGGTTGGGCTCCATCTCCTTGAGCCAGCCCGCGTCCTTGAACCAGCGCTGGTTCAGGAGCTCCTGGCGGCCGGTGCCCCGAAGCGTCAGCAGGAAGTTCTCCAGCCAGTTGACCAGGTGCGCGTCCTCGCCCAGGGCAATGCCCAGGGGCTCGAAGGTGAAGGGCTTGTCCAACAGCGACAGCCCCTGCTCGTCGCCAAAGCGCAGCACCGCCAGCACGCAGAAGGCGTGCTCGGCCACCAGCACGTGGGCCTTGTTCTCCAGCACGGCCTTGAGCCCCTGCTCCTGGTTGTCCACCTCCAGGATGTGGGCCTGGGGCATCAGTTCCTTGACCGCCGCCAGGCTGGTGGTGTCCTTGGCCGCGGCGATAATCACCCCCGGCTGGTTGAAGTCGCTGGGCTGGTTGAGGCGCTGGGCTGTCTCCGCCCGGGCCAATAGCGACTGGCCCGAGACCAGGTAGGGTCCCACGAACAGGCAGCGGGTGTTGCGCTGGGCGGACATGGTCATGCCGCTGATGATCAAATCCAGCTTGCCCTGCTCCAGGGCCGGCAGCAGTTCAGGGAAGGGCAGGGGCACCAGCCTGAGCTTGACCCCCATGGCCTCGGCCAGCAGGGCCGCCAGGTCTATGTCGTAGCCCATGAGCTTGTTGTCCCGGGAGCGCAGGGACAGGGGCGGGTTCTCGGGGGCGGTGCCCACCCGCACCTCGCCGCGCTGCAGGATGCCCTGCAATATCTCGCCGGCCGAGGCCGCGCCCGCCAAAGTCGCCATCAAGGCCGTTAGCACCAGCCCCACAACAATTATGCGTCTCATGCCCCCGCCCTTTCTGGTTGGGTGTTTAGCCACGATTGTAGCCCCTGGCGGGGGGGCATGGCAAGGCGGCCAGGCGCCCGGTAGTGTCTCAGTTTGATTCTTGAAGCCGGGCTTCCCGCTCGTCGATCATTCGCACTATGTCTTCAAGGTCCATAGGGCTGGCGACAAGGCCGGCTTCCATGGCGGGCGTGACTCTGAGCGACTTATGGATACGAACGAAGTTGTAGTAGACGAAGTAGAGGGCCAGAGCGTGGCAGTGGTTCTCTAACTTCTTGCTGAATCCATTGGTCAGGCGCGTGAACCGCCGCATGCTCATACGCATTGTTAAATTCTGGCGTTCCACGTAGCTCGTGCTGATATGCTTGCTGTCGGGCTTGCCGGTGATAACCGACTTGGCGCAGGCCACTATCTCCGGCGGGCTATAACGCTTCTCGGCCTCGGGTGGCGTGCCGTACATCTTGACCAGCATGCCGTAGTCAATATCGGCCCCAAAGGCCCCCTCAACTGCTACCAGATAAGCCTTGTGGCCATCAGTGGTCAACTGGACGCGGCCTGCCAGCCTGGAAGCCAGGTCTTGCATGAAGAACGAGGCTGTTTCCGCGTTGCGGTCCCCAACCATCCAACCGCAAATCAGCTTGGAGTCAGCATCTATCGCGGTCCAGGTCCAAACGTCCCCGGCTTCATCCTTCTTGTGGTCAGGCGTGTTCTTTTGCTTGGAGTAGCAGAAGGACCAAATCTCGTCGCACTGGACGCGGCGGGCGGTCAGGCCCCGCACCATCTGGTCATGGAATTCAGCGCAGGTGTTGCCGGCGTCCACCAGGAGCTTGGTCACGGTGTTGATAGAGCAGCCCACCACACGGGATATTGCCCGCATGGAAGACCCCTCTACCAGCATGTGCAGGATTTGGACCCGCTTCTGTAGTGGCAACCTGTTCATGCCCCTACAGTAGCAGGAGCCAGGCTAGATAGCAAGCATTTTTTTCAGTTTAAGCAAACTTTGTTTTGCTCGACCTAGTTGCTTGGCGAGGCAGATGCCACACTCATTTTTACCATTGCGGTACCAAGGTGGTTTTCTATGATCTTGTGTGCAGGGGAATTCATCAGCGTATTAATAAAGCAGTGATGAACGCTTAGCACCAAGTCCTGAAAAACTTGGTCATCCTCTAACTGCTCCACTACAAGACCCATTTCTCTACACTCAGCAAGGTGAATATGCTTACCGTGGCTTCTATTTAATTTATAGTCGGTCAATTTTTTTATTATATTTTTTACGACCCTATCTCTTTTAACTTTTGGCATACTGGCAAACATCACATTTTCTAGCTCATGCTTTACAAATCCTTCAGACCATTTTACTGCGTCTTCGCATTGGCGTAAAAAGGTTGGGCGGTATTGCCCGACAATTAACGACCACAATGGCAGCATGGCCGGGTCTTTCTTGACCTCCTTTAATGCTCTCTTAAATTCGTCAACCACGCCCTGCGCGGGTATGCCGTTTAAATGTGGATCAATTGGCCCTAAATTTGATTGTTTACCCAATACGATGGCCTTGCAACTACATGCCAACATTGTACCGGCGGACATTGCGATTTGCGGGACTATGGCCCTGATATCATTGCCAAACATCTGCCTAAGGTAATTTACGATCGACTCGGTAGCCGCAATACTGCCCCCTTCGGTATGCAGTATTAAATCCAAGCCTTTGCTGCGGTCAAGATGATGGACGCCCATCATAAAGCCGTTTTTGTCTTCATCATTAATCTCTGTGCCACGGATATTTGGCTTAGACAGCCAGCCAGAATAATACGCAATTATGTTTCTTCCTGTGTATTCATGAAGTTGTGATAAATACTTTCTCCTAATAATGTTGACAGCGCTATTCGCCTCAGTGCTAGCCTGAATGCGCTTGTTGTGAATTTCGTTGAGTATGTCGTGCCAGTTTGGCATTATTGATGGCTATTCTGCATGAACAAAGCAACATCAGCGACATTATTGGCTGCCGTGCTCGGGACATCTCGCAACACGGTGGGCATTGTAAAGTAATCTGGCTCGTTATTGGGCTTGATGTTGGCCTTATTCAACAAGGCACGATGTAGTTGCTCAAGCGTTTGTGGCTTAGTGGTCAACTTCTTGGCCTTCGGCATGGTTTCTTCTCCTTCTGCAAGAGGGACACCTAAGTATCCACCTTCTCCCATCTAGCTCGGGCCGCTAGCCTGGCGATCTCTTGCCGCTGTTCCTCAGTTAGGCTTTCTGCCCTTGCCTTCGCCCCTGCCTGCCCGGACCTGACTCTCCCGGACTTGTCCGGTAGAATCTCCTCTACCTCGCCCGTAGCGATCTTGGCCACGGCGATAGCGCAACCAATTACGTCCGCCGGGCGATTCTCTCCCCGTGGACCCTTGGGCATCCCCTGCTCCTCGCTAGTAGTTTCCTCCATCCAAAAGGTAGCACAGCGTAGCCCAGAGGGGAAGAGGCTTGTATCACTTAGTACTTTCAAACTGAGACACTACCAGGCGCCCCGGCGGATGTTAACGAACCTGGCCAAGCGGCCAGGCAACCCCAAAAAGGGGCCGGGCGGGGTTGGCAGTCCCGCCCGGCCTGGTCTGGGGGATGGAGAAGAGAGGGGAGAGGCCTTACTTATTGCCCTTGCGCATGTCAATGTCGTCGGGGTACATCACCGCCTCGTGGCCGCGCTCGCCGGTGCGGATGCGCACGACCTCCTCCACGGGGTAGATGAAGATCAGTCCGTCGCCGGCCTCGCCGTTGGTGCCGGTCTTGCCGGCCTTGACGATGGCGTTGACCGTCTCCTCCAGGTTGTGGGAACTCAGCACGATGTTGATCTGGATCTTGGGCAGCAGGTCCACCTGGTAGGAGCCCGAGCGCCCCGAGAGCAGGATGCCGCCCTGCCGGCCGTGGCCGCGTATCTCGAAGATGTTCATGCCCACGATGCCGATGGCCCTTAGCGCGTCCTTGACGTCGTTGAGCTTGTCTTCCCTGATTATGGCTTCAATCTTCCTTAACATTTCCCTATTCTCCGTTTCTTACGAGTAGGCCCGCTCGCCATGCTCGGACAGGTCCAGGCCGACTTCCTCCTCGGGCTGGGTGACCCGAAGCCCCATCAGGGCGTCCAGGACCTTGGCCAGTACGAAGGTGACCACGAACACGAAACCGATGGTGGTGGCGCAGGCCACGATCTGGGTCCACAACTGGGCGGCGTTGCCGTAGAACAGGCCGTCGGCCCCCGCTTCGTTGACACTCTTGGTGGCCAGCAGGCCGGTCATCAGGGCGCCGGTGAGTCCGCCCATGCCGTGGCAGGCCCAGACGTCCAGGGAGTCGTCCAGCTTCATCTTCTGGCGCAGGCGGATGGCGTAGAAGCTGATGGGCGCGGCCACGGCGCCGATGAGCATGGCGCCCATGGGGGTGACGAAGCCGGCCGCCGGGGTGATGGCCACCAGGCCCACCACCGCGCCGGTGGCGATGCCGAGCACGCTGGGCTTGTTGTCGCCCCAGGCGCAGAGCATCCAGGCCAGGGCCGCGGCGGCCGTGGCGGTGTTGGTGTTGACGAAGGCGTAGGTGGCCAGGCCGTCGGCGGCCAGGGCCGAGCCGGCGTTGAACCCGAACCAGCCGAACCACAACAGGCCGGCGCCCAGCACGGTGTAGGGGATGTTATGCGGCTCCATGGGGGCGCTCAGGTAGGCCTTGCGCGGGCCGATGGCCAAGGCCATGGCCAGGGCGGAGAAGCCGGCCGCGATGTGCACCACGGTGCCACCGGCGAAGTCCAGGGCGCCCATGGTCTTGAGCCAGCCGCCGTCGCCCCAGACCCAGTGGGCCAGGGGATCATAGACCAGGGTGCTCCACAGGATGCTGAAGACCAGGAAGGTCTTGAAGCGCACGCGGTCCACGATGGTGCCGGTGATGAGCGCTGGGGTGATGATGGCGAACATCATCTGGAAGGCGCAGAAGAGCAGGTGGGGGATGGTCTTGGAGTAGGTTTCGAAGGGGCTGCCGTCCACTCCCTTGAGCCCGGCCCAGGAGAGATCGCCGATGAGGCCCTTGACATCGGGACCGAAGGCCAGCGAGTAGCCGAAGAGCACCCACTGCACGCTGATGAGCCCGATCATGATGAAGGAGAGGTTCAAGGTGGAGAGCACGTTCTTCTTGCGTACCATGCCGCCGTAGAAGAAGGCCAGGGCTGGAGTCATCAAGAGCACCAGGGCCGTGCTGACCAGCACCCAGGCGGTATCACCAGGGTTGATGGCGAGGGGGGGATTCATCGGGGACCTCCTGTTTGCGGTTGACTGTGCCCCCTGCCACCAGGGGACTGGTTTAATGCTTTGCCGCGCGCCATACCCGCGCACGGGCTTGCCAGGGGCTAGAGCAACCACGGTGCCAAAAGAGACCTTGTGGGACAACATGCTTAATTTGCAGGCTAAAAACTGGCAAAGCCCGCGAGAGGGGCGCAAGAGGACTTACAGCGCGGTAGGCTTGTCCCAGGCCGGCGGGGCGGCGCGAGGGGCACTGGCGGGTGGGAACAGGAAGGGCTGGGAGCGGGCCGCGCGGGGTTTCGGGGGTGTTATGCCAGTAAATTTAACTTGTTGGCTTGGATAGGCCCCTGGCGCCTACGAAAGGGTATACATAAACTTACAAACATACCCGTGGGTATGAATTGCTGTGCGAAGCTACGGCGCCAGCACGGTGAAGCGGGCCACGGCCCGCTGCCGGCCGCCCGGGCCGCTGGCCAAGACCTCTATAAGGTGGTGGCCGGGGCTCAAGGGTACCCGGTGGCGCAGGGGGTCTGGGCCGGGGGGCAGCTCGCGGCCGTTGAGCAGCCAACTGGCCCGGCTCACCGGTCCGGCGGCGGCAGCCCGGCAGGCCAGCACCTGCAGGCTGGGGTCCAGGTCCGGGTCCAGGGCGTAGACCGCCTCCGGGGCCGGAGTGACCAGGCAGAGGGCCGGGGAGGCCGGGGCGGCGGCCTCCAGGCGGGGGGCGTGCAGGGGACAAGGGCCGCTGGGCGGGGCCGAGGCCAGGAACAGCTCCTCCATGGCCGCCGGGCAGGCCGGGCCGGCCAGGGTGCCGCTGCCGGCGCAGACTTGGTGCCTGACCAAGCCCGCCGGTGGGGCGGGCAGGCGTCCCGGCTCCTGGCGGTGCAGGTAGAGCATCACCTGGCGCCACAGGGGCGCGGCCCCGCTGACCCCGGAGATGCCCCGCATGGGCAGGCCCTCGAAGTTGCCGGCCCACACCCCCACGGTGTAGTCACTGGTGTAGCCCAGGCACCAGTTGTCGCGGTGCTGCTGGCTGGTGCCGGTCTTGACCGCCGTGGGGAAGGGCAGCTCCAGCAGCCCGTGGCGGCCAAAGCCGGCGGCGCGGGCCTGGTCGTCGGCCAAGACCGAGGTGACCAGCCCGGCCACGGCCTCGCTGAAGGCCCGCCGGGGAGGGGCGCCCTCCTGGCCTTGCCACAGGCGGGCCGGGCTCCACAGGCCGCCACTGGCCAGGGCCGCGTAGGCCTGGGTCAGCTCCAGGAGGCTCACCTCGCCGTCGCCCAGGGCCAGGCCCAGGCCGTAGTGGCTGGCCTCCCGGGGCAGGCCCAGGCCGGCCAGGCGCAGGCGCTCCAGCACCGCAGCCGGGGTCAGTTCCTCCACCAGGCGCAGGGCCGGCAGGTTCAGCGAGCTGGCCAGGGCCACCCGCAGGCTCACCAGGCCCCGGTGCTGGCCGTCGTAGTCCACGGGGCGGTAGGCGCCGTCCGCCAGGCCCCGGCTCAGGGGCTCGTCGGCGACGCGGCTGGCCAGGGTGCGCCCTTGCTCCAGGGCCAGGGCGTAGATGAAGGGTTTCAAGGCGCTGCCCGGCTGGCGGCGGGCCAGCACCCCGTCCACCTGGCCGTTCAGCGGCCCCCGGAAGTCCTGGGAGCCCACCCAGGCCAGCACCGCGCGGTCGCGGTTGCGCAAGACCAGCACGGCGGCCTGCCTGAGGCCCTGGCTCTGGCGCTCCCGGCAGGCCTGGCGCACCAGATCGGCCAGGGCCTGTTGCAGGGTTGGGTCCAGGTCGGTGGCGATGACCTCCGGGGCCTGTCCCTCCAGGCGGCTGGCCAGGGCGGCGGCGAAATGGGGGGCCGCTGGCGGAGGCGGCGGGGCCGGGGCCATCTCCAGGGGCGCGGCCAGGGCGCGGGCCAGGGCCGGCGCATCCAAGGCCCCGGCCATGGCCATGCCCCGCAGGATGGCGTCGCGCCGGGCTTGGAGCCGGGGGCGGTTGGCGGGTTGCAGCAGGCGCGAGGGGTCCTGGGGCAGGGCCATGAGCAGCGCCGCCTCCTGGGGGGCCAGGCGCTGGGGCGTGGCGCCCAAGAGTTCGCGGCTGGCGGCCACGATGCCCACCAGGGGGCCGCCAAAGGGCGCCCGGTTGAGGTACTGGCAGAGCACCTCGTCCTTGCCCAGGCGGGCCTCCAACCACAGAGCCCGGGCCGCCTCCTTGAGCTTGGCCCCCATTGAGCGGCGCGAGGGGCTTTCCAGGCGGGCCACCTGCATGGTGATGGTGGAGCCGCCCTGCACTACGCGGCCAGCCAGGAGGTTGCGCCAGGCCGCCCGCGCCAGGGCCACGGGGTCCACGCCGGGGTGGTCATGGAAGCGGCGGTCCTCGGCGGCCAGGGCCGCGGCCCTCACCAAGGGCGGTATCTCCCCGGCCGCCAGCCAGGGGCCGGCCCGGCGCTCCGGGTGGGTCAGGCTGGCTAAAATCTGGCCATCGCCGGCCAACACCCGGCGCTCCACCTGGGGGCCGTAACCGTGCTGGGGTAACTGGCCAGGCCCAAGCACCGCCAGACCCCACAGCAAGAGGGGCGCCAGCGCCAGGCTCGCGCCGGCCAGCAGGAGCCCTCGATGGACGCCTTTCATCTCACCTCCAGCATCCCGGCCGCCGTGGCGCCCATGACCTCGGGGCTGTACATCTCCTCGGCCGTGGCCGGCCGCTGGCCAAAGGCCCCCGGGGCCACGGCGCGCAGGGTGTAGCGGTAGGTGTAGACCCCCGGGTCCAGGCGGGGGGCGTAGAGCAAGAGTCCTGTCTTGCGCAGCTCCTTGAAGCGCCAGGGCTGCCAGGAGGCCTGCTCCTGGCCGTCCTCGGAGGGCTCGGCCGCCGGGGCGTTCAGGGGCTCCAGGCCAGCCGGGTAGGGGTCGCTGACCAGCACGTGGTGGCGCGTCTGGCTGACCAGGAGGGTCAGCAGGCACTCCATGGTGTCGCCCACCTGGGGCGGCCCCTGGCTTTTTAGCGGCCGCAGCACCCGGGCCAGCAGGAAGCCGGCGTTGACCGCATTGGCCGGAGGCTGGCCGGGGGCGTGGCTCAGGCGCACCGACCAGTGGGGACGCCCCTCTTGGGCCGCCAGGGCCAGTTCCTGGGCCTGACCGGGGGTCAGGCGCTCGCGGGGCACCGCCAGGCTGGCCGGCTGGTCCGTGGGGCCGGCGAAGCGCTGGGCCATGATTTCCCGGCCATCCAGCTTGACACCCACATTGGCCGGGCCGGAGGCGCCGGGGCGGCCCAGGTAGGCCGCCAGGCCCCACAGGCCAAAGACCGCCTCTTGGGTGGACAGCGTCTTGCTCTCGCCCAGGCGGGCCGCCACCCAGGCGGCCAGGCCCTCCAGGCGGGGATAAGCCGGCTGGGTCTGGGTCAGCACCCACAGCACCAGGGCGTTGTCGCGCAGGGTGGAGCCCATGATTTCCTTGAGGCCGCCGGGCTCCACGCCAGCGAAGTGCAGATGCTGGGCGCTGGCCACCGCCGAGGCCTCCAGGCGGGTCAAGAGCTCGGCCACCGCCCCGGGCATCTGGCTGAGCTGGGCGGCGCGCAACAAGGCCGCCAGGCCCATGGGCGAGAGCCCCTGGGAGCGGGTCAGGGCCGCCTCCAGGGCTGGACGCATGGGCCGCCCCTCCTGGGCCAGGGCCATGAGCGCCAGGGCCTCGGCCAGGCGGCGGGCCTGCTGGTTGGCCTTGGGCAGCGGTCCCTTGCGCAGGTTGTCATGCAGATAGTCCAGGGCGCGCTTCTTGACCTCGGGCTCCAGCACGGCCCCGGCGGCCTTCATCTGCTGGGCGGCCAAGAGGGCGTAGGCGGTGACGAAGAAGTCGGAGCGGCGCTGGCCGGGCCACAGCCCCAGGCCACCGTCGCCGTGCTGGAAGTCGGCCACCTGGTCCAAGGCGGCCTGCACCGCCGAGCGCTCGATACCAGCGGAGGGCAGGCCCAGGGCCGGGCCGTGGGCCAGGATCAAGGCCCGGGCCGCGGCCTTGCTCAGACGCTGCTCCAGGCACTCCCAGGGGTAGTCCAGGAGCACCGCCGTGGGCGTGCCCAGCACGGCGGCCAAGGAGGGTGCCACCACCACCTCCAGCCTGTTGCGCTGGGGGTCGGCCCCGGCGGGGATGGCCAGGGGCACCGCCACGCTGCCCCGCCCGCCGGCCGGGTCCAGCTCGCCGGCCATGGCCGCGGTCTCCAGGTTGGTCAAGGGCAGCACCGGCAGCTTGAACAGGGCGGCGTCTTGCTCGCCCTCCAGGCTGGCCTGCAGGGTGAGGCTGGCCGCGCCGGCTGCTCCGGCCTTGACCAGGAAGTCCATGGGCCGGCTTTGGCCCGGGGCCAGCTCCAGGGTCTGCCGGTCCGGACCCTCCAGGCTCAGGCCCGAGGCCTGGGCGGTCACCGTCACCTGGCCACCACGGCTGCCCAGGTTCTGCACCAGCACCCGGGCGGCGAAGCGGTCGCCGCTGACCGCGAAGCGCGGCAGGGCCGAGAGCATCTGCAAGGGCCGGCTGGCCCGCACGACCGCCTTGCCCAGGCCGAAGTCCCCGCCCTGGCCGGCGGCCACGGCCACCAGGCGGTAGGCGGTGAGGCTGTCGGGCAGCTTGAATCCCACCTCCAGACGGCCCGAGGCGTCGGTCTGGCCCTGGGCCAGCCAGTACACGGCGGGGTGGAAGTCCTGGCGTAAAGCCTGGCCCAGGCCGCCGCCGCCAGCCGAGTCCTCGCCCTTCTGCCCCTGGAAGCGCTGCCCCACCACCTGGGTGCGTCCGTCGGCGCTCAGCACGCTCAGCGGGCGGGGCTTGTCAAAGGTGGCCCGGGGGTCGTAGGAGTCCTGCCCGCCGGCCGCCGTGAGCACACGCTCATCCACGGCCAGGAAGGTCACCTGGCACTGGCGGGGCCGGTCGTCCAGGCCGCTGACCGCCACCTTGGCCGCCACCTCCTGCCCCGGCTTCAGTTCGCTCTGGCTGGGCTCCACCTTGACCTTGAGCCCGGCCTGGGGGTCGTGCACCTTGACCACGGCGTAGCCGATGCGCACCTGGGGCCGGCCCAGGTCCGGGCCGGCGGAGGAGCCGGGACCCACCCGGCCGCGCACCAGGAGCACGCCCAGGTAGGCGTTGGGCGCGTCCTCGGCGCCGATGGGCACCTCGATCACCGGCGCTGGTCCCTCTACCTGGCGCACGATGGTGCGCCGCACCCCCAGGCCCTCCACGCTGACCAGGGCCGTGGCCTGGGCAAAGGGGTTCTTGATGAGCAGGCGGGCGCTCTGGCCGGGGCGCAGGCTGGCCGAGTCGGCCACGATCTCCAGGCGGTGGTCGTCGAAGCGCTGCCATCCGGCCAGGCCGGCCCCGCTGGCGTAGAGATAGGCGCCGCTTCGGTTCAGGCGGCCCTCGTGGTCCTTGACCTCGGCCAGCAGGGCGTAGGTGCCGGCCTCGGGCGGGGTGAAGTTCAGGGCCGCGCCGGCCGTGGGCAGGTCCAGGCCCTGCTGCCATACCTGCTCCCGCCGGGCCTGGGCCAGGTGGCGGTAGAAGCCGCCCGGCCCGCGCTCTCGCACCGTCTCCCATATCTCGCGATAGGCCGTGACCGTCACCCGGCAGGGCGGGGCCGGCTGGCCGTCGTGGGTGGCGGCCTTGATCTCCAGGCTGGCCGGCTGGCCGGCCTGCGCCAGGCCCGGGGCCTTGAGCCCCAGGTACAGGGCCGCCGGGTGAGCTGTGTAGCGGGCGCGGCCGCCCACCACCAGGCCAGTGGCGTCGGCCACCGAGGCCTCCACCGCCACCTCCACCGGCTGGCCGGGCTGGGGCTGGGCGGCGGGCAGCTTCAGGCCGGCCTTGCCCGCCGCGTCCAGGGTGGCCTCCAGGCTGCCCAATACCTTGACCCGGCTCATGGGCTCGTCCTCGGAGGGCAGGGGCAGATCGCCCACGGCATAGCCCTCCAGGCTGGCCGGGGCAAAGGCTTGGTCGCGCTGCTCCACCTTGACCTTGGCCTGGCCGCCGGCCACCGGCGCGCCGAAGAGATAGCCCGCCTCCAGCCCGGCGGCCTGGGCCTGGGCGCCCAGCACGTTGGCCGGGGCCTCCAGGCTCACCTTGAAATCCGGCGGCCGGAAGGAGGCCACCCGGAAGCCGCCGGCGGCGATCTCCTGGCCGCCGGCCTTGAGGCTGATCTGGTACTGGCCCAGGCGGGCCTGGCTGGCCAGGGTCAGCTCGCCTTCCAGCGAGCCATAGGCGTTGGGCTTCTGCTCGAAGTGGGCCAGCAGGCGGCCCATGGGGTCCTTGACCTCCACGCGCAGGGGCTTCTGACCCGGCGCGGTCAGGCCCTGGGGCGTCTGCTGGCGCAGGTAGACCACCAGGCGCACGGTCTGCCCTGGCTGGTAGAGGGGTAGTTGGGTGATGGCGTGGGCCAACAGCGGCGAGTGCTGGTCGGGGTTCTGGAACTCCACCGTGGAGGGCAGGGAGTACATCAGGTCATTGGACCAGGTGCTGGGCAGCACCGCCAGGTCGCCCTCATGGCGTGCCAGCACAAAGACCTGGGGACCCTGCCAGGGCTTGTTCTTGTCCGCCTGGGGGGCCAGGGCCGCCAGGGGCGGCAACTGGGCCAGGCCCTGGGCATCGCTCTTGCCCTGCCACAGCATCTTGTTGGCGCGGTCGCGCAGTTCCAGGTCCACCCCGGCCAGGGGCTGGCCCGTGGAGAGCCGGCTGACCCACACCAGGCCCGGGCCGGTGGCCAGCTTGCACGCCAGGCCCAGGTCGGTGACCTGCACCATGGCCCGCTGCACCTGCTCGCGGGGGCGATTGCGCTCGTCGGGCAGATCGGCGCGCAGGTCCAGGAGCGTCACCCCGCCCCGGGGCGGCCGGCCCAGGAGCCCCGCCAGGTCCAGGGGGCGCAGCAGGGTCTGGTTGGGGGGCAGGTTGAGGTTGAGGTCGCTCAATACCGCGCCCTCCTGGAGGGTGGGGCGGGCTGGCCGGCGGTTCCAGGGCAGGTCGGCCTCGGCCACCAAGGCCGGCACGACCTCCTCGGGCGTGAGCAGGCGCGCCGCCGCCCGCACCGGGCCCAGGTTGCGCGCCCTTAAGGGGTAGAGCCCCTTCTCGGCCGCCTCCAGCACGCCCTTGCCGCCCATGAGCGAGAAGACCGGCGCCATGTCGCCGGTCTTCAGCGCCAGGCTGATGGGCTCGGCCAGGGTGGTGCCGTAATCGTCGGGCAGTCCGGCGGCGATCCTAAGCTGATAGGCGCTGTTGGGCTTGAGTCCCAGGTCCAGGTATATCCAGCGGGTGGGCTCGCGGCCCTTGACGTCGTCCAGGGGCTTTCCCTGGGGGCTGAGCTTGAGGCGGCCATGGAGCTCCTGGGGCGAAACCGGGTTGTTGAACTCCAACAACAGGCTGGCGCTGGGGTCCAGGCGGCCCTTGCTGTCTTTCCGCTGCTCCCATTTGACCAACTGGAGCGGCTCGAAGCTGCGGTAGGCGGCGTGAAAGGTGCGCTGGGAGGTCAGGTGACCCTGGGCGGGCTTGATGCCCGGCTCCAGCACCACCTGCACCTCCTGGCTGGGCGGCAGTTTGCCGGCGGCCTCCAGGGCGTAGACCCGGGCCAGGTGGCTGCCCTGGGCGCGCCACTGTTCCTGGGGCACCTCCACGGCCTTGAGCGGCAGGCGCTGGCCAGCCACCTCCAAAAAGGCGTGGGCCGCCAGGGAGGCCGCGTCCACGGCCTGGTTGAGGATGACCCGGAGCTCGGGCCTCGGCCCCAGGGGGCTGTCGGGCGAGGGCGAGAACTCCAGGGCCTCGATCTCCGGGGTGTGCAGCAGCGCCCGCGCCGGCTGGGCCAGGGTGGCGCCGTCCAGGGCGCGCGCTCCGGCGGCCACGCTGGCCTGCAAGCGGGTGGCCCCGCTCAGGGGCTCGTCCAGGATGAAGGCCAGGGTCTGGGGGTCCAGCCAGCGGTAGGAGCCGGGCAGCCGGGGAGTCACCTTCAGCGGCGAGTCTCCTTCGGTCTGCTCCATGGCCCCCAGGGGACGCATGGGCCGCGAGAAGCTGGCCACCACCTGGGTCAGGCGCTCCACCCGGCCCTGGGGCATCAGCTTGACCGTGAGGGCCTCGGCGGCCCAGGCGGGCGGGGCCGAAAGGCTCAGGCAGAGCAGGATGGCCAGGAGCCAGGCCTGGGGCCAGGCGGAGGGGCACGGAAGGGCCAAGGGACGCGGGCTCATGGTTCTGCACTCCCTGGGAGTTGGCCATGGATGGGCGCGGCGCCCGCCTGGGCACCAGCGAATATAAACAGTGTAGTACGGTGGGCCGGCGCAAGGCCAGGCAGCAATTGGGCCTGGCGCCCCGGCTGCCCAGGGGGGCCGGGAGCGGCTCGTGCGGTGAATGGCGGGCGGGGCGCCTGGGGGGTTCACAAAAAGACGCGGAACCCCTGGGCGAAGCGCGACTGGCGGTGGAAGAAGGTCAGGTTGATGCTCTGGCGCTCCACGCCCTCGCGCCCCTTGGCGATGACCAGGCGCTGGAAGGCCAGGCCCATCTGCCGCATCTGCTCGCGGGCCGTGCGGGGGTCGCCGCCGATCTCGCGCAGGGCCTCCTCCTCGCCCAGGGCTTGCAGCAGAAAGACCATGTCCGGGGTGTACACCGCCCGGGACGACCCGCGCACCTCCTGCAGGGAGGCGGTCCAGGGCTGGCCCGGCCCGGGCTTGTCGGCCTCGCTGATGACCAGCACCGCCTCGCCGCTTCTGTCGCGCAGGGTCTTCATGGCCCCCACCCGCCAGTGGTCGGCCTCCTCCTGGCCGGCGGTCCAACCGGGGGGCAGGGGGAAGACCTGTAGGTAGTCCACCAGGAGCAAGGCCCGGCGGGCGCCGCTGTCTTGCTTGAGGCGGACCAGGGCCTCCAGGATGTTCTCCACCGTGGGCCGGGGGAAGTTCTGGTCATCCAGGATCAGGATGCGCCGGCCCAGGACGGCCAGCTCCTGGCGGGCCTCGTCCAGGGCCTGGCGGTCGGCCTGGCCGGAGAGCTCCAGGGTCAGGTTCCTCCACTCCAGACGTGAGAGGTTGCACAACAGGCGGCGCAAGAGGTCCAGGCGGGGCATCTCCAGGGAGAGCACCAGAAAGCAGGTCTCGGGATCCTGACGCACCACGTCCAGGCCCAGTTGGCAGGCCAGGGCGGTCTTGCCCACGTTGGGGGCAGCGGC
This sequence comes from Desulfarculus sp., assembly GCA_016218705.1. Lineage (GTDB taxonomy): Bacteria > Desulfobacterota > Desulfarculia > Desulfarculales > Desulfarculaceae > JACRDC01. Next base: position 47,900 of record JACRDC010000041.1, read on the forward strand.
CAGGAGCATCAGCCCCCTGAGCCCCAGGGTGGCGGCGTCCAGGCGGGGCAGGGTGGCCTGCAAGAGCCCCATGGCCGTCCGGCCGCGCAGGAGCTCCAGGCGGCGGCTGTCCTCATCCAGCTCATGGTTCAGGGTCAGCGGGGGCGCTGTCTGCTCATCCATGGCGGTCTCCTATTGGCCTGGCCGCCGTTGTTGGGTCAGGGGCGCTGCCCCTGGCCGTCCTCCTGGCTGGCCTCGGGGTTCTCCAGGTGGAACCGGAAGCGGTAGATGGACGTCCGGCCGTTCATCTCCAGGGGCAAATCAATGCGTAGGCGCAACTCCGGCGGGCCGCCGGGGCCGCGGCCGCCGCTCAGGGGGGCCAGCCGCCAGACGTCTTCCTCCAGGACCGCCTTGGCCGGCAGCAGCAGGTCGCCCAGGGTGGCGCCGGTCTCCACCGAGGTGGGCGTCAGGGCCTCCAGGGGCTGGCCATGGGCCACGCCCTGATGAATCAGGTGCTGGGCGTTGCCCGAGGCGTCCAGAAAGACCGCCTGGTCCCAAAGCACCCGCAGGGGCGCGCCGGTCTTGTTGGCCAGGGTCAGCACAAAGGCCAGGGGGCGCTCCTCCCTGACCAGCAGGCTGAGGTCCAGGAGGTCGTCGCTGAAGCAGGCCTCGTTGTATTCACCCTCGAAGGCCACCTGGGGGGCCATGGCCGAGGGCGTGGCGCCATCGCCTTCCGGGGCGGGCGCGGTCCCGGCACAGCCGGCCAGAAGGGGCAAAAGCATGAGCCAGCGCGTCCATCCACGGGTCAGGCCTTTCATGACGTCCTCCAAGCTTGCGATAGGGACCCGTCACCGAGGGTAGCCCAGGCCAGGGCTTCTGCAAAGACATTTGTGCGCACTACCGGCCCTGGCCCCGGCTTGTGGCCGGCGCCAGCCTTGTGATAGCGTGGGCCATGGCGCGGCTAATGGTCAGCGAGCTGTTCGTGAGCATCCAGGGCGAATCCTCCTTCGCGGGCTGGCCGTGCGCCTTCGTGCGCCTGGCCGGCTGCCCCCTGGCCTGCCGCTGGTGCGACAGCCTCTACGCCCGCCAGGGCGGCGAGCCCCTGGCCCTGGACCAGGCCGTGGCCTGGGCCGCCGGCCAGGGCGTGGAGTTGGTGGAGGTCACCGGCGGCGAGCCCCTGGCCCAGCCGGCCAGCCTGGAGCTGATTAGCCGGCTGTGCGACCTGGGGCGCACGGTGCTGGTGGAGACCAGCGGCGCCCTGGACATCGCGCCGGTGGACCCCCGGGCGCGGGTCATCATGGACGTCAAGTGCCCCAGCTCGGGCATGCATGAGCGCCTGCACCGGCCCAACCTGGAGGCCCTCCAGCCCCGCCACGAGGTCAAGTTCGTGCTGGCTGGCCGGGCCGACTATGAGTACGCCCGCGCCATGCTGACCGAGCACGGCCTGGCGCGGCGCTGCCAGGTGCTCCTGTCCACGGTGCACGGCCAACTCGCGCCGGCCCAGGCCGTGGAGTGGATGCTAAGCGACCGCCTGCCCGCCCGCTTCCAACTGCAACTGCACAAGTACATCTGGCCCGGCCAGGAGCGGGGGGTATAGGCCCCGCCGCGCGGCGCCTGGGCCGGCCCGCCCCGCTAGATGGTCAGATCGGGGGGCATGACGAACTGGCGGGCGCACATGTCCTTGTCCAGCAGGAACATGCCGCCTGGAGTCTCGTTGACCAGCTTGAGCTTGCCGATGACCTCTGAGACGCTGGCCTCCTCCTCCACCTGCTCCTTGACGAACCATTGCAGGAAGTTCTCGCTGGCGTAGTCCTGTTGCTGGCGGGCCAGGCTGACCAGCTTGTTGATGAGCCCCGTGACCAGGCGCTCGTGCTTCAGCACCGCCTCCAGGCAGGCCAGGGGCGAGGCCCAGGTGGTCTCGGGGGCCTTGATGGCCTTGAGGGTGACTTGGCCGCCGCGCTCGTGCACGTGGTTGAAGAAGCGCAAGGCGTGGGTCATCTCCTCCTGGACCTGCACCTTGAACCAGTGGCTGAAGCCAGGCAGTTGCAGGCCCTCGAAGTAGGCGGCCATGGACATGTAGAGGTAGGATGAATAAATCTCGGCGTTGATCTGCTCGTTCAGGGCCTTGTTCATCTTGTCGGAGTAGCCGTGGGTGGCTGCCATGCTCATCTCCTCCTTGCCGGGATTGACGCACAACCGCCCGTGGCCCGGCCAGCGGCCCGGGGGCCGCCAGCCTGAAGCCGGGCATGATACTTGTAGGGTACATTCTGTCCTGGGGGGAGTCCAGCCCGGCCTGACGAGGCCGGGGCGAGGCGAACTGCCAAGGATTCATCCGATGTGGTCTTCATTCAAACAAAAGACGGGCGGGGATAAACCCCGCCCCTACGAAATCCAAGGCAAGAACCGCTGGTTGCTTCGTGGAAGGCCAGCGCTGGCGCCAACGCCCGGCCTAATCCACCCTGACCACCTTGACGGTCTTGCCCACCCATTCCAGCGGCAAGTAGACCCGGCCGCTCTTGCCGCTCTTGGTCACCTTCTTGTAGATCAACTCCTTACCCATGATTGTCAGGTGCACCTTGCTGGTGGCCGTCTCCAGGCCGGGATCGGGCCCCTGGCCCACCGGTCCGCCAACCGCCTTGGTGCCTCGCTGGGTCTGCATGGGCTCAACCTCGCCGGGCTGGGGGTGGCTGGGGCGCGGCCTGGCTTCAAGCCGGCCGGCCCTGCTCCTGCTTGCGCCGTTCCTCGTCGCGTATCTCGCGCCTGAGGAGCTTGCCCACCTTGGACTTGGGCAGCATGTCGCGGAACTCGATGTAGGAGGGCACCTTGTAGGGGGCCAGGCGCTCGCGGCAGTAGCGTATAAGCTCCGTGGCGCCCACGCCCTTGGCGTCGTCCTTGAGCACCACGATGGCCTTGATGCGCTCGCCCACCTTCTTATCGGGCACGCCCACCACGCAGGCCCCCACCACCACGGGGTGGTCCTGCAGAATGGCCTCGATCTCCGAGGCGCTGACCCGGTAGCCCTTGTGCTTGAGGATGTCGGCCGAGCGCTCCACGTAGAAGATGCTGCCGTCGGTGCCCAGGCGCACGAAGTCGCTGGTGCGATAGTAGGTGGAGCCGTTGAGGCGCACGAAGGAGCGCTCGGTCTCGTCGGGGCGGTTCAAGTACTGCTTGATGGCGTGGGCCGAGGTGACCAGAAGCTCGCCCACCTCGCCCAGAGGCACTTCCTCCATGGTGGCCGGGTCCACCACCTTGACCTGGCGCGAGGCCAGGGGCCGGCCCACGCACATGGGCTGGGGCTCGCCGCCGTCCAGGGGGCTGTAACAGACGTGGCCGGCCTCGGTGGAGCCGTAGACCTGGTAGATGGGCACGCCCACCCGCTCCTTCCAGCGGGCCAACACCTCGCGGGGCAGGGCGTCGCCGCCGCAGTAGCAGTACTTGAGCGAACTCAAGTCGTAGGTCTCCTGGCGGTCGTTCTCCAGGATCATGCGGTACAGGGCCGGCACGCCCAGCATCCAGCGGGCCCTGTAGCGCTGGATGCTCTCCAGGATGGCGTCCACCTGGGGCTGGGGCATGAGCACCGTGGCGTTGCCCAGGTTGAGCCCCAGGGCCAGGAACAGGCCCAGGGCCATGATGTGAAACAGAGGGTTGATGGCGATGTAGACGTCGTCGCCCTGGCGGACGTGGCCCTTGAAGACCTGGTCGGTGATGTCGTTGACGTAGGAGACGTGTCCCCAGTGGTTGCCGGGCACGCCCTTGGGCAGGCCGGTGGTGCCGCCGGTGTAGAGGATGTAGGAGAGATCGGCAATGGGATCAATCTCCACCTGGCGGTTCAGGGGCGCATGGGCCAGGATCTTCTTGAACCACACGGTCTCGGGGCCGGCCTTGACGTTGCCCTTGGGCACCTTGTCGAAAAGCAGGGCCACCAGGCGCTTGCCCGGGCTCAACAGGTCCATCAGCCCGGTGACGATGATGCGCTCCAGGGGGGTGGAGTCCATGATCTCGCGCACGTAGCCGTAGTTGGTGTCGTGGCAGATTATGGTCTTGGCGCCTGCGTCCTTGACCATGTACTCGATCTCGTGGCTGGTGTAGACCGGCGAGATCAAGACCGCCACGGCGCCCAGTTTCTGCACGGCCAAGAAAGCGATGACGAACTGGGGGGTGTTGCTCAGGTAGAGCACCACGCGGTCGCCCTTGCCGATGCCGCTGGCGGCCAGGCCGCCGGCGAAGCGCTCCACCATCTCGCGCAGGCGCCGGTAGCTGAAGCGGTCGCCCAGGAATATGATGGCCGTGTTATCGGGATACTTGGCTGCGGCCTGCTCGAATCGGGTGAAGGTGCACTCTGCTTCCACCGGGGTCCTCCCGCTCAGTTGCCGAAATAGGCGGCGCGCACGTCGGGGTTGTCCATCAGGTCTCCCCGTCCGCCCTCCACCACCGCCGAGCCGTTTTCCAGGATGTAACCATAGTCAATGATGGGCATGATGGGCCGGGCGTATTGTTCGGCCACGATGATGGCCGTGCCGCGCTGGTCGCGTATGTCCTTGATGGACTTGGCCAGCCAGTATTGGATGGCGGGCGACAGGCCCAGGAGTGGCTCGTCCAAGAGCAAGAGCTTGGGCTGGGCCATGAGCGCGCGGCCGATGGCCAGCATCTGCTGCTCGCCACCGCTCAAGAACCCGCCCAGGCGGTCCTTGAGCTTGGTGAGCGGCGGAAAGATGCTGAAGACGTAGTCCAGGGTCTCGCGGGCCTGGACCGGCGTGGCCAGGTAGCCGCCGATCTTCAGGTTCTCCAGCACGCTGCTCTCGGGGAAGATGCGCCGGCGCTCCGGGCAGAGCACGATGCCGGCCTTGGCGCGGGCCGCCGGCTGGTAGGCCATGATCTCGTTGCCCAGGTAGTTGACCTGCCCCCGGATGGTGATGCGCTCACCGCCCTGCATCTGCTCCTTGCGCTGGATGTCGAGCATCAGCCCCGACAGGGCGTACATCAGGGTGGACTTGCCGGCGCTGTTGGCCCCGAAGACGCCGATGATCTGGCCGTCGCCGCAGGTCAGGCTGACGTTGTTCAGCGCCAGCATGTTTTCGTAGAAGACCATCAGGCCCAGGGCTTCAAACATACTCGAAGACCTCCTCGCTGCCGAAATAGGCCCGTTTGACCTCCTCGTTGGCCATCACCTCCTCGGAGTTGCCCTCGCAGACCTTGGCCCCGAAGTTGAGCACCATGACCCGGTTGGCCAGGGAGAACAGCTCGCGCAGGCGGTGCTCCACCATGATGAGCGTCACGCCCTCGGCCCTGAGCTTTTCCATCAGGGGCAGCATGGAGGCCATCTCGCTCATGGATAGGCCGCTGAAGACCTCGTCGCAGATGATGAGGTCGGGCCTGAGCGCCAGGCAGCGGGCCAGTTCCAGGCGCTTCAAGTAGCCGGTGGGCAGGCTGGAGGCGGTCTTGTAGGGCACGTAGGAGTCGCGCTCGAAGCCGATCTCCTCCAGGATGTCCACGGCCACGGTATTGCGGTCGCCCATGCGGCCGCCGCCCCGCCAGCCGCCGGTGCGCCGGGCCCGTGGCGAGAACAGCGGCACGATGAGGTTCTTGTAGGCCGCCAGGCTGTAGTAGGGGCGCATGACCTGGAAGGTGCGGGTGAGACCCAGATCGGCGATCTTGTGGGGCGGCCAGCCGGTGATGTCGCGCCCCTGGAAGATCACCTGGCCTTGGTCGGGGCGCACGAAGCCGGTGATGCAGTTGACCAGGGTGGTCTTGCCGCAGCCGTTGGGGCCGATGATCCCCAGGATATCGCCCCTTCTCACCTCCATGTCCACCTCGGTGAGCGCCTGCACGCCGCCGAAGCGCTTGGTGACGCCCTTGAGGCTGAGCATCGTCTCGGCGCTCATATCTGGACCCACCTTTCGAACTGCTGGTACTTGCGGCTGCCGTAGACCATCAGCCCCTCGCTCTTGAACACGATGAAGGCGCACAGGATCACCGCGTAGACGGCGATGCGCAGGGTGCCGAAGTCGCGCAGGAGCTCGCTGATAGGCACCAGGAGCAGGCAGCCCAGCACCGGCCCGGCCAGGGTGCCGCCGCCGCCCACCACGGTGGCCGCGATGGGGATGATGGAGAAGTCCAGCGCGAACTGGCTGATGCCGGCCCACATGTAGAGGTGGCTGAGCATGGCCCCGCCCAGGCAGCCCATGGCGCTGGCGATGAACACCCCCAGGGCCTTGAACGTGATGATGTTGATGCCGCTGGCCTTGACCGCCTGGTCGTTGTCCTTGACGCCGCGGAAGACCAGGCCCACGTCCTCGTTGACCAGGCGGCGCAGCCCAAAGAGGATGATGAGCACCGCCCCCAGCAGCACGTACATCTCCACCCACTTGTTGGGTAGCCCCGCCACGCCCAGGATACCGTCGGTGCCGCCGAAGATGTCCAGGGCCTCGATGACCCGCGCGGCCAAGAGCGGGAACATCAGGCTGACAATGGCGAAGTAGACGCCCCGAAGCGGCAGGCAGGGCCACAAGAGCAGGGTGCAGATGCCCCCGCCCAGGATGGTGGCCAGGGGGATGGTTAGTATGGGCGGCAGGCCCAGGTGGGTGTTCAAGAGGGCGGCGGTGTAGGCGCCGATGCCGATGTACAAGGCCCCGCCCAGACTGACCAGACCCACGAAATGGGCCAGGAAGTCGAAGCTGATGGCCAAGAGCGAGTAGATGCAGATGATGGAGAGCACCTTCTGCCAGTAGGGCACGGCGCTGAACATCAGGGGCAAGAACACCAGGCCGCCGATCAAGAGCAGGCGAGGGGCCACCAGATAGGTTATCTCGCGCCAGGAGCTGACCGCGTACACACCGTCGGTGCGCACCTTGATGCCACGGTCCACGCGCTCCTTGCGCCGCGATTGCATTACGGCTTCCATGTCAGACCCTTTCCTCCAGCTCCTTCTGCCGGCCGAACAGACCGCTGGGCCGGGATATCAGGGTGACGATGATGGCCAACAGCGCCACCACCACCTGGAAGTGGGGACCCATCCAGGCCGTGGTGAGTATCTGCGCGAAGCCGATGATGAAGGCCGCCAGGACGGCCCCGGTCCAGGAGCCCAGGCCGCCCACGATGCACACCGCCACGGCCATGATGAGCACATGGTAGCCGCTCTCCACCACGATGTTGCCCAAGGGCAAGAGCACCAGGGCCGCCAGGCCGGCCATGACCGCGCCCAGGGCCATGGAGAAGACGGCCATGCGGTCGCTGTCTATGCCCAGGGTGAGCGCCGCGCGCTCGTCTTGGGCCATGCCCTTCAAGGCCAGGCCCAGCTTGGTGTGGTTGACAAAGAGCCACAGCCCGCCCACCAACAGCGCCCCCAAGAGGATCACCAGCAGGCGGTGGAAGTCCACGGTCACGCCCAGGATGTCCACGCTGCCCTGGGCGAAGACCGGCAGGGTCAGGGTGGTGCCCTTTAGCCCACCCCAGCGCAGGCCCTCCAGGATGGCCAGGCCGATGGCGTAGGAGGCGATGATCTCGCTGATGGCCATGCCCCGGATGCGCACCAGGATGAAGTTGTAGGTGGCCGCCCCCACCAGGGCGATCAGGCCCAGGGAGATGAGCATGGCCACGGGGTAGGGCAGGCCCAGGCGGTTGAGCAACAGCCAGGTGATGAAGCCCACCGTGACGTACAGCGAGCCGTGGGCGAAGTTGGGCAGGCGGCTGACCCCGTAGACCAGGGTGAAACCCAGGGCCATCAGGGCTAGGGAGACGCTGTTGATGAGGCCGTAGATCAGGATTTCCATGCCGGGTACCTTTCGCGAAGGGCGCCGCCGTGCTTGGCGGCGGCGCCCGCCACCGGCTTCAGCCGTCATGCTGGTTCAGGGCTACTTGGCGTCCTTCATCCAGGGGGGCAGCAGTATCTCGCCCGTGGCGATCTTGGGCGGGAAGACCACCACGCGCTTGCCGGCCTGCCACTGGAAGATGGTGCCCACGGCTCCCTCCTGGGGGTCCAGGCTGGGGATGACCTGGTGGGTCTTGGGGTCGAACTTGACGCGGCCATAGACGCCCATCAGGTCGGTGGCCTTCATGGCCTCCACCAACTTGTCGCTGTCCATGCTGCCGGCGCGCTCGATGGCGTCCTTAAGGGTGTAGACGGCCATGTAGCTAGAGGAGGCGCCGTAGCCCTCGGGCTCCACGCCCCACATCTTCTGGTAGGCCTCCACGAACTTCATGGTCCAGGGGGTGGCCTGGCTAGGGGCGTTGCCAGCGTTGACCACGTTGGCCAGGCAGTACTCGCCCTTGCCCTCGGTGGCGGCCCAGAAGCTGGGCTGCTCGGCGGCGGAGATGATGGAGCCGAAGGGCAGGGCCGGTATCTTCATGTCATGCCATTGCTTGAGCAGGATGGAGGTCTCGGGCATGTCCATCCAGATCAGGATGACCTGGGCCTGGGCGTTTTTGGCCTTGGACAGGCCCAGGGAAAAATCGGTAGCCCCGGTGGGATAGACCTCGGGAGGCAGGACCTTCCAGCCCTTGTCGGCCATGACCTTGGCGATGATGCCACCGCCGGCCCGGGCGTGGGCCACGTCCTGGACCATGATGGCCAGGCGCTCCAGCTTGTATTTCTTGCCGATCTGCTCCAGGCAGGGGATGATCTCGCCGCTGACCATCCACTTGGCCTCGCCGGAGATGCGGAACAGGTACTTGAACTGGTCGGGGTTCTGGGCCACGGTCTCGCCGTACTTGGGCGTCAGCGAGCCGCTGGTGAGGATGCTGATCTTCTTGGCCTTGGCGATGAGCGGCATGGCCGCCAGGGCCGCCTCGGAGCGCACCGGCCCGCCCACGATGAAGTCGGCCTTCTTCTCCAACAGGAGCTTCTCCACGCCCAGGAGGGCCTCGGATACCGGCACGCCGGGCTCCAGGTCGCGGGTGTCTATCACCTCCACGCTGAAAGGCCGCGTCTCGTTGCCGACCTTCACCCCGCCCGCGGCGTTGATCTCGCTCACGGCCAGCTTGATGCCGCGCTCGGCGTCCCAGCCGTAGAGAAAGGCCGTGGACAGGGGGCAGCCCAGGACGATGGGCTGGGCGGCCTGGGCGGCCGGGGCGGCCAGCAGGGGCGCCAGCATAAGCAGGCAGGCCGCCAGGACCGGCAATAGAGACATACGCGCCAGCAATTTTTTCATGGCCTCACTCCTCGTCGTCTGGGGTTCTGGAAGGCCGGTCCGGCGGGGCCACCGGTTCCAGGCCGTGGGTGGCCAAGAGCTTGGGCAGGTCCTGGGGCTCTATGCCCAGGATGCGGCAGGCCAGGTCCAAATCTCCCTTGGCGTGGTCCAGCACCTGCCGGATATGGCCCTTGCGGACCTCGTTGAGCGGCTCGATGGTCGCCATGGAAAGCGGCATACCTCGGTGACGGTTCATACCTATAGGGGCAAGAACCATGCCGCGGCCGGCTTGGCGGCGGCCCAAGGATGAATCACTGGAGGATTGGAGGGTTAAGGCCGGCGGTCAGCCCTGCCGGCCCTGATGGCCCCACGGGGCCGGCAAGCGGAACTGGCAAGGGGGTGGAAAGAAACTTTACACCTAAACCTTGCGCAGGAGGCTGAAGTGCCCCATGCGCTTGCGCAGGGTGGGGCGGGAGATGCCCAGGGCGCGGGCGGTGGCCGAGATGTTCCAGTCGTTCTCGTTGAGGGCAAAGAGTATGTGCTGGTGCTCCACCTCCTCCAGGGTGGAGAGCTTGCGGCTGGGGGCCGGCGCCGGCTCGGACAGGGCCAGGGCCTCGGACACGGCCTCGGCCAGGAGCACCGGCCCCCGGGAGTCCATGGCCGCCTTGGTCAGCACGTTCTTCAGCTCGCGCACGTTGCCCGGCCAGGCATAGGCGGCCAGGCGGTCCATGGCTTGGCGTTCCACGCGGTTGACCCCGGTGCCCAGTTCCTCGTTTATGCGCGCCAGGAAATACTGCACCAGCTTGGGCAAGTCGCCGGCGCGGTCACGCAAGGGGGGCACCTGGATGGTGACCACCTTGAGCCTGAACAACAGGTCCTGGCGGAAGCGCCCCTGCTGCACCAGTTCCTGGAGGTTGCGGTTGGTGGCGGCGATGATGCGGGCCTGGGAGCGCTGCACCTGGGTGCCGCCCACGCGGGTGAACTCGCGGTTCTCCAAAAAGCGCAAGAGCTTGGCCTGTAGGAGCAGGGGCAGCTCGCCTATCTCGTCAAAGAAGATGGTCCCCTGGCCGGCCAACTCCAGGCGGCCGCGCTTGTTCTCCACCGCGCCGGTGAAGGCCCCGCGCTCGTGGCCGAAGAGCTCAGACTCCATGAGGTTGCCCACCAGGGTGGTGCAGTCCACGGTCACGAAGGGCTGCTGGCCGTGCTGGGAGGAGTCGTGGATCACGCGGGCGATCAGTTCCTTGCCGCTGCCGGTCTCGCCGGTGATCAAGACCGTGGCCCGGTTGCGCGTGAGCAGGCCGATGGTCTTGAAGATGGCGTTCATCTCCCCGGTGTCGCCGATGATGCGCCGCCGGGCGTCGTGGACCAGGCTGGGGGCGATCACCGGCTGGTGGGCCAGGGTGGCGTCGGCGATGTGCAGGGCCTTGGCCACCACCCGGGCCAGGTCCGGGGCCTTCAAGGGCTTTTGCAGATAGTCGTAGGCCCCCAGGCGCATGGCCTCGATGGTGGTCTCCATGTCGTGGAAGGCGGTGATGACGATCACCTTGGCCTCGGGGTCCTGGCTGACGATGCGCGGCAGCAGCTCCAGGCCCGAGATGTCGGGCAGCTTGATGTCCAGGATGATGACCGCCGGACGGCTGCGCCGCCACAAGTCCAGGCCGCCTTCGCCACTGCCGGCGGTCACGACCTCGTAACCCTGCTCCTTGAGGAACATCTCCAGGGATTCGCGCAGGGAGTCGTCGTCCTCCACGATCAGGATGGGCTTCACGCCTGGCATGGCAGCCTCATGATGAAGGCCACGCCGATGCCGTGGCGGCCCTTGACCGTCATGCCGCCGCCATGGGCCTCCAGGATGCGTTGGACGATGCTCAGGCCCAGGCCGGTGCCCCGGTTCTTGTTGGTGTAGAAGGGCGTGAAGAGGTTGTCGCGGGCCTCGGCGTCCAGGCCCTGGCCGTTGTCGTGCACGCCCAGCTCCACCCAACGGGCGCCTTGGTGGGCCACCTGGCGGGTCCACACGGTGATGCGTCCGCCGGCCTCCAGGCTCTCCAGGGCGTTGAGCATCAGGTTGAGCACCGCCTGCTCCATCTTGCCCAGGTCGGCCTCGGCCAGGGGCAGGCCGGCTGGGTGGCGCTGGCGCACGCGCACGCCCGCGGCCTGGATCTTGTCGGCCAACAGCTCCACGCAGTCCCGGGCGGCCAGGGACAAATCCACCGGCCCGGGCACGATGTTCATGGGCCGGGCCATGTCCAATAGCTGGTGCAGGATGCTGTCTAGGCGGGTCAGCTCGCGCACGGTCATCTCCAGGCGCCGGCGGTCGAAGCCCTCCAGGTGCAGCTTGTCCTGCAGGATCATCATGTTCAGGGTGCAGGTGGACAGGGGGTTGCGTATCTCGTGGGACAGCGAGGCGGCGATCTGGCCCACGTAGGCCATGCGCTCGTTTTCGCGCAGGCGGTTCTCCATGGCCACGCGTCCGCTGATGTCGCGGCAGATGCCAATGGTCACCGGCACCTGGCCCAGCTCCACCACCTTGTAACGCATCTCCGTGGGGGCCTCGGACAGGGGGCAGCCGGCCCGGGTGTACTCCATCTGCCCGCCCGGGGAGCGGCTGCTCAGAGCGCTGCGGAAGGCCTGGATGACCCGGGAGCGGCCTTCGCTGGTCACGAAGTCGGCGAAGGGCCGGCCGGCCACGTTCTCGGGGTCGGCCCCGTGCATGCGGCAAAAGGCGTGGTTGGCAAAGGCCACGCGCTCGCCTTGCACGATGAAGTAGCCGTCGTTGATCTCGTTGACCAGGGTCTTGTAGCGCTGCTCGCTCTCGGCCAACTCGGCGGTGCGTATGCGCACCGTGCGCTCCAGGCCCTGGGCGTGGGAGCGGATGGCCTTCTCGGCCATCTGCTGGAACATGTCGGAGAAGCGGTGGATGGTGAAGGCCAGGCACTGGTTGAGAGGCTTTACGCACACCGGCAGCAAATGGGCCAACTCCGGCGCCTCCAGCCTCTCGACCACGATGGTGCGAAAAAGCTCGAAGGCCCTTTGCACATCGGAGAGCGGAAAGCCGGCCTGCAGACGCATCTGGGTGATGTGGCGGATGAACCTTTCTATGCGCTCCAGGGCGCCGGAGTGCAGCACCTCCAGGTTGGCCCGGAAGGCCTCGTTGACGGTGACGTAAAGCTCGCTGGTGGGGCGCACGCTGTAGCTGGGCGAGAGGGTGGCCAGCCTGACGACCCACTCGTCAATAAGGTCGTCGGTCTGCTGGTCCAGCCACTGCAAAAAGGCCTGGTAGGCTGGCGACCCCTGGGGCAGGGCCAGGCTGGGCCGGGGCGGCAATCCAGTCTGTTGGTCAGGGGAGGACCGCGCGGTCGGTTCTGCTGGCCGGTCGGCTGGCATGCCGTTACCCTTAAATAACCCGTGGCGCCGGGGTGCAAGGGGCCGGCGCGGCCCCGGCGGCCACGTCAGCGTAGCTATAATCTAGCTTATTGAAAAATAATAACACAGGGCTCTGGCGGCCGGCAAGGCCCACCGCCCCCAGGCCCACCGCCCCCAGCCCCTGGCGGAATGGTGGACTGGCCGGTTGTGGATCGCCGCGCATAAATGCTATCTTTGATGCAACCGGTCGCGCCGGCGCGGTTGTCACAGTTGTGAAAGGCCTCTATCGCCCATGCCTCACGCCTCAGCCACGAACCGGCCCCGCAACATGGCCGAGCAGGTGCGCCGGCTGTTGTCCCTGTTCGGACCCGAGGACCGGGTGCTCATCTCCATCGCCGCCGATCCCGACGCCCTGGCCTCGGCCCTGGCCTTCAAACGCCTTTTGTGGCGGCGGGTGGCCGGGGTGACCATAGCCAGGGTCAACGAGATCAGCCGCCCCGACAACCTGGCCATGGTGCGCCTGCTCAAGATTCCCGTGGAGCCCCTGGCCAGCCTGCGCCCCGATGACTACAGCAAGCGGGTACTGGTGGACAGCCAGCCGCGCCACCACAAGGCCTTCGCCAGGGCGGCCCAGCACGTGGTCATAGACCACCACCCCCTGGGCGAGGAACTGGAAAGGGCCTGCTTCAGCGACATCCGCCCCCGCTACGGCGCCACGGCCAGCATCCTGACCGAGTACCTGCGGGCCGCCGGCATCAAACCCTCGGCCCGCCTAGCCACGGCCCTGGTCTATGGCATCAAGAACGACACGGCGGGCTTCCAGCGCCCCAGCCTGGAGCAGGACGTCAAGGCCTTCCAGTTTTTGTTCCCCAAGGCCAACCAGTCGGTGTTGCGCAACATTGAGTTCAGCGAGATGCGGCTGAAGGACCTGGAGGTGTTGCACCAGGCCCTGGAGGTCTACCTGGTGCGCCGGCACTGCATCTTCGCCCACCTGGGGCAGATCAAGAACCCCGACAATTTGGTGCAGATCGCCGACTTTTTTCTCAAGGTGGACAGCGTGGACATGAGCGTGGCCAGCGGCGTGCACCACAACGGCCTGATAATCGTGGTGCGCAACGCCGGCCTGCGCAACAACGCCGGCAAGCTGGTGGAGCAGGCCTTCGGCCACCTGGGCTCAGCCGGTGGGCACAAGTCCATGGCCCGCGCCGAGATACCACTGCCGGTCTTGCAGGACCACCTGCGCGGTCTGGACCAAGAGGCCGTGGGCGAGTTCATCAGAAAAAGTCTGCAACGCCCCGCCGGCCGCTCCCGCAGCTAGCCGCCCGGAGAACGGCCCCGAGTTTTCAACGAAGTACAGGACCTGCTCAAAGGCGTCTTCTTCACCACGGCCGTAACCCACCTCTCCTGGAAATACCTGCCTGGCCAGGGGCCGGGCCAGCGGGCACCCAGCCGGAGCCGTCTGGCGCAGCTATTTAATAGCGCCTCAGAAACCTTGCATCTTGGCGCTTTTTTTGGAAACATGGGGCACCGCACGACCCGCCGGCCCTCCGGCCTGTCGCTATCCGTTCCTTCCCACCTCGGGCGGGAGCCGTTTGACAGCCGGTGATGCCGCCACCCAGCAAGGCCGCCCGCGGGCCGCAACCGGGAAGAGCATTCGCCATATGAGTCCCCCCAAGATTCAATTGCCGGTGCACGTGGTCTCCGACGCCACCGGCATCGCCGCCGAGCGCATGGCCCGTTCGGTGCTGGTGCAGTTCCACAAGCTCATCTCCCCCCACTTCATCCGCCATCCCTTCGTCAAGACCACCAAGGATCTGCGCCAGGTGCTGGACCAGGCCGAGGCGAACGGGGGCATCCTGGCCTACACCCTGGTGGACAAGAGCCTGAGGGCCTACCTGGAGCGGGAGGGCAAGAAGCGCGGCATCGAGATGGTGGACTTCCTGGGACCCATGCTGGGACAGATGATCTCCATGTTTCGGGTCAACCCCATCCTGGACAAGGGCCTCTTGCGCCGCATCCTGGGCGAGGCTTCCCTCAACCTGGCCGAGGCCATAGAGTTCACCCTGCGCCACGATGACGGCCAGGGACTGGAGACCCTGGGCCAGGCCGACGTCATCATCCTGGGGGTTTCGCGCACCTCCAAGACACCCACCAGCCTGTACCTGTCGTGCAACAACAACCTCAAGGTGGCCAACGTGCCCATCATCCTTGACATGGAGTTGCCCAAGAAGGTCTTCACCCTCAAGAAGCCCCACATGGTGGGCCTGACCATCGCCCCCGAGAAGCTCTGCACCATCCGCCGCAACCGTTTTCAACAGGCCAGGCTGAGCGCCTACCACGACCTGGCCACGGTCAACCGCGAACTTAGCTACAGCCACGATATTTTCGGGCGCATCAAGGGCCTGCAGATCATTGACGTCAGCAACCGCTCCATCGAGGCCGTGGCCAACCTGATCGCCTAGGGCCAGCCCTCAAGGCAAGTACCAAATGAGCGGGCCGCCGGAATCGCTTCCGGCGGCCCGTGGCATTGACCAGGGGAGGCCTCAACGGTCGTTCTGACGCGCCTTTTTTTCCATGTCCTGGGCCTGGGCGACGGTGATGGCGATGACGTTGACCACGTTTTCCATGTCGGCGTCGCGTTGCAGCACGTTGAAGGGCTTGGTCAGGCCCATGAGCAAGGGACCCACGGCCTTGGCCCCGCCCAGGCGGTCCAGGAGCTTGTAGGAGGTGTTGCCCGCGGCCAGCTCGGGGAAGATGAGCACGTTGGCCGGGCCGCCCAGCTTGTTGAAGGGAAACAGCCTGGCCTGCACCTCGGCCGATACCGCCGTGTCGGCCTGCATCTCGCCGTCCATGACCAGGTCCGGCCGCGAGGCTTGGGCCAGGGCCAGGGCCTTCTGCACCCTGTGCGCGTCGGGGTGGGGCGTGCCGCCGAAGTTGCTGAAGGAGAGCATGGCC